>JAFUAH010000022.1 GCA_017464345.1 Bacteroidaceae bacterium
ACTTCACGAACTTTGTGTACAGGTTGCACATAATCAGATTGTATAACTTAAAGGTTGGACGCTCTAAGTTACTAAAAATCTGTGATATGTGCAACTTTTTACTATACATTCTTTTTACTGTCTAATTCCGCCAACGGGTTTTTCCTTAATCTTCCTTAAGCATTCTTAAAAGGTTTGGCGGCGTGGAGATAACTCGCCAACCTTGCCACCGTGGGACGCGAAAATAGTATCGTTGAACCAAAGAGATTACGACCATGAAACAGCAACCTGCCAGCCATGACGAGCCACCATACAGAGGCTGCCGATTCAACATAGGTATGTTGAGGGGTGCAACATACCTATTTTGAAGCCGCAACATACCTATTTTGAGACCGCAAAATACCTATTTTGCAACGGCACCCTCGGGACATCACGGAATGAGCCCCTTGGGTGACAAGTGAAAGAGGAACGTACCAGTCGGTGCGCTCCTTTTTCGTGCAAAAAGTCGCCCCCTCGGGGACTTATAGAACGTCGGAATTTGCTACTGCTATGCAGCAGATTCCGAATAACGATTGAAGGTGTAATGGTCGAAATCGTTAATTATAATGAACAAAATATATTTTCTTTTTGATTTTGTTTAGTATAATCAACATAATTTATTAACTTTGTCGTCGAAACGGAAATAAGGAAAGAATATGGAACTGATATCAAGACCTCGTTACTATTCCAGAGTAGAGAAGTTTCTCGGCAAGGGCATCCTGATTGTTCTGACTGGCCAGCGCCGAGTCGGCAAGAGTTATGTCATGAAAGAGATTGTCCAAAGGAAGCAACAGCAGGAGGATGCTTGTGTCATCTATATCGACAAGGAAAAGACCGACTTCGACTTTATTCAGAATTACAAGGAACTGGTGGCATATGTGGATGAACACAGGGAAGTTGGTAAACATACGTATATCCTGATTGATGAGGTTCAGGAGATAGAAGAGTTTGAACGTGGTCTTAGGAACTACTACGACCGTCCGGACGTAGATATCGTCGTGACCGGTAGCAATTCTGACACGCTTTCCAGCGACTTGGCGACGCTGCTTTCGGGCCGCTATGTGGAGATATTTGTTCAGGGGCTCAGTTATGAGGAGTTCCTTATTTTCCATAATCTGGAAGACAACGATGATGCTCTGCTGAAGTATATCAACTACGGCGGCCTGCCAGGTCTGCGGCCTATGGGCCTGGACGATTCGGAAGTTGTCCGTCAGTATCTTCAGGGTGTCTATAACACCATACTCGTGAAGGATATCGTGCGGCGCAAGAAGGTGCGGAATGTACCTTTCCTGGAGAATCTGATCAGATATGTTGGCGACAATATCGGTAAGCCGCTTTCGGCCACGAATATCCAGAACTATATGACCTCCAACAAGAATGAGGTGTCCAAGAATCTTGTCCTGAAGTACCTGAAAGCCACCGTTGAGGCTTTCCTTGCACACAATGTCACTCGCTACAACCTGCATGGGAAGAAACTTCTGGAGAACAACGACAAATACTACTTCGGCGATGTGGGTTTGCGAAATTTCATCGTAGGAGGCCGGCGCGCCAATGATATCGAGAAGATAGTAGAGAATCTGGTCTTTCAGCATCTTCTCCGACAGGGCTACAAGGTTACCGTAGGTCAGATGTATGCGACAGAGATAGACTTTGTGGCTACGAAGGGCGATAACACCATCTATGTGCAGGCGTCCTATCTCATCAGCGAAGAGTCCACCTTCCAACGGGAGTTTGGCAATTTGCAGAAGATAAACGACAACTATCCGAAATACGTTGTCTCCATGACTCCCTTCATGGATGCCAGTAAGTACGAGGGCATCATTCACATACCCTTGAGAGAGTTTCTGAAGAACGAACTATAGCCTCGGTACTCTTTATGACATGGGCGTCAAAGCCGGAAGATTACTAATCTTCGCGGCTCAAGGTTACTAATCTTAACGCTTCATGATTACTAATCTTCGCGGCTCAAGGTAAATCTTAACGACGCAAGGTTACTGACTACTGCGCTATGGAAAAATAGCGATGGAATGGGCATAAACTGGTGATGTCAGACAAATGTCAGGGAAATGTCAGGAAGTTTCTTTGGTGATATTGCCTTTGTCGTGTAATTTTGTTGCTCAGTTCGCATAACATTTCTGCTTCGAAATGTTATATAAGGAAAGGGAAACAGGTATATAAGTATGAAGGTAACTGAAACGGCACACCATGAAGCAAATCATCGTAACCGTCCTGCTCGTCATCGTCGCCGCGACGGCGGGGGCACAGGAAACAAGAGAGAAGAAACCGACCGACACGGCAGGGCAGCGCCGGGAGCGCACCATCGCGCTGTGGGGCCACGTGAAGAACTCCCTGACGCGCGTAGGCATCCCCGACGTGAGGGTGACGCTGATGCGTAGTGACTCCACCGTGGTGGACACGATGCACGTGTTCAAGCAGTGGGCGGGTGGCGGTAAGGACGACTATGCCTACCGCTTCCAGATTCCGGCACACGAGGAGCAGTACATCATCCGCGCCGAACATCCTGACTACGAGACAACCGACATCCGCTACCACGTGCACCACATCGCCCGCAACGATTACTTCGATGCGCCGTGGCACTATATGAAGAAGAAAAGCCAGCCAGACCTCATGCCGGTGGACTCGCTCATGGAGGGGAGCATGCGAGAGGTGGTCGTGCAGGCTACGAAAATCAAGATGACGTACAACGGCGACACGATAACCTTCAACGCCGATGCCTTCAACCTGCCCGAGGGGTCGATGCTCGACGCGCTCATCCGTCAGATGGACGGCGTGGAACTGAAGGACGACGGGCGCATACTGGTACATGGCGAACAGGTGGATGAACTGATGCTGAACGGCAAGGATTTCTTCAAGGGTAACAACCGCGTGATGCTGGACAACCTGCCGGCCTACACGGTGCAGCGTGTGCAGACGTACCACAAGGAGACGGAACTGGACCACTACCTGGGACGCAACTACGACAAGAAGCGCTTCGTCATGGACGTGCAATTGAAACGCGAGTATAACAAGGGCTGGCTGGCAAACGTGGAGGGTGCCGGCGGTTGGAAGGACGGCAGCCAAGGCGAAGTCAATACAAACTCAACCTCGCCGTACCTGGCCCGCCTCTTCGCCATGCGCTACACCGACAACTCGCGCCTCTCGGTCTATGCCAATGCCAACAACGTGAACGAGAATCGCCGTCCGGGCAGCGACGGTGAGTGGTCGCCCAGCAACCAGCCGCAGGGCTTGCAGGAGAACCGCATTGCGGGCGTGAACCTCTTCATCGAGGAGAAGGACAAGCGATGGAAGGAGGACGCACGTGTGGACGTGGCCTGGCGCCGCACGACGGACGAGACGCTGGTGGCCACCGAACAGTTCCACACCAACAGCCCCTCGACCTACAACCGTCTGGCCGACCACAACCGCAACCGCAACCTCTCACTCAACGCCTACAACGTGTTCCAACTGAACAAGCCGTTGTTCCTCTACTCCGCAGCAAGCCTCATTTACAGCGATGCCACCAGCCACAGCCGCACCCGTTCGGCTCAGTTCAGCAGCGACCCTGCCCGCTACGGCGCGACCACGGCCCTGCTGGACAGCGTCTTCGCCGCCACGCTGAGCACCGACATGCAGCAGACGCTCATCCACAACAGTCTGCATAGCGCACAAAACAATGGGCACAACCTATGGTTACAGACCGAAAACATGCTGACCAAGAAACTGGCCTCGGGCGACAATGTGGGCGTGGAACTCAATGCCTCGTACAACCGTGGGCGCAGTCATCGCAATTCGGAGGAGCAACTGCGCTACCAACTGACACCTTCGCTCAACAGTCTGCTCAACCGCCACTCGTCGCGTCCCTCCAGCGAGACCAACGTCAGCATCGCCCCCCACTACCGCATCACGTGGCTCAACGGCCTGTGGCTCAACACCGAATACCGTTTCCTCTTCCGCCAACGCGACAACACGAACGACGTCTATCTGGCCGACACGCTCGACTTGCAGAACGCCTACGACCGTACCCACCGCCGCGTGGAGAACCGTCTGGCTCTCACGCCCGGCTACAGTTACGATAGGGATGGCACGTACATCCGGGCCTACTACCAGATGCACTTCTTCAACGTGAATGAACGCTTGGACTATCGCAGCGCATACGCCGACACGACGCTCACGCAACACAAGTGGACCATGTCGCCCGAACTGCACGTGCAGGTCGCCACCCACAACTGGGCACACTCCTACGACATCTTCTACGGCATCGAGTTCCAGACGCCCGACCTCTTCCAGAAGGTGAACATCCTGAACGATGAGAATCCCCTCGTCCGCCGCTATGGCAACCCCCATCTGCGCGGAGCCACGAACCACCGCATGCAGTTCGGCATCAACCGCAACTGGCGCGAGCGGCGCATCTCGGAACGCTTCGGCGGCGGCTTGCGCTTCTTCCGTCACCAGGTGTCGCAGGGGCAGGCCTATGACCCCACGACAGGCATCACCACCTATCGGCCCGAAAACGTAGAGGGCAACTGGCAGACCTACTTCTTCAACTTCTACAACATGCCGCTCGACCGTCCCCGCCGCCTGATGCTCAACATCTACACCCACGGCGACTACACACGTAACGTAGATATGCTGAATGGCCTTTCCCACGTCAATAACTATTACATCGAAAATCGCCTGACGCTGAGTTATACGTGGCGTAACCTCACACTCGGCCTGCCTACCAACGTCGAGTTCCGCCACACCACGAACGAGGAACACACCATCGAGACCATCAACGCCTGGAACTTCCAGTACGGCCTTACGGTCAATTACAACTTCAAGCGCGAGGAGTCGTCCGCCGTCCCCCGTTGGCTCCAGGGCTTCACACTGGCCACCGACCTCAAGATGTACTCCCGACGGGGCTATGGCGACCGCTCGCTCAACCGCAACGACCTCGTCTGGAACGCCTCTGTGGCTCGTTCCTTTCCTCGTCCCTTCGGTAGGAAGGCCGGCGGCACCCTCATAGCCCGCCTCGAAGGCTTCGACATCCTCGGGCAACTCTCCTCCACAAATATCGTCATCAACGGGCAGGGACGCACCGAGACCGTCTATAACACACTGCCACGCTACCTCATGCTTCACCTCGTCTATCAATGGGCGAAACAACCCAAGAAAAAGTAACCCTGTAACAGCAAGCCTATGACCCTGCCGATTCAACATAGGTATGTTGAGGGGTGCAAAATACCTATTTTGAAGCCGCAACATACCTATTTTGAGACCGCAAAATACCTATTTTGCAACGGCACCCTCGGGACATCACGGAGTGAACCCCGTGAGTGACAAGTGAAGGAGGAGCGTACCAGTCGGTGCGCTCCTTTTTCGTGCAAAAAGTTGCCCCCTGGGCGTCAGATTTCGGCTCTGCGCGTATATATAATAGTAGAGACATTGTCGGGAAGACGAAACGTAAGAACCTTAAAAATATAGCATCATGAACAGAAGAATCATTACCCTCATCCTTGCCCTCGCCGTGTGCGGTGGGGCAAGTGCCCAGCAGAAGCAGGGCAGCGGCGGCTGCCCCGACCCGTACTATCGGGGTACGTTGGGCAGAAAGGTCATCGACCGTGCCAACGTCCGCGTGCTCTACGCCTGGAACGCCGAGAACATCAAGGACATGAACACGTATCTCGACCTCGGCCAGTTGCAGGTGGGCAAGACGTGTACGAAGTATTGCAGCCTGTTTATGGAGCGGGCCGACGACACTTTTGCCCAATGGGAGAAGACGCATCCGGATGCGGGTGCCTACAAGAAGGACCTCGGCATGAGGGGGCGCATGAGCGGCACGTGGAGCGAATACCAGTGGTCGGCCATCTTCGTCCGGGGCGATACGCTGACGGAGTGGGCCACGATGCCCTACCGCATCTTTCATCACTACCGCTACAGCGAGCCGTACCCCACGATGCAGTGGACGCTGCACAACGAAACGGCCACCATCTGTGAGCATCGTTGTCAGAAGGCCACCACACATTGGCGTGGTCGCGACTTTGTGGCGTGGTTCACGACGGACATCCCCGTTCGTCGCGGGCCGTGGAAGTTCGGTGGGCTGCCCGGGCTTATCTTGAAAGTCTATGACACTGACCGCCTCTATACCTTCGAGGCCGTGGGCATAGAGAAGGGCGACTTCCCCATCTACCAGTATCCCAAGAAGGACTACAGCCTGACGACGCGCAAGAAGGTGTGGAAACTGCAAGGTGACCTCAACCGCGACTACTTTAAGGCTGTCGGTTTCATCAATACCGATACGGGCACCTTGGTTTCGAAGCCGAAACCGTATGAACAATTGGAAAAGGAATGACAGAAGAAAGAAATAGCAGGGCAGTGTCAGAGCGTCCAGAGCGGTTCCTCTTGCCAGTTAGCAGGGAAGCCCATTGCGGTCACCTTCACATCAGGGTAACGGCGAAGCAATGTCCTGAATTCGTGGACGAAGGTGTTCTGTGGTTCTATGCGATTCAGCCAGTAGGCTATGCAGCAGAGTTGGGGATAAAGGCGGTCGATGGGAAACGCAGAATCTTGAATCCATGGGAATGGCAAGCGATGAGGCAGACGCAGATGGATGGCAAAGTGGATGTTCCACAATCTGGCATGGTGGGCACAAATGTTGCGAATGATGGTCAGATTCTCCAGCCAGTTGCGCATGAACTCATGTTGCGGAATGCCCAAACTTCGAGCCACCTGCTTCTTTATACTGTTGTCTTTGAAATTACTATACATGCGCGACAGGGTGCCGATTGTGGTCAGTTCTATCGTCTTCCATGCAGGCGGCATGTCGGGAGTGTCGTAACGTCGGAAGTGTTCCTTGATGAAATCGTCCTGTGTTCGGCCAAGGGCCTTGCGCAAACTTTTCATGTGTTTCTGGTATATATCCGCGCTGCCAAACAGTTCGGCTTGCATAAACCAGAATGCTCCGTATTTCATCGAGAAGTGTTGAATCATCTGTGTGCGTACAGCCACCTCAATGGTCTGGATGGCACGAAAGAGCAACGCCTTCAAGTCGTTATCAAATCGATAGAGAGACAATGCTGTGGTGAAGTGACTCCCCTCCCGAAAGTCGTGCCGACTGCTGTCTGCCTCCATCAGACGCCAGTAGGCCGCCAACCGAAAGTAACTGATTCGTTGCAAGACACCTATGGCCTCTTTCTCATCATCAAAAATAAGCCCTCGCTTCTTCAGAATCTCTATCTGTTCGGCAAGGGTGATGGGTTGCTTGGTGTATTCCATAGACCTGTATATAAAAAACCGTCCCGCCCTGGTACGCTGGTCTTCGGGAAGCGTGGCGGGAACTCTCCGAGAGCAAAGGTACGACTTTTAGTTGTTTCTGCCAAATAAAATCGAAAGAAAATCGCATATCCCATATAATATTATCTATTTCCTTAAGCATAGCATCATGAAAAGAAGAATCATTACCCTCATCCTCGCCCTCGCCGTATGTGGTGGGGCAAGTGCCCAGCAGAAACAGAGCGGAGCGTCGGCACCGGGGAGACACAACACCGTGACGCGCCGCAAAGTCATCGACACGGCGAACTTGCGCATTCTGTATGCGTGGAACGCGACGGACATCACACAGGATAGTACGTATCTGGATTGTGGCCAGTTGCTCATCGGGAAACGATGCGACAAGTATTGCAGTTGGTTTGTGGAGCAGACCGATAACGAGCGCGTGAAGTGGGCGAAGGCGAATCCCCATGCAGGAAGTGTGCCAAACGGCACGTGGTGGATGCGCGGACGCAAGCCCGACATCTGGAGTGAGTATCAATACACGGACCTGTTCTTCCGACGGGATACGCTGAACGAATGGGCAGGTATGCCACTCGGACAGGAGTGGCCGTTGCGCTACACGGAGAAGATGACGCCCATCCAGTGGGCCCTGCACAACGAGAGCAAGACCATCCTTGGCCACAAGTGCCAGCGGGCGACCTGCCGTTGGCGTGGACGCAACTACGAAGCGTGGTTTGCACCTGACATCCCCATACGTCGCGGCCCTTGGAAGTTCGGCGGACTGCCCGGACTTATCCTGAAAATCTACGACACCGCCCACCTCTACACCTTCGAGGCCGTGGCCATAGAAAAGGGCACGTTCCCCATCTACCAGTACCCGGCGGACGAGTTCAAGAAGTCCACGCGATTGCATACGTGGAAATTGCAAGTGGCCTACAACCGCAATTACTTACGAGTCTCCGGCCGACGCAAGTACGACCCGAATGCGCCAGGGGGCATGGGCGAGCCTCTCTCGGCACCTCACGATTACGAACCGATGGAACTGGAATGACGGACAGTTGAAAATTGAAAGTTGAAAGTTGAAAATTGAAAAGTGAAGAGAGTTATGGACAAAAGAATTATTTCCGTTTTCCTCGCCCTTGCCCTATCTATGGGGGCATGGGGGCAACAGAAGCAGGCGAGCATCCTCATATTGAGTCGCAAGAACCTGGGGAAGACGACGGTGGTGGACACCAGCGACGTGCGCATCTACTACGCCCTGAACGCCGACACGTTGAGCAACCAGGACACGTACGTGGACCTGCGAGTGCTGGAGGTCGGGCGCCGGGTGACGAAGTGCAGCAGTGAGTTCGTGCGCGAAGGCGAGGCCCGTCAGAAGGAAATCCTGAAGACGTGGAAAGCGAAAGGCGTGCATGCCGACGGTGTCCCCCGTGCCTGTCCGATTCACGGCAAGCGGAGCGACTATTGGAACGAAATCCAATATACCGACATCTACATCGAAGGGCAGACCGCCACGGAGTACCACACGATGCCCCACGGCCTCCAGAGCGAGAACGGGTATGTGGTCAGTCAGTATCCGGCACAGGAGTGGACGCTTGCCGACGAAACCACGACAGTCCTTGGCCACAAGTGCCAAAAGGCCACGTGCCACTGGCGCGGTCGCGACTTCGTGGCGTGGTTCGCGCCCGACATCCCCATCCGTCGAGGCCCGTGGCTCTTCGGCGGATTGCCCGGGCTCATTCTGAAGGTCTATGACAAGGACCGCCTCTACACCTTCGAGGCCGTCAGCATCAAGCGCGGACGGGAACCCATCACACGCTTCTCCTATGATGCTTACCGCAAGGGTAACCGCAACCACTATCTCCGCCTGAACCGCGGCCTGAACGAGGAATACATGAACTTTATGGGGCGCCGTGGCGGCATGAAGCAGAATGCACTCGGCGAATGGGTGCCCGTGTCCGGCCCCAAGATTCCGTATGAGCCGCTGGAGTTGGAATGAAGGATAATTGAAAGTTGAAAGTTGAAAATTGAAAGGAGTCATGGACAAACGTATTATCCCCTTTCTCCTCGCCCTTGCCGTAAGCATAGGGACGAGTGCACAACCCAAGGGCACGGGGCGATGCCCGCGTCCTATCCATCCCAGGGACTTTTCGAAGATGGACGTACTGGACACGACGCGCTTGCGGGTGCGCTATGCCTTCTGTGCCGAGAAGATTGGCGACCCGCAGACGTACATCGACCTGCAACGGCTCGACGTGGGGAGGCGGGTCGTGAAGTACTACAGCCAGTTCGTCTATCTCAGCGATTCGCTGTGCGCGCTTTGGCACAAAACGAACCCACGGGCGCAGACAGTTCCGGTTTGGTTGGGCGAGGGCGGACGCGAACCGGAACAATGGAGCGAATACGAGTGGAGCGACTATTTCTTCCAAGACGGCCAACTGACGGAGTACTGCCAGATGCCGCAATGGCTGCATCGCGAGAACTCGTGGTACACCGAGCCGGCGCCCAAGCAGCAGTGGACCTTGCACGGCGAGACGCAGACCATCATCGGCTACCGATGCCAGCGTGCCACCTGCCGCTTCCGGGGGCGTGACTTCGAGGCATGGTTCGCGCCCGACATACCCGTGCGGCGTGGTCCGTGGAAGTTCGGCGGCCTTCCCGGACTCATCATAAAGGTCTATGACAAGGACCGCCTCTATACTTTCGAGGCTATCGGCCTGGAGACCCGTCCGTACCCCATCACCCGCTTTCGGCAGTACCGCGACTACCACCGCTCCACCCGTGAGAAGGTATGGAAGATGCAACGCAAGTTCAACGAAAACTGGTTCAAGGCCGTCGATTTCCACAAGGGCACGGTGGACGCCAGCGGCAACATGGTCATGGGCGAGGCCGTCAGCATCCACACGCCCTATGAGCCGCTGGAGTTGGAGTGATAGAGGATTCTTGCTATATGATGCAACGCAAGTAATCAGCCTTCTTGTGCAACAGCCAATACCGACTCCTTGGCATTGCTCAACAACAATCGCTCGTTGAGCATCGAATTTGCTTGCCGCTCCGTTTCTCTTGCCGTCCAAGCGTTGTTTACAGATTCCCATTCGTAGTATTCACGCTTATCGGGGTCTTCAATCTGAATAAGCCGCCTATATTGCGACCAGTTTAATTGCGAACGCACCGTGTTCGCAATTGAATATGTTCTGTAGAACTGCCTACTTTGTTCAATTTGCCTTACAGAGAAACCGCTTCCATATTCGGGCTCCAGTTCCTTCGCAAGATTCTTAATGAGATACGCGCCATAATTAGCCCACTCCTTACCTTGTTGCTCCTCCTCAAATATTCGCTTTCCGATATTTCAATACATTCGCACACGGCAGAAGTCCACACTTCGTACTGCCGTTGAGCGAGCCCTATCGATAATAGACCGAATCTCGCCTACAAAAGCATCATTGTTGCTGATTATCTTGTTTTCTTCTTTCTTCATATTCCGATTGCAAAGTTACAATAATTATTTTAAATCTCCTCTTTATATCTACCCACTCGCTCGACCTTGCCGCTTGGCTTGTCCATATAAAGTCTTTTAGTCACCAAACTCTTCTGTATCCATTAGTTTCTTCAATTCCTCAATGTCGGGGAGTGTTTTTTGCATCTCTTTTGGCATATCAGATATGGTTTTGTAGGTAGCAACACCCATAGGCTTATTATAGTCTCGCACTGCATATTCAGCGTATGCTTGATTAGCACTCTTACACAGCACAATACCTATGCTTGGATTCTCATGTGACTTTCGCACCTTGTCATCGAGCACTTGCAGATAGGCATATAGTTGTCCAAGATAGGCAGGCTTAAACTTACCCACCTTCAGTTCAATGGCTACTAAGGCATTCAATTCGCGGTTGAAGAACAGTAGGTCGCTCCACATCTCCTCACCATATATTTCCAAATGATATTGGTTCCCCACAAACGTAAAGTCACGCCCCAGCGTCATGATAAACCGCTTGATATTATGAATAATGCGCTGCTCTACCAAGCGCTCGTCCACATCCTCTTCTTGAGCATCAATATCTTCCACATTAATGTAGTCAAGCAGATATTCATCCTTGAACATTCTGATGGCTTTCATAGCCTCTCTTGTCGAGGGCATTGTCTGGGCAAAGTTATTGGGTGCGACGTGTTCAGGTTGTGAGATTCCCGCTTTCAGCACATCCCTTAATGTAATTTGTCCCATTGGTGTATAACGGTTTCATGGATGTAAAAAAGCACTTCTCTGATGTCTTTAGTCTTGTGCAATATCTCCATGTGGTGGGAGAAACTAATACCAAGAAACTCATCGCGGACAATTTCGCTCGCCGTCGGCGACCATTTTGACAAGGCAAACCCGTCATATTCAATTTCTCTGTGCAGGTTCTCAATTTCTAATTTACTCGCCGACGGCGAGCATATTAAGTATGGCTGCCAAAATTCAGCGAACTGTCGCATATTACGAATGCTTTGGGCTGAAAAACCACGCAGTCCAGGAAGTTCCCTTCGCAACTGTTCGCTGATGGTGTCAATGGCACTCGTGCCCCATGTCCCTTTGCGTGAATTGGCAGAGACATAAAGTCCAACTCCAAAATACAAAGACAACTGAGTGCCACTAATCATCCTGAAGTGAACCCCAAAAGTTAGACAAAAAACTTTTGGGGTTCACTTCAGGATGACACACTCTCCCGTTATTGTTCGTATTACGCCTTTGTCTCTTTCTTGTTCCCCAGCGACAGGAGCCAGCCGGTGAGGATGCTCACTACCATGCCGATGGCACCGTAGAGCATGAAGGACGGACGGGCACTTTCGGGGAGGAAGAACTGGAGGTAGAGCACGACCACCTCGCCGACGATGAAGCCAATGAGGGCGTTGATGCCGTTGACGCGCTTCATGAATAAGCCCATGAAGAACAGACCGCCGAGGCCCGAGGTCAAGAGACCGAGGATGGTGTTGAAGTAGTCCAAGAGCGACATGATGTTCCAGGTGGCCATAAGGATAGCGATGCCCACGCCGATGCAACCGGCGATGACACACGTCACGCGAGCCACGCGCAACATCTCCTTATCGTCGGTCTGGGGGCGGAAACGCTTCCAGAAGTCGATGCTGAAGGCCGTCGATACCGAGTTGATGTTGGCTGAAATTGTGGACATCGTGGCGGCAAAGATGGCGGCAATCAGCAGGCCGGCAATGCCTTGCGGCATCTGGCTCATCATGAAGAAGGGGAAGATGGCATCGCCCTTGGCCATCGTGAAGTCGAGTTCGGCGGGGTGGGTCTTGAAGAAGGTGTAGAGGCCCGTGCCGATGAAGTAGAACACGACCGAGATGAATACGCTCATCAGTCCGTTCATCCAGATGCCTTGGCTGGCGCTCTTGACGTCCTTCGTGGTCAGGTAACGCTGGATGACCGTCTGGTCGGAGGTGTAGGAGATGAGGTTATTGGCAATACCACCGCCCAGAATGGCCACCCAGAAGGTGACGCGCCGATAGTCCCAACCCCAGTCGAAGAGGCGCAGTTTGTCGTTGTCCAGGGCCAGTTGCAGAGCACCCGAGAATCCGCCCTCTGTGTTACCCCAGAGGTAGGCCGCAGCCATGAAGGCACCGCCCACGAGGATGCAGCCCTGGATGACGTCGCCCCAGATGACGGCCTCGACACCGCCCATCGTGCAATATATAATAGTAATAACACCCATCAGGATGATGCAGATGTAGATGTCGATGCCCGTCACGGCCGTCAGCGCCAGCGAAGGCAGGTAGAGCACCAATGCCATGCGGGCAATCATGAAGACGATGAAAAGCGTGGAGGCCATCAGGCGGGTGAAGGCGTTGAAGCGCAGTTCCAGGTATTCGTAGGCCGACGTGATGTTCAACTTACGGAAGTAGGGCAGGTAGTACTTCACTACGGGCCAACTGACCAGAAGGATGCAGACGAGCATCGGGTAGTAAGTCCAGTTGGTGGCGTAGGCCTTCGCGGGAATGGTCATGTAGGTGATGGCCGAAAGCATCGTGGCATAGATAGAGATACCTGCTGCCCACCAGGGCACACGGCCACCGCCACGGAAGAAGTCGTCCGACCCGCTCTCGCGACGCATGAAATAGACACCCAGGCCGAGCATGGCCACGAGGTAGAGCACGAGGACAATCCAATTGAGCAAGCCGAAGTGGGTCTCCTTGTGGAACGAGACCTTCATCACCTCGGAGGAGCGGATGCCCGGTTTCGACTCGCCGTCGAGCAGGACATAACTGTCGCCCACCTGTACCAGTCCGGCACCGGCCCGTGCCAGGAGCGACGAACCGGGCAGGGCGTACCACGAGTCGGTGATGGTGTGATAGACGAGGACGTCGGGGTTGAACCGATACCACTCGGCAGGATGCGAGAGATATTCCTCGCCGAACTCGCCGGCGACGGCCTTCTCAAAGATGTCCTTATTCACCCCGCCAAAGAACAAGACGTGGCTATAGCCCGAAGTGACGGCTGTCATGCCCACGGTGGCACGGCTCTCGGGGTGCGACTTCCATGTCAGGTCCTTGAGGTTCAGTTCCTGTGCGTCCTCGGCAATCTTGCCTGTTGTGTGGTCGTAACCGCCAAATACATAGAGCGAATGGTCGAGGCCGTTGGTCTGCACGACGGCTGTAGGCTGCAGGCGGGCTTGGCCGGGAAGGGTTGCAAACGCTTCCCACTGGCCCGTCTTGGCCAGTGCATCCTCGATGGAGAGACGATAGACGGTCATTTGTGGCGTGCCGTCCGTCTTTCCACCCACGAGATAAACGTACTTGTCGTCGCGGGCAGCAGCAGCCTGGTCGATGCCTACGGGGAGTGAGGGCCAAGGCTTCACTTCCTTGTCGGTCAGCCGATAGACGTCGGTGAGGCTTTTCTCAACGGCAGTGCTGTCGTCGGTAAGGATTTTCTCACCGCTTGTGCCGCCGATGCAGACGACACCCTGGTCGCCGTAAGCCACGTAAGCACCGTAGGCCACGGGGTGAGGCAGGGCGAACTTAGTCCTGTACCACCCCTGCTTGCCGAGGTACCATGTCGAGTCGTAGAACTTCTTCTGGCCACCTTCTGCCGCAGGGGCTTCGGGGAAGTTGCATCCGCCGGCAATCAGCAATGTGCCCTCCATCTGGCCAGCAAAGGCCGCGGCTACCCCCTGTCCACACTGTGTCGAGTGGGAGGTCAGCGCCTCTATGGCGATTTCTTCTTTTTGTGCAAGGGCCAGCAAAGGTAGGCACATGCATAGGGAAAGGAATACTCGTCTCATACTGCATTCGTGTTAATTTGCGCAATTCGTGGTTTTATAAGATATTGCAATGATTCCAGAAATCAATCTCGTCCAGTTCAGCCTTCAGTCGTTTCTCCTCTTCGGCTGTCACGTTCTGGAACGGCGTGCGGTTAGGACCGAGGTCGAGGCCCATCAGTTTCATGATGCGCTTGCCGCCCACGATGTTGCCACGGAAGTGAACAATGACGTTGATGACCGCCTGGGCGTAGTTCTGCAGTTCGCGGGCCTTCTCCAAATCGCCGTTCTTCCATGCCTCGATGATGCCCACGAGGCAGCGACCGTTGTAGTTCGTCGTGCCGCCGATGCCACCGCGTGCGCCACCCATGGCCAGTGAGGGCAGGATGGTCTCGTCCTGTCCGTGCAGCATGTCGAACTTACCATCGCCATACAATCGGCACTGGTTGTACTCGTAGATGCTCTCGAAGGTATATTTGATGCCGGCGAAGTTGGGAACGCGACCGTCGACGGCCCGGAGCAGTTCCACCATCGGCAGGAAAGCCCCGTTGAAGGCCGGAATGTGGTAGTAGTAGAAGGGCAGGTCGGGTGCACCGCAGGCAATCTCCTCGATGTACTTCACCAGTTCCTCTATGCGGCCCACCTTGGGGAATGGGGGAGCCATAGCACCGATGCCCCAGGCACCGATGGCCTGTGCATGTTCGGCCAGTCGGCGACTCTCGCGGACGCAGCAACTGCCCACGTGGACGATGACCTTGAAGCCCTCGGGTGCAGCCTTCATCCAGGCCTCGGCAATCTGCATACGCTCCTCGCTCGTCAGCATGTAGCCTTCGCCGCTGGAACCATTGATAAACACACCCTTCAGCCCGTTCTTGGCCAGCATCTGGGCGTACTGGGGGATAGGTTCGAGGTTCACATCACCATTCTCCCGGAAGGGAGTAAACGGGGCGTCGATGAGGCCCACAATCTTTTCAAAGCTTTTCATAGTATTTAACTGTTTAAATCGTTTGACTTGTCAATTTTATATTTTACGCTTTAGGTATTTTTCAGCCAAGTACTGGCACAAGAACAGCAACCAGAACATCGAGAAAAAGCAAACTCCTGTGACGGCATTCTCGATGCCGAGCGGTGCGAAGGGCAACGTGCAGAGCGAGAAGATGCAGCAGAGCGTCAGCACATAGTGGCGGCGGAAGATGTGCAGTATTTCCTTGCGCCCTCGTCCGGCACTGAGGAAGTAGCCCGTCAGCAACAGGGAAGCCACGAAAACCTTTGTTTCCCACAATGTCTTTAGGGCGATGCTCGTCACGGAGACCATTACTTCGGGGTCGGCGGTGGCGGTTAGGCTGTCGTCCCATCGTTGCCAGAGGCTCAGCCCCGTGCCAATGATGACACCGATGACCATGGGCCAACACGCCTGCCGGAAGAAACGTTCACGCCGACGGATGGCCAACCATACGAATGCGCAGCACAGCGGTATGGTGATACCGTTGTGAGTGTAACTACAGAAAATGCCCATCAGAAGCATCAGGAAGTACCAACGATGGAAATCCTTCTGACTCACTCGTGTATATTGGGCAATGAAGAACGGTACGATACATTGTGAGGATAGTTCAGTCAGTGAATTCAGGTCACGGTCGAAAAAAGCCTCTTCGCCAGGACAGAAAAACACGATAAACACAGCGGTGCCAATGATGCCGATGAGTGTTTGGTCAGTACGTGCCAATGATGCCGTCAAATAAACAAACAACGTGAAGAGAGTCGTTGTGCAGATGTTTATGAACCACGGTTCCCAGATGTAGCCTCCCAAAGGTGGAAATACGGCCAGCCCAATCCATACTCCAAAGAATATGAACGCATAGGCAAAGGCACGTATTCCGTAGAAGTCGTTTTCCATGGTTTGCATATATCGCTACAAAGATACAGATTATTTTTGATAAGCTCTATAGATTAAACTTTTTTCTTCTTAAAAAGTGTTTTGGCACGTACTTTGTTTCCATTGGTTTGAGCATACACTCGTTAATGCAAACATTAAAACACATCAATAAACTCAAAATTTCAAAATTATGAACATTAAACCATTGGCAGACCGCGTGCTCATTGAGCCCGCACCTGCAGAGACAAAGACAGTGGGCGGCATCATCATCCCCGATACCGCTAAGGAGAAGCCCCTGAAGGGCGAAATCGTGGCCGTCGGCCAGGGCACCAAGGACGAGGAGATGGTGCTGAAGGTGGGCGACCAGGTGCTCTATGGCAAGTACGCCGGCACGGAACTGGAGTTGGAAGGCAAGAAGTACCTCATCATGCGCCAGAGCGACGTGGTGGCTATCCTGGGATAATTGAAAAATTAAAGAATTGAAGAATTTAAAGTTATGGCAAAAGATATTAAATTCAATCTCGAGGCTCGCGACCTGATGAAGCAGGGCGTGGACCAGTTGGCTAATGCCGTCAAGGTAACCCTCGGCCCGAAGGGCAGAAATGTGATTATCGAAAAGAAGTTCGGTGCTCCCCAGATTACGAAGGATGGCGTCACCGTGGCTAAGGAAGTGGAACTGGCTGATGCCTTCCAGAACGCAGGTGCACAACTTGTGAAGAGTGTGGCCTCCAAGACGGGCGACGATGCAGGTGACGGTACGACCACCGCAACTGTACTGGCTCAGGCCATCGTTCGCGAGGGTCTGCGTAACGTGGCCGCAGGTGCAAACCCCATGGACCTGAAGCGCGGTATCGACAAGGCCGTAGGTGCCGTTGTCGGTGAAATCAAGGAGATGTCGGAGCAGGTGGGCAGCGACTATCAGAAGATAGAGCAGGTGGCCACCGTCAGCGCCAACAACGACCCCGAAATCGGTAAACTCTTGGCTGATGCCATGAGCAAGGTCTCGAAGGACGGTGTCATCACCATCGAGGAGGCCAAGGGCCGCGACACCACTATCGGCGTGGTCGAGGGTATGCAGTTCGACCGTGGTTACCTGTCGCCCTACTTCGTGACCGATACCGAGAAGATGGAGTGCGTCATGGAGAACCCCTACATCCTCATCTATGACAAGAAGATTTCGAACCTGAAGGACTTCCTGCCCATCCTGGAGCCTGCCGTACAGACGGGTCGCCCCCTGTTGGTCATCGCTGAGGACGTGGAGAGCGAGGCTCTGACCACACTCGTTGTGAACCGCCTGCGCACGCAGTTGAAGATTTGCGCCGTCAAGGCTCCTGGCTTCGGCGACCGTCGCAAGGCCATGCTGCAAGACATCGCTACCCTGACGGGCGGCCTCGTAATCAGTGAGGACACGGGCTTGAAACTGGAGCAGGCCACCATCGACATGCTCGGTTCTTCTGACAAAGTGACCATCTCGAAGGACAACACCACCATCGTGAACGGTCATGGTCAGAGCGAACTCATCAAGGACCGCATCAACCAGATTAAGAACGAGATAGCCAACACGACCAGCGACTACGACAAGGAGAAGTTGCAGGAGCGTCTTGCCAAATTGGCAGGTGGCGTGGCAGTCCTCTATGTCGGTGCTCCCAGCGAGGTCGAGATGAAGGAGAAGAAGGACCGCGTCGACGATGCCCTGTGCGCCACTCGCGCAGCCATCGAAGAGGGCATCATCCCCGGCGGTGGTGTGGCTTACATCCGTGCCCAGAAGGCTCTGGAAGGCCTGAAGGCCGAGAACGACGACGAGCAGACGGGTATCCAGATTATCCGTCGCGCCATCGAGGAGCCTCTTCGCCAGATTGTCGAGAATGCAGGTCTGGAAGGCAGTGTCGTAGTGAACGAAGTTCGCAACGGTAAGGGCGACTACGGTTACAATGCCCGTGCCGACAAGTACGAGAACCTGAAGGCCTCGGGTATCATCGACCCTGCCAAGGTGGCTCGTGTGGCTCTGGAGAACGCTGCCTCTATCGCAGGCATGTTCCTGACCACCGAGTGCGTCATCTGCGACGCCAAGGAGGACAAGCCCGAAATGCCGATGGGCAACCCCGGCATGGGTGGCATGGGCGGCATGATGTAAAGACCCACCCTGGCCCTCCCTGTGAGGGAGGGAATCCCCCGTGATAATAGACAATTGATAAGTCCCCGGCGACTATTGCGGTCGCCGGGGATTTTTGTCGGCTAATACCATTTTGCATGGTGGACGAAGCAATATTGTCTGTGATTTGCACGCTCCGCAATGCAATATTCATTAATTATTGCATACTCTGTTTTGCAGTTTGAAGAAAAAGGACTAACGATAGGGCACATAGAAAAATAAAAGCACTCCCCGACGACTATTGTGGTCGCCGGGGAGTTTTCGTATTTACAAATTCAAAACACTTAATTCTTAAGCTTTAATAGGCTTTACCCCATCTTTTCCATCGCCTGCTGGAGGTCGGCGATGATGTCATCGACACTCTCGATGCCGACGGAGAGGCGGACGAGGTCGGGGGCCACGCCGGCCTCGCGGAGTTGTTCGTCGGAGAGTTGGCGATGGGTGTGGCTGGCGGGGTGGAGAACACAGGTGCGGGCATCGGCCACGTGGGTGACGATGCTGATGAAGTCGAGGTTGTCCATGAAGCGGATGGCATCCTCGCGCGTGCCCTTCAGACCGAAGGCAATCACGCCACAAGTGCCCCCCGGCATGTACTTCAGAGCCAGGGCGTGATATTTGTTGGAGGGCAGGCCGGCGTAGTTCACCCACGAGACGCGTGGGTTCTGTTCCAGCCATTCAGCCACGCGCTGGGCGTTCTCGCAGTGGCGAGCCATGCGCAGGTGCAGGGTCTCGAGGCCGAGATTCAGCAGGAAAGCATTCTGCGGCGAGGCGATGGCACCGAGGTCGCGCATCAACTGGGCCACGAGTTTCGTCGTGTAGGCCATCTTGCCGAAGGCCTTCGTGTAGGTCAGCCCGTGGTAACTTTCGTCGGGCGTGGTCAGGCCTGGGAACTTGCCGCCTTCCCAATCGAAGTTGCCGCTGTCGATGACGGCACCGCCCACCTGTGTGGCATGTCCGTCCATGTACTTGGTGGTGGAGTGGGTGACGATGTCGCAACCCCACTCGAAGGGACGGCAGTTGATGGGCGTGGCGAAGGTGTTATCGACGATAAGGGGCACGCCGTGGCGGTGTGCCATCTGGGCGAAGCGCTCGATGTCGAAGACGTTGCCGCCCGGGTTCGAGATGGTCTCGCCGAAGAAGCACTTCGTGTTGGGGCGGAACTCCTGTTCGATGCGC
This sequence comes from Bacteroidaceae bacterium, assembly GCA_017464345.1. GTDB lineage: Bacteria > Bacteroidota > Bacteroidia > Bacteroidales > Bacteroidaceae > Physcousia. Next base: position 19,721 of record JAFUAH010000022.1, read on the forward strand.
TCGTCTGGCCAGTCGGGGTCGATGAACGTGCACTCGATGCCCAGTTTCTTCATCGTCACGCCGAAGAGGTTGAACGTTCCGCCGTAGATGTTGTTGGAGGTGATGAAGTGGTCGCCGGCCTGACAGATGTTAAATACGGCGTAGAAGTTGGCCGACTGGCCGCTGGAGGTCAGCACACAGCCGACGCCGCCCTCGAGGGCCGCGATTTTCTTAGCTACGGCATCTACCGTGGGGTTGGCCAGCCGAGAGTAGAAGTAGCCATTGTCTTCGAGGTCGAAGAGGCGTGCCATCTGCTCGCTGGTCTCATACTTGAAGGTTGTACTCTGGTAGATGGGCAACTGCTGCGGTTCGCCCTTTGTGGGTTTCCATCCGCCGTGCAGACAAATGGTGTCGAGGTTCTTTTTCATAGTGTGTTTTTTTAGGTTTTTAGGCGGTTCTAGGGGGATAGGCAATTCTATGCAATTATAGGCAATTCTAGGAGGCCCTAGGCTATCTTAGGGGATCCTAGGTAGTCCTAGGCTTTCCTAGGCAATCCTAGAGGGCCCTAGGCGGGGCTATGGCTTATTATTTCTTAGGGCTTCCTCCAATTTTATCTTCAGCCTGGCGATCTCTGCTTTCAGTTGTGCATTTTCTGTTTCCAGAGCCTTCATGTGTGCGTCTTGCTGGGCACGGTAGCCTGTGCGGGCTGCATACATGCGCTCCTTTATGCCGCCCTCCGTCACGAAGCGATGCTCCAGTTTCTCCAGGTAGGCAGTCATCATCTTGTCTGTCTGGTGGCACAGGGTAAGCAGTAGGTTAGCCATCTCCTCGTCGCTCATTTTCTCCACGAGAGGAGCATAGTCGCTATAGTCGTTGTGAGCATGGCAGAAGTCGCGCAGGCGTTTCATGCGTTCGCTCTCCATTTCCCACAGTGGCAATTTGTGCGTATTCAGGTAGTCTTGGTAGTCGGAACGGAGTTCTTGCAGACTGCCTCTCGCTACATTTATCAGTTTTATCTCCATCTCAGAACTCGTCTGTCCGTCCTCTGAGCCCTCCACGATGTTTTGTTTGCCCGAGCGTGCCGCCTGCACCATTTGGTCTACGGTGCGGTCGCCGTAGGCCGGGAGGAAGCGGTGGCAGAAGTCTACTGTCAGTTGATAAATAGCATCGCTCTTCCGATAGAAGTAAAGGTCTTTCCACACCACCGTCTTCTTCAGCACTTTGCCTTTTGTCGGGTACTCCATAGTCTTTTTCTCGGGTTTTGCCCACAAAGGTACGAAATAATTGCGAGTGACGAATTATGAATCACGAATAATCCGCCACTCGCCCGTCTCGAAGTTTATCTCGAACTGTTCGCAGTAGTGCATTTCGCATCGCGTGCCCTCGAAGGTGATGGGGAAGATGATGGTCTTTGTCTCAGCCAGCGTCGGGTCCATCCAGCGGTCGCCCACGTAGAGGTAGGTGGTCTGTTTCGAGCCCTTGATTTCCAGCACTGCGGCTGCCTGCGTGCGGTAGGCCACGTGGTCGCCCACGTCAATGAGGTCGGACCATCCCGAGTGCAGGTCGCGCGAGTAGGCGTACTTGCACTGGTTGGGTGCCCACCCCGAGCAGGCCGAGCAGAGCATGAAATAGTAGTCACCGACGTGGACGATGACGGGAGCCTCGCGCCGTTGCCCGGGGAAGAGCAGCGTGTGGCGCGTGGCGGAGCGATAGTCATCGGCGAGGGTGAAGAGCCCCAGATCCTGATTCTCATTGGTGGTGGAGATGAAGTAGGCCTGTCCGTCCGTGTCGGTGAACACGTTGCAGTCGCGGCTCTTCGTCTCCAGCGGCCGACCGCTCCACACCAGATTATAAGTGCCATTGATGGCGTCCGCCTCGAAGCAAGCCGCCTCCGATGCCCCATAGTTGCGCGACTCCCAGTGGCACCAGACCACGAACTTCCCCGTCCGCGGGTTGCGCATCAGTTTGGCCCGCTCTATCATGCGCCGGCGACCCAGCCGTGGGTCGGTGACGCCGTTCTCGATAATCTTCCGTTCGAAGCGCCAGTGCTGGAGGTCGGTGGAGGAATAGAGGTTCACGTCGGGGTTCCACGAGTGGGCACGGTCTTCGCCCACCATGTACCATCGGCCCTGCCACTGGAGGAAGCCCGGCGCGTGTGCCTGCACCGTGTCGCCCTCGGCGGTCAGCCACAGCTGACCGTTACGGATGGTTGTCCACTTGGATGGTTTGGCCTCAGTGGCAGCAGCGGTGCACAAAATGGCGAGGCAGAGTAAAAATCTTTTCATCATTCATACATCTATAATATATAATAGACCGTCCGGAAGCGATAAAGTTTAATGACATGGGCAGAAATTGCAGGTCTCTCCTCGCTTCCTCTCATAGAATGTGAGGTGGGGCTGCATAGGATTGAATTATTCGCAGGTGAGCGTTTAATTAACCATAGGTGAGCGATTAATTAAACGCTCGCCTGCGAATAATCGTCTCCAGAAGGGCTTTTGTGAGCTATATGGAGAAGTTTTGCGTGGAAGATTAGGAAGTTTCGGGCAGAATGCCTATATTTGTAGGACGAAACTTATAAAACACAAACAGAATATGGCAATACAGTTTACGGTGGCCGAGCGTGGCCTGCTGCCCGGCGAGGAAGACAAACATCGGGCCCTGTATCCACGACTGCGGTCGCGGGAGACGGTGGATGTGGTGGATTTTCAGAAACATGCCCCCTGGCCTTCGGCCATGTCACCGTCCAATCTCATCTTCGCCTTGGGCGAGTTGCAGCGCATCATGCTGCACGAATTGCGTGAGGGCAAGGCTGTCACGCTGCCCGGCATCGGCACCTTCCGGCTCAACTTGCGGGGCGACATCGTAGTGCGTGACGGACACTACCAGGGCGAGGACGTACGTGTGGGCAATCTGCTCTTCCAGCCCGACCGCGAGCTAGCCGACCGCGTACAGGCCATGCCCGTGGACCAGCACCCCTATGGTCAGCTCCTGACAGCCGGAGCCAAGGAGGTGGAGGAGCGGCTGACGGCCCTTTTCCAGTGCCACGAGACCATCACCCACAAGCATGTCTTCCAGGCCTTCGAGGCCACGCTGTCGGCCCATCGTGTCACCACCTTGCTCAAGCGCTTGGTGGGTGAGGGGCGGCTCCTGCGCGAGGGCGAGCGCTCACAGACACATTACCGCCCTGCACCTGGCCATTTTGGCCGTTGAAAGTAGGGTTAAGGAAGAGAAAAATATGAAACAATACAAAATTGATACAATTATGACAATTAGAGAACTACAACCCAAGGCAGTGTGGGAGAACTTCCATCTGCTGACACAGGTGCCCCGTCCGAGCGGACACCTCGAGAAAGTACAACAGTTCCTGCTCCAGTGGGCCAAGGAACGCGGTATTGAGGCCTGGAAGGACGAGGCCGAGAACATCGTGATGCGCAAGCCCGCCACGCCAGGCATGGAAGGCCGCAAGACATGCACCCTGCAGGCCCACATGGACATGGTGCCCCAGAAGACCGACGAGAGCACGCACAACTTCGAGACTGACCCCATCGAAACTTACATCGACGGTGAGTGGGTGCGGGCCAAGGGCACGACGCTGGGCAGCGACGACGGTATGGGCGTGGCCGCCATCATGGGCATCTTCGAGAGTAAGACACTGAAGCACGGCCCGCTGGAAGCCCTTATCACTGCCGACGAGGAGACCTGCATGTACGGCGTGAATCATCTGTCTGCCGACACCCTCCGGGGCGACATCCTCCTGAACATCGACAACGAGACGCTGGGCGAGTTCGTCATCGGCAGTGCCGGCGGCGTGAACATCAACTGCCGTCTCGGCTATAAGGAAGTGGCTCCCGAGGAGGGCGACGTGGCTGTACGCATTACGCTGAAGAACCTGCGCGGCGGTCACTCGGGTCTGGAAATCAACGAGGGGCGTGCCAATGCCAATAAACTGATGGCGCGGCTCGTGCGCCAGGCCATCATCGACGACGATGCCCGTCTCAGTTCGTGGCAGGGCGGCAACATGCGCAATGCCATCCCCCGGACGGCGGAGGTGGTGCTGACCATCCCGCAGGAGAACCGGGCCGACCTGTACGAACTCGTGGATTACTGCCGCGAGACGTTCACCCAGGAGTATCGTGGGGTGGAGGAGAACCTGTCCCTCACCATCGAGGACGTGGCCCTGCCGGAAGGCGAGATGCCCGATGAGATTCAGGATAACGTGGTGAACGCCCTCGTCGCCTGTCACGACGGTGTGCTCAGAAACATTCCTTCGATACCCTCTGTCGTGGAGACCAGCAGCAACCTGGGCATCGTGAAGATCGGTCAGGGCGAAGTCTCGGCGCTCATCCTGGCCCGCTCCAGCAGCGAGACCATGATGGAGTACATCCAGGAGATGCAGGAATCGTGCTTCTCCATGGCAGGCATGAAGGTGACCTACGACGGTCAGTACGGTGCCTGGCAGCCCAACTTCGACAGCCCCATCACGGCCAAGATGGTGGAGGTCTATAATCGCATGTATCCCGATACTCCTGCCCGTGTGGAGGTTTGCCATGCCGGCTTGGAGTGCAGCATCATCGGCGGTGTCTATCCCCAGATGGATCTCGTGTCGTTCGGCCCCACGCTGCGCTCGCCGCATACGCCCGATGAACGTTGTCTTATCCCCTCTGTCGGGAAATTCTGGGACTTCCTCGTACAACTCCTCGCAGAGATACCTGAGAAGTAATTCGTAGTATAAATACTTTGTTATGCGTAGAATCTTCATCTTTATCTGTTTGTCCGTAGCGGTGACCCTGTCTGCTGCTGCAAAGAACCAGGGCAAGGAACTCCATGGTCTGCTGTTGTCCTACATGCAACTGGAAGACCTCCATCCCGACAGTCTGGAGCGCAACATTGACAGCCTGAAGCAGTGTCGGCTCCAGTCGCAGGATGCCGCCCGGTGTGCCGTCTATGCCGCTGCCATCGGCAGGCTCTATGCCGAACGCATGTACTGGCGCAGCGTGGGGACAGACCTGCGCGACTCCGCCCTTGTGTGGTACGGTCGTGCACTGGCCGAGCGGGATGTGCTGGCCCAGACCAAGGCCAAACAGTGGAAACCCTTTGTGGTCATCGGTAAGGATGAAGGTTACTTTGCCGGCGATATGCTGAACGTCGTCTGGCGCAGCATGGTGGGCTCGGTATCCAAGTCCGTGCGCGATACGGCAAGCGTGTTGCCAAAGTACGGAGAGATGATAGCCTCATATCGTCAGCGGGGCCTCCGTACGGGGGCGCTGCTATTGGCCATCGACTCCCTCTACGATGCCGGTCACGAGGTGACGGAGGCCGACCTGCTGAGGCTGCGCGACCAGTATGCCGACCTCCCCCTGTGCGCCGAACTCTATCTGCGCTTGGCCACCGAGGGCGACAAGACACCGCAGCAGCGGCGCGAATGGTTGCAGCAGGGCATCGCCCGGTATCCTAAGTACAAACGCATATCGGCCTTGAAGAATGCGCTGACACGTCTCTCCGACCCCGTCTTCCAGTGGGACGGCCCCACGCATGTCTATCCTGGCAAGCAGTACCTCTGGCGCTTCACCGTCCGGAATGTACAGGCGGTCGTCATCGACGGGAAGGAACACGCATTCCCTGTCCATGACCCTGTCGAGACCTTCACCGACTCCATCCGCTGGATGGCTCCTGCCGTGGGCGACTACACCCTCACCTTCGTGCCACGCACCTCTGCCAAATTGGCAGAAAAGGTGAGGCCTCTGGAGCAGAAGATTCGTGTCTCGGCGCTGCAAGCCCTCTGTCAGGCCATGCCCGACGGGCGTGTGCGCTTCCTCGTCGTGGATGCTCAGACGGGGCGTCCGCAGGGTGGGGTGAAGATAGAGGCTTTTGCACCGAACAACGACACGGTACCCTACTTCGTGGGACAGACGGACAACTATGGGAAAGTGAGCGTGCGGCGATGGGTGCGCAAGGGCTCTTCCAGCGAGAGCGCTCAGATACGCTTCCGCATGAGCCGGGGCGACGAGACTCACTTGCCTATCACTTCGGTCTATGCCCATGCCGACCGCTGGCAGGGACCTCCCTCTGACTCTGCAGAGACCGTCCGCCTCTACACCGACCGTAACATCTATCGTCCGGGCCAGACCGTCCACGTCGGCGGTATTGCCTACAACCAGCTTGACTGGGATGCCCGGGCTATCTCTGGTCGCACCTATCTCTTGGAACTCCTTGACGCCAGCCATAAGAGCATCGAACAGCGTGATGTCACTACGGACGATATGGGTGTCTTCAGCACTGATTTTACTCTTCCCGAAGATGGAAAGAACGGTTACTTCCAGTTGCGTGTCGGCAACCTTGCCTATGCCCATTTCCGTGTGGAGGAATACAAGCGCCCCACCTTTGAGGTCACCCTCTCAGACAGCCTCCTTGCCTTGCCCACCGACTCGCCTCAGTCTTCGGCCTCTTCTCTCTCTTCCTCTGCTATGAGTTGTGTGGTTCGCGGTTTTGCCGCGAACTATGACGGCACCCCGCTTCGCAACGCTCGGGTTACGGGTTCCTATCGCTGGCAGCACTCATGGTTCTACCCAGCCAAGCGTATGCCATTCTCTGAGTCTCAGCCCCTCGACACGCTGGAAACCGACGACGAGGGCCGTTTCCAATATACGCTTTCGCTCCCTCAGGGCGATTCCCGTATGCGCCCATCCCTCTTTGTCAGTGTTGATGTTCTCAGCCAACAGGGCGAGTCGCACAATGCTCAGCACTGGTACTGGCGACAATGGCCTACACCGCCCCCAACCGACCCCGCAAAGATCGATTCCACCTTCCTTGTCCGCTGTGTGGCAGATAGTTTTGCTATCGACCGTCCTGGCCGCATCGCCGTTACCACCAACCTCCGTGACGTTTGTCTGCATTATATGCTGACGGCCGCCGGCAAGGTGTGGACCGACACGATGCTCGTGCTCTCCCAGGAGACGCGTTTCATCGACATTCCCTATCGTCCCGAGTACGACCAGAGTGCCACGGCCTCCTTCTGCTTCGTGCAAGACGAACGTGTGTTCACGGATACGAAAACCATCCGTCTGGCCCGTCCCGACAATCAGCTGCGGATGCGCTGGGACACCTTCCGCGACCTCTTGCAGCCGGGACAGCAGGAGGAGTGGCGACTGACGTTGCTTCGCCCCGATGGCACGCCTGCCGATGCTTCGGTGATGGTGACCATGTACGATGCCTCGCTCGACTACTTCGGTCAGCATCAGTGGAACTTCAACATCAGTCGCGGTCATCGCGAATATGCGGTGCCCTTCCGCTCGGTCTGGAATGAGACTGCCGGCATCAGTGCCCATGCGTGGTACAGCCAGAAAACCAAGAAAGAGCGTCCGATGACCTTCACAGAGGTGGATGGGACACTCTTCCACGTTGGGGCTTACACGCGTGGCATGGGCGGTGTACGGTTGTACAAGAACATGATGGTGGCTTCTGCCGCTCCCATGACCGCAATGGCCACTTCGATGGACGGGGCTATCATGGAAGAACGTGCAGAGGCGGAAGTGGCTCTCCGGCAGGATGATGGGGATGTGGATGATGCCGCGTCAGAGGATTCCACCGGAGCGTCAGATGATACCCTTCCGCTGGTTCCCCTTCGTGAGAACTTCAACGAGACGGCTTTCTTCTATCCCCAGTTGCGTACGGACAAGGACGGAAAGGTGAACATCACCTTCACGTTGCCCGAAAGTCTGACGCGCTGGAATCTCTTAGGCATTGCCCACACGGGTGACCTGAACTACCGGAACATCCGTGAGCAGGTGGAGGCACGCAAGGATCTCGTGGCTCAGTTACATCTGCCTCGCTTCCTGCGTCCGGGTGACGAGGCCGTGCTCACCGCCACCGTGCGCAATGTGAGCGATGTGGCTCAGCAGGGACGTGGTATGATGCAAGTGCTCGATGCCAAGACCGAAAAGGTGCTGAAACAGTGGAAAGCCGACATCCGTTTGGAGGCTCATCAAGACAGCGTCTTGCACTTCGCCGTATCAGTCCCCCTCACAGGGGAGACGGAGGGGACTATCGTCCGTTGGGCCGTGGAGGGCACCACGTGCAGCGATGGCGAACAGCGCCTATTGCCCATACTGCCGGCTACGATGCCTGTGACCAACACCGTTGCAATCACGGCCTACGACCCCTCGGTACAGCAAATCGACCTTTCAGCAATTTTCCCGGCGAATGTCGCTCACCGGCGGCTGACTGTCGAATACACCACCCATCCAGAGCAATATGCCTTACAGGCACTGCCTGTGTTGGCACAGGCCAAGCATAGCGATGTGCTCTCATTGGTTGCGGCCTACTATGCAGGTGTGCTCGGCAAGGCACTGGATGTGAACATGCCCGATTCCACTGCGACCTATCTGGAACGGATAGCCGAATTGCAAACGTCAGACGGCGGTTTCCGTTGGTACCCGGGTATGCACTCGAGTCCTTACCTCACACGCGAAGTCTGCTATCTGCTTACCCGCTTGCGGATGCTGACAGGGCAGCGCGTGGCAACCCAAGTCAATGAACGGGCGGTGCACTACCTGCTGACACAGCGCATTGATAGTACCTATCTGAGTGTGGCCGACCTGCGCACGCTCTACATAGTCCAGTACAGTGGCGTCATCCTCTCGAAGGATGAGCAGAAGAAAGTGAACTTCCTCTTGAAAATGGCCAAGCGCGAGGATGCCGAGGAAGAGGGCTACGAACGTCAGGCTTTGCTGGCTATCGTGCTGAAACAGGCTGGGGCCGACCGAAAGGCACGCAAGTGTGCCGAACTTTTCCGCAAGTATATCGTATCGAACCCTCTGCGTGGCTCGTACATCGAGTTTCCCAAGGGAGCGTTTACCAGCATCGACCGCAAACTGCACATTCACGTGCAATTGATGGAAGCCCTGCAGCGCATCAACCCTGCTGACACTCTGCTCCTCGGTATGCGTCGTTACCTCTTGCAACAAAAGCGCACACAGGAATGGTCCACGCCTGTAAACTCGGCCAATGCCGTCTTTGCTTTGATGAATGGAGCAGAAGTGCAGCGTTCTACGAGTACGTCGAGCCGCCTCAGAGACCTGCTCACGCTCACTCGTCAGCATACCTCTGTGCAGAACTTTACGGCACAGAACGACACATTGGGCTATTTGCGTGATTCCATGGAAGTGGATGCACGGACGTTGCCCGTCCGGCTGCGCCTGCAAAAGTTCTCCAAGGGTGAGAGCTGGGGAGCAGTGTATGCCGATTTCCAGCAAAACTATGACCAGGTGGAAGCACGTGGTGAGGGGCTGACCGTCCGTGCCGAATATCCCTCGGGAATGAAGCGCGGCAACCGCTACAAGGTGCGCTACTACATCTCGGCCGACCGCGACTATGAGTATGTTACTCTCCTGCTGCCACGACCTGCTGCCACGGAACCCGTCAATCAGCGTTCGGGCTATGCCTGGAGCGCTCAGTCCGGCATCGGATGGGGGGGGGGGCTAGGCTACTACCGTCAGGTGCACGATGCAACCACAGAACTCAGTTTCCACCAGATTCCGCGTGGTGAATACCTCATTGAGGAAGACCTCTATGTGGAGCGCGAGGGTACCTACCATTCTGGCGTTTCAGTCATCCGCTGTGAGTATGCCGAGGAGTTCCAGGGACATAGTGCAGACACCGTACTGAAGATTGGACAGTGAACGAAAGAAACTGGATGATAAAACCATGGAGAAGAAAAGTTTAACAGAAGCAAATATAAAGTGAACATGAGAAATTTGTGTATTTTCCTATTCTTTGCCCTGTTGGCCTCCGCCTGCGAGGAAGAAAAGAAAGGATTGGCAGAGTCGAAGGGATTGCCAGCCGAATTGGTGGTTGTGGTCTCTCCACAGATGTCAAAGAACGAGAACGAGGATACGCTGAACAGTGTGGTGGATGCTGATGCACCAGGGCTGGCCTCGTCCGAGCGTATCTTCCGTTCGATGACCATCGGTGAGAAGGTCTACGAAAAGGGCTTTAAAATGATGCACTCACAGCTATTCGTAAAGATAGACCCCAGCGTGAAGGAACCCTCCTTGGGCATAGCCCACGACGTGTATGCCACTCCGCAATTGCAAATCATGGTGAAGGCCCCCACGGAGAAGCAGATGCGCCAGTATCTGAGCCAGAATCGTGAGCGCATACAGAACCTGATACTCGACTTTCAGCTCGACCGCTTTGCCGGCATATTGCGCCGCCAATATAGCAAGAAGACCCTGGATGACCTGCGCCCCCTGGGATATGAGGTCTTCATGCCTGTGGATCTTGTTGCGACGAAGTCAGGCAAGAATTTCCTCTGGGCCTCCTCGAATAGGGGAGGGGATCGGGACGTGAATTTCGTCTTTTACACCTATCCCTGGAATGGCGAGAACGTGGCAGATACGAGTCTCTTCGTGGCCCGTCGCGACTCTGTGATGAAGGCCAATATCCCTGGTAGCCAACCCGACCAATGGATGACGACTGCGCGTGGCGAGCAAGGCATCCCTGTGGTGTGGGCGTCGCTGCGCAAAATCGGAGGAGAGGCCCGTTACGAGGTGCGTGGCCTGTGGGAGATGCATCATGCCTTCATGGGTGGTCCCTTCGTGTCTTTGGTGACGGTGGACACCGTGGAGCGCCGCGTGGTAGTAGGCGAGGGCTTTGTTTTCTCGCCCAACAGTTCGAAGCGCGACCTCCTGCGCTCCGTCGAGGCTGGTCTGCGCACCATCCAGAAGTCCACGAAACCTGTGGATAGAACCCACTATCCGGATTTGCCGAAATGATTTCGAGATGAACAAAAGAAAGTAGCCCATGGGCCTAACATGCGTGTAACATGGGCCTAACATGAAAATGACATGAGACTGACATGAAAAGAAGAATTCACACCACGCTGTTTCTGCTCGGGGGCTTCTGTGCTGCCGTAGTCGCACAACCTTGTTTCTCGCCCACTGCCTCTGCACTCAGTGTCGGAGACATACTGTTCCAGAATCCCAAGACCGTGGCTTTTGACTTTGAGAACACCGGCAATGCCCCACTGCTGATAACGGATGTACACCCCTCCTGTGGCTGCTTGACGGTGGACTTTCCCCGTCAGCCCATCCCTGCCGGACAGGCTGGTATCATCACGGCCACCTATGACGCGGCCTTGATGGGTACAATCTATCGTGAGCTGGCCGTGTACACCAACGTGCAGGCGGAACCCTACTATCTCTCCTTCCGTGGCAGGGTGGTGGAGACGGCCACCGACTATGACGATGATTTTCCCATCCAGTTGGGCACGCTCCGTCTGAGCAGCAACTACGTGGAGTACGACAATGTGCAGCGGGGCGACCAGCCTGTGGTGGAACTGCAGGTGGCCAACGTGGGCGACCAGCCCTACGTGCCCCAGCTGATGCACTTGCCCGAGTATCTGATGGCCGAGTATCTGCCTGCCAAGGTGCAGCCGGGCCGCACGGGCCGCATACGTCTGACATTGGACAGCAATCGCCTCTTCCTGGACGGGCTGAACCAGACCAGCATCTACCTGGCGCGGAAGATGGGTGACCAGATAGGCGAACAGAATGAGATTGTGGTCTCCAGCGTCCTGCTGCCTGCGTTTCGCAACTTGACGGCGGAGCAGATGGCCCGTGCCCCACGCATGGTGATGATGGACGGTGGAGAGGCGCTGACCAGTGGCGAGACCACTGTGGTGATGGGGACGAAGAAACGTGTGACGAAGGTTCTCACCCTGACCAATGAAGGGGAGGAGATGTTGGAAATCAGTGCCGTACAGGTTTTCAACCGTGCACTGACGGTGAGCCTGGGCGAGCGTCACATAGCCCCCCACAAAGCCACAAAACTGAAAATCACCGTGGACGCACACGAACTGCAACGGGCAAAGAGCGGTCCCCGCCTGTTGCTGATTACCAACGATCCGCACCACGCCAAAACGGAACTGAGCATCAACGTGGAGTGAGCCATTCGCCGGCAAGGACGTATGCGGCAAACCGATACAATCAGGATAATTCGAAGAAAAGATATGGAACATCCAGAGAACAGTGAAGCATACAAGGGACTGACCGTGAACAGCGGTGTAGGTCCAGTGTCAATCGTAAATCCCTATCTGAAGCGGGGGCGCTTTGCCCGTCGGCAACTGACGGCTGACGACTATGTGGAAGGCATACTCAAGGGCAGTTCGGCCATTCTGGGTCAGGCTGTCACGCTGGTGGAAAGCACCAATCCGGAACATCAGGCTATTGCCCAGGAGGTGATAGAGAAGTGCCTGCCCTACAGCGGTCGGAGCGTGCGCATCGGCATCAGTGGTGTGCCAGGCGCCGGAAAGAGTACGAGCATCGACGAGTTTGGCATCCATGTGCTCCGGGAATACGGAGGCAAACTGGCTGTTCTGGCCATCGACCCCAGTTCGGAGCGCACGAAGGGCAGCATCCTGGGCGACAAGACACGCATGGAGAAACTTTCGGTGCATCCCGACTCCTTCATCCGTCCCAGCCCATCGGCTGGTTCGCTGGGCGGTGTGGCCCGCAAGACGCGTGAGACCATCATCCTCTGCGAGGCTGCGGGCTACGACAAAATATTTGTGGAGACCGTGGGCGTGGGCCAGAGCGAGACGGCCTGTCACTCGATGGTGGACTTTTTCCTGCTCATCCAGTTAGCCGGCACGGGCGACGAGTTGCAGGGCATCAAGCGTGGCATCATGGAGATGGCCGACGGCATCGTCATCAACAAGTGTGACGGGGAGAACGTGGAGAAGTGCCAGCTGGCAGCCTCGCATTTCCGTAATGCCTTGCACCTGTTCCCGCCCACCGAGAGCGGATGGATGCCCAAGGTGCTGTGCTACTCGGGCTTCTTCGGTCTGGGCATCAAGGAAGTGTGGGATATGGTCTACGAATATTTCGGCTTTGTGAAGAAGAACGGCTACTTCGACTATCGTCGCAACGAACAGGCCAAGTACTGGATGTACGAAAGCATCAACGAGCAACTGCGGAACAACTTCTATCAGAATCCCACCATTGCCGATATGCTGAAACTGTCGGAAAAAAGTGTGCTGAACGGGGAGAAGACCTCATTCGTGGCCGCCAAGCAGTTGCTCGACACGTATTTTGCACTCCTCCATTAGCCACTTCGGGGTGCTCGTGGCGCCACAGATACCTATTGAATCGCAGTTAGTCAGCCAGCGGGGTAGAATCTCGCTGGCTGCGTCTATCATGTAGCTTTGCGGATTGACGCGCTTGCACTCGCTGAAGAGCACACGACCGTTGCTCGACTTGCGACCGCAGACAAAGAGCACCACATCATGCCGGGAGGCAAAGTCGCGGATGTGCGGCATGCGGTTGGCTACCTGCCGACAGATGGTATCGTAGTACTTGAAAGTTGCCGTGGGACTGATATGCGCCTTGATGTATTCCACGATGCGGCGAAACTCGTCAAGAGGCTTTGTCGTCTGGCTGTAGAGGCAGATGTCCCGGCTGAAGTCGAGGCTCTGGACATCCTCGGGACGTTCGATGACAATGGCTTTCCCTTCGGTCTGTCCCACCAGTCCCAGCACCTCGGCATGGCCCGGTTTCCCGAAGATGACTATTTGCTTGCGATGCTCTGGGTCGCTGTCGTACTCCCCCTTGATGCGTTCTTGCAAGTGCAGCACCACGGGACAGGTGGCATCGATGATGTCGATGCGGTTAGCCCGGGCCAGTGCGTAGGTTTGAGGCGGTTCGCCGTGGGCCCGCAGCAGCACGGTGGCCCCCTGCAGTCGTTTGTATTCGTCGTGCCCGATAGTGATGAGGCCCAGTCGGCTCAGTCGGTCGCACTCCATCGAGTTGTGTACGATGTCGCCCAGGCAGTACAGAGGCTGTGTGCTGCCCTCCAGCACCTCCTCGGCCTTGCCGATGGCGCGAGTCACGCCGAAGCAGAATCCGCTCCCGTTATCTATCTCTACTTTCATCTTTTGCTTTTGAAGTGTTCCCTCTGTCCTTTTGCTTGTGGGTCAATTGTCCGTCAAGCGAAACCTGCCCGAGTCTGGGCTTCGTCCCGTACGGGTTTCGCTTGACGGACAATTGACCCACAAGCGTATCCCCTACGGCACCCTCTGCTCATTCCCCAGCCACGCGTTCGTAAGCAGCCCGGAGCCACTCTCGCTGTTCGGGGATAGTCATGTGGCTGTTGTCCAGCACTACGGCATCCGCAGCCTGGCGTAGCGGGCTGATGTCGCGGTGAGTGTCGATGTAGTCGCGCTCCTGTACGTTGTGCAGTATCTCCTCCAGGTCGCACGTCTCGCCCTTAGCCGTCAGTTCGTCGTAGCGGCGGCGGGCACGCACCTCGGCACTGGCGGTGACGAAGATTTTCAGTTCGGCATCGGGGAACACCGTAGTCCCGATGTCCCGACCGTCCATGATGATACCCTTCTCCAGTCCCATGCGCTGCTGCTGGCGCACCATCTCCTGGCGTACGAATCCCAGTGCCGCTATGGGGCTGACGTGGTTGCTCACCTCCAGGGAGCGTATGCGGTCCTCCACCCGTGTGCCGTTGAGGTAGGTGTCGGGGCGCCCCCGTTCGGGATTGAAGCGGAAGGCAATCTCTATGCCGGGCATTTCCTGTCGGAGACGTTCCTCATCGATGTGGTCACCCTGTATGATGCCGTGCTCCAGGGCAAAGAGTGTGACGGCGCGGTACATGGCACCGCTGTCCACGTAGATATATCCGATTTCGCGGGCCAGGTCCTTGGCCATAGTGCTTTTTCCGCAGGAGGAGTAGCCGTCGACGGCAATGGTTATCTTCTTCATAGTTAAGTGGGTGAGTGCAATTGGTCTCTATATTTGTGTTAGTATTCCATAATAAAATATATAGCGCGTGCGAACAGTGCCCGGCCTTACAAGCTATAGGAGGCACTGACAGACAGCGTCGGTGAGCTGACGTGGTACTTTGCATAGGCCAGGCCGAACTTGAATCCCTTGATGTTCAGTCCGGCGCCCACCGAAAGGCCTGCAGCGTGGCTGGAGCCGGCAGCCTTCATCTCGTAGGCACGGCGGAAGTTGTATCCGGCAGCGATGTAAAATTGCTGTGTAGGTATGATGTCCACACCGAAGCAGAAGTGATTCATCAGTATGCTGCTGCCCTTGGGTTCCTTGCTGACGTGATAATAGTATTTGCCGTTCCAGCGTGTCAGGTCCACGAGGGTCAGGCTGAAGCGTATCGGCGCGTGGCCCAGGCTCTTGGAGAAGCCCACTTGCAGGTCGAAGGGCAGCCGTTCGTGCTTGTCGCCAAAGGCCTTCACCTGGCCACCCAGGTTGGCCGCCACGGCAGACAGCGAGAAGTCGTGTTCGTCGTCATAGTAGTTCAGACCCAGGTCCACGGCCAGCCCCACGGACGTGTAGTCGGCATACCGCGAGTAGATGAACTTGCCCGTGGCACCGCCCACCCAGTGGTCGCTCAGACTGTAGCTGTACATGCCGCTGAGGCCCATGTCCAAGGCTCGCGCGTCGCCCAGTTCCTCGCCTGTGGCCAGTGTCTCCTTCATCGCCCCGTAGCCCACGAACTGCACGCCAGTCCCCCAGGTGCCCCGCTTCCCTGCCACGCGCGAGAAGGCAGCGCTGCCCGTCTTGGCACCGCGCAGGTAAGTCATGAAGTTCAGGTTCAGGGAATTGTCGCTGACGCTGGCCAGCAAGGCCGGATTCTGGAACGTCAGCGATGGGTCGTCCTCGATGAGGGAGATATTCTTGCCGCCCAGGGCCGTAGTGTGGGCCGAGGTGGGCAGCTTCAGGAAGTTGAAGACGCTGCCACTCTCCTGCGCCCACGCTGGGGCTGTCAGGCAGAGGCTACACCAGACGACTATGGTACGGACGGCCTTCATGTTTTTCGGATTCGCCCCCAAAGGTACGTTTTTTTTAAGAGATAACCACATCTTTAACGTCAAAACTGGCCGAAAAGTTGTGTGCGGAGCATAAAATTGTGTAAAATATGAAAAAAAAGCACCGCAGAGGGGGCGTAAATGAAAAAAATGTGTTACATTTGTTGCCGAAGTAAAGATAATTAACGAAAATCTATATGGAAAACGTAGAAAACAAAACCGTCAATGTCGATCTCTCCGTACAGTCGGGGACCAGTTTGCTGATTGGCTATGTGCTCGTTTTGGCCGCTATCTTCGTGGCCTTTGAGTGGACGCAGCGCGAAATCAAAATTGATGAAAGCAATGAACCATTGTTCACCTATGCTCAGGAGGAGGACATGATTCCCATCACCAAACAGGAACAGCCAATGGCTGCCCCCTCACCAGCAGCTGCCCCCATGACGCCCGAAGTCCTGGACGTCGTGGACGACAACGAAGAGATTGTTGAAGAGGAAATCCAGACCACCGAGGAGGTGAACCAGAGCATCGTGGCCGTTGTGGGCACGGGTGCGCCCACGGCCGTCGTGTCGGGTCCTCCCGCTCCCGTAGTGGAAGAGGTGGATGACGACCGCATTCTGGATATTCCCGAAGAGAACGCAGAATTCCCGGGCGACGTGAACGCTTGGCTGACGAAGAATATCAAGTATCCTCCCGTATGTCAGGAAAATAACATCCAGGGGCGCGTCAGCGTGCAGTTCGTCATCAACAAGGACGGTTCCATCGTAGACGTGAAAGTGCTCCGCACACCGGATCCCGACCTCGGCAAGGAAGCAGAGCGTGTGGTGAAGTCCATGCCTAAGTGGAAGCCCGCACGTCAGGGTAACAAGACCGTGCGTCAGCGCTACGTGCTGCCCGTCATGTTCCGTCTGAGCTAAAACAAGGCTACACATAAGAGAAGGCTGCCCCATACGGCAGCCTTCTTTGCTCTTTCCCTTCTCATTTTTTCATTTTTCCATTATATTATTTATGTACACAAGCAACCAAATTCTTGAAAAAGTAAACCAGGCACTGGCTTCGCTGCCCTACGAGCGTCGGCCACAGGCACTCTACGACCCCGTCCGTTATGTCCTCTCGCTGGGTGGCAAGCGCATCCGCCCCGTGCTGATGCTCATGGCCTACAACCTCTGGCACGACGATGTGGACCGCATCATGATGCCAGCCCTTGGACTGGAAACCTACCACAACTATACCCTGTTGCACGACGACCTCATGGACCGTGCCGACGTGCGCCGTGGCCACCCCACCGTTCACCGTAAGTGGAACGAGAACACCGCCATCCTCAGCGGCGACTCCATGCTTGTGCTGGCCTACCAGCGTGTGGCTCAGTGCGATGCTGCACTGTTGTCCCAGGTGATGGCTCTCTTCACAGAGACAGCGCTGGAGATCGGCGAAGGACAGCAGTACGACATGGACTTCGAGACACGCAACGATGTTTCCGAGTCCGAGTACATCGAGATGATACGCCTGAAGACCTCCGTGCTGCTGGCCTGTGCGCTAAGGATGGGAGCCATGCTGGCCGGAGCGCCGGAGACTGATGCCGATGCTCTCTACGACTTCGGGGAACAGGTGGGGCTGGCCTTTCAGTTGCAGGACGACTATCTCGATGTCTACGGCGACTTCCAGGTCTTCGGCAAGCGCATCGGTGGCGACATCCTGTGCAACAAGAAGACTTACATGCTCATCAATGCCCAGCTGCATGCCGACGATCGTCAGCGTGCCGAACTGGAACACTGGCTCTCGGCCACCGACTACGACGAGGATGCGAAGATTCAGGCAGTCACACGCCTCTACAATGAAATCGGTATCCCGCGGATGGCCCGACAGAAGATAGAACATTACTACCAGCTGGCCGAACAGAGTCTGGCCAAAGTGAGTCTGCCTGAAGAACGTAAACGGCCGCTTTGGCAGTATGCCCAGGAAATGCTTAATCGCCAGAACTGAATAACCCTTCAACCTTTCATCTTTTCACCTTTTCACCTTTTCACCTTTGATAGACACCCACAGCCATATCTATGGCCCCGAGTTCGACGAAGACCGCGACCTCGTGGTGCAGAGGGCCCGAGAGGCCGGCGTGGAGCACATCCTGCTCCCCAACATCAATGCCGGAACCATTCCGCCCATGCTCGACCTTTGTAGACAATACCCGGACTACTGCCATCCCATGATGGGCCTCCATCCCGAGGACGTCCGTGAGGACTGGGAACAAGTGCTTGCCGACATGTGGCATCGTTTGCAGTCCCCAGGCCATCCTTACGTGGCCGTCGGCGAAGTAGGCCTCGATTTCTACTGGGATCAGACCTATCGTCAGGAGCAATTGGAAGCCTTCGAGCAGCAAGTCTGCTGGGCACGCGATCTCTCCCTGCCCCTGGTCATTCACTCCAGAGCAGCCCACCGCGAACTGGTGGACGTGATGGAGCGCCACCGTGCCGACCGCCTGACCGGCATCTTCCACTGCTTTGGCGGAACGGCAGACGAAGCACGGGAACTGCTCTCCTTCGAAGGCTTCTTCCTGGGTATCGGCGGCGTGCTCACCTACAAGAAGTCTGCCCTGCCCGATGTCCTCCGCCATGTCCCCTTGCAGCGTATTGTCCTGGAGACCGATGCTCCCTATCTGGCTCCCGTTCCCCACCGTGGCCGACGCAACGAGAGTGCCTACGTCTGCGACGTTTTGCAGGGCTTGGCCAAAGTCTATGACTGTGCTCCCTCAGAGGTGGACAAAATGACGACAAAGGCAGCAAAACGCCTCTTCAATCTGCCTTGACGGAGGTCGAAAACGGGAATTTCAACAAAAAAGCACATTTTTTATGCTGAAAATCGTGCGTAGTTCACATTTTTTTCGTAACTTGCACACCGATTAAGGGTGCTAAGGACAGAAAATGCCCTAAAAGGCACCGTTTGGAGAGATGCTCGAGTGGCTGAAGAGGCACGCCTGGAAAGCGTGTAAACGTCAAAAGCGTTTCGGGGGTTCGAATCCCCCTCTCTCCGCAGAAGATTAAGTTATGAAGCCCTTTTTGGAGGGCTTTTTTCAGAGCAATGAAATAAACGATTTCGCGTCTGGGTTCATCCATTCTTGGGTACTTTTGGGTATTCTTGGGTAAAATCCACCGCAAATAAACCGCAAATGCGTATGGCAACGGTACACATCTATCTTGACAAAAGAAGTCTGCGAGGGTCAGAAGCGCAGTTGAAAATCGGAATCAACAAACGTGGTTCATCCGCATACATACCACTCGGCCAATGGATTTTGCCGAGCCAATGGGATGCTGTGAGAGAGAAAGTAAAAGAGCATCCCAACAGGGCCAGAATAAACTCATACATCGCCAACCGCAAAACCACAATCAGTAATATCTTGATGAGGCTAACGGAGGATGGGGAACTCACCAGACTTTCGGCCACCCAGATAAAAAATAGGCTGCTTGCTTTGTTGGAGCCAAAGGAATATGAGCCAAACGCTTTCATTCAGAGAATGGAGGCTTATGCCTCAACCAGAGAGGCACAAAGCACCAAAGAGAAATACGAGCAAACCATAAAGAAGATACTGGAGTATGATGGCCGTGCAAGGTCGCTCACATTTGAAGATGTGTCAAAGGAATGGTTAGAGGGATTCGATAGGTTCTTATTCAAATACTCCCCTGCGAGGAATGGCCGCAACATACACTTCCGCAATATCCGCGCCGTGTTCAATGATGCAATCGACAACGAGATAACCACGGCCTACCCCTTTCGCAAATTCAAGATACGGCCAGAGGCCACTCCGAAGAGGTCTCTCACTCTTCAGCAACTCCGCGAACTTTTTTCTTATCCAGTAGAACCATATCAGAAACGCTATCTGGATATGTTCAAACTCTCTTTCTTCCTCATCGGCATCAACGTAACCGACCTATGCAATCTCTGTGAGATTTCGCCAGACGGGCATCTGTATTATCGCAGGGCCAAGACAAAGAAAAGATATTGCATCAAGGTTGAGCCGGAAGCACTCGAAATCATCAACCGCTATCGTGGGAAAAACCAACTTCTGAATCTCATGGATGATATACGTTCACCTCGTACTTTCACGTTGAAGTTTGACAGGGCCTTGAAAGAGATAGGGCCAGTAACCTATGAGCCTAACCCAGAGTGGAAGCCCAAAAGCCAGAAACACAGACTGCACAAAGTACACCATTCGGCTTTTCCTGGACTATCGTCATATTGGGCGCGGCATACATGGGCAACTATAGCAAGTGAGATAGACATCCCAAATGAGACGATTTCAGCCGCTCTGGGCCACTCAATAACCAATAAGACTACAGCAATATACATTGACTTCAATATGGCAAAGGTGGACGCTGCAAATCGCAAAGTCATTGATTATGTTCTGGGCATAAAAGAATGAGCGGCCAGCACTCGTGCCAACCGCTCACCTCCTTAACCTCGTTTCGTGATAGTGAACTTTCTGTAAAGTCTGAAAGCCGCATATCCCATAATCAGCAAAAGACTGGTTAGGGCATAGCCTCCGTAGTCCACTTTGAAAGCATCCCATCGAGATAGTTCTTTCTCTTTGATTACCTCTCTGTCTTTGTACTTGTAGCGGTAAACAATGCTGTCGTTTCTCTCGACTGGCTTCTGGAACTCAACAGGCTTTTTCTGCGGTTTTGTTTCCAGAGTGTGATGCAGGGTGCCATCTGGATTGATGGACGCATCAGAAACGGCGTAGTCGTTTTCCAAATGGCTTGTGCTGTCTGGAGTGGTACGCTCTGCCTTTTGTTCTGGAATCTCCACGAAGAGGGTGTCAGTAACAAAGATGGTCTCTTTTGTTACCTTAGTGTCCGTGTTGTCTTGCTCGATGGTCGTTGAAACAAGATTCTTGCAGGGGCAGCACCCCACCAATAGGAGTGCCGCCAATAGTAGATAGATGGTTTTCTTCATACTCAAATCGTTTTATATTCGGTTGTAGCATCAAAACTCGGACAAGCCTTGTTTGCGAAGTCTCTGTGACCTCGAATCTTGGCCGTTGGATAGAGTGTGCGCAACTGCCTCAACAAATTCAGCAGGGCCGCTTTCTGGGCCTCTGTGCGAGTGTCTTTTGGTGACAAGCCATCAGACTTGCACCCTCCAATGTAGCAAATGCCGATGGAGTGTGAATTGTGGCCTGTGCAGTGTGCGCCAGACACATTGATGTCTCTGCCAGTATGTACGCTGCCATCACGATAGATAACATAATGATAGCCAATAGTCGTGAAGCCACGCTGTTTGTGCCATCTGGTTATGTCTGCAACCGTGAAATCTTTGCCCTCGGCCGTGGCCGAGCAATGGACGATGATTTCATTGATTACACGCTTGCTTTTGATGAGATTTGAGCCGCATATTGCAGCCCACGTCTCATTGCCGACAATTCCATCGACCTTTAGGCCATGAGACTTCTGGAACTCCTTAACGGCTTCCTCTGTCAGCGTGCCAAAGATGCCATCATCCAAGAGGTGTAGCACTCTCTGGAGTGTCTGCACGTCTTTTCCTCGACTTCCTTTCTTCAGCAACATATCAATATCCGTTTTTGGGTTCACGATTAGGACATTTCTTCACCACACAGCGATAAGTCTGCAATTCCAGTTCCAACTTGCTCTTATCTTTCAGCAGTTGGTAGTTATCATCCTGTACCTTGCGCAGTCGCTGTGTCTGCTCTACGAAGCGTTTCTCCTTGTCAGCATCCTGTTGGACTTGCTCATGCAGTTGTTCCTGTAGGAACTTCACGGTGTCCTTTAGGACGCTGAACTCCAGAGAATCGGCCTCGACCTCTTCCTTGCGCTTGTTGGTTTTCAGATTGAGTAGGTACTTGATAAGTTCTAACCCACCTACGGCACCAACCGCGCTGCAAATTCCAATGATTAGTTCTGTCATTCTTTCGCGTTTTTTTAGTTCGACATAAAGAACTTGGCAAAGGTCTCTCGCGCCTGTTTCTTCTCTTCCCACCCATCAGCCAGACAAGAGGTGATATGAGAGCGCATCGCAAGAACGAACTCGCGCAGTTCATCTATTGTATCGAACTGCCGGAAAACATCATGCCCCTCACGTTCCAGTTTGATGATGACTGGCAAACTGGCTCCGTCTGTTTCTCTGGCAGTATCGAAATCGTTATTGTAGTTCAACTGGTTTTCAGATGTAAGCCAGACTTTGCATTCCTCAAAGACGAATCCCTCCAGAATGTTTGTCTGCACACACTCATTCACATGGTCGGTGATAACCTCCAACACCTCTTCAAGTGTAGGCTTATGGGAAAACGTGTGGCGATAGTCATACCCCATGCCATTTTCTTCACCATAGCCAAAAATCAGCACGGCTTTCTTGGTGCCATGCCCGATGATGCTGTCATGCCTCTCTGTTGCTCCAAATACTTTTTCCATAATCAGCGCATATTGAATTTACGAATAAGTTGCTCTACCTCTTCATCGCTCGGCATAGTGAAGCCAAGGGCCACAGCCGAGCAGAACGTGTAGCACGGCACTTTGCCGCTATAGTCGGCATGGATAGATGAGAAAGATGGTATCTGGCCGTTCTTTTCGGCTTCTTCAAGTTTGGCCTTATTCTCCATCATGCCAGTCCACATCTTCCGTGGCTCGCCATTGTAGATGATGCTGACAAGCCATTTCTTCTTTGGCGGTGTTGTGACGGAACTATCGCCATTGTTCTCTCGCAGTTCCCTCTGGTAACGCTCTTTCTCGCGTCTGGGGATGAGGTCTCTTTCAAAATCCACTATGATGAACGGCTTGCCAGCCAACTCTCGCGGACTAATCTCGCTACCTCTAAAGCGTTTCTTGCCATCTTGGTATTTTACCTCGGCTTTGATTTCTCCAATGTCTGTCATATTCTTACCAGTTAATGTTTTATACAAATTCTTGCAGTCGCCCCATTTAGCCATGCCTTTGAGGCTTCCGATGATTTCTTGTCTGCGCTTTCGGCTCTTCAACTTCGACAACTTTCTGGCTGCTTTCTGCTTGGTACGCTTGCGCAGTCTGGCTTTCTTGCCATCATAGACAAAGCCCAGAAAGTCGATGCCCTCAGTAATGGGCCGGACTACTTCATTAGGCTTTATTTGCAAGCCCAATTCCGCAACCTTTTCGTGCATGATGTCACGCAGCATCCATAGTTTCCGCTTGGAAGATGAGAGTATCACAATATCATCGCAATATCTGTAGTAATACTTCACTCCCAACACGTCCTTGAAATAGTGGTCTATCGCACTCAAAATGATATTGCCGAAGCATTGTGATGAGCGCAAGCCTATCGACAAGCCGTGAGGCATAAGCGTGATGAAGTTGTGCAGGATGGGCAATAGTGTCGGGTCTTTAACCACATCCACAATGCACTGCCACATCACATCTTGGTCGATACTCTCAAAGAACTTTCTTATATCGCACTTGTAGAAGAATCGCGTACCCTCTGGGTCATGCTCAATATCCCTACGCATCTTTGCAAAAAGATGGTGCATACCTCTACCCGGTATGCTCGCAGCAGATGTCTTGATAACGCTTGGGTACAACTTATCCTCCACAATACGCATGATGGCATTGCACCCAATTCTGTCTTCGACACATGGACTTTGAACGGTTCTGACCTTTGGCCCATCTTTCACTTCCATTTCTTCAAAGTATTCCACTCTGAAACTACCATCCGCAATGCGGCGAGTAAGACGTGCGATAATATCTTCTCTCCGCTTGCGGTAGTAGGTTCTGCGACCAGGCAGAGTGATGATTTGTCCGTTCTTCAGACGCTTCTCTTTCTCTGGCAGTTGGTCGACGACCTCATCAAACGCTCTATCCATGTTAGAACGCTCGATGATGAGTGGTATCAGATGTCCGTATCTCTTTGACATATCAACAATTCTTCTTCGGTTGTGTGGCCATAGCACTTTCAGCCTGTTTCCAGTCTACTTGTCCATAATCGGCCACGCCCTTTGATGTTCTGGCTTTCCGTGTTTCCACGCTGTTGCCAAGGCTCCAATCCCTCGTCCACTACCATTGACTATCTCGTAACCATCCGTAGTAGGAACGATAAACTTTCTTGTGACACTTTCGTAATCACATGAAGCAGGGTTGATTTAGCAGAGGCGACCGCCGTTGTTCGTGTACGAGTTCGATGAAGCGTTATTCGTGTTCGAATACGCGACACCCGCGTTCGCATTCGCATTGTTGTTCGAGCGGCCCAACACACGGCCCTTGGGATTTTCCACCTTATTTTTATTGTTTCAGTTCAAAATTTTATTCTCACATGGCGGCTTTCGAGCCGCCAACGCTCTCGCTCTACGCTGCTTCCGTCAGTTCGTCCTCGTTCTCGATTTCTCCGAAGAAGCAGAGGCGACCGCCGTAGTACGTGTACGAGTACGATGAAGCGTAATACGTGAACGAATACGCGACACCCGCGTTCGCATTCGCAACGCTGCTCGAGCGGCCCAACACACGGCCCCTACTGCCATTGGAGGATTGATAGGCAGCATAGCACATCGCGTAGGTAGTCTCGCCAGTGTAGGAAGAGACAACAATATCGCAGTACCTACCAAAGCGCACACGGGCAGCGCAAGTTGCAGCATTGAGCGTTGCAGCCTTAACTCTGCGCTCGTTACCATCCTGTTGCAGGATGTTGTAATGGTAGTCGATAGCATAAGAAGTGCTATCTGGACGTTTCTCTTTCTTGAATCTGGCAAACGAGGGGGCATTAAAGCAGCCCTTATCCGTCCACTCATACGTTGATGCCGTCCAGCACTCCAGACACCACATCTTGTTATGCTGATTCTGTGCATAGTAAGCAGAATCGCCAAAGGGGATGGCATTTCTCACGCCAGAGGTTTCTCCTGCTGATGAGCCGCGACCTACAATGGTTTCTACATCGCGAGTGCCGAACCAAGCCATGATGAGGTTTGCCATGTCCTTTGATGTCTCGTAGGGTATATCGCCATATTCTCCGTTTACGACATTTTGCAGTGCATTTCTGACACTTGCGAGGTTGAAGAAATCCTGTGCCGTGCCATTGAGTTTCGTTGTAGGCAGGGCTGTCGGGTTTCCGTCAGCATCGTACAGCCAGTTAGCATTAGTGGTTGAAGTACCATTGCCACGTATCACGCCCTTGCCGCTGATAGAGCGTAGGCCGCTCGTTGCAATACCGCCACTTGCACCAGACATGCCCTCGGCCCAACCTTGATAGATGCCGATAAGTTCTGACTTGTGCTCCACCCAATCGGGTTCGATGGCCTCAACCTCGGCAGAATCAGTCACAATCACTTCTGGCAGGGTGGCCGCAGACGTTTTCATGCAAGCGAAATACAGATACTTTGCTCCGTCTGGGATAGTGCGGAAGTCATAATCGCCAATCTCATTGTCGAAGTCGGCAGGGTTCACGATTGCACCATTTACCACGATGTCTTGCATGGTTAGGTTAAACAACTGAATGACCTTGCCACCCTCATCAACGAATGCGCTGCTGAAATAACTATGAGCCAATCCTGGGAAGCGAACTTGCTTCATGCCGCTAACATCAACCCTGTAAAGATTGCAGTTGGTGGCTGTCGATAGCGTGGTATCTTCCAGAGAATCGCCCTCTTCGGTTAATCTATTGTCAATGACCTTGCCATCTTGATACAGGAGGTCTGCAAGCGTCAGCCGCCGCGTGATAGTGGCCGTGCTGTCTGGTGTCTTGATTCGGCTTGACAAAAAGAGGTGCTTCTGTGCGTTCTTGTAGTCGTTCACACCCTTGTAAAAATACTTGGGGAGATACAGGAAAACATCGTACATTTCTCCGTTGGGGTCTGCCGGATTAAACGCCACGCCATCAGCCGTGAGTGTTAGGCTTGTTCTTGAAATCTTCGTGCAGTGCATCTTCCCTGTCTTGGGATTGATAAGGCCAGAGACAACATGGCTGCGGTCTCGTATGAGGGCCACATGGCCGCTTGCATAGTAGCCGTTAGGATGGGTGCCGTCATACTCTTCGCCATCTTTACGGTACTTGTAGCCTGTCTGGTTATCCTCATTGGTAATGTTCGCAGGGTCGGTCTCTTCATCATGGAAAGTGTATTGCGAGAACTGACATTCCACAATATCCAGATATTTGAACGTGTTGCGCAGGGCTGCAAGCCGCTCATCTGAAATCACTTCGGAAAGAATGACCTTGCCAGTGAGTGCAGGGAATGTGACTGGTGTACCGTCAGCATCGTAGCCTTTCTTGTCGGCATACTTTTCGAGGAAGTCAGCACGGACTTTTCCGCTCACACCCTCAATGCGTACATACTCAACATTAGGACACTCGGCCAATAACTCTTGCCAGTTGAGGTTAGGACACTCTGCGAAGAGGAACTGCCTTACGTTGGCCGTACCCTCCAAGGTGAGGCCAGAGCGATAGAGGTTTGGCAGATAGCGCAGAGAGAGACGTGTCGTGGCCGCAGGGAGTACCACCTTTTCAAGCGGCGCACCCTCTGGGAGCGTGACAATCTGTAGGCCAGTACCACCCACCATCAATGTATGCAAACGGCTCTGGCCGCTGACATCAAGGGCCGTGCCTGCTTGGTTCGTGCCTGTAGAGGTCTGGCCTGTGAGGTCGATATGCTCCAGTTTGGAGATACTGCCAAGAGACATGATAACGCCATTGTTCACCTTGCCATCCTTTGCTGCCATAAGCAACTTTGAAAGCATGGTGCATCGTGACAGGTCAAGGTCGCCCATGATGTGGCCGTTCATGCCTGTAAAGTCAAGTTCTGTCATTCGGCTTGCTCCGCAGATTGCCAGAGGGTCATTTGCTGAAGATAGTTTGCCAGTAATCGGCAGGGTGACAGAATCGCCCATTTGAGCGCGGACAGGGCCGTATCTCCATGAGCCGTTAGAGAGTTTCCAACCGAAATAGTAAAGGTCGCCACTCTTCAATGTAACAAGGTCTTGCGCGTCCGTGGCTTCACGGCCAACACGGATGCCCACATAGTCGGCTTGATAGTTGCCTGTTGCGTATCTGGCATCAAGCAACTGCGAGCGGTCTGTGAGGAAAGCGGTACGATGGGCCTCTCTGTTACCAGTGAGGGTATAGACATAGTTCTGCTTTTCCATCGTATCAACGTACTTCAACATCTGGCTTTCATTGTACTGCCTCTCGCTCCAGTTGCCCATAATGTCCTCATTGAACACTTGAAGCATATAGGCGAGGGTCATAACGCCACGCAGTTTCGTAGCCATCTCTCTCAACTCATCTTCCATATTGGCGAGTACCAGACACCACAGGCGCGAGTTGTGGCCCTCAAAGGCATACTTGCTACGCTCATCATCCCACGTGTCGCGTGTGATGTTGTAGAGGTAGGCCATAAATGCGTCATTACGCAGCGAGTGGGCCGTATCGCCATCATAGTAGGTGGAGTACCAGATAAGGCCATCCCATGTGCGCCACAAGATATTCTTCGCTCTCTGGTCCACGCTTGCGTGATAGTCAGTAAAGAGGTAGTAAGCCAACAAGTGATTCACGTTGAAATACTGGTTAGCCTCATCCTTGAATCTGGCAGACTTCCATTTAGCCATGCTTGCCTCGCTCCAACCATCTTTAGTGCCGTAGTCCGGGTTAGTGCGCATGGCGGCAGGGGTAACGTCATAGAGCCATCCCATCAGTCGGCGAATGGCTTGCTTCTGGGTATCGCTTGCAATGCTCTCCTTTTTGGGGTCGGTAATCTTCTTGCTGCTCCAGAACGTATCTTCTGGGAAATTGAACTCAAAGCCTCCGTCAAACTCGGCTTCCAACTGGTTCTCCAATGCCGTGCTTCCTGCGCTTCCGGCACTCTGGAATAGTGTCATGGGTGAGCCGTTGTCGAGG
This sequence comes from Bacteroidaceae bacterium, assembly GCA_017464345.1. Lineage (GTDB taxonomy): Bacteria > Bacteroidota > Bacteroidia > Bacteroidales > Bacteroidaceae > Physcousia. The sequence continues at coordinate 47,376 of JAFUAH010000022.1, forward strand.
GCTTCAAGTGCTATCGCACAGGGCCATGACACGTCTTTTCCATCGCTGTCCTTAACGCCCTCCATGCCGAATATCTTGCCAGACTTCGATTTCTCATTGTTGAGGTTGTACTGGCCGTAATAGGTCAGCGTTCCGTTGAGGCTCGTTCCGCAGAAGATGTCACAGGGGATGCCGTCAATGGCCTGTCGCACTCTGCTGTCATACTTCTGTGGAGGTGTAAGCAGGTCGAGGGAGCGCATGGTGTTGTCGTAGAGGATGGCACCGCCAGTATTCAGCACCAGAGAGGAATCCACGAAGTCGGTCTTGGCACAAAGGACTGCTTGCTCAATGGAGTTGCCAGAGCCGCGCAGGGCATAGCCCTTGAACTCCTTGCCATCAGCCGAAAGTAGTTGCCATTTGTCCTTGGCGGCATTGTAGGATTGCTCATAGGTCACGCCGCCATAGATAATCTTACAGGGCTTTGCTGCCGTGAATGGGCCTTTGGTAAGGTAGATTCTGATATTCTTCCAAGGGTACTTCGTGGACGATGTGCCTTGGATTCGGATATAGACGTTGTATGCCTCAAAGTCGTATGCACGGCCAAGAGGCGAATACCAGTGAATATAGTCGGCGATAAAGTCGGCTTTCTTGTCGTTCTTGTCATAGACATCTGTGAGGCCAGTGCCAGAATCATCGGAACGGATAATAACCAGTACGCCGCCATTGTGTTCTATCAGCACATTGGGGTCTATCACATACGCACTGCCCTCACTACTGGTTACATTCTTGTCGTGACGTGCTTTTATTTCGGCAGCATCCTTTCCGTCCACAATCCAGTTCCCCAGCAACTCATTTCTTGTCAGCGCACGATGGTATATGCGCACAGAACGCACACGCACATCTGCCTTGTCTGAATTGATGGTGATGCCCTGTGGCGTATCTTGCACCAGAGAGAGGCCAGCATCGTATTGGTTGGCCTTGGATATAACGCCATTGATGAAGAGGAATGTCTTGCGGCCTCCTGTGCTCGGCTGCACCACAAAGGCCACCTTCATCCACTTCTCTGTAGCAATGTTCATCGCCACACCCAACTCACGGCTGATAACGATGGTGTTGCCGTTCTCGTCTTTTTCGGCTGTCTGAATGTTCTGCATCTGGCCCAAGTGAAGCCCGGCCTCTTCTGTTGTGATGTCGAAGCCAAGGGCAGGGTTGCCGTCAAGACAGGACACGATTCTTGCGCCGCGCTCCAGAACTTGACTGACCATGACCTCCATTTCTACGGTCAAGCCGTTGCGCTCTACGCTGTAGTCGTTTGTCAGCACGAAAGGCTTTTCATGGATGGTGGCCGATGCCCCATTAGTAAGCAACAGGCAATCCACACCTTCATGCTTGCCCCATCCGTTAGTGCTCCAGTTCACTCCAGAGAAAGAGACAACGCCGCCCCAATCGGCAGGGTTACTCTCGCTGTTGCTTCTGCCTGTGGCAGTCAGTTTCAGCACATAGTCCGATGTTTCTTGCTCATCAATTCCCTCTGCGGCACTCACGACAACAGACATGGATTTTGTCACGCTGCCAAGATGGAGTGTGAGGGTGCTTGTGCCGCCATTGTCGAATCGCTGTGTGAGTGTCTGCATGGAGCGGTCAGCGGAAAGTGTCTGAATGGTAGCACCATCAACGGCCACGCTCACAATGGATGTCACGCTGTCTGGATTCCATGCCGCAAAGTTCAGCGAGAGATTACTGAACTGCTCCACATTGACAGACACATTGCCAGAACTGCCCAATGGCAGGTCGCTCATGCTGTCTGCATCAAGGGCCATCTTCACACCAAGATAGGGTGTCGTGTTCCCTGCTTTGCGGAAGTCGCAGTACACCACGTTAGAGAGCAGTCCGTCACTCTCGGCTACCATCTGGATATTGTGGCTGCCTGGTGCCAGAGACGATGCAGGGATATAGAAGTGGCCCATTGTCGTGCTACTGGTATTGATGGTTGTCGTGTCTCGCTGCTGTCCGTCAAGCCAGAGGGTGACGCTCGAACCGCGAGGGCCAGTAATCGTAAAGGGTATGTCAATGGTCTGGCTGTCGGTGAATCCGTCTGTGAGCGACAACTGGCTTGCAGGGTCGAAAGAGGAATCAAGATTGATAGCCACTACTTGCACCGACTTGTAGCCTTGCGCCTTTTGCTCCGTACCATCCTCATTCTTCACAATGGCTTGCACATACACGCCCACCGTTCCGGCAGGGAGCATGTCGGCTGTGAGTGTGAGGTTTCGCGTGGTGTTGTCAGCGATGTTGCTCAAAGTCTCTCTGTAGGTCTCTGTCGTACCGCTAACCACGCGGATGATGATTTGTTCCGCTGCTGTGCCTGTGGGCGTACCATCGCCGTTGAGGTGGTTGTAAGTCCATGTCAGCACCACGGAATCGCCCTGCTTGATTCTGGTCTTTGACAGGGCAGCGGTCACTCTTGCGTAGGTGGTATCGCCGCCCTCGCTGGCCTTGGGGATTCTGCAACTGGCAACCTCATCGCCGTTCTCGTTCTCAATGATGAGGTTGAGGCTTGCGCCATCGCCAGCATCTTCAGTACGCATACCACCGACCTTTGCGTTCTTCAGCCCGTTAATCTCGGTGGCTACGACACCATTCTCAACTGCGTTGCTACTCTCCGTGTTGAGGGATGAATCAATCGTGGGAACGATGATTTGCGCCCTGCCGTTGGCATCCACACTTGCAGGGGAGCCATTGACGGTTACGCCTTTTACGCTCTGGTCGATAGCCGTTTCATGCTCGCCGAGTTTTTCCTTGAGGAACTCCTCTATCTCGTCACCAGTATGCTTGCCATCCCATTGTTCTGAAAGATTGGTTATCTTTGCCATAAGCCTAAACTTTGTAGATGATTACATAAACTAAATTTCCCTTGCTCTCGCTGAACACGATGCTTAACACATTGTGCGTCTCACAGAAAGCGTTGATGGTCTCATTGGCATCATTCCTCATGTCTGCCAGAGAGAATACAAAGGTCTGCTGTCGCAAGCCTCTTTTTCTGGGCCTCATCACGGCCTCGCCGATGTTGTCTGGTAAATCCATAATTCCTTGATTTTATTAGTTACTCGAAAATTAGATAGGTTGTATTGCTGTCTTTGGCTACCAAGGAATCGTATTCTTCCTGTGACAGATAGGCCAGACGGATTGCCGTACCATCATCATTCACTACGTCCTCGGTTATAATGGGGGGGGTATTTTCAGATACCCCAAGAATCATCGTCACATCGAAAGTGTTGGCTCTCACTTTGAATGTTTCGCAGCCCTGCGCCGTCTGGTTGGTGATGGCAAGCACACTCGCGCCATAGACGCGCCAAGGGTTGCCGTTCATCTTCCCTGTAACCTCCAAGCCGTATGAGCCTATTTTGAGGTCAGTGGGAAGAACTGCGTCAATGTAACCTCCTGCGGACAGGGCCGTAAACTCCAGAGGCATGATGTCATTGCCGGAGAAATCCTTTAGCATGACCGCCACATCATCGCTTCCAGTCACATCAACAGGATTCTCACCGCGCACAATCCTTATGCGCAGTGTCGTGGCATTGCCTTGTGTGATAAGTAGTTTTTGATGAAACATGATATTCCTATTTATGTCCTTTCCACTTTTCTTTGCCTATCCAAGGCTTCTTTCCCACCCATACGCCAGAGCCGAAGCATGAGCGCACTGCCATCCAGACAAGCCTTGCCCCTCTGTAGATAGCGGCTATGGCCCTGTTGCCGAGTGATGCCGCTACCATTTCTTTGCCATTCCTGTATATCATTCTTCGTAGATGTTATAGAGTACATCATCCTCAATGCCGCCTTTGGCTGCAAGGGTGTCATACTCTGATTGCGTTAGGAACACTTGCCGCACGTTGTCAGCCACCAGAGTATTCAGTTTCTGGGTGTTCTGTGCGTGTTGCTTCGAGATAGTATCAAAGTCATTGGAGAGCGTGTCTAACTGCGTTTTCTGCCCTGCCAAGATGTCGGCATTGGCATTGACCACGCTCTTCACATCATTGGCCTCCTGCGCAGTCCACAGGTCGCCGTACTGCTTGTTAGCATAGGATATTTTCTGTATTTCTGCCATATCACGTTAGTTTGCGTTCTGATTCATCTTGCAGGGGGAAGTCCAAGACATAAGGGAAGCCGAAGCCTTTTGCCAGAGGGAAGTCGAGCGTGTAGTCAAAGCCTACATGTGTCTCTGGCCCGAAGAGGTGGTCGCTGTGCTTGATGGCATTGAGGATAATCGGCAACTCATTCGTCTGCAATTCTTCTTTCGTGCTGTCGAATGAGCCAATGGTTATCTTCGTCATGCCGTTAGGCAGTACCTCACGGCCCTCTATCTTGAATCCTATCTTTTCAGCCATTGAGAATCGTTGTCAGATGCCGCTTGACTGCTGCGGTGTAGTTACACTCGTTGATTACGCGGAGCATGGGCTGGATATACTGCTCTGGCACATCGACCGGGCCATCAGAGAAATAGATGGCCTTTGCCAGTTCCTCAAAGCCGATGTCGCAGATTACCGAGCCGTTATACTTCATGTCATTTCCCAACACCTTTGCGATGTTGAATAGTTTTCTGGTGCCGTCAAAGGACACCTCAATCTCCATCTTTGTGAAATCAATCTGTTTCATATCCTTATTAAAGTTTTACTAAATTCTACGTCCAAGTTTCTACATAAGCATTGTATTCAGAGCCAGTGTAAACCAAGAATACACTTGCAACAGAATAACCAGGAATGTAAACATCTTTAGAACCATTCAATGCCGCGCTATATCCTTTACAGAAAAGATTTGGGTATTCTGCGCGGTCAAATGGGCGCAAATTTCCCACTTGAGCATCGCATCGTCCTGCAAGATAAATAGAGCGTTCGCCAGTATTTACGATATTAAGTCTGAATGAGCATTTCTTTTTGGCAGAGGACACAATGCCAACGCCTATAGTTGTCATAAGCGACGTTAAGTCTGGCAAAATAAGCAAATCGCTAAAGTGTGTCGTACTTATGGTTATTCGATTAGAGTTCAGCGGCAGTATTATGACGTGAATCTGGTTGTCTGCCGTAAAGACATTCATAACGTCTAACGCACATCCCTCTACGATACCATCAAGACAAACATGCCCATTCCCCAACATGGCATATTGGAACCCATAATATCGCCCTTCCCCATTAGCCTTGCTCGTTGTATTGGGGAAGAAATCTATATCCATAATATCAACAACACTTATATTCGTCCAGTTATATGCGTTCTTATTGTTGTTGGTTATCTTTGTACGTCTGTTTTCGTAGAAGTCGAAATTATAACTATTCAGCACATACGAATTAGGCGACGCGCTGACAGACACAGATTTCGTGGATTTGCTTGCCTTAAATTCGACAGATACAGGCGAAGAACCTAAAATCAAACTCTTCCCAAGCCCGCCACTAATTGAGTTCTCTGTGATAGTAAAGCCACCAATAGAGCCGTTTGTGGCAGTTATCTTTCCGCTGAACTCGCCATCTACGGCATGAAGCCCTCCTGTAGTCGGGTCAATCCAGATTTTGTTCGTCACCTTGCCATCCGAAGAGGTGAACTTCACCTTGTCGGCCCTCAACTCGATAACGCCAGTAGTGATGTCAATGCCAGTAGAGAGCAGGGCATTTTTAGCCATAATCTCGGCTACCAGAGGACACACGCCGCCAAGGACAATGCCAACAGCGTACACTTGCCATGAGCCTAACGTATGGCAGATGCCGATGGTGGTTCCAAGGGCAACATCCATCTTTTTCGTGGCATAATACTTTCTCCACCCGTTGCCCAAATCAACGAACTGCGAAGAATAGGTATCAACACAGATTATCGTAGAAGAGCCTCCGCTATATCCGAAGCATAGCCGCTTTCTCACTTGATTGCCGCTGCTGTCCGCGATTCTTCCCTCTGGGTTGTTACTGGTGTCACGGCATATCACATAGAACGTGGCATCCCTGCCCGTCAGCAGTCCGTAGTTATCCCTGCGCGTGAAAGTCGCTTGCCAATGGCCGTTTACGTTGTGGCTTATCTGCAACACCCGGCCAAAGACGCTGTCAGTCACTTCCGATGCAGTGCAATCGGTATTATTCTCTATCGTTGCGCTGACGGCCAGAGGGTTCACAATGAAGTTATCCAGTCCGCTGTCATCGCTGTCTGCTGCCACCCAAGGGGTTGCGGTCTCGCCCTCTTCCACCTTGTACCACAGGGCCGTGACTGGTGCTGTGCGAGTGCCACCACTGCCACTTGTGCCGTTTGAATGATTCCTGTCGTACAGATAACTGCTGATATGCCACTCACACGTTGCATCGGCTTCAAAGGTGACGCTGCCTGTCTGCGCTGCACCACCATTGGCCGTAATCTCACATGCCGCACTTCTTTCAGCCCAATCCGTACCGACAACTTTGCCGTTCTCGATGGTATCTCCATCTTGCAATCGTCTGTAGATATACACCTTCAGCACCATGTTTGATGGCAGCGAGGTAGGCACGACACCACTTGCAGACAGGGTATATTTCTTGCCAGCCTCCAGACGTAATGAGCGGTTGCCAAAGCCATAGGCCGTGCTTGTCTCATTGATGATGGAGTTTGGCAACAGATTCGGGCCATATTGCTTCTGCGCACTGGCGATGCTGCCTATAGCCATACTGATTTCATCGCTTCCAGTCAGTTTGATTCTGTCCGCGCTTATCTCTGCCTCGCTAATCATGGTCTTTACACCATCGGCTGTCACGAAGTCTTTTATCTTCACATTCATGTAAGCCTCCGTGATAATCTTTCCGTTGGTGTCTTGTTCCATCGCAAAGAGTTGGGAAATGTTGCTCTTTGTCAGCAAGCCACTAACAGCGGTGGTGCCGTTGGCCGTGCCTCCCAGAACACAGAGCCTCAACTGCTTGCCAAGGTTCTCAATCAATCCTCTTGTGGATTCACGCAGCAGTTCCCATCCAGCCTCGCCATACATCATCACTTCCACATCGCCCTCCACCGTCTCACGGCTGAAAGGGTCGATGAATGAAATAGTACGGCAGCAAAGGTCATACAGATGTGACGTGTTGGCTTGCGAGGTGTAGAGTGTCAGCGTATAATCGCCAAGGGCTTCATGTACGGCACGACAAGCGGCCCAAAGAGCATCGTTGCTGCTCCCATACCACGAACCATTGTAGAAGTTCATGCTTCCGCTGTTGGCATCCCACCACATATCGCCCTTTCTGCTTGTCTGTGGTTGTGAGCCTCCGAACTGGCAGACACAATAGCCGTAGTTATTGCCAGACACAAGGCTACCATGAATGAGCCAGAACTTTTCGGCGAAAGCGGCCAGAACGATTCTGGGGTCTCTCTTCTCTGTAATCTCCGTGAAACTGGCCCAATCTCGTTCGGTCTCTTGCCCTGCTGTCTCGCAGTCGTGGATGCAGATTTTCAACTCGCTATCTTCTGTCTCTGCCAAAGTAAGGGCCGCTTGTCTGTGAGTGTTCAGTTTGAGCCACAAATCACCCTCATAATAGGGCGCACTCGGCACTTGGTCTGTAACGTAGTAGCCCACCTTGCTATTCCCGATGGATGCAAGCAAAACGCTCTGCTTTTCGTAATAGTTGCTCCACGCAGTCTTGAAGTAACTGCCATCAATCGTAGTGTCGCCATCTTGCAGTAGGTAACTGCCAGACATATTGCTGTACGGCACATGCCTGTTGGCCGTGGACTTGTTCAAGTCGTAAAGGTAGTTACCTAACTGATAGTAGGCATTGACGTAATCCGTGTATGCCGTACTGGTGGAGATATGGGCCTTGGTCGCCTGTGTTTCAAGGTTGGCAAACTCTTTCGTTGCTGCATCCCACTCTCTTAACACGGTCAGTTTCTCAAAGGGTGTCAGCACATTGTCGGCTGCGAGGTTATCCAACTCGCCCAAAGCATCAGCACCAGGCTTCTTTGATGCTTCGGCAATCAAGTCCTGCAGATATGTTCTCTGCGCGTAATAGTTGCTCCACGCTTCGTTAAAACTATCTTTCTCTTCATCGGTCAGTTCCTCGCTCTCACTCATCCGCTCATCGCTAATCCAGTAAGGCAAAGGATAGACGTTTCTGCTCTGGTTGAACTGGTATGTCCCCTTGCTGCCGTTGAGGGCCGTGCCAAGGGCTGTGAAAGCCTGTGCATAATCGCCTCTGTACGTTGAAATTTCAACCTCCATACTTGCCAATCGCTCATCGTTTATGTACTGCGTGGCTTGATTGTAGAGTAAGGGATATTCGGTCACCACCTCTAACCAGTTTGTGAGGATGGTGTTTTTCTCTGCCGGAGTGATAACGCTATCACTGGCTATCTCTTCCAGTTTGTGCAGGGCCTCATCTGCCAATGTCTTTGAGTATTCGGTAAAGTCATTCAGTAGCACCGTACTTGCATAGGCGTACACGCCCCAGAGGGAGCGATATTTCGCAGGGGTGTAGGCTGCTGTGATTCCTCCCTCTGTATAGGTATAGTCACCAATCTTGGTGTCGGCATGGAGGTCTTGCAACCACAACAATTCATCGCCATTATACAAAAGGCATGTCCTTTGGCCAAAGTTCTTGTCGACCTCTTCTTTACCGCCTCCGTATGTGCCGCCATTCAACATTAAGACTAAAGCATCAAAGGCGTTACCAAGGGCGATGTAATCTTGATAGTAGCCATATTCCTTTGATGTCTTGGCCTTGCCGCTAAAACGCTCAAATCCGTAATTGATAGCCCTGTCTGTATAGTCAAAGTATTCTTCCTTGGTACGCACCCAATCTTGATAGAGTTGGCTTTTCTCCGCACCGCCTGTAATGATGCCATCGGAAACAATATCGTCTATCAAATCCTTGGCTTTCTCTGGAATAGCATCTACCAGAATAGCCAGTTTCTCATAATAGATTCGCCATGTCTCACGATAGGTAACGGCACTTGGTACCTTGGTGTCTGCCGATATGTCTTGCAGCCACGCAGGGGTTTTCCATGTGCCATCTTGATTCTTTTCAAGTGTCTTGCCATCGTTCAGCATACGTGCAAGGGCAAGGAAAGCATCAGAGTATGCGGCCCACTCCGTTGTGATGCCGTAATCTTCTGCTCTCTCTTTGTACTCCCAATAGTCCGTGACCGCTCTCTTCCAGTCTATGAACACACGGCTTTTCTCCGCACCGCCTGTAATGATGCCATCACTGGCTACATCGGCAATCTTTTCCAATGAGGCCAGAGTGTCAGCATCAAGAATCTCATCCCACCGATACGTAACGGCACCGCCCTCTTCTACAGCCAACCAACGCCATGCCCTGCCACCATTGGCCGCTGGCTCTCGCTTGGTGTTGTAGAAGATGTCCTGTGCGTGGAGGGCCTTTAATGATTCGGTGGGCCACTCGCTTGCAGGGTAGTTGGCTGCTGCCGTGGGATTGTCCTTTGACGGCAGGGGGTCTGTAGTGCCAAACCAAATATCAAACTTCTTATCGGCTTGGTTCTTGATGTCATTCAGTTGCTCGATAAGGGCCTTTAACTGGTCCTCAATGGTATCTCCAGAGCCTGTGTTTCCCTCACTGCTATCTACGACAGAATGGAACTCGCCATAAATGACGTTCTTCTTTGGCGAAAGCAACAATGTGGGTGCAGGAAGAACGAAATGCTGTCCGTTGGCACCGACACCCGAATACTCCATGATGGCAGGGGCTGATTCGCCCTCGACCATCAAGTATATCAATCCTTGCCGCTTGCTGTTGCTCCAGTTGCCGAGTTGAACGATGGTATCTTCTGCCTCTGGGTAGTCGCTGCCAACCTCGCAGTCATTCATGGATATATCCACATACTGGTATTCCGTGGGCGCTGAGGCCGTTTCCTCGCCATCTGTGGCCGTTTCTTGTTCTGACTGGATAATTCCCTTGCCGATGCCGACAACGCGCCTCCAATAGCGTTTATTCTTTACATTCTCATGTACGCCCTCGTCAATGTTGAAAGTCTCGCACATGGCTTGGTCGTCCTTTTCCCATTTGTTGATGGTGGCCGTGGTGCCGTTGTCAGAATAGAGGTAGCATCTGAACGTATAGACGCTGCCGATATTCCCTGCTGTCTTTGGCAGAACATTATCGCTTGCATCCAACCACTCGACATAGTAAATCTTGCTTCCGGCTGACGAGAAAGCGTAGTTGCCGCCGACATACGACATTTCGCGGATTTCGAGAGACGCGAAAAACGCTTTGATACGCACAAACAACTCATCGACCTCCAGACGTGACCGCGTATCTCCGTTGGCATTGGTCTGGGAAACCAACTCAAAGCCCTTGCCGAAGAGGTTATCTTCATTGGCTCCGTTCTCGTTGTAGTCCTTTGTCTGGATGCCTCTTCTGGCACCATAGCCATGATTGAACGTCCACAACGCGCTCACGCTGTCATTGGCGTCTTTTCTCGCGAATTGCCGTTCTGTACGCAATGCTGAGTACACGTTGGCATCGGTGGGCGTACTATCGTCATTCGTGGTGATGATATACACGCTTCCACCGCCACCGCCATAGGATGCGAACTCATGGCCCATGTAGGACAGGGAATCTTCTACATCGCTTATCGCGTTCTCGGTGGCCCGCTTCTGCGAGTAGGTCGCACTCTCGCCAACATAGATAGTCGCGCCATCGTAGGGCTTATCCAGTTTGTACTCATAGCCGACAACTCTTGAAAGCCTACTGCCACCCTCGAAGAAAGTGTCATTGTTCAGTCTAATTCTCTGGCCCAGAGGGAATGAGCCTACCTTGGTAAAGTTGGCATCCTGTTTTCCTGCATTGTTGAGGCCATACATATAGTCGGCCATCATCTTGCAGGGGTATGTGTTGGGGTCTGTGCGCAGTTCCTTGGCTTTCTCCTTGGTACGCTCCAACACTTCATTCTCCGCAGCCGTGACAAGGCCCATGCCAGATTCTATCTTCCGCACATTCCAACCGAGAAGAACGAACTTGTTGCCTTTCTTCGGCTTCAAGGTGTCATTGGGGAGATACACGCCATAGGTCTCGTTGCGGACAATCTCGAACCATTGGGCATCGGGATTGGGGGCTTTGTTCTTGGTCTCGCTAACATCGTCTGGGTTGAAAGCGACATCGAAAATCATACCTGCGAGTTTCCCGTCTTGGAACTGGACTTGCAACTGCTGACCGGGCAGAACATAGTCCTTGCTGAACGTGAAGCCAGAAGTCTTGAAGCGGAAGATGGTAACATCGATAGTCGCGTTTTCGTCCTCCGAATCTTCATCTTTGAACGCTCTCACGTCCTCTCGCAATTCCGTTATCTCGCAATCCATGTGAGGGTACACATCATCGAACTGCACGATGCCCTCTACAATCTCATCGTCCGTCAGGCCCTCCACAATATCCACATAGGGCGTGGAGGCAGGGAGCATGACACGCTTCTGCACGACACCATTCAGAAGCACTTGCTCTCCGTCTTGGCGGTAGTCTGGCGGTAGGTTTCTTGTGCTGCCAAAGCCATACAAGCGAGTGATGTACTCTGTATCGCTCTTCTCGGCACCCATATCCTCTACATTCTGGCCCAACTCAAAATTGATGGCCGTGCCACTCTCGCACTTGTCAAAGTGGATGATGCTGTCTGTTATCCACCATTCCAGTCCGTAGGCTTCCGCTATCTGTGTCAGCGCATCCAAAAGGTACTTGTCATTGTACTGGATATAAAGAACACGGCTTGCGGCCTCCAACAGATAGGAGGATTCATCAACCGTATAGTTCCATCCGTAAAACTCCAGATTGCGCAGGAACACGGCCATGTGGTTGCGCAGATTGTCAGTGAGCGACCAACTGGCCTCATTCCGCTTTGTGGATGGCTCAAATTTGAAAAGTTTGTTGTTCCACTTGTAGTGCGGTGCGTCAAACTGGAGGTCATAGTCATAGCCTCCAGTCGTGGCGTTGAAAGTCGGCTGCTGTGGGGTGGTTATCTCAAACGTGCCTCTCAAAGCAGGGGCAAAGGATTCGCCAATAACAATCTTGTCGCCAAGGTTAATGGTGAATCGCTTGTCGGTGGAGAATACCAGGCGCACATAGTCCTCTTTCATCAGTTCAAACTTGCGCACTGATGCATCTTCAAAAACGGCTGAATGTTTAACGCCATTCTTGCCTATGATGTCTATTGTTGCTGCCATGTGCTATCGGTTGTTGGGGTTGTACTCTCGCAGTCTCAAAACGAACTTTCCTATTCCTCTCTGGAACTGGCTGAATTGTTGGCACGACAGATAGATGCAGCGGTATGTCGAGCCAAGCACACCCACATCTACCTTGCCTGTCTTCAGTTCATCACATAATGCGCCATAATTGGCAAGGAACTCCGCTTCTGTCTTGCCATACACACCCAGATTGAGCGTGAAGTCCCTGTAGTTCATGTAGGCGTTATCATCCGTGACAACCCTAATGCCATGCTCCAGTCTGCTCGATGATTGCACCCTGTCTTTCATGGGTGGAGGGGTCAGAAGTTGGCCCAACGAACTTTCATCGAGGTATATCCCTTTCAGCGAATTGCCGTTTATCGTTACTGCTACTGCCATATTACTTTGTCTGTGTTACTATCTTATCCAGTTTGCTGTCGAATTTCTTGTAGTATTCCTTGTTGGCGTTGAGGATGTCCTCCAGATAGGCGTTGTTGGTAATCATCAAGTTGCGTATCTCTACCAGAGTGATGTTGCGCCCATCAGCGAGTGCGGATAGTGCTGCAAGGGTAGCCATCATGGCCGTTACACCCTCGCTGATTATCTCTCCGCTCATCTGCAATGCCGTGAATCTGCCGTTGAGTTCATCGGCTGTTTCCTGGCCCATAGACTGCCAGCCGCCAGAGGTGCCGGACTGCTCGTAAGGGTCTGCGGTTCGTGGGTCGCGCCCTGTCATTTCAGCAATGGAATCAAGTTGGGCGTTGGCCTCTGCCATCTTCCGCTGAAATTCAGCCTCCCAATTATCGAGAAAATCCTTATCAGCCTCGCCATTGACCAAGGCATCAGAAAGGCTGTTGTATAGCGGCTCCATCATGCTTGCGAGGTGCTGATACATAAAGGCGTTCATCAAGGCATCAACGATGGTGTCCTCTGTGAAGTCGGCAAAGTCCTTTACATCACCCTTTGCGCTTTTCAGAGTGCTATTCACGTTTGACAGCCAACTATCGAAGTTTACACCCATTACCTCCTCACGCATATTGGCATAGAGTTCTGCAATCTGGTCTCGCAGTTTCTCTACGGATTCTCCACTTTCTTTCCATGCTTCATAGTATTGCTTTGCGGCATCGGAAAGTTTGTTCTGGTTGTACCAAAGTTCCAACTGCTCTTCGGTTGCATTAGCGAGGCTCCAACTCTCTGAACCACCATTCAGAGAGTTTCCCCAAGAGTATTCGCCACGCTCACCACGGACTTTGTTCCATAACTCATCAGTCTGGTGTTGCGCATCGGTGATGCTCTTCTTATACTCCGCTAATTGCTCATTCTGGGCAGTCCACAATGATACGGTGCTCACCTTTGCCATACCGTGCTCAATCAGCCAGTTCAGTTCCTCTGTGCGTTTGATAATGTCGGAGATAGTGCTACGCATTCCAGCATATTCCTCTGCTTGCTCACGTAGGCTTCTGGCAGTCTCAATCTCTGCGATGTACCATTCGCGCTGCATTTCCTCCATCTTTTCTTTCCAAGAGGTAAAGAGGGAAACAATGGACGAAAGGCCAGACAGGGTATTTGTGATACCGCCTACAATGTCACCAGAATATATCTGGGCAATGCCAGTACCCATATCCATGACACTATCGACCATTGTCATCATTTCCTGTATGGACTGCGCGAAACTATCGCCGAACACGGCACCGAGGCTGTCGCCCCATCCCTGTATGGTAGATGTCAGTTCCTTGCCTTTCTCATTGAGTTTCTTCAGATTGCCTTGCACATCGCCATCATTCTTCATGGCCTTTTTGAGGTCTGACCATGCAGTTTTGAAAGCGGCAAAGGGATTTTCTTTGTCTAACTCATCGCGTATCTCCTTTACCTTGTCTTTCATCTTCTGGAACTCTTCAACCGTCACTTTGACAGCCTTTTTCACGAACTTGCCATCAGCATCTTTCACGGTGACATCTATCTCCACGCCATCGGCCAGAGTTCTGGCATTATCCATCGTCTCTTGCGCCTGTGCGTAGAACTCTTTGAGCACCTTATAACCCTTGCTTGATATGTCGCCAAATAGTTTGGTATAGAAGTCGGAAGATTCCAGAATATCATCCTGTAGGTCTTGGATGTCTTGCTTATATTGTTTGGTGCGCTCACCCATAGAGGCATCAATGTCGGTGGTATCGCCTCCGGCATCTGTTATCTCTTTGCGCTTGGCTCTGTAGAGGTCCATGTCCTCGTTATATTTTTTGTCGAGGTCTCTGCGCTTCTGGTCATAGGACTTGTATTCCTCTAACAGGGCCTTGTATTTCTGTTTTGCCCTTTCAACCTCGGCATCTTCCAGAGCCTTAACGCCCTCTTGCATTTGGGTGTTGGCATCCTCTGTCCGCTTGTAGAACACGGCTTTTTGCGCCTGTGTGATTGTTCCACCCTGCTGCTCTTTCAGTTTGCGTTCTTCCTCTGCTATAGCGTCTATCTCACGTTGGTATGCCTCCTTGATTTGGGCTATACGGTCTTTGATATATGATTGTGGGAGGTCTGGAAGTTCCATCGAGGCAATCTGTCGGACAAAGTTCTGCCTGTTTGCCCGATTCAACTGCTCATAGTTCTTCGTCTCTTCCTCCGTGTATTCAGTATTGACGGATGATTCATCGAACGCCTTGCCCTTGTTGGCAGGGTTGGCCTCCCAAAGTCTGCGGGCCTCATCAATCTTCTTCTGGCGCAAATCCTCATATCCGCGCTTGATTTCCTCCCTCTGCTTCTCGAAGTCAAGGGTTATCTGGGCGAGGGTTTTCTGGCTGCCCTCTTCCATCGCATCAATCGTGGCCTGTGAGGTGGATAGTTCAAGGTCTCTGGCCGCACGTTCACGCTCCACCCTCTGCTTGCGCAGCAATTCTTGATACTTCTGCTCTGCCTTGATTTTCTGGGCGCGTTCATTGGCGGCTTGCTTTGCTGCCTGTTGTTTCTTCTTTGCCTCCTTGCCCTCGGGGTCGCCACCTAAAGCCTCATAGTTCTCTTTGGCGGTCTTTAGTTCAGACTGCGCAGATATTAGTTCCTCTTTGGTGTGCTGACTGGCATTGTCGGTGATGTTCTTCAGTGCCTTTTGTGCAGCCTCAAATCGTGTCTTGGCAGCATCAAGTTCTACTGCCAGAGAGACTGCGCCGCCAGCCACGGTGTTTTGAGTGAGGCCATTCAACTTATTGAGATACGCCTGCACCTGCATTTGCAGTTGCGTATAGTTCATGTTGAACTGCACGTTTACCCAGAAATCCAGTTGGTCAGAACCGCTTTCTTGCGCTTGTTTCTTCATGTCCTTTAAGGCATCAAGAATCTTCTGCTTTTCCTGTGCCTCCAACTCCAACTTCTCTTTGATGGGGCTGTTTTCTGCCTGTCGGTGTAGGTCGCTAATCTCTTCCTCTGCCTTTGCTATAAAGGAATCAAGGCGTGTTTCGCCTGTGACATAGTTTATAGCCTCATTAGCCTCTTGCCAGTGGTCTGCAAGGTCTTTGGCCTGTGTGTAGAAGTCGAGGATTTCCTTTTTGGTGTTGTAGTTCTCCTGTGCCTCTTGGATGCGGATTTCAATGGGAGTGTTTTCTTCGCGTATCTTTGCTTGCAGTTCTTCGTATTTCCGAACTTTATCTTCCCACAATTTCAGATTGGCCTCAACACCCGGCAACTGATTCTTCGCGCGAGTTTGCGAGTTATCGCCAATTTCTTTCTTCAACGCCTCTACTTGCTTGCGGTACTCTTCGGCTTTCTTCTTTGCCTCTTCGTATTCTTGCTCTTCCAGTTGGTGGTTGAGTTCTTTCTGGCTCTCTGCGGCTTCCATCGTGGCTAAAGCCTGTAGCGAATACTTGTCTGTGATGTCTGGCACAAGCGTTTTCAGTTTATTGTACGCTGCCATCTGCGCAAGTTCCGTCTGGTTCTTATCCTGTATGGTGCGGAGCAAGCCCATGACCTTATCCCTGCGCTCATCATTGATTTTGTTCTGCTCTTCCATAGCCTCATTAGCCTTGCGAGTGGCTTTCTCGGCTTCTGATTCAGCGGTAACAAGTTTGTAGATGCCATAGGTGACACCGACAATCACGGCACCCATCCAGAACAGAGGGGATGCAAGGAATGACGCATTTACGGCATCAATGGCTTTCTTCAATGTCAGTTTGACACCAGCCAGAACACCAGTGGCCGCTGTGTCTGCTTTCGTGGCTGTAGAATCTATCACGGTGGCCGCACTCTCGGCCAACTTTGCCGTAGTGCTTGCCTTGCTTGCTGCGGCACTGGCAACCTCTCTGGCAGTCTGCAACTCTTTGGCGACAGCGTTTCTGTTGCTTGCTGCGGTATTCAGTTCAAGTTCGGCACTTTCTATGGCCGTGGCATTTCCGGAGCGCACGGCGGCTTCATACTTCATTTCTGCGGCTGCGACTGCCGCCTCTGCCTCTTCCAGACGTATTGCTGTCTGGGCTGCGATGGTGGTGCTTTCCTCAAAGGCGACCTTTGCGGCTGCTGCCTCGGCTTGCAGTTTCTCCAAGTGGGCCGCTGCCTCTTCGCGCAAGGCGGTGATGAGGGCCGCTTTCTCTGGTGTCAGCCTACCCTCGGCAACAGCAATCTCTATATCGCTCTTTGCCTCTGCCTCCTTTAGTGGGATGATGGCTTGCAACTGCGCAATCTCCGCTTCATACATGGCGTTAGTGGCCGCTATCTCGCTTGCATTGACAAGGCTTGTCTTTGCGCTGCTTGCTGCCAACATGGTACGATAGACTGCATAGGAGGCTACAAAGGCTTCGAGAGTACCGAGTGCGGTCTGCATCGAGCCAGTATCAAAGGCTTCATTCAGACTTTCGGCGATGTTCTTACCCATTGTGCGTATCTCATCACCAATGGGCATGAAGTAGGCAAAGATATTGTTGCGCAGTCTGGTGGTTGCGTTCCCTGCGGTGGTAGCCATCTTCTCGTATGCTTCCGTGGCTGCTCCTGTGGAGTTCTGCATGTCGATGAAGTCCTGTTTTGCGCTTGCTGCGTTCTCGCCTGTCAATGCCAATACTGCGTTCATGGCCGACAACTTGGAGAGGTCAGACTTCAAAGCGGATTCAGAGCCTTTGGTCTTTTCGGCCACCTCATCCATCGCTTCAAGGAATGTCCTGGTCTTGAAAGTACCATCGCCAAGGCTTGCAGTGGTAGCGGTAATGGCATCACGCACTTGCCTTACTGCGATACTTGTCTTTGTACCAGACTTCGTGAGCGAGGCAACTGCGGCCAGCACATCTTCAATGGCTACACCATAGGCGGCGGCAACAGGGGTAACTTGGGCGATAACTCTTCCCAATTCTCCGTAGGTGGTCTTACCCAAACGGACGGTGGTAAATAGCAAGTCATTGACATGGGCCGCTTCCTCTGCGCTCATCTTGTAGGAGTTCAAGATGGTGGTGATAGCGTCTGCGGCAACCTCTGTTTCAGTTACACCGCCAATGGCACCCTTGGCCGATTCCTCCAGAACCCTCAAGCCATCTGCGCCGTGGTGTCCGGCAGATTCAATCTGGTACAGGGCCTTTGCTGCCTCTTCTGGGGCAATGGCTATCTGGGTGCAAAGTTCGACAACTTTCTGCTTGTACTCTTCCAGATTGTTCGTCACCTCTTCCGAAAGGGTGGAGACTTCTTTCATGGCAACAACGAACTTGCCCATGTCGCCATACAGGGTTTTGATGAAAGAGCCAGATTCCATTAGAGCGTTCAGCCCGGCCACTCCTGCAGCCAACTGCTTGATACCGCCAAGGGCCGATGATGTAACCCTCTGGAACATGGATTCTATGCTGTTGCCGCTCTTCTCTACGGCAGACTGCATACGCCTCACTCCCTGCTGAACACCATTAAAGGAATCCAACACGTTTCTGTTATCTCCTGTTATGTCGAACTTTATTCCTGCCATGTCAAAATGTTCTTTTTGTCTGGTTCAGACTTGGTGCCTTTGGTGTTTTCTCGGTGATTTTCTTGCCTCGACACTCTGCGAATGTTCTTTTTGTCCGATTTCACACCTCGCGCACGCGCCTTTTTATATGTCAAAATCGTCAAGAGACCTTTACCCCCCTGTTAGCCATTGCTGCGAGTATCTTTTCTGCGTTCTTGGGGTCGGAGGCATTGAAGAATGTGCCGCCATCCTCCTGTGGCAGTTCTCCTCTCTCTTCGTCCGTGAGGTGCAGGGTGACTATCTTGTCTGCCAGCATAAGGCGCAGATACGAATAACCGCGTTCATAGAGTATCTCGTTATCTGTGTAGCCCATTTCCTTTAGTTGGGCTATGAATGTTCCGAAGATTCCCTTTCCGTTGAACGAAAGGGTGTTCTTGTCATGCTTGCGCTTAACCTCCATCACCTTGTTAAGCCTCTCCCTCTCCTTGTCTATTCCAAGATGCTTGATGATGGCATCTGTCTTGTCGGCGGTGAGTACCATGATGAGCAACGATGCAAGGGCATCATCATCCATTTCTTTCACGAAGTAGTTATTGCGGATGGTGTATGCCCTGTGGTCGAAGAGGTCTTTATATGTGTTGGGGGCTGTGTGGTATGCGATAATCTTGCAGCACGTTTCCTTATCGGTGTTCACAAGGCGCATGGCCTCCAGATAGGGATTGGCGTTCAAGATGGTCTGGTCGATGTTCAGACTATCAACAAGCCTTTTCAATAGGAACATCTTTGCCAGAGTTATCGGGTAGAGATAGAAATGCTTTCGGCCAACCGTGAATCCGTATGGCCTGCCTATGATAATGTCTGCGAGGTTGTATTCAATATCATTCATCGGTTGGGGCGAGTTTAATATGTCTTTGGTCTGGGTGCGAGAATCGAACTCGCGACCTCTGCTGTATGAGGCAGTGTTCTACCACTGAACTAACCCAGAGTGGCCGAACTACCAATCAAGGAGCGGCCATTTGTTGCTTACGCTGCACCCTTGGCTGCAAAGGTGATGTCGGTCAGTTTGCCGTCTGCGCCGACCTTGCCCTTGGTCTTGTAGGTGTAGATGGCTACAAGGCCGTCGGTGGAATCGAACTTCACGGCTACGTGCTTCGACACGCCTTTCAGAGTGCAGCAGATGGCACCAGCCTCTTCGGGGGTTACGGTGATGTCACCAGCATCTTCCGTGTAGCCCACCTCAACTTCCGAGGCACTGCCGACACGGCGGTTGTAGGTCAGCGTGTACTTGTCTGGGGCTTTCTTGCGGCCCTCGGCCTCTCCACCCTCAATGAGGGCTTCCTGCTCCTGGCCCTCTTCGACAGAGAGGGAGGTGGAGCCTTCCACGATGTCAGAGTGCGCACCTACCGTACACTTACCCCAACCAAGAACTTTCTTTTTTGCGTCTGCCATTGTTGTTATTCGTTTAGATATTTGACTTCGATTTTGTTGTTGATTATGTGTTCATCTGTGCCGTCTGCCTCAAACACTCTCTGGGAGAGCAGGGAGGCGCGGTATTCGCTGTCTGGCCCCCAGAACACATCAAAGAGACTGCTTGCCAATGAGCCAAGTTCCTCCAGTCGCACGGTGTCCTCTTCTGGCTGATTATCAACGGCGATGTCCGCAACATAGATATTGACATTCACGGTGGCAATCTGAATCTGGCCGTTCTCGTTGGCAAGGATGGAGATTACTATATCCTCCTTGGTCGAGTTGTGGGGCCGCTTCCGCTTGCTCACCTTGCCTGTGACTGCTTTCTTCAGTTCCGAGGCGGCGATGTACTTGTAGATGTCAGTCTTTATTGCTTCGTCCGTTCTCATAGAGTGAGTGCGTTAATCTTTTTGATGGCGGTTTCCTTGGCTCTCTCAAGCCTTGCGTTTACTTCATTCTGCGCCCATATCCTTGTGGATTCAAGCACATCCTTACTCTCTATGGCCTCTACCTTGTCTGCATAGTTCATTGCTGCCACTACAACCAGTGCAAAGACATTGGCATACTCGCTTGCCAGTTCCGCTACCATCTTCCGGCCCTCGGCTGAACCCAACGAACCGCCCTTGACTATCTCAAAGGCTGATTCTATCTGCTTCACGCCATAGTCGTAGATGGAGTAGCCGATGGAAGAGCGCAGATTGGCCGTGTGGTCTATCCAACTCTCGCTCTGGTCGCGGTCTCTGACCTTGCGCACACTTTCCTCACCGAGTTTCGCCAGTGCATTGAAGATTTCGCCCTTGATTATCTCAAAGGCTTTCTTGAAGAATGCGTCTAACGCGCTCATTGGAGTTGTCATGTGTATTGCCATAGGTCACACCCACATCTTGCATTGTTTCTGGTAGCGGTGAAAGCCTTTCACCGTGAACTCACTTACCTCTTCTGGATGGCCGAAGAACCTTATCCTGACTCTCTCGCCATAGACGAACTTCCGGCAGGTTCTCGGCAGGTTGTAGATGGTGTATGAATATGGCTCAACCTGTCCGTCTGGCGTGGTGATGGTGTTGGCCTTGCCTGCTGGCACGGCATCACACTTGCAATAGCCCTCCACCCATATTTCCGAGCCTTTGATGTAATCGCCAGTCTCTTCATCATCATGGCCGGGCACCACTTCCAGATAGTCCAGAGTGTGAGGGGCAAAATCCAATACACTCATCTGTCAGCCTCCTATATAGACCATCGGCTGACCGAGGGACTGGTCTTCGCCGATGGACTGGTAAAGTGAATTGATGCGAACCAGAAGCCGCTCCTTGTCCTTGTCAGTCAGTGTGCCGATGCTCTTGTCTGATTCGGACACGCTCACGGCTTGCAGCAGAGAGTAGAGGCAATCAGCCAGAGCACCCTTGTACGCCTTGGACTGCGACACCTCATAGGTGTATTCGGCATCTTCGTCCAACTGACGCTCAATCATGGTGTTCTCTACGAACCCTACTGGAATCGGGTAGTGGATGGCATCAATTAGTGCCTGTCTGATTGTCTTTGCCATAGGTTACGCTTCCGTTACGTTTTCGAGGAATGTGGCCTCATCCTCGTCACTGAGGGCGTTGAACGCCTCGATTACCTTTGCGTCAGAAGAGTTGGACTTCAGACCAGTTGCTCCCAGTGCTTTCAACTGCGCGATGGCCTCCGTCTTGGAGTATTTCTTGCCGTTGATGGTTACAAACTTGTCCTCGGTGTCTGTCGCCTCTGCGGTCTCATCGACCTCGGCCGATTTGGTCTCGGTGCAGTCAATGACATAAATCTGGTCGACATCCTCAATGACGGGGAGAACGAGGGCCTGGCCCGATGTGAACTCCTGCAGCGGGTCGTTCTTGGAATACTTGGAGATAAGTTTGTACTTATCCACCGTGGCGTACCTCACACCCTCTACAGGGTTGGTAGCCTCGGCCAGAGTACCCCAGACAAGCGAGCCGACGATTTCGGAGCAGCGGAACACCAGACGGTCATTGTTCCAAGGCTTGACAGACTTCTGCTTGCCGTTCTTCTCGAAGATAACGGTGCGGTTGATTTCCTGAATGGTGTAGCCGAACTCATCCTCAAAGGCTTCCAAGAAAGCCTTGCGCGAGGGCGTTTTCAGTTTGTCATCATCATCATACACCTTGCCCTCGAAGTCGGCAACCAGTTCCTGCGCCCAACGGAGGCGGCGAATCTCGTTGAGTTTGGCCTTGGACATCATCACGGCCACGATGGTATTGCCATCGGCCTCGGCCTTGTCATTGACGTTCTCGAAGTCCTCCTTGGAGATTTGGCCCTTGACGATAGTACCGAAAGTGTTCTCGTCCAGATAGCCATAGTTCACGCGGAGGCCAGTGCCTACGTTCTCTTCGTCCTCGACCAGAACGACACCCTCACAAAGGCCAGTGAGGAAGTTCGCCTCGTTCTTCTCATCGATACCGACAGAGCAAGCCACGCCGTCATTGGTGAGGTTCTGGATGATACGTGCCTTCTCGGCTTTCTTCGCCTCGTCCGTGGTGGCCGTGGTGTAGTGGGCCTTCATGATGTTGATGGAGTTGATTTCCGTCTCGCGGAGAATCTTCTTCATACCCACCTTGGGCAGTTTGCCGTTGGAGGTGGCGAGACTGCCACGCTTCTTGATGGGCAGAGGGGAATCCATTGCCACCATGTCGGCAGCAACATACGTGGTCTTGGCACTTGTGCCCTCCCACTTCTGGTCAGCAGAATACACCTCG
The DNA here is from genome assembly GCA_017464345.1 of Bacteroidaceae bacterium. Classification (GTDB taxonomy): domain Bacteria; phylum Bacteroidota; class Bacteroidia; order Bacteroidales; family Bacteroidaceae; genus Physcousia. The sequence continues at coordinate 69,613 of JAFUAH010000022.1, forward strand.
CGAAGCATGGTCTTGTGAAGATAGGTGCGCTCCTTGGGGTCCACCTTTTCTTTCACATAGAGAGCCAACTTCGGCCAGATGCCGCTGATAAATTCGATAAAGAGTGATTTCTTCATGTTCTACGCGGTGTTTAGTCGTGTTCAAAGATGAGGTTAGGCAGTGCTGCCTTGACTGCGGCACGCTGGGCTTCGTCCTTGAACTGATACGGCATAGCCACATCGTTCACACGGCCATCGTCCATGATGCCAAACAGAGGATAGTCCGTAGACTTGGTTGCCACGGTCACGCCCACATACTCATGGTTTGCGGGCAGGTCGGCATACTTATCGCCGTCCACAGGCATAGGCTTGTAGGTGTAGTTCACACCGTCCTCATCCTTTGTGCGGACAACAAGATGCCCACCCTTGACAGGCCCATCGAAGCCGTCAAGGTCGTTGGTGCGGCCACCAGTGATGCCACCATTGTACTGCCGAATGACAACGCTGTCATTGGCTGCAAGGATGGTCTCGGGGTCGTTCACCAGGTTTGCGAGTTTACCCATTGTTGCTTGGATTGATTTTGTTTGACTTCATCGGTGAATCAGCCATTAGCCAGTTCCTTGACCTCTTCGTCCGACATTACGCTCTCTTCCTCGCCTGTCTCTTTGACAATGCTGCCGGGGACGTTGCCGCCCACAGGCTTGCCAAGGATTTCGAGGCCCTTGTTGAGACGCTCCTGGTTCTCGGCATCCAAATCAGCCTCGACCTCATCGAGATAGTCTTCAAACTCGTCCTCGTTCTTGAATGACATGCGAGAAAACGCCTTGATGGTTCGCTCACCGAACTTGCCCGTGTCCTTTACCAGAGCCTCCAGACGCGCCTTGCGGCTGTCTGCTGTCTTGCCTTTCTGGAGTTCCTCCATCTGCCCCTTGATGGCATTGAGGCTTTCCCCGAAAGGCGCGAGGGCCTTGGCTATGGCCTTGGCGAGTTCAGAATCATCTTCATCTTGGCGGTTGCCTTTCTTGCCAGTCTTTTTGGACGGACTTCTACGACCCTCACCACCTGGCATGGTGTCGTCGTCCTCATCGTCATCGTCCTCATCGTTGGCAGGATGGGCATCCTTGTACTGCTGGAGGCGGCGGTCTGCCACGGTCTGAACAACCTCAAGGTACGGAACGATGGAATCAACGGCATCATCGATGGCTTCCGTCACCTCTTCTTCGGTGGCATCATCTTTGAGGTCGAGTTTATCGGCAACTTTGGCGGCGATACCCTTAACCTCCTTACGGCTCAACCCCAGTGCCTTAATCTCCTTTCTGGTTTTGAGCACATCCAGAACTCTTCTGAAATGTCTGTTCATGTTCTTACGGATTTAATTGTTACTAAAAATGGTCTGCGAGTGTCACACAGGCAGACCATCATCAGAACCACATCGTAAGAGCAATGTTTGAATCCGAATAGTTCCGTCACGTGCATCTTCACACGCTTTCGGTCACAAAGGTACGTAAATTTATTTGAATAACAAATAAAATTAAGATTATTTTGCCAAAAATTGAGGGGAAAAGGCCGTTTTGTCAGCCAATCCCCCTCTGGATGCAATGAAAACAGAATTTATTTGCTATTCAAATCAAATTTCTACGATACTTCCTCTACTACATTCATACTGGCCTCGCAGATGTAAAACAGGACATTACCCTCATGCGTCTGGTAATCATCCATTAGTATTTTGGTCTGCTCCCAGATGAAATCAAATTTAGCCTCTTCCTCTGTCTGCTCATCTTCATTGTAGAGGCCATCCCAATTATCATTTACACGCTTGCCGACTAACTCATTGGCACCAGTCATTAGATTGGCCTTGCTGTCGAACACGCCCATGAGTACCAGACTGGACTTTGTGAGGTGCTTGTCACCCTCATACAATAGATATACTTTCTTCTCTTCCATAGTCAAAAATCAGTTGCCCATGTATATTTGTGCTTCAGTTCCTCCAACGCCTTTTCTGTAACAAGGTAGGCATGACCTTTACGCTCGCCTATGGCTGTGATGCTGCGGCCAGTCTTTAGCATGGTGGGATGCTTGAAAACTATCTCGTAACGCTTGCCGCATGAAGTGATAAGGAAATCTACACTATCCTTATAATCGTCCAACTCGGTACGTTTATACTCACCAACAGGGATGAAGTCTGGGTTAGGCACCATATAGGCCGTGACCTTTATTCCGTTTACTACTTTCGATTCCATTGCTCTGCATTTATTGTTTGAGTAACCTACTTGCCGCATCGTTCCAACTCAATTCTGGGTCATAATCTCCTTTGCTGCCCCATTTCTTGGCGTAGTTCTCTGCGGCTTTGAATGTCCGAAATTCTTTGGAGGTTACGGGGGTAACATAATCTCCACCTATGGCCCAGACTTGAACTAATATCCTTGGCTTTTCCATCGTTATGATTGTTTTTTGTTGGCTATTGCCAGAATTGTTGCTTTGCGATATGATGTGCGTATGCAGGTAGGGCCATATAACACTCCCAAACCATGCATCTTCGAGTAATCCCAGAGTTCATAGAACTTCCGGCCATGAATGTCTCTGGGTTCTGTGTATGAAAAACGGTCATTGATGCGATGCATCCTAAACTCGTCTGCTTTATTCCTAACTTGTGCCATATACCAACACCCTTTAGATTAGTTCCATGTATTGTAGGCTTCCGAACTCATCATGCAGTCTGGCCCAGTTGTCGCCGTGGGTATAAAAATCATCGCCCCATTGTACTGGCTTGTCGTAATCAAAACTGACTACAGCGGAGCAGTCGTTAATCTCTATGGCGGTGATAGTTCCTGTTATCATCAAGCCAAAGGCTATACCTTTAACTCTCTTGCCGATAAGGCTCTCATTTACTTCTGACGTTTTCATTGCTCTATGATTAAAATTATTGGTTCTCTTTCAGTTTCGCTTGAATCCAGTTGTAACGCTCTTGATAAGCCTGTAATTGGCCGTTCAATCTTGCTACTGCCAATTCTGCCTTTGCGACATCTTCAAGACTGGTAGCGAAAAATTGTGTACCTGTTTCTAACAGATTGATGCGCTTTTTCAAATCACGAATTGTTTTCTGGAATCCCTTAATGTTTGGGATGCCTCCCTTTGAAAACAAATTATCAAGATTGGCCTTGATGTTCTGGTAAGCGGATTGCCTTGTTTCTTCTGGATTCATTGCTCTTTTGTATTTAGTTATCTTTCTTATTTCTGATACAAAGGTACAAAAATTTTCTGAATTATCAAAACATTTAGCCAATTATTTTTCGCTGAAAACCAATAAATTACGCACTTTTTCAACCGCCTCTAAACACGAAAAAAGCGGTTGCTCACCGCTTCAATCATGGAGGTTGCGCCAATAGGCTTTCCATTTCATACAGAGGTCATAGGTAACTCCGTATCTCTTCGCCCAATGCTCGATTTCTGCTCTTGGAGCATCGAAGCCTAACAGCGTCCAGACGCTCCCAACTCGTAGCCTCTGGTCTGTCTCTTTGCTCACCGTAAACTCGGAGTGCATTTTCTCTGTCAGTTCCTCTTCGGTCTTAATCATGGTGCAAAGGTACTATATTTTGTTCGGATAGCCGATATAACTCTTCATGTATTTTACTTGCGCACGGTCTGAAAAGTCCAGATAGCCCTCCCAACATTCGCCTTTAAGCATCCTCTCTGCGTATGGAAGTTCTGCCAGTAGATTCATGGGGAAAGATGATTTTCCATACTTGTTGATGATGGATAATGCCTCATCATGTTCTATCTGCGTTATCTTGCCTTTTGTCAAACATTCGGAAATAAGGTCTATCGCGTTTGTACGCTCGGCGCAAAATCCATATTTAGCCCAACAATACCCACCAACATCAATGTTGGCAGTTACATTGATGCGAGACACGCCCATATCCATATACTCCCGAAAGAGGCTGCGGAACACTTCTTTTGACAGCCCTCGCCCCTGTAATTCCTCTGGAAATCTCATCTTGGAGTGGTACACCTCTACACCATTAGGGGTTTCTGCGAAATTCCTCACCAACTCAACTTTGTTGCCGTTCGTGGTTCTGCCAAGGTAATCAAGTTCTGCCCGGCCATCACGCACGATATAACATTCTTTTGATGCAAGCCTAACCTCGTATCGGTCGCACATGGATTCAAAGGCTTTGTCAAAGCGCAACAAGTCGAAGCCTCTCATAGCCGACCTATTGTATTCGCTTGTGGTAAAGCGCATATATTCTTGTCGGTTGAAGCCTGCAGTGCTTTCCAACTCTACAAGTTCGGCTTCTGACATTTGATAGGTTCTTCGTGTTAGCGTCTGCTGTATCATAGAGGCATTATCCCTAACCCAATACGATGCTGTGCCTCGGCTCTGGGCTTTCTCAATTCTGGTCTGGTTGTCGCGCACATAGTCCTTGAATGTCTCTGGCATTTCTGTTACTTGCTGACTTTCCACTGGTCGCCCCTCGCGCATCTTCCAGTAATCATCCTCGCTCATAATGATGGGGAGGCACATACATAGACAATTCGGGTGCCAACCACTAAAGACGAAATCTTTGGGGTAGCGACCAACCATCGCATCGCAAATATCCTCTTTGGGGTGTGAACCAGACAACTTGATTTCGTAGCCAGTAATGAAATCAAACTGCTGCCACCGCGCTTGCTCTGCGGCCCGATATGACATATTGATTTCTGACCTTGCCAGCCTAATTGACCTATATTCGCAATCGGCACAATCAACGGCATGGCCGAATGTCTCTTCATAGTCAGCCTTTAGCCTGTCGAAGTCATTAAGATACTGGCTCAACTGCTTGCTCAACGTGACCGCACTCGTTCCTCTCTCTATTGCGGTGGATATGGCATATTCCATTTCTCGCACATAGTTGTTAGACTGGTTCCACAATTTGGATGAGAGGTTTAGGCCATTCTCGCTACGTTCTTGAAACGCACGTAGGGCATCGCTATTGCTCTGGAAATAGGTTCTTTCCCTCTGGCCGTCAATCTGGGCATCATAGTATTTCATTACCTTTTTCGCCAGAAGGTCTTGCATGATGTTGCTTTCTTTCCATTCAGCCGATGTGCCAGAATAGATGAGGCTGCGCATTTCACCAACAAACTGCGACTTCAAATCCTCTACCAACTGGCCCACTTCTGGGTAGTCAGCAAAGAGGAACGGCACACCACCATCATAGGCGGTCATTTCCGCTATTCTCGCAGTCTGGGCTGCTAACTCATCATAAATGCTTTGAACTCTCGCCACATATTGATTGAGACGAGAGCCCAAAGCATTGTATGCCTTTTTCTGGTTTATCTTCGGCTTGCCCATGCTTACCTACGCTTGCGGCCACCACGCGCTCTTCTGTCGCCGGAAGAATCACGTTTGCTGCCACGATTCACAGACTTTGGCTTATACACCAGGCCATGCGCCGTATGGCTCAAATCCTTGCCTTGACGTGAAGCCTTGCCATGTTTCTTGTCATGCTCTCTGTTGGCCTTTGCCAACTCGGCACGTTTCTTCCTCTGTGAGGGCTGTCTGTTGAACTCTGTATCGTAGGCGGTTTTCTTCTCTCGCGCCTTTGGATGGGTTCTATAATACTCTGCTGACCTACTTGCCATTATGTTTTCAATTTGAAATGTTCGCAACTCTGTTGGCTTAACAATACGCATCTGCTTTGCGTCCAATGCGGACATTCGCCCATTGTCGGCTCTCCCTTGATGCTCAATGTATGGAATCTGGTTACAAGGGTAACATGGGCGCAGTTGCGGCAACTATTCTTCCCTACTGGTGTCTGTGCTTTCTTCGGTGGTGCTGTCTTTCTTGACATAGACATTCAGCCTTGATTCAACTACCGTACTTTCACCGCGCTTATAAACGCTGACCTCAATAATACCATTGGCAGTATTGAGGATTCGGCTTGCCTGTTGGCGTATGGTCTCATCAATGAGGCTACGCATGGCCTTTCGACTGGATTTCTCGCCAGTCTTTTGCTTGAACTTGCGCAGGTCATTCTTTGTCAGTTCCTGCGCTGTGCCTATAGCATTGGCCTCATAGTGTTCGTACTGCGGCACTACCGCCGTGATAGTGGCCTCTGGGTTAATCTTCATTGCCCAACGTGTAAGGAGGGCGGCTAATCTCTTACGCATATTCGGATTATATCATTGAGTTAGACATGGAGAAAGCACTGGCCTTTGTCTGGGCTGATTGCTCTTCCTCTTTGTTTATCTGGTCGAGAGTGGCCTGTGCATCATCGCTCTGGCCGTACTTCTGGATGCTTTCAAGATGGCTTTCGATGGGCTTACCTCCATTGGCTTTCATGCGCTTGTTTATCTCCGAAAGTTCGTCATTCTGGATAAACGGAGTAATGACGTGTTCCACGGAAACATTGTCAATCTCATTCAGCCAGTTCTTATGCGACTTCTGGCACATGGCTTTGAGAAAAGCCTTAATCACGTTACACTCACGCTCCAGAAACTCTATCCAAGTGCCAGCCTCATCGCCTATCTTCAAATGGGCATCCGTGAGCATGGTCTGTCTGGCATCAAAGCCAATGTTTCCAAGCCCTTTCATGTTCTCAAAGGAAATGTCGGGAATCTGGGCCTGCATCCAATAGAGTTTCAACATGGTATCAACGTGGTATTTCAGAGCCTCGATAGCCTGTTGCCATGAAACATAGGCCACATCACCACCATTCTCAACACGGAATATGCGCCGGGCCTCGCCTTTGTCCTCTTGTCCTTTGATACCTCCAGAAATCTTCAGCACTGGTGCCGAATTGTAGGCGATAACATTTGAGTTGCGAGACAAGGTATATTCTATCTCGGAACGTAGGCCAGTAAGCCCATGATATACTGGTACAGGGCGACATGCGTAAACACCAGGAATCTTCAAGATGATTATTTCCTCTCCGTTCACGGTCTCGCCATCATCACTGACTTTGGCTGTTACCACCGTCCATTCACCACCCTGCAAATCCTGTTTCCAGATATAGTGACGGTCAGCGGTATAGGTCTCGAAATACGTTGTAGTCTGCTTGCCGATGGTCTTTGTGTACTCAAAGGACATAGCAAGCATATCGCCTAATTCATCGAAGAGGGGATATAGCCGTGTTCCGTCCATCGGCGAATAGGTCTTACACTTCAATTTGTATTCCGATTCAAAGCCATACAGGGTGTTAGGCTTTTTCACGGCATACCAGAGCGTAAAGACTTCACAGGCAGCATAGTAAGACACACCTCGCTTCAAGTTCTCTGCGTCTATTCTGGCGTTCTTGTAGATAGCCTCCAACGCCTTTGCGATGTCAAGTCTGGTCTGGTTGTTCTCGGTGTTCGTATATACACGCTTGACAGGAATGGCAAACGTGAACTCCGAAATACGTTTTACCAATAGTTTCTCCAAGCCAATAGTAATTCTGGCAGATGGCTCTAATGTTCCATCCGACCGAATCTTGTCTTTGAGCGAAGTGGTGTCGCTGACAATCTTATGCTTCGTTGGCTCATAATCCTTAAGCAACTTGGACCAGTCTGTAACTTTTACGGACTTTTGCTTGAGGTCTGCGATGATGTCACTCGTCTTGCGTGACGTAAAATCGATGATGGAGGCTATATCTGGCATATTTCGCGAAATTGTAATTACGCTTGCAAAGGTAGTAAAATTATTTGGTATTCAAATAAAATTAACAAAGAATAATACAACAAAAGGCGTACACACGTACACCTTTTGCTTTTTATCACTCAAAAATTGCAGTTTTTTATGCGCAAAAACTGACTGGAATTATACCCTCGCGCTCTCGATGCCTCCGCAGTTCAAGCGCATAGTTCCATTTGCACCGCTCCATGTGGCTGATTGATAACCCAGCATTGGGCCATTCTGGATGTGAGCGGTAGATGTTGATTTCGCGCCTACACATTGCCAGTTGGCTGATTAGCCATCGCTCTGTTGTTGTTTTCTGTCGTTTCATTGCTATTGTATTCTGATGCGAGATAACCGATGATACGGCCATCATAGTATGAGCGTATGGGAATCATTCTGCACATGGCTCTCCCCATAACTTAACGGCGGTGTCATAGTTCTTTTGGGCCTCATTGACCGCTTTCTTTGCGTAGGTCAGAGAATAGGAGTGTGAGCGTTCAATCTTGCCATCTTTCATGGCTTGATGATATGCCTTGGCCTTTGCCAATCTTTCTGCGTAATACTCGATGCTCTCTGGCATAGAGAGGTTAATATCCTCTGCATGGCGTTCCCACCCTGCAGCCCTGTCGCGGTACTCTTCGGCCTTGTTCATTTCGGCAACCATCTTACCAGTGTTGCGCCACGCATCTTCAATCATTTTGCGGTGGCGGCGTTCTGAATGATGGCCCACCTTGATAGGCTCGCCCAGAGAGAGGAAATCAGAATCTTTTTCCGACTTACGGAAATACTCGTTGCTGCGCTTCTGGGCATTGATGGCTGCTTGCTCATAGCGTTCTGCTTTGCGCTTGGCCCGTTCTTGGCAGTTGTAGCCATCTGCCCGGACGATGGAATAATAGTAGAATCCATCACGCTCCAGAACAAGGTTATATACGATGTGTTCATTCTCCTTGCCGTACTTGGTGGTCACAAGGATGGTCTCGCCTCTTTCGTGCCTGTCCGTGCATTTGGCTACAAATACATTCGGACAATACTTTGCATACGTATTCATTGCTCTTACGTTTGAATTAGTGCGCTTGGGGTGTTCGCCCTCCCTTTGTCTTGTGCGCTTTCCTTTATCGCCCAATGTTACTCTCTTGGCGGTTGCTTGCCCTCCAGTGCTTTGTAAGTCCCTGACTGGCTTCGACTGATTGGTATCGGCTTGTCTGCCTCCGACTGGTTGCCGTCTGGTCGCGCATCGCTTTCAAGTTCCTGTTTTTGTTTTGAGGAAGAGTGCAACTTCAAAGGTGCTACCGAAAATGCGGATAACTCTCCCTGGCCCTAATGAGGGGCTTTGTTGGTGCCAGAGGCTCGAACTCTGGCGCACAGCCTTACTGATTCACCAGTTCACTGATACCTCGCTTAACCAACTTCTTTGTCAGTCTGGGGTCTTCGAGTTGGTCGCAGATGGCAACTCTCTTTCCTGCACGTATGAGTTTCGGCAGATAGGTGTCGAGCGCGTGATGGGGGAAGCCAGCCATGTAGCCCTTACCCTTTGGGCTGCTGTTTCGCTTGGTGAGTGTAATACCCAGAAGATGTGAACACTCCTTTGCATCATCTTCGTATGTCTCATAGAAATCTCCGCAGCGGAAGAGTAATACCGCTTCTGGGTATTTGCTCTTCAATTCGTAAAACTGCTTCATCATCGGGGTAAGTTCTTTTGTCGTTTCCATTGCTCTTATATTGTTACGTTAGATAATCTCGATTTCAAATTCCGTCACGCCGTATTGTGAGAACACTGACTTGATTTCTTCAGCGAAATCATCCAGTTGCTCTTCTGCATATTCATCACCCAGATATTCGCCCATTTCATCTTCGTTGTATTCTTGGAGTTCCCACACATTACTTGATGTCTGGTTGAACTGGTCGCGCAAGCCTGTATCGCTCAATGCTTCATTGGCCTTTCTTGCATCCCTAACACTGGTTTCAATTCTTAACGATTTCATTGCTCTTTTGTATTTAGTAATCTTTCTTATTTCTGATACAAAGGTACAAAATTTTTCTGAATTATCAAAACATTTAGCCAATTATTTTGCGCTGAAAACCAATAAATTACGCACTTTTTAGCCATCCCAAACACCGTACTTTTTGCGTAGAATTTGGATGGCTTTCTTCACTTCCAGAGAGGAATCAATGCCCAAGTTCTGATAGAAGCGGCCAGAGCCATTCAGCGTTTCACTGGCAATCTGGATGGTGCGCTGCTCATCTTTCGTAAAGCCCACCCTAAAAGTGCGAAAGATGGCAAGAGCCTTGCGCGTCTCACCATCTTTCAACAGGGCCAGTGCCTTACTGGTTTTAGTCTTTACTCTCTCCACAGCCATAAATCTCATAGCCATCAAAGTCTGTATCGTCCAATACGATTTCGCCTTTCTTATATTGGGCCTCCACCTTATCCCAAGCCTCATCTGGATTGGAGGCTTCTACCTCAACAATGCGAGATAGCGTTTCGATGATTTTTACTTGATACTTCATTGCTCCTATTGTTATGTTGTTTGTTCCACTCTTTGGCCTCGAACTCACATTCTGCCTTATGCAGATGGCCGTACACCCATTGGCCTGTCTGGGTATTCATCACACACCACTGATTAGGTGCGCCCGGCATCCTCTGAACTTGATAGATTTCGCTCATGCTTATTCCTCTTCAAACAGAGCGCATGAATCGCCTCTGCTCTTTGATTCATTGTTCTTCGTGCATTCGTAGTAATGGTAGCCCATACACTTCCAGAACCTACAATTCTCGCATATCTCCTTAACCCTACTCATGCCTCTGCCTCCGAATATAGTTTGTTAATGAACTTTGCCAGATAGCCCTCATTCTTCATGTCGCAGATAGGCGTGGGCTTGTGGCAAGTGTCTCTCTCAACGCCGCATCCCCATCTGTTGCGCAGGGATTGAAGTTCTGTCAGTGAGAAATACCCATACTCACATTCTCCGTAGCCATTGACCGTGATGCCATAGGCGATATTCTCTTTGAGGTCAGCCTCCAGAACATACCACGTATGCGCTCCACCGCAGAGGAAGAACTTTGCTGCGCAGATGGCATCTTTCCCTTTCTCGCTCTGTGAGTACAGAGGATATTTAGCCAACTGATTCTTGATTTCTTTTGTTACCAATTTCATTGCTCTGTGAATTGTGGCCAGATGGTTAGTCTGGCCGTTACCTTTTATCGGAGTTCTTAATAAGCGTCACCAAACAGGGTGATGAGGATTGATGCGCTTGACCCTGTAGATAACTGGCAAGGCTCAAACTCTTTATATTTATCGATGCACTCCTTCAGCATCTTTTTGTCCCAAGCATTTTCCTCATCTGTGAACTCTACCCATTCTGAATCGTCTGCCTCAATATCATAGCAGGAAAGCACATCGGGGTCAAGATAGGCCATTGATGGCTTTTGGTCTATGATATTGAAGAGGGTAGCCTTGAAAGCCTTAATGTCACCATCAGCCTTGTAAGTGTCTATAGCGTTGATGGTGTTCTGGAAGAGGTCTTGATATTTCTCTTCGATTGCGGGTGTTACTTCTGATAATTTCATTGCTCTTTTGTTTGATGGTTTAACTTCATCTTTCTGGTTACAAAGGTACAAAAAATTACTGAAATATCAAAACATTTTCGCAATTATTTTTCGCTGATTTCCAAGATTTTACGAAGATTTTTCTCGCAAAAAAGGTGCTCCCTAATTTCACAATCGGGAAGCACCAAGAGCAATGAAATCGTCAAAAGAAACGATTTCGTCTGCAAAGTTACAAAAATAATTTTATCTACAGCATATCGTTAACTAATTTTTCATCGTTTGCGTAGTCGTAATCATAAGGATAGAAACTCATGGAGAGGGCATCGAAGCGGTCTGGCGAGCGTTTGAGACGCTTCTTTATCTCATCCTTTTTCTCGATTATGATTCGTCCGTCACTCTGAAAACTCCAGTGTATTTCGGTGGCCTCTTCTGTCAGCAAATCATCTGGGGGCAAAGCAGGGGCAAATCCATTCTTCGGGTTCAGCCAGTCACGCACGGCCCAAAACAGATAGGCCCTCATATTGACGAAACTATATTGGCCCGTGATGTCGTGCAATCCTCTCACGCCCTCGGAGTTCTTGCAGGAATAGGCATTGAGGTAGCCTAATTCCTCCAGTCTGGAATAAACACCAGCACCCTCGCCGATAGTATCAACAAAGCATTTGTTTTTCTCGTTCTGAAGATACTGCACGGCAAGGCCAGCAACTTTCATGTGGTCTGCCTGGCCTCCCGATTGATGGACTTCAATCTTCGACACCCAATTACCATACCTCGGAATCAGCACACTACTATCACGGCCCATGCCTGCTACATCAACACCAACCTTGGCCGACTTCTTTGTAGTGTAACCCTTTTCTTGCAGTTGCCGCCATCGGTTGTTTGCCAGTTCTATCCATTCATAGGGAATCAGAATATCCTCGGAAACTTTCGGGAACATCCCCAACACCTTGACACGAAACAAGTCATTGGGCCTATATGTCATACCCTCCCAGACGAAATCACCCTGCCCCTCATCAAATTCTTCTTGGCGAATAGGGGTAGCCCAGTTTTCGACCTTATCCTTTACCCACTCATAATCGACTTGGCCGGGGATGGTGTTTGTTTTCGTGACAACATTTTCGGCATTGAGCGAGTTTAGTCTGAACTTCTGGAAGCGAGCAGACTTCATAGCCTTTGCCGCATATCCTGTAGGGGTGTTCGGGTTGAACACGATTAGCAGTCTGGAATTACCCTGCAAGTTACCCTCGATGGCATTGTAGGTGGTCTCTGGAATACCCGAAGCCTCCGTGACAATGAACATAGTATTGACAGCATGAAAGCCCGACCATGCCTCCGTATTGTACGAAGATGATTTGAAGCCTGTTAGATACCATTCCTTATAGTTCGTGCGGATGCCGTTAGACAGCAGGGTGCCTGGAAGAAACCCTGCATTGCGATACAGGCGCGAGACTTCTGGAATCATAATATCAATAACTTGTCGATGTGTCGGTGCTGTCATGGCAATCTTGGTGTTCTTCACCAGTTTGCCGTTCTTGTCGAATCTGGGTGTTAGATACATAAAGCACAAAGCAGCACAAGCGGCCACGAAGTCTTTACCCCTCGCTGTGCCACTTGCTACCGCTGTCATTTTGTTGTGCTGCACACTTGAAATGATAGCCTGTTGCTCTTTGTCAAGTCTGGCGTGCAGAACCTCCTTAACAAAGAGATTCCAGTCGGCCCTCCAAGCGAGCATCTTGCGTTGTGCCTTACTCTGCTTTGCACTCATTCATCGTCCGGCAGTTCTTTCATTAGTTGTTCAAACGGATTGGCCGTTACGTTAGCATCAAAGGATTCTACGTACCCACGCTTCTTTCCCTTTGTTTTCAGAAAGAAGATGAGCGCAGTTAGGTTGCCCTCATTGACTTGCTCTATCAGTTTCGTTTCGGCCCAATCCAATATAGATTCGTCCTCTTCGTCCAAGGCTTTCTTCAGTTCTGGGTATTTCTCTTTCCAGTCGTAGAAAGTCTGGCGGCTGATGCCGAGAGCCGTACACGTAGAACTTACATTGCAACTCTTCTTCGCATACATCTTTACGATGTCCTCATTCGATATTCTCTTTTTCTTCATTGGCAAAGTCCTCCAGATATTGGTATCTCTGTGTAATAAGGCCACTCGCCACCAGAGTAGCATTGCCGATGGATTCCGTGTCGCCTTTCAGCATGGGAGCAAGGATGTTATCAATAACCATTTCTCCAAAGGCGCGACTGGCTTCTCTGGGCAGGGCATTGGGGCAAGTATCTACGGCCATAACCGAAATGTTATCCTCGCTCTGTCTGAATGGCACTTCACATCGTCTGTAGGGGTCATAATCGTAAAATGGTTCAGCATGGGTGGATGGGCGTATTGTGCAGTCATTACCTCCGTTGATGTCGCAAGTCACATCACCGACAACTTGAATCCTGTTGCGTGGATTGCACATCATGGCACTGGTAAACATCTTCGGGCCTCTGTTATCCCAATAATGGCACGAAATTAAGATGTCGGCCAGTTGGATGTAGTCGCCAAATCTGCTTATATATGCTTGTGGGCATCTGTGGAACTCTTCACGCTCATAGCCGCAATACTGCCCATCCTTTGTGAAGATGAGGTCTGGGCATAGAACGATATACGAGCAACGGCCCTGCTGCCTTATTCCTGCATGGTTCAACACATATTGCGCTCCGTCAGACACTCGACCTGTACCAGTAACGATAATCTTCACTTTGAAGGCTTCCAGTATCGGCAGCACCTCGCGGATTTGCTCTGACAGGGTATCTACATTCCAGTCGGCCTTTGGAGCGTCCAGACTGAAAGCACCATACTTGATGCCATATAGGCGGATGGTGTTGTATGCTCCCACCGCTCCAGCATAGAAGCCGAAAGCGACAGTCCTTTTCCCTTGCTTGTCTGTCAAGTATTCGTAGTCGGTGAGTGTGATGCCTTTCTGGATGATGGCTTGCAACAGCCCACGATTGTACGGCTGCATCTTGGCGATGTGCGAAAAGAAAACGTAATGCTGATGAGGCAACAGGGATTCTTTCGACACCTCTTTCACGCCCAACAGCAAATCGAACTCTCCTGCCTCCGCTATCGTCGGCGTGATAGTGATGCCTCTGGCTCTGTATTCTTCATCGCTATAGGCGCGAATATCGCTGCTCTCAACAACTACATCAACACCAAGGCCCTGCAAACGCTCTGCTTGCTCTGGGGTGATGGGCACCCTATTGTCGATGGGTGTCTTTGTCTCTTTAAGGATTCCTATTCTCATGCTTCTGCCTCCATTTGTTTCTTTGCCAACTCCAGAATCTTTGCGAATGTGGTGTTGGTGGAAAGAATGTTATACTTCTCACGTACTTCCTTGACAAGATGCCAGTAATCATCTTCGTTCTGGTCGCCATCAGTCAGCACAACCAAATCACTCTTTTTGGTGGCCTCGCCAATCACTCCCAACAAGTCCTGCAGTAGTTCGTAATCCTTTCTGTAGAAGATGAGCGACACTGTGTAGTGTTCGCTATCAACGGAGAATGACACACCCTTTGTGTCGATGGGCTTCACTTCGTCAATGGTGATGTTGGCGAACTCCTTAAAGTCCACTTGCTTGATTTCTGCGAAGAGACGTGCGAGAATACTCTTATCATCATCACCATGCAGGGAGTTGTGCGACAACTGGAGGGCGATAATCTCATCTTTCGTCAAGTCGGCCTCATCGGCATATATGACTGGCACCTCACGAATACGGAGTTGCTCTGCTGCTTTCTTTCTGTGATTGCCACTGAAGATTACATACTTGCCATCTTCCGCTCGGCGATAACAGCCGATGGCACTACTCAAACCGCCGCTTATCCGAATGTTCTCTACCAGACGTGCAAAGGCGGCTTCCGACATCTTATTGGCATTGACTTCGGTCTCTTCCAACTGGTCGATGCTTACTATTGCTTGTTTCCACTTGCTCATTTGCTTATTCTGCTTACTTGTAAACGATATTCATTGATGATGTCCTGGAAATCGCCAGTGGTGCCGAGGATGGCATCATAGACAAGACAATTCCTCTCTTTAGATACTTTGCGGAACATACCACGATATTTCATGCTGACTGGCTTCTGCGTGAATGCCTTGGTATAGCAGTTCTCAATCTCTCGTTTCAGAACGCGAGACACATGCCTCTTGAGGTACTTGCTGCGGACACATAACAGAATGAGTTTCGCCAATCTTGGCACCTTGTTATTGGTGGCAAAATCAGCACGGAGTGTTAGGTCATATTCCTTAACTCTGGATATGGCAAAGCCAAATCCCTCAATGAGATACTTGTCATAAAACACGAAGTATGGGAACGTGGCCGTGCCTATGGTCTGGATTTTCTTCATAAACATTTCTTCGGCTTGTCTGAAATGCTCGCCTTTGCAATAGACGATTTTCAGTTTGCTTGCATCATCAATCACCAAATCATCGGGGGGGATGATAACATCTATGAAGTTGATACGAGTTCGCCTATAGGTGATGTCGGCACTGGCTTTCTTGGTCGAATACAGAATGAGGTTGCCACTCTTATACACCTTTTCCATGTTGTGGCATGGGTACTCGCTAATAACGAAGAGCGACCTATCTTCCGGCAGATTCTCCACGACACCCAGATAGTGCGTCCGCTTTTTGTCGAATGTTCCCGAATAGTCAGAATGGGCTTTCAGATAGCCTATAGCCGTTCTATTCTTGGAATAATCGTCATAGTTGAAGAAAATGTCGCCAGTCTGCTCGGAAATGGCATCATTGAGCGTACCACGGTGATACTCGCAGTTCTGGAGGAAATCGACAACTCTCTGGGCCGCTACCACGGCCTTTGCATAGGAGTTTGGCAGTATGGCCTTGATGCTCTCCAACTTTAGCCTATAGGTTTCGTTGTCGCCAAAGAATTTGTATATCTTGGCAAAGAGCAACAGGCAAGCGACCTGCGACACGGCGGTATCTTCGCAGAGGTCTCTTAACTCCTTGAGGCTATCGTCATAATGGATGCGTAGGCCCTCATGTACTATTTGGTACATCAAATCGTTAAGTTCGTCATTGCAGTACACCTTGACTTGTTTCGTGGCACTCATGCGTATCTCGGCAGAAAAGAATCTGGGATTGACACAAGTAATCGTGCTGCCTGTGTTCTTTATCAGTTCCGACATGAAAGCCTTGCTTATGCCTATTGCCTTGTGCGCAGTCTCGCCAATATCCATTTTCTTGATGGACCAGAAGTATAGCAATGGTGGCGGTAGGTCTGGATAGTGCTTTGCTATCTTTAACTTTGTTACGAAATCATCTACAGACTTAATGGCCTTGAAATCCTCTTCTGTATGGTTGAGGGCGTAGTCCACAAATCTATAGGCAAACATGATGCAGTCCATAATCTCCGAAAACTCCGTTGTGGAGTTGAACAATCGGAACTCTACGGTCTGCCTCACAAAGTAGGATGCAACATTGACAAAGTGGCGCACAAATCCCTTGTTATGGCTATTCTCGAATATACTGCGAATATCGCCAAACGACTGCGCTTTTTGCATACGCCTGTAGAAATCACTTGTGGGGCTTGGCCTATATCGCTGCAAATCGTTGTATGGGGGCAACTGGCAAAGTTCTTTCAGAATCGGCGTGGTATGGTAGGACAGATAGTAGATGCGCTTTAGTTCCTCTACTTCCAAATCGCCTATGAAGATGTGGACTTGCACACCGCAGTCTCTTCGGGCTACGGCACCATTGGCCTTGCAACTCTCAACTATCTTTCTGAATACATCCACGTCCTTGTGGCACAAACGCATTGGAGGCGTGTTAATCTCGCCTCCATATCTTGCTGCAACCGTGCCTCTGGTAGAATCAGTATTGTGTATTACCTCTTCCTCATCCCACGTAAAAGGGTCTGGGAAATAGACATTTCTTTTGTCGAGGTCGGCATATTCCAGTTCTATTCCAAAAGTTCGTTCTAAAATTTTCAGTTCCATGTATCGCGATAATCTTTGAGCGGAAGTAAGGAATCAAACCTCATCCTTTAGACTGGATGCCTAACGTGCATCATTACACCTCTTCCGCGTTGTGCGATTCTCACGCACTTGCCGTTCCGTGTTTGATTGGCAGTTTCCTATACGGCTAAATACTCTGCCTTTCCTTAGAACAAACTCAACTGCTCTGGTTGAGGCTGCGGTGGTGTTGTCGGCTGACCATACTCGATAATGGTCTCTCCTGTGGTCTGGGATAACCATTCTGCAAGAATGTGCCTATGGCAGAAATCGCCCGGCTTCTCAAAGCAACAGAGGGCAACATCTTGGCCGTTGCTATAGGCCCTTAATTGCGCCATGAATTGCTGCGGATTTACCCTTGCCAGAACCTCGCGCTTGTAGCGTTCTGTATATTGCTCATGTGTCTGTCCTTTGGCGTAGAGGATGGATGCGGTAGGGGCAACATTCTTCATTGATACGCCGTAAAACCATCTGGGAGGGTACAGGGCTACGCCTATAACCTTTATCCCTGCTTGGGCCAGTTTCTTGCTGTTTGCGAAGTATGATGTGTAAATTTTCATATTCTTGTAACTTGGTGCAAAGTTAATAAAAATTATTTGAATAACAAATAGAATTACAATATTTAACCTCGGTAGAGTGCCTTTTAGCAATCAAATAGGTCTAATTGGCGGCACGGTTCTCTATAATCTGGGTGTTCAACGAGATATTTATCCCTTAACAAATCACGTATCTTCTCCCTCTCTTTTACTGAAACATGGTTCTTGTCAGATTGAAAGTTGAGACGCAGGGCAACATCCAGACTGCCATTGATTTTCCTATCGTCCATGAATATGCTATATACGGAATACATCCTATTGGCTTGCTCCGCATCTTGCATTTCCTCATCTGTCTGCCAACGCTTATAAACAGGGGTGATGAATCTTGACACGCCATCCTCTCCGTCCTTATCTATTCGAGGGCCAGGATGGTCGTTAAGGAATATGACCGTCAACGCCTCGCGCTTCTGGATTTTGTTCAACTTGGCCCATCCGTAGTACACTGGCAGACGGCCAACCCTTTCTTTGAATTGTCTATGCTTGGCCTCCAGTAGTTTTAATTTATCTTGCAACAGGCTCATACTGCCAACCTCCTTTCTCGCTCTTCAAGTTCTCTTATCTGGGCCGATATATTATGCAGTCTGTGTATAAATTCTTTTTCTTCCATCATGTCGTTTCTCTTATGAATCGTTTACCGCCTATCTCACGCCTGTAATGTGTGGTGGGCGAATAGTTCTTAATCAGCATCCGCAGTTGTAGGTCTGTCAGTTTCGGGCAGTCCACCAACTGGAATAACTTTGCATCGCCTTGGTGGTCGCCAAAGTTCCGCAGGGGATGATACTTGAAGTAGCCGTGTTCATCAACCATGTTCACGCCAACCTCATATCCATTGTTCCAATTCACGCTAAACCACATACTCCTTGATTTTATTGATGTACTCTGGGAAATCTGCAATCGGGTACTCATCCCTTTCAAGAGCGGCCATCTGGGCCTTTACCTCGGTGATGGCCTTTTCGTTGTCCTGGCTCTTGAAGTGAAAAAAATCATCATCCACGACACCTTTTCCCAGTTTCTTCAGTCTGGTGGCTCTGCTCTTTATCATGGCTTGTCTGCGATGCTCATGCCACTCTTTGCCTAAGAGTATGTCCTGTGGCCCTTTGTAGAACGTAACCTTGCGCTTGGGATTGCTGACTTTCACCAGTGCGGCCAGATACTCAAAATACCAGAGCCAACGAACTACGAAATCAGCAGTCATGCCGGAGCGATAATAGACTACATCATCCACACAGAAGTAATTAGTCTCGCTGCTCACGTCAATCTTGACCACGCATTTGCCTGTATCTGCCATACTCATCTTGAAACAAATGGTATATTCTCCAGACGTAAACGGATGGTGTTGCCAGACTTGTTTGTCAGTTTGGCAGTCTTGATATACTGCGTTTCAGTCACGTATGACTGCTCGCTGCTCTCATAGCCCTGCCCGACCTTTGCCTGTAACACATTACGGAACTCTGCCAAAGCCTCGTTAATATCACGAAAGGCTTTCTTGGCATTCGTCTCTTGCGATAACGGATTCTTAATCGTTACCAGATAGATTTCATTGCTCTTTTCCATATTCTAACCTTTGTAGTTGTTCATTACCCATTCGACCATGCGCTTTCTCAAAGTGCTATCACACTCGCAGTAGAAGCGATTTAAGTCATAGCCGTAATTCACATACTTGCTTGCAAGGTGGTGATGGTCGTATTCCTTTCCTGCGATGTCGCTCAACATCTTGTCAATCTGGGTGGCGCAAGCGTTATAGCCAAAGAATATCCATTTGTGGATTGCTTGCTGCTCTGTGGTTTTCGTTTCTTTCTGATTCATTGCTCTATGATTTTTTTAGTTCCTTATTTGTATTTCCAAATATACCCATTTGCTGCCTTTATTCTTCCCTTGCAACAATGACATATCAATGCGGCACTTATTCCAAGTTGTCTTTGGGCTTCCATCATAGACGGAAAGGAATCAATGTACTTTCCATCAACAGAATACCGACTTATCTCCTTAGACTGCTTTCCATTGATTGTCTTCTGTCTTACCCTGTCATTATGAGTGCCGTAATTGTTATTGTATTTTGAGGTACACCATTCAAGATTTTCAACATTATTGTTTCGCTTGTTCTCGTCCTTATGGTTCACTTGTGGCATAAAGTGTGGATTGTCTATGAAAGCCTTTGCAACCAGCACATGAACAAACATTCCAGATTCTTCGCACTCTCTGGATAAGGTCACAAACAGATAGCCCTTATTAGAGACCTGTTGTTTGAGAATTTTTCCCCTTATTTTCCTTAGGTGGTTTTCACCTGTGCGAACATATCTATCAATGGAACGAACTCTACCAAGATTTGAAACTTGATAAGAATCTTCATATCCAACTATGTTCTTCCAAATTTCCTCCTTGGGTTGGGTTAAAATCTGGGGCTTCGTTTCTTCTGTTGTTTTCATTGCTCTTACGTTTATGTTATTGCTATCGATAATTGGGTATCTCGCTATGTGTCTGTTGCACCAGATGATGCCTTGTAAAATCGGCATAATCCTTTCGCTTGAAACTATTGGCGTTGTCTATCATAGTAAGCATAAATCCATTCTTGTTAGGCAACCGCCAAAAGCCCCATGACTTTGCATTTATCTTTTCATCAATGGTCAAACCCTTGTATAACGAACTTCTCATTTTGACGTTGTTTTGGTGGGGAGGTGGTTAGCCTCCCCGTTACCTTGTTACGCTACTTTCAGATACTCCTTAATCTCGTAGATGATGGTGCTTACCGTCTTGAAATATGGGATGGAATATCTGTGTTCCATAAGGTTGATGCCCACCTCATCAAGTAAGAGGCGCTGCTGCTTTGTAAGGTGTGCGGCTGCATTTCTCTCGAAGAGGTTGGACCAGTCTCTGTTGATGATTTCGTAGAGGGCTTCACGCTTGGCTGCTTCCTTGGCTTGTGCCTTGGCCTCATCCTTCGCTTTATTCACTCTGGACTGATTCATCTTCACCCACATCTTGCAGAAATCGTCTTTGTCAAGGTCGCTATTCATATAGACCTCTTCGATGGCTGCGTACTCATTGGCTGTTACGCTCATTTGAACTCGGTTCTCAAATTCTGACTTATTCATTGCTCTTTTGTATTTAGTTATCTTTCTTATTTCTGATACAAAGATACAACTTTTTTCTGAATTATCAAAACATTTAGCCAATTATTTTGCACTGAAAACCAATAATTTACGCACTTTTTTCAACCGCCAGAATCAACTCCCTTTCTTGGCTCTGGATGCTGCTCTTCGCTTCTCCAGTCTTGCCTCTCTTTCCTCTGGTGTCTCACTGGCTTTCTTGCGATGATACCACTCTCGCGCTGCCTTGCGGTGTGCCTCTTTGTCGATGGGTGCTGATGGCTTGCGCTCTTGCGTTTTGCGCTCGGCCAGAATCTTCTCTTTGTTCTTTTCGTAGTACCGCCTATTGTACTCGCTCTTCTTTTCCTTGTCTGTCATAACTCATTCTCTTTTTGTAGTTACCATTCTTGCGCTGCATCCGCAACACCCTTTCATGGGCCAGTCGGTTCTCGCGCTCTTTTTCAGTTTCATTCTCATAGTTGCGCCTCCATCGCTCCTTGTTCTTTTCAAGGATGGTTACACGGTTGCGCCAGTAGTATGCCATCTGTTGGGCGATGCACTTTTCTCGGTTCTTCTGGTAATATGCTCTGCTTCTCACCCTGTTTTCCAGTTGCTCATTTGTCGCCATATCTTCCAGTCTTTACTTTCCAGATACATTCGGCAGCGAATCCTACCAGATAGGCGTGTGTCTCATCATTCTCACAATCCACCTTTGCACCGATAGACTGGAAGATGGCATTTGCCACATGGTCGGCTTCGTGTGCAATCGTAGCGATGTCGCACTTGGATAGGTCATGCAGCCAGACTAACACGCCATAGTTCCCTGTGTCATTGTCTGAAATGGTGTCAATCGTTATGGCCTTGCTGCTATCAACATCTTTCGTACTAACCCATAATGGGTCGCCCTCATCATCGTTAAAGTGTCTGGCAATATCTTTCTTGACACCGCCTTTGGCAACCCATATCTTGCGAGGGTAGAGGATGGTGTCGAACTCCTTTATATCAAACTTCATGCGTACTCTCCCTTTCCAATAATTTCAAAGCCTCTTCTATTTCAGAGGCTATCTTGTACCACTTTCTGCCATCTACCAATCCTCCAGACTTAATGAGGTTCAGCAAGGAGCGCAAATCGTCCTCGTCCATGTAGTTTAGGCAGAAATACTTTTTACGTGCTCGATGTAGAATCATCGCTTAATCCTTTTTTTGTTTGTAATACACATTCTTTGGTCTGGAATCTACCGCAGCCGCAGCATCTATAAAAGCGTTGTAAATCGCCATCTTTTGACTGGCAGCGCGTGTCTCTGCCCTGTGCTTCGCATCGTATCTGTTATGACAGGCTTGGCACAATGCGCGAAGATTATCTGGGGCGCAATTCTCTGGCGTATGGTCGAGGTGGGCAATAGTCAGCACAACCTTAACCATCTTCCCTGTTTTCTCGTTCATGCGGTAGATATGATTCTTCACTCCGCAGAACTCGCATCTGTCGTGCGCCCTCTCCAAGATGGAGGCTCTAATCTGCTTCCAGTTGGCAGGGTAGCGTTTCTTGTTCTCTGGCTTAATCGGCATATTATTTACCTTTAGGACACTTTATTACACAATCTATTGGGGCTGCGCCATCGTAGCGAGGATGCCCACATGACAAATCTTCTGTATCGCAATTCTCCATCGGAATGTGTGCAGGGCGAAATACATATTCGCAACGATAGCAATTAACTTTCTTCATGCTTTACCTCCTTTCGCAAACTGCTCATTTTCTTCTTTAGCCTCATTATAGATTTCTTCCGGCACTTCACAATACTTGTCGTCATGCCACAGCCCACAGCGATGCGCTCCCACACAAATGTAATAGCCAACATACATCTTGTTTGTCGTATTGAACTTGAGGCCATTGTCTATCAAAGCCATATACACCAAATCGTCAATCTTGACTTTTCTATGGTGCTGCTCCTTAATGCAGACATCAACACCACGCATTTTCAGCCACTCTTTGATGGTATGGCGCACGTCCACTTGTTCGTAGGTGCGTAGGGTATTTGTATCAACCCTATCTTTATTTTCTATAATCTTTCCCATGTATAGTCTAAAATAATCTTGACCTTATTCGATTCCAATAATTTTTCTTCGCATAGTTCCTACGCTTGTTGTAGGCATGGAGTTTTGAGCGGTAGGGCGGCAACTCCCTTTTTGGCTCTTCCGTAATGGCTGCATCCAATATCTGTATCTCTGGCAGTTCTGGCATAGTCAGCACGTGGAATGGTACTGATTCTATAGCCCCAATGAGACGGTAAATTTCTTCGCTGACTTCAATATGCACATCGAAAGTGAAATGCTCCGTGTCTGGCGATATGGCCTTGCAATGGCACTCTAACCAGGAATCAATGTCTGGAGGTGAAACTTGGCCCTCACTCACAAAGGCAAGGAACTTGCACAAATCATCGTAGCCTTTGCCAACTGGCTTCATGGAGACTCCACATCTGGCGTAGATGGTGCCAACTTCACAGATTACCTTACACTCTATTTCTGCCATGATGTCAGTCGTACTTTTTGTATTCATACACCACTTCCCAAGGATTCCGCTTCCATGTCTGGAGGCCCTCTATCTTATCAATGAGGGCGTGGTATGCGTCTTTTGGAGTGGCAAAGATTGTGCGCTTCCCCAATGGCTGCTTGAACTCAAAGGCTGTCTTGCCAAAGCCCGGAATATGTCTGTCAAGTTCAGTCTCAAAGATTCCCTCGGCCAGACAATCTTCATCCGAAATGTCCTGCAGTCGCTCAACACGAATGCCTGTTATCTGGATATGGTGTGGCATGAGGTCAGCGCGGACAAACATTTTATTCGTACAACCAATATGATGTGCCATCACCAAACGACATACCTCATCTTCCTTTGTGGGCGACAAGTATTCCTCTTCCAGAATATCGCGGTAACTTTGGGAGATAGCCACCACCTCGCCAATTTTATACTTCGGCTGCATGGTCTTTGGCGCAACAAATTCATTGTCGAAAGTGTTGGAGTAGTAGATAAGCCGATTCTGCTCATTCCACCAGAAACGCTTAAAGGAATCCGTTGCAAGAAATCGGCGCGTCTGCGTTTTCCTCCCTTGATAGTGGCAGACTGCAAGCCGTAATCCTCATTAAACATTATCTTCTGCATACCTACTTGATTTCAAAAACGTGGAACACCAATTTCCCATCGCACATCTGGAATGTGCCGATGTAGTTCTCAATGATGGCATCTTCGACGGGGTGACCAGTTCCGGCAATACGGAATCGCCTTGTTTCATTTTCAAACGAAGATGGATTGACTGCTGCCCAGATGCAGGGCTGTCCGCTCTGTATCTGAACGGTCAGAATCTTTGCGCCTTTTGGCATCACAATCAAAACCTCATCGCTAATATAGAATGGGTATTTATAAACTCTATTCATTGTCTATCCGTTCTGTAGCGACAGGGCCAAAAGCCCTGTCGCAAGGTTACACAATCAGAATCCAACTACGTAGTCTGCCCAGATGTCAAGGAACTGCTCGCCAGCGTATTTCGCTAATTCTCGCGTCTTGAAGCAGAGGCGACCGCCGCTGCCCGCGTACGAGCCCGATGAAGCGTTACTCGTGAGCGAATACGCGACACCCGCGTACGCACTCGCACTGAGGCCCGAGCGGCCCAACACACGGATGCCCTCCTTGTCCTCATCATCCATCTCATCAATCTCGCTCTGGGTGTAGAATACGAACCACGGGAAGTAGCGGTATTCATCTTCAGTAAATTGAGGCTCCCATCCCTCATTGAGTGCTGCGGTGATGATGCACAACTTCGCATAAGCGATAATGTGCTTATCATCATTCGTTCTGTCTGGTAGGTTCGTGATGGCCTTATACATGGTGACCATTGGATGCTCAACACCCAGAATGTTTACAGCATCATCAAAGGTCTTTACCCTCTCGGTGATGGGCAAAAGGCTGTCGATGGCCTCTTTGTTCTCAACTTCCACACCATGTTTCTGTAACAGGGTGGCTAACTCTTTGGCAAATGCCTGTGCCTGTTCGTCTGGCACGTTCAATGATAACGATTTCATTGCTCTGTGAATTTAAGGGTTAATGATTCATTAGTCTTCGAGAGGGTTGGGGCCATTGCCCTGCATCCATTCTATGGCGGCTCTTACACCTTGCTCATAACTCATGCCGGGCCACTTGCTGCCACATTCATCCTCGATGTCGATGCACTGGTTCAGCACATCATTGATTTCATTCTCGCTTGGTACGTTCATAACGTGTTGTAATTAAGTTTGCGCAGGGCGGTTACTCCTGCAAATCCTATGACTTCAATTCAACGCAAGTCATTCCTCCGTTCTTGATGTCGTATGACTTGTTTACGGCAGACACCAGAGACTTAATCGTTTTCGGCTTCTCTGGAATACTGGTCTTGTGAGAATGGCCGACATTCAGCGTATAACTGAAATACTCGGTCAGTTCCTCTAATGTACCCTCCACCTCTCGCGTTTCGTTGGGGCGGTTATACATGAACATTCTTGTAAGGATTAGCGTATATCTCTTTGGCTCTTTCATTGCTCTTTCCTCTTTACTGATTCAATCCGTTAATATACTCGCGTAGGTCTCTCAACTGCTCACGAGAGAAATTCTTGGATATGCGAATAATCTCGTTTATCAGAATTTCACGTTCTGCCTTTGTATTCTGGCAATCCTCAAACTCTTCCTTATTACCGAGGAATAGTCTATAAGCACCCCATTCCTCGCATACGAGAGTTGCCTTGAGAAATTTGTTCATCCAACGGCCAACTCCATCTATTGTGATGAACTTTGGGCCTACGCTCTTAACTACTCCCTCGTAATTCGCATTTCTGGGGTCTGTAGTATAGGCATAAACCTTATCGCCCTTTTTAATCGTTTCTATCGTTTTCATTGCTCTTTCGTTTTGAATTATACGTTTGCTCTGGGATGGGGAGTGCCATCTAATACTTGAATCTCCGAACAAAAGCCGTACTTTGCGACCGCTTGCTCTTGCTCATCCTGGTAAGCCAGATAATTGTCTCTTGCCTCTTTATACTCGGCAGCATTGGTGTATGTTTTGCCGTTGAGGGTAAATCGTTTCGGTTTCATTGCTCTTTCGGATTAGTTAGATGATTTGTTCTGGATGATTAACTGCCATATCGAAGAAAAACTGACAGGCTGTAAATGCTAACGCCAACACACCTCTGGGGTGAACAAATGCGCCACGGCCATCTGGTGAAACGTGTTCTTTGACTTTCTTTTTCATTGCTCTTTTGTTTAGATGGTTTAATCTTCATCTTTCTGGTTACAAAGGTACAAAAAATTACTGAAATATCAAAGCGTTTTCGCAATTATTTTTCGCTGATTTCCAAGATTTTACGAAGATTTTTCAACCACCTCTTTTTGCTCTGGTTCAGTACCAATGTAGAGCGATTTGCCTCCGCATCTGACGAATAGATGCCCACCCATTGCCAGAAAGAGAAGAAAGATTATTACAAGGCATCCCAAATCATCGAGACAGCCATTATTCCCTTTGTCTGCCATATCTCCTAATCAAATAAAGTTCCTTGTACAAATTCTTGTTTTTTGCCAATCACGAAATCGCAAATAAAATTGCGAGCATAGTCTGGACTAATCATTGAGCGTTCTTCATTACAGATACCGCTCTCCTTGCTTGGAGCAACTTTGATGATTGCCTTGCGCTCTTTATCATTTTGGTAACTAAATCCATGTGTCGGTTCGCAGCCGATAAACCAATATGCCGTAGGCTTTACGAAGTAGTCTCCACGCAACATTCGGTTCTTATCCACAATCGCAGGAGGGTACACGAAATTATCTTTGAGAAATGTTTGCATGGCCCAAGGGTTTTCCATGATGAGCCTTATTCCTCTTTGCTCTGCACAGGAAATCATCTGAACTGCCAAACGAAAGTATCGCTCTCTGTTGGCAGAACGCTCCAATACCCTATCTGCTCTCTCCTTTGGCCTCATCTTCCTGTTATTGTGACTGGTAAATACGAAATTCATCTGGCTAACTGCGCTAAAGTAGATGCAGGGAAAGAAAGCCAACACCAAATCGTCTTTAGTAATTTGATTGAATATCTTACCCCCCCACGTAAGCATCTTCAATTTCAGCGAACAAATCCGTTACGTGGTCTGTCTCGCCAAAATTATTCTGAATGTCGTAGTCCTCAGCAGGGATGCCTAATTTTTGAAACTCTCTTTTGAAAGTCCCAGACTGCTCGAAGAAACAATACACTTTTCCTTTTATTTCCATGTCAATCACGATTTATATATCCTGTCCTGTTTTCTCCACAATCCTGCATCCACCACCAGTTACCATCTGGCAGTTTCAGTCCGTCAAGATAGCGTGTGCAATGTTCTTTCAATACACACCGACTGCCCTTGCAGTAAGTAAAGTCGTTGCTCATTCCAAATCAATCTCAATGGTGATACTCTGGGCAAGCGACAACTCATCGTGCGCCTTACCCACATTCATTCTCTCTAATTCCTCTTTGGCCTTTCCAATGTGGCCGAAGATTTCATCAAGTTTTTCTGTTAGATATTCCTTTGTCATGCGAATAAATTTGGTTGATGATACTTTCTGATAAACTCCGTTGCGGACTTGTAGAAATCCTTTTTTATCTCGAAGCCGTATGCCCTGCGCCCCATGTTGGCTGCTGCAAGCAATGTAGAGCCGCTTCCGGCACATGGGTCTATAACCACTTCGTTCTTGTCCGTAAACAACTCTATGAGCCGTTCCAACAGGACGATGGGCTTCTGGGTGGGATGGATTTTGGGGTATTGCGTTTCTCTGGGGAACTCCATGCAATTCATAACCATACCCCCCCCATTATTGAATTTGGGCAACTTGTCACGGTAGAGGATAAGGCCATATTCGCAGTTTCCTACAACCCTCATATTGGCTTTCAGAACTTGTGCCGAGTAGTTCTTGCGAAACACCAGATTGATGTAATGATTCAGTCCGTACCTCTTTGCCAGTTCGATGTAGTAAAACTGCTGCTCGAAGCCGCAGAAGAGAATCATACAGGGGGCTTTCCCTGTTTCCTTTGGCTCTTTGACTAACATCTGGCTGCAAAAGTGCATGAACTCCGCAGGCTTGAAATTGATGTCCGTATCGAAGAACTCCTTACCAGCCAACTCGCTCTCACCATTC
This sequence comes from Bacteroidaceae bacterium, assembly GCA_017464345.1. Taxonomy (GTDB): domain Bacteria; phylum Bacteroidota; class Bacteroidia; order Bacteroidales; family Bacteroidaceae; genus Physcousia. The sequence goes on from JAFUAH010000022.1 coordinate 97,644, forward strand.
TTGTTGTCGCCTCCAACGTACCATGATGGGTTGCTGGCATAGGCGTTCTTCCCAAGATTATACGGAGGGTCTGCAATGATAAGTTGCGCCTTGCATGTCAAATAACGAGACCAGTTCTGGAAGTGGTCATTAAACAATTCTATCCTTTCCATGTGTAACCTCCTGCTCTTTTATTTCTGCCAGACAAAACGTGTCCTATACAGATTGGATTGATATTCATTTTACGCCCAGCCTCTCTTATAGATGGGAATCTTTCTCCAGTCTCTACACAGACAATAGACCTCGAATTATGTCTGTGTCCGAGTACTCTATAGTCATGCTCCAGATTCTCGCTTTTTGTAACCCATTCAAGATTAGAGGCATTATTGTTTGTTTTATCGCCGTCTATGTGGTTTACAAAGTCTTTACCACTTATCTTTTCAACAAACGCATTTGCCACAAGTCTATGTACGGTGTGAGGCGTTACGACACCATCAACAGAAAGCCACACCACAAGGTAACCAGAGTTTTGTTTACGTGAAATCAAAACCTTGCTTTTCATCACCCTCTTAAAGTAATTTTTATGTCCTTTCTGTATGATAATTCTTTGCTTTGAGCGGACGTTACCAAAATTGGAAACTTGGTAATTCTCGAAACCTTGAATGTCTCGCCACTCTTCGTATAGTTCTATCCGTTCCATGTCGCTTAATCAAATAGGGTGTTCTCAATATCGTAGTTGAATACCAGTATCTCGGTCTTGCTCCTGGAATGGCCCTTGAAGTTGGCGACTTTCATCGCCATTGTCTTTGCCTTGACATTCCACCCATTCCGCGCAATAAACTCGTTGAGGGTGTCGCTCATGAAGTTGCTCAACAGGAACTTTCCCTTGATGCTTTCCAATCGTGTGAGTAGTTCCTCCAGATTCTCAAACGTAAATCCTCTGTAGTGCTTCTGTACGCAACCAGGATAGGGAGGGTCAAGATAGAAGAACGTATCTGGCGTGTCTCGCTGCTCAATACAGAGTAGGGCATCACGGCAACTTATCTGCACGTCCTTTAGTCTGTCATGCAGGGCTTCAGTGAAGTTCTCGCGAGAATGGCGCATGACACGGCCAGAATGTGAACCAGCAGAACCATTACACCACTTCCAACCGCCATCTGGCGAACCACTAAAGGAAAAGTTTGTCAGCATCCACACGGCCCATGCCCTTTCAAGTGGGGTGGCCTCTTGGCCCTGCCAGATGGCCCTCGCCCTCTTCCATTCAGATTCGCAACAGAGCGTGTGTTGCACCATGTCGAAAAGTGCATCGAAGTTATTCTGGAGTTGAAGATAGAATGTAACCAGATTCTCGTTGATGTCATTGATGGCCTCCAGATACGAGGGAGGCTTGGCAAAGAACACGGCACCACCACCGAAATACGGCTCACAATAGATTCTGTGACGCGGTATCATCGGCAGTATGGTAGGCACAAGTTGTTGCTTGCCTCCGTAGTACGTGATGGGTGTCTTAACTCGTTTCTTTTGATTATTCATTGCTCTTACTTATTATCGTGTTCTGCGATGTATTCTATAGGTGTCTTACCATACTTTTTCTTGAACATCTTGGCGAATATCGCCTTGGTGTTATCATCTGCATTGGGGTCATTCATCAAAGACTTGGCGATGCGCACAACAGATTCCGCATCTTCAGCGGCTTGTGGCTTGGCCTCTTTCTTTGCTTCCCTACGCCGTGACAATGGGTGGGGCCTCACTTCGCCATATTCTTGCAAGCAATACTCTTCCCACGTCAATTTAGGCTTCCTCGCCTCTTCCTCTCTCAACCTCTCCCTTTCCTCTTGCTCATGTCTGTCTATGGCGATTGAGCGTTCTTTCAGAAACTCACGCAAAGATGTCGTGATGACAAGTGGGTCTATAGAGCCATAGAAGCGTCCGTACTTGCCAGACTTGAATCTGAAAAAGAATAGCATCAGTTCGGTAACTGACAAGTAACTGAACTCTGCGGCAATCACGGTGGCACATTCTTTTAGTGGGTTGCCCTCCAATTTGTCTTTGCATCCGCAATACTCGGAAAGGTTGTATAGTTGTGGAACAAGCCACATGGCTGCGGTATTGCCTCCATAAGTGGTATTCAACAGGCCCAGAGTTGGCGCACCTCCAAAGAAACAGACTTCTGGATTGGTGCAGATGTCGCGCTGCATATCGGGATTGAATGTGATGAGGAAATTGTCTCTCTTCCCATACACCGCTACCACCGCGTTACTCTTCTGCTGCAAGGCTGGCAATAACGCTTGCTGCGTCCTTTGCTCTTTCCTCTGCTGAAGAAACTCTGTTATTGACTGAACTTGTGCCATTGCTCTTTGAATTATATTGTTTGTTATTCTGTGACCATCTTTGCAGTCGCTTTTCCAATACCCATGTCGGCGACTGCTCCCATCTCATCTTACTGCCAGACTTATTCGTTTCAGACCAGTAATCGTAGAAAGCGCGTATCATTTCTTTGGGATAGGTGGAAAGATACGGAACGAGCGAGTTATAAAATTCTTTCATTCGTTTGTCCGTCTCGGCCTTAATCTGCTCTTTCGTCTTTTTGGGCTTCGGCGGCTCTTGATTGTCTTGTGCTTGGCTCTGGTCTGCCGTTTGTTTGTCGCTTTCTGTATTTTCGCCTTGGTAACTATTGTAATTCGAGATAGTTATGATAGAAAACTTGTTTGTCGCTTCTCGTTCTATCTCGCCAGTATCTTCAAGTCTGGATAGGCAAGTGCGGAGTGTTCGGATGGAAAGGCCTGTCTTGTTATGCAGCGATTCATAACTTGTTATCAGTTGCCCACGCTCTATGACAATGCCTTTCCACCGCTTTTGTTTCGCACTCGCATTGAGCAAAAGACAGAGGAAAAGTTGCACCATTTCGGGGCATTGGAACCATTCCCATTCCTCGAATCTTCGGTATATCTTAATCCATCCGTCTTGCATACTGATTAAAAGACGGCCCTATCTTTCTTGCACCGCTGCTAACGCAGGTGGAACTGGTGCAATACTCAACAGGGCCTAATATCGTTGTCTGAAAGTTCCACGTTTCAGATTCATTTCTGGTTACAAAGGTACAAATAATTATTTGAATAACAAATAAAATCATTCCTTTTCTTGCCATAATAAACCTTTTTTATAGATTCACCCGAATACCTTTGAGGCTGCTTAATTTCTTCGCCTCGATGGTGTAATGCTGAATCATGGCCTCTAACTCGCTATCAAGCCAATGCTTCGTAGAATGGGCTTTGACATTGAGCCAATCAACTTTCTGCTGCCCAATCTTCTTAACCAGATTCTCGCGGTACTTGATGAGGTGGTCGGCACTCATCCTATTGCAGTTGTGCATGGCATATCCATTGGCTACAAAAGTATGAGTGTCTGTTTCCATCACCACAATTTCCTGTTTGCCAACATATCGAATGCTATTAACCTTAGTGTCATATTGAGATTTAAGTTGCCCTAATTTCTCAATATCAACCTTGGCTATCTTATGAGGTCGCACACGCATAAGGAACTGCAATTTTTCAATGTTTGTGCCAGTTATTAGGAACTGCCACGTTTCACAAGTTTTCCTTATTGCGCCATTAGTGGGTTTATCCATCGTTTGCCTACAAGTCTTATTGTTGCCTGTAAACTTTTCCAATAAGCGTTTTACATCGCGGCAAATATCTGGGTATTTCTCAGACTGAGCGATACCAACTCTAAATCCATAACGTATTGTGCCATCTGGATTGTTGATGTTCTGTTGGCATACATGCCCGTCAGCATCAATCATTCCGGCTATCCAACCACTTTCATAAGAATAATCTTGCTCTACGACATTGATAATCTTGCAGACAGAAGTAGAGACCTCTCCCCAGTGCGGGCCGCTCTTTCCTCTGCCATTCAGACGCTTGCCGTTGCACCACAAATCTTGTGTTTCCATCCAACGCATACCAGTACCCCTGTCTCTTACAAGCCATTTGTGGTTTGCAGTGGTTTTAATTCTATCGCCATTCTCCAGTTCTACCTCATACACATCTTGAATATCTCTGTGGATATGGGTAACGGTGCCAACCTTATAGGCTCTGGGATGATGTATGTTGCTTTCCTCTTCAAAAGAGAAAAGTCTATCCCCCTCTTTCACATCACCAAGTCTTACCCACTTCAATTCTTGTGTCAAAATGAGGGCATCGGGAGTGAGGCAGTAATGACATTCGCCGTGGCAATTATCCTCATCGAATCTTGTAGCCATGTGCGTCCGTCCGTGATAGTGGCCGCAGTCAATCTCTGCAAATGGCTTGATACGGCCACAGGATATGCACCTGCAGTAGCCGCTTGGCATCGTATCACGAAGTCTTATGTAGAGGGCAAACACCCTATCCAGTTTCTTCACCAGATTTGGCTTGCGCTTTTTCTTCACTTCTGGGAACATGTCAGGCTCTTCATCCTTGGCCTTTTTCTTCTTTGATTTCTTCCAGTATGGTAGCATATTATTCAAATTTTATCGTTACGTTCTGGCCGTTGGCTTCAAAGGTGACATCCATTCCGCATGCTGTCGCCATCAGAAACTCTTTCACGCATCCTGCGCTGTGGTTCCACCGCCTCATCATGTAGATGGCATCACATTCTACCAAGGCGCGGAAATCGGCCCTCATGTGTTCGTTAGTTGTGGCTGTCTCTGGCAGTCCGTTCTCCATAGGGTTAAACACCTCATGCCCTGCTTTCTCCAGAATGGCTTTCACTCTGGCAAACTCGGCCCTGCGCTCTTCTATTTTGTGGCCGCTAATTGGGCCGCTGATATATACTTTCATTTCCTTATCTCCCTCCCTGTTTTCATGCAATAGTCTTTGTTCAGCGACTTGTCTGTGTGGCGATGCTTGCATACATCACACGTATAGCCCAAGGTACATTTCCATTCCATAATTAGTAAAATGTTACGTTTGTCAGTTGCTTGCCATTGGAGTAAACAGCCCATTTCTGTTTGCTGCCATACTCCAAGCCTATCTTCAAGTCGGCCACATTGCCGAATCTCTTATAACTGCCTCCAAGGTCAATAATCCAACCATCCTTTCCTTTGGACGGACGAATGGCCCGGCCAACCATCTGATAATACAGAGAGAGTGATTTTGTCGGCCTTGCGAGTATCACGGTATCAAGTTCTGGATAGTCGAAGCCAGTAGTGAGTGTGCCGACATTGGCGACCACCTTAATGCTACCAGACTTGAAATCTTCCAAGATGGCCTCACGTTCTTTCTTTGGTGTCTCTCCTGTCACGATGGCGGCATTGACACCAACAGACTTCAATCGTCTTACAAGCACCTCGGCCTCATCAATGAATCGGGTAAACACCAACACGCCTTTTCTGGGGATGCCGTTCTTTGGGTGCAAAACGCGGATGGTGGTAGATGCTAACTGGTCTTTGAACCCTACACGCTCATACTCCAGTTTCAGAGACTTCTCATCGAAATCCGCTCCTGTGGAGTTGGGCCGCACTTTGCTCATGTCGAGTTTCGTGCAATCATAGTAATGGAGTTGTGCCAGATAGCCCTTTCCCAATAGGTCTGAAATCTGGCAGTAATACAGGACATCGGAAAAGATGCGTGGCTTCGTTCTGGTTAGGAACTTCAACATTGAGCCGCCTTGATACGAACAAAGGCGGTATGGTGTTGCTGTCAGTCCTACAACCCTCCTGTCTGCTGATTCCAGAAAATCCTTATACATGCCAGCCTTGCTATTGACAAGGTGGCACTCATCAATCATTACGTTTTTGAAGTGGGCGAAATCTTCCTTGTGATTGATTACACTGCCGATGGTGGCAAATGTGATTCGGTTAATATCTTTGTAGCCAACAGATGCGGAATAGATGGAGGCATCCCAACAGCCATAACTTTGCAGTTTGGCGAAATTCTGCTCCAGAATCTCTTTTGATGGTTGGAACACCAGTAAAGGCCCATCCAACTTGGATGCTATGTCTGCAATGACGAGGCTCTTGCCTGCGCCTGTAGGCAGTATCAGCAATCCATTGTTGGCTTTCTTCTCGGTAAAGGCCCTTACTGCTGCAATACTGGCATTTCTTTGATAGTCGCGTAAAACGTATTTCATTGCTCTTGGTGCTTGGAAAAATTGGCCGTGGGCTTCCGTCTGTACGCAGGGAGGTTGTTGCCAATACTCCTACCCACGGCCAATATCTAATTACTCTTCGTTGTCTGGCTCTCCGTCAGGGTCGCCATCGCCATCTTCGCCAAATGGCAGGTCATCGTCTGGGGCCTCTTCTGCGGTCACAGGCTTCTTGACCTCTGGGAAGTCGATGCCGAACACGTCCATCATGGCCTTGCGGTTCCAGTCCTCTTGGCTCCAGAGTGAGTTCTTATCCCAATCGGGAATCGGTGTAACCTTGCAGAGTTGCATCTTGCCATCAACCCATGCGAAGAAACAGAAGTGGCCGTTGAGGGCTATACGGACGGTCTCGGTGGGAGGCAGGGCAAAATCGGTAGTGCCTTTCTTCACTCTGGCTGCGAGGTCGGAAATCTCTAACAGAATGGAATTGTAGGCTTCCTCGGCGGCTTTCTTCATGGCCTTGATGCGCTCCAAAGTCTCTTCCAGATACTTCTTGCGCTCCGGGGCTTCGTTCTCTTGCTTGAGGCAGTATTCCTCACGAATCTCTTGGATTTCGTGGGCATCATACAGGCGAGTGGCAATCTCGCCCTCTGGGAAGAGGCAGTTAAACTTCTCTTCGAATACCTTGATGGCCTCCTTACTGGTCTTGGCTCCCTTACAGATTTCCAAGACATCCTTAAACATTTCTCGCTGTGCCTCTGTCAGAACAAAGTCGATGTTCTCGGGGCGGTAGTTCAACAGATGTGCTAACATAACTTTACGATTGGGTTATTACTTGTTCTTGATTCTATCCCACAGGCTGCGGTTCTTCAGCCGCTCCACCTCATTTTCGAGGTCAGAGATTCTTGTCTTGGCCTCGGCGAGTTCCTTAATCGGTTTGCCGTTGGCCTCACTGACCGCCTTGTTGATGATGGCTTCCTCAATCTGGGGGCGCACCTTATCCAGATTGACAACTTCGCGAACTGCTGGCTTACCGCCGAACAAATTGCCAAAGGGGGATTCTACCATTACGGCAATCATGCCACCATCGGCCAGTTCGTGAATCTCTTGGGCATGGCGTTTCTTCTCGTCTGCCAGTTGCTTCTTGAGGCTTTCCGTCTCTTTTGAAGCATCGCGTAGAGCGTTGTACTCGCTCAATTCAATTTTTACTTTCGGCATAATGTTTTGTTTTTGATGTTATACGAAATCTTTGTATTGTTCCACTTGTTGCTGTGCGAAGAATATGGCTTCATGCTCATTCGGTTCTGGGAGATATAGGCCGCATTGTGCGCTGCTGTAGTTTCTGAATCTCTCTATGGCCCTTGTCATTTCCAGTTTGTCAAGCTCCGTACTGCTGCGGACATAGCGGATTTCATTGCCTCGCTTATTCGTGCGTTGGCGAATGAATATGTCTGGATTGCAGTGTTTCTTGAAGATGTCGAACTTTACCTCTTCGAGGGTATATCCGAACTCACTGGCGAAGTAGCCGAGCAAAAGATGTAGGTAGGAGTTCTGGGCCAGACTGCGCTGCGTATGCTTCTTTGTCAGTTCCACATACTCCTGTGCCAACACCATCGCATTTGCTTTCTCCTTGAAGCGTTGGCGGTCATAGGGATTCTTCAGATTATACAAAGCCATACTCTCGCGTGTTTAGAATGGTAAATCGTCTGGGTTCTCGCAGATAGGGTTTCCGTTCTCATCCACGGCAGGGGGGAATGGCTGTGCCGATGTCTGCACTGGTGCTCCAGTCGGTGCCGTTGCAGGGAATGGGTTTGCAGGGGCTTGGCCTTGCTGATAGGCTGGCTGACCTTGGAAAGTCTGCTGTCCTGGCATGGCTGGCTGCGGCTGCTGACCGTTACGGCTGTATGCCTCAATCTTGTAGCCTGTCACATTGGTAAAGAAACTTACTTGTCCGTTCTTCTCTGACTTTCTGCCGGAAAGGACGAAAGAGACGGTTACAACACTGCCGATGGGGAACTGGTCTAACAGAGCGCAGTGATTTCCTGTAAACTCCAACTTGGGATAGTTCTCGAATTTCCTACCTGTGAACTGGTCGAAACGAGAGGCATCCAGTACCAACTCACGCTTATAAAATGGGTTGGGCGAGTTGGGTACTGGTATGGCCTCTGTCTGGCCTATCTGTAGGATTCTTCCTGTGATAGTATTCGCCATAACTTTTACTTTTGGAGGTTGAAGTTAAGTCCTTGCTGGGTGAGCCATGCCTCCAGAGCCTTAAACTGCTCATCCTTGGCAAAAATCTCGTAATAGCGCGGATAGGTGACAGGCTCTGCCACTTTGGGCGCACCTGCGGACTGGCCCAGAATGTCTGCAAAGGCATCGGCAGCGTCAGCCTCGAAGTTGTCAATGTCATGGTGGCTCGACTGCTCTTCCGGCTTCTCTGGGGCTTCTGCCTGTGCCGCTTGCTCTGGTTTTGCAGCCTCATCCTTTGTCTTATCCTCTTCTGTTGCTCTGGCTGCGGCCTCACGCTGCTCTTTGAGTTGGTTGGCATAGCGCACGGCCTCTTGGAGATTCAGATTTTCTTTGTAGCGAACTACCAGAACATCGTAATCCTCGGCAAAGGATTTGAGGGTTTCGAGGTCTGCCGTGATATTGGTCATTCTGGCTTTGATGTCAGCCTCAACGCTCTTCAGCGAGGTGGATTTGTTCAGCCACTTGTCATTCCATATCTTTGAGAGGTGGATGCCCAACTCTTCAAGTCCGCAACTCTCGGCAAGGCGTTCAATCTGCTCTCGCTTCTCTGCCTTGGTACGCTCTTCGTCAGCCTTGATAACGGTATCAATCTTTGCTACCGCCTCTTTGATGAGTTTGCAAGTCTCGCCGACAACATCCTTGAACTCGCCGAATGGTGCCATAAACTCACGCTCATACTCAATGCGCTTGTCATTGAGCGTCTTTTGCGCCTTGTTGAGCAGGGCCTTGTCTGCCTTGGCCTTTGCAACATCGTCAGAAGAGTAGTTGGCGATGTCATATCTTGGAAGTGCTTGCTTCACCAACTCCCGAATCTGGATGGCGTTGGTGGTGAGGCTTCCAATGGTTTTCTCACTCACTACCAGTTCTAACTGACTGGCCTGTAGTTCCGCTACGGGAACTGGTATATTCGTTTCTTGATTCATCGTAAATTGAAAATCTTTTTGTCTGTAATTAAATCGCGGTTCGCTTGCAGGAATCTGATGAAGTCCTCGCAATGTTCCGTCAGTCGCGGGATGTCACGCTCTGGAACAAATGAGTAACTTTCGGTATAGGTGCGGTAGAATGTTTTTCCCAACTCCACCACGTTATACTCGAAGTCTGGCACATTACAGCCGTTCTCCATCAGCGCATAAGGGTAAACGATATGCTGCCAGTGGTCCTTGTAGTTACCGACAGCGTATTGTCCTGTGGTCTTTAGGTCATGGGTGCAGAACGGCAGCACGTAGTCGATATAGCCGTAGAGCAACACATCACCGAACATCGTAGGCAGAATGGCTTGGATATACTGCTGCGGTAGGCCGCCGCTATAGTAGTCGGCCACCTCCTTGCATAGTGACAAGGGGAAATAGAATGTTCCGCCATTGTATGTACCATTCAAGCCCACTACAGAGCCATTTCCGTCTCGTACTTTCTGCACCTTAACTTTATCCGAGTTCTTATGCAGAACCATACAATCGACAATCTCATTGAACACCGTACCCCTATCTGCTTTCTCGCTTGAGAACGGAACACGATTGATTCTGTCGATGAGAGACTGGAACTGCTTTTGCCTAAACTCCTCTATTCCACATGGAGGGTTTTCAGAGTAACCCCAGTAACGCTCATAGATGATGTCGCTATTGAGATAACTCTGAAACCCATCGAGTAGTGTCGGGTAGAACTTGAAATTAAGCGGCTGCTGCATCTTCGTACTGCTTTGTTTCCTTGTTGTAGACAAGACCAAGCGACTTGACTTTCTTCGAGAAGAGGTCGCGGGCGTAGATGATGATGGAGTTGCCCAAATCCTTGTAGTCGCCGATGTGGGCAAGGAAATGGTTGGCTCCCTGTGCATCCGTCATAATCTCGATGGCCCCTTTGATTTCCTCCAGAGCCTCATTGTACTTCTTGACAGCCTCTTCCTTGACTGCAATCATACCTTGATACTTGGCGATGATTTGCTTCTGGATGAAGTCATTGGCAGAAGTCGGCTGGCCGTTGGCATCCAGAATGTTCGGAATCACCATCACGCCGGGCAGTTGGCATGTGTTCTTGCCATCATTGCGCGATGTGGGGTCAAAGGTAATGGTGCGCTTCTGTACGCCGTTCTCGTTCTTCATTTCGACATAGCCGAGCAAGTCCAACTCCGTTACTATGCTGTTGTAGTTCTTCTCGCGCAGGGCAGGGATAAACACCGTATCATCACCCTCCTTGCGAGAATCGCGGTGGGCCACAAAGATGATGTGCTTGTTCAACTGCGAGAGAGAGGAAACGAACCACTTGAAATCGTTGTTAATCGTTCCCCAATCCTGTACTCTGGGCTGTCTGCCGTTGCATCGGTAGGCAATAATGAAGTCCATCATCTTGCCGATGGTATCAACGACAATCGTCTCGAATGTAGCGAGGTCGGCTTGCTCCTGTGTCAGCAGTTGAATGACCTCTTGCCAGTTGTTAATCTGGACAATACCGATGGAATCATCCAGATGCGCGTTGTTCACTCGCTTAACGCCGTTGTCGAAGTCAAGCAATAATGCACTCGGTGAAGAGAGGGCGAGGGTAGTCTTACCCATACCAGCCTGGCCATAGACCATCATCTTCACATTTCGCTGAATCGCGATTTCGTTACTTTTCTTAATCAATCCCATTGCTCTTGGTGCTTTGATAAATTAAACATATATTTAACTGAATAAGTTGTTTCGATTCGCATACTGAATAAACTCGCTCTTTTCATGGATGCCAAGTTTGCAGTAAACGCTCTTGATATGGTTCTTCACGGTGTGAGGCGAGCAATACAACTGCTCCGCAATATCCTCTTTGCTCTTACCCTCATACACCAGTCTCATCACGCGCAGTTCCGCTTCTGAAAGTCTGGTGTTGAAAGCAGGGAAACAGATAACCCCCTCAAACTTGCACTCACCGCGCAGGGGGCAATCAACCTTTTCAAAGTTGAATCTGCCAGAGGCTTCTACATCTAACTTTGTCGTGTCGAGTTTGCCGAAGTTGCACTTGCAGAATCTTCTCACGATAAGAAATTGATAATAGCGCACGTTGCTTGCGCTCTTCTGATACTCCTTTTGCAGGGCCTTGTAAGCATCGGGGTAATGTTCACGAATTAACTCCAGTAGGCTCTGGATGAGTTCTGTGTCATTCTCCGTCACCACTTCATTGCGGCCATCAGCGTACTTGCACCACAACTCGCTTTCGTAGATGTAAAATTCTAATTCTCCCATAGGTCTTCAGCGGCTATGCCTGTTATAGCGGAAAGTCTCTGCACATGGTCTGGGTTGAACGGTCTCGTAATACCCATTACCCAATTTCGTGCAGTCGTGAATGACACTCCACACTCGCTCATGATGCGAGTGATGAAATCCGTCTTGGGATGCACCGCATCTGGTAGATTGCGGTAATAGCCCTTGAGGGTCATTTTTTCTTGTTTTTCGTTAATTTTATTTGCCATTCGAGTAAAATTTATTACTTTTACACTGATTTAATTGTTATTACTCTGCAAAGGTACAAAAAATAATTTAGATTAGGATAAGACTATCTAATTATTTTCCTTGCATTAAGGATTTTTAACAGAATGGACGCAGTAAAAAGTAGATTAGTCGAATTTTTGAAGTACAAAGGACTTGATAAGTCCGTGTTTGAAAGAATGTGCGGTTTGGCTAACGGCTTCGTTGATAAAACCAATTCGAGGATGAGAAAAACATCCTTGAACTCTATCAGTACGACTTTCCCAGAACTAAATACCGAATGGCTTATGTCTGGAAAAGGCGAAATGATAATAGATGTCGATGTTAAGCCAGAGCAAGAAACAAGCGAGGTCATGGCCTTACTACAGCGCATCGACAAACTGATAGAGATTCACGAAAGAGACGTAGCAGTGCATGAACAGAACGCAAAGAATGTAGATAGACTGCTTTCTCTTCTGCTCGAACGCTCTGTAAGTTCTGAGCCAGAACAAACTAAAGAAAAGGCTGTCGGCTAATCCATCTGTTTTACATTTACGGCAAATACTATATCTTATGACGCAATTAACCGATGAAGATAAAAGAGTGCGGAACATTCTAATAGATGTTGCTGCAAAGGAGGAAACTATCACCGCAAGCGATTTAGTCGTAAAGGCAAATGTACCATTGAATATGACTTCGCCGAATGACAGAAAACTGCTCGGCAGAATACTTGGCCGCATAGTCGAATATGAGCATGAATCTGGTAGGCCCATGCTATCCTCTGTTATCGTTTCCAAAAGCAAAGTTAGGGGTGATGGATTTTTCAAGATTGCCGAGCAACTTGGATATGGCGACTGGCAAACTTTGAAAAACGATGGTTTTGCAACAAAACAAATGAATGAGGCGTATAAGTTCTGGAAAAAACATTAAAGCGGAATGATTATCAAGATTGCCCCAGAGGGCGCAAATACAACCAAGCGTTTCTTTATGGCTCTGGAATTTTTGCAGCGTCAGAGAAAAATACGTGGGCTGCGTACTTTCACGGAAAAGTACGGCATCAACTACTGGAACTTCTATACACTCAAATCCGAACCAGAAAGCCGAGTGATGAAAGTGGAATACCTCACATACCTTGTGCGAGACTTTGGCGTTTCCGCAGAATGGCTGTTGTTAGGCTCTGGCCCCATGATGAAGAATGAACCTAAAAACGAAGATAGTATAAAATGAAAAGGCTTACCTTTCTTGTCCTGTTTTTTCCACTGCTTATTTCCTGCACAAGCAGAGAGAAGAGCGATTTGGAGCGCAGACGTGAGCAAATCCACGCTGACAGGGAGCGTGCAGCAAAGATGGAGGCAGATAGGATTCAGAAATCACGAAACGACAGCCTTGCTGCAATAGCATGGGGGGATGCCATCTGGGGCATGACCAGGAATGAAGTTCTAAAGACAAAAGCATTTCGCAATGGTAAAGACTACGGATATACCATAGAAATGAACGAGGACAGGAAGCAAAAAACACGCGAGATATTCAGACTGAAGAATCTAATGTCTCTACGCGCATATATCAACGATGATTGTCTCTCTGGCATATTCCTTGATTCGTGGGGTGTCAAAACCAGACAATTTGACGAACTGGTTACAGAGTGCATTTCCTTGAAGAATAACTTTTATCGTCTTTATGGTACACCGTCTAAAAACAATGAAGTTTCATTCTCTGGGTTTGATAAAGATGGGAACCAACTTGTGGCCGAATATAAAACTGGAAATAAAACCATCACCATCATCCTGCAAAAGAAAGAATACGAATACTGCTATAAGGTGTCTATCTTTCCTCTGACCGCCAACAGAAAATCATTGTCGCTATCTCCTTGGCTTGAAAAGTTTGATTCTGACAGCAACAGGCCGGACGATGTAACCATCTTCTCATTTTGAACCCATCGCACACGCGCATATATTATATTTTGGTTTATTATGAGCGTAGCGAATAATAAACATATATATATTCTTCCTTTCTTATATTCTTTAGATGTTGTCGTTTGCTTGTCGCTTGTTTGTCATTTGCTTGTCGCTTTACGATGATATGATGCGCTGTAATGCCGATAAATAAAGGGATTTCTGCTTGTCGTTTGCTTGTCGCTTGTTTTTCCAAAGAAAATCGCCCACTACCTTTCACAGGCGATGGGCGACAATCATTTATGTACTGAAAACGCTATAATGCTGCTCTCCAGAAGCGTAGAATGTCCTTGCCAGTATAGAACTTCTGCAAGGTGTTGGGCCTTTGCCCACAAACTATCAGCCCTGCACTGGTGTACTTTGCGAGTGTCTTACGGCTAATTGTGAGTATGGCGCATGTCTGCTTGATGGTGTAGCGGTCATTGGGCATAACCCTTGGCTCCGTGCTTGTTACCATTTTGACCTCCTTTCCGTCTGCTGTTGATAGTATGTCTCATTGGGGAACTTTGGCGTGTTCCATGCCGTAGCCTTTTGCACCAGGCGTTTCGGCTTGCGCTGCTGATATACTTTGTTCATACTGATTCCGTTTTGCGGAGCAACTCTTTCAATTCGGCCTTGACCTTTAGTAACTCACGATGATAGCGTGAGGACATGGCTCCTGCAGCGAGGTAGGCACGTCTGTATTTCTCAACCTCCAAGCGCAGATACTTGTTTTCCTCGATAGCCTTATCCGCATAGGCTCTCTCTGGGGTTGCAAATCTTCCCTTGCTATCCCTCATGCGCAGTGCAGGGTCGTTGTCGAAAAGCGTTTGCTCCATAATGGCTAAATTGTGCTTTTTAATAATTCCGTGTAATCACACCACTTAAACCTCTTCCGCGTATCTTCCGGCATTTCCTTGATTATGAAGATGGCCCTGCGCTCAAATCCAAGTTCGATGCCCATTTCAATTCTGCCTCCGTAAAGGTTGTCGCCATCACACAGACAGACATCTTCACCATTAGTAACCCATACGCGAAAACACGAATGCTTTGGAGGCTCACAAAGTGGATGCCAGATGCCGCGTTCCTTGGCATTGTAGCCTTTGAGGAAAGTAGTTATCACATCCTCTTTAGAGTAGGTCGCATTCGCGCAGTTATCAGCCAGAAGTGATGCCTTGAATGTCTCCAATGCTTGCTGTTGTCTCTCGTTCATGGCTCATTCGTCTTTTGGCTCTGGCACATACTTAACAACGCAATAACTTGATGCAGCGAAGTTGGCAACAATGATGGCAGTCACAAGGAGGCTTCCGCTAACAGCGAAGCCCATAAATGACAAACTCCACCAGAATGTGATTAACTTCTGCTTGATGGTCATGCCATCATACCCTGTTTGGCTTTTGATGAGTTGCCACAACTCTTTGATTTCCGATTTCATTGCTCTTAACTTTAGGTGTTGATTCTTGATTTCATTGCTCTTGGTGCTTCCCTAACAAGCCGACATTAAATGATGTTTCGCCATATTTGATGATATAGGGTTGCTCTTGTTCCCATATCTGGGCCAGAGTTAGATTAAGCCCAAACGATTCTTTAGTCTCAACCAGACTATTCAGAATCTCAACG
This sequence comes from Bacteroidaceae bacterium, assembly GCA_017464345.1. Lineage (GTDB taxonomy): Bacteria > Bacteroidota > Bacteroidia > Bacteroidales > Bacteroidaceae > Physcousia. The sequence goes on from JAFUAH010000022.1 coordinate 112,918, forward strand.
GCTCTTTGCGTGCTACATTTGAGCCGTTTTTGGATGGCTTTTTTAACTTTTCGCCCTTCCTTTGTTAAAAAAACGACATTTTGCGACATTTTTTTGCTCGGTTTTGTGTGCATTGACAGATTTTTCACTACCTTTGCATTGTGATACTTAATAACTCTTTGCAAAGGTACAAAAAATAATTTAGATTAGACGAAGATAATCTAAATTATTTTCCCTCTGTTTAGATTATTTAACACATCGCTCTGTGAAATCGTAAATACCTGTACGAATAAGTGGATGGTAATGTCTGGGTGCGAAAAGCCACAAAAACCGCAAATGCACCGCAAACAACTGACAAAAACATTCGCAAATCGTTGAAAATAAATAACTTAAATAGGAGATAACGCACGCCTGGAAAGCGTGTAACCGTCCAAAGCGGTTCCGGGGTTCGAATCCCCGTCTCTCCGCAGAAAATTATAAATTAATTAACTTAAAATCAAAAAACAATGAAAAAGTTATTTGCAATTGTTGCACTGGTTGCTGCTTGTTCTTTCGCTGCAACTTCTAACGTAATGGCACAGGAAGAGGCTGAAGAGGCTGCTGCCACAGAACAGGTAGACACCGCTGCCGTAGACACCACCGTTGCAGCCGAGGCTCCCGAAGCTGCAACCGAAACCATCGCCGAGGCTCCCAAAGAAAGCCTCCACAAGACGCTGAAGACGAAGTACATCGAGGGTAGTGCAGACTTTATGTCGCTGGTAGCCCTGGCTCTGGTGCTGGGTCTGGCTTTCTGCATCGAGCGCGTCATCTATCTGACCTTGGCTCAGGTGAATACCCGCAAATTCATGGCTGACCTGGCCGACCTCGTGGCTAAGGACAAAGTGACCGAAGCTCTGGCACTCTGCGACGCTACCCGTGGTCCCGTGGCCCGTGTTTCCAGCAAGGCTTTGGCTTGTCTGAATAGTACTGACCAGAACGATATTGCCACCATTGAGCGCTCCATCAACGCTGAGGCTGAAATTCAGGGCACATACCTGGAAGAGCACTGCTCTTGGATTACCTTCTTCATCGCATCTGCTCCCTCTCTCGGATTCTTGGGTACGGTGATCGGTATGGTTATGGCCTTCGATAACATCGAGAAGGTCGGTGATATCTCTCCCACTGCTGTGGCCGGCGGTATGAAGGTGGCCCTGATTACCACTATCTTCGGTATCATCGTGGCCCTCATCCTGCAGCTCTTCTACAACTTCATTCTGGGCAGCATCGAAGGTCTGACCGCCAATATGGAGGAGTCCGCTCAGGAACTCCTGACCATGTGCGTGAAGTCGCCCAAGTGCAAGAAGTAATCTAAAGTATACTTATCCACTCATCTAATTAAGGAGAGAGTATCATGAAAATAGAGAAAATTTCAAATTACGTTCTATACGCCATCTGTGCAGTCACTGTGCTGTTGTTCTTGCTGTTCTTTAGTTGGGGCTTTGACAACATCGACCCAGAAATCAGTGCAGACAAGATAGCGCCTAAGATGACCTCCACATTGTTGTGGTTCATGTATCTGCTGGGCGCAGCCATGTGCTGTCTCATGGTGTGGAGTCTCTTCCAGAATTCACGTAACTCTGGCGGAGGCAACGAACTTGCCATTAAAGGTGTGCCTGGTTCTAAGATAACCATCTGCACGGTCGTGACAACACTGCTCGTCTTCGGAATAGGCTATGCCGTAAACTTTGCAATGGGCGAAGAGCCTGTATTGGCTAAGGACGGTAAGGTGCTGGCTACGGCTGGCTGGGTTGTCGTAACTGATGCTTTCATGGTTGCTATCTATGCCCTGTCTGTTATCTCAGTCATTGCAGTCGTCGTGGCTGCTACGGGCATCATGACCAATGCCAATATGAAGAAGTAAAACCATTAAACCCAAGCGAGAGATATGGCTAAGAAAAAAAGGAAAGTACCAGGCCTGAACGCAAGTTCGACTGCGGACATCTCCTTCATTCTGCTCATCTTCTTCCTTATCACCACCTCCATGGATTCTGACTCTGGTCTGGCACGTCGCCTGCCACAGCCCCCTGAAAATGAGGAAGTGAAACAGGAGTTGAAAATTAAGGAGCGCAACCTGATGGAAGTCCGCCTCAACGCTGCGGGATTCTTGTGGGTGAAGGACGGAATTGCCAATGGCTACGTGGATATCAGCGAACTGCGCGAGCGTGCCAAGACGTTCATAAAGAACGAGCAGAACCTGTCCAACCTGCCTGAGAAGCATACCATCAATATTAACTTGTTGGGGCCGTGTACCTTGACGGACAAACACGTTATCTCGGTGCAGACCGACCGTGGAACACCATACGAAATGTATTTTATGGTGCAAAACGAATTGGTAGCAGCCTACAACGAACTGCGTGACGAGAAAGCTAAGGAAAAGTTCGGACGCCTCTATGAGGGCTTGACCGACGAACAGAAAGTAGCTATCCGTACCTATTATCCTCAGAAGATTTCCGAGGCTGAACCTAAAAACTATGGAGGGAACTAACTATGGCTAAGAAAAAAGGTAGTCGCGAGATGCCGGAGTTGAACACCTCATCTCTGCCCGACTTGATTTTTACAGTATTGTTCTTTTTCATGATGGTGACCACCATGCGTGAGGTGACCTTGAAGGTTAAGTTCACTACACCTGCAGGTACGGAACTCGAGAAGTTGGAAAAGAAAAACGCGGTGTCGTTTATCTACGTGGGTCCTCCTCAGGACAATCTGCGTGCACAGTTCGGTAGTTCCACGCGCATTCAGCTGAACGACCGCTTTGCGGATGCCAGTGAAGTAATGGACTTCGTCTACCAGGAGCGTCAGTCGATGCAAGACCAGACGGCTCAGGTGATATCCATCAAGGCTGACCGCAAGACACAGATGGGCTACATCACTGACATCAAGGAGGTGCTGCGTAAGTCCTATGCCCTGAAGGTAAACTACTCTGCCACGAAGAGAAAGTGAGGATATAAGTTAAACAATATGGTTGAAGGCTGAGTTTGGCTTTATGCCAGGCTCAGCCTTCTAATTTGAAACAACATACACACTATGCAAGCATTAGATGAACTGGATGAGAAGATTCTGAACATGATCGCTAATGATGCCCGCATTCCCTTTTTGGAGGTGGCACGCAAGTGCAACGTCTCTGGGGCTGCTATCCATCAGCGTATACAGAAACTTCAGCAAATGGGGGTGATAAAAGGGTCGCAGTATTGTTTTGATCCGGCGATGGTGGGGAATGGCACGTGTGCCTTTGTCGGTCTCTTGCTGAAAGATCCCTCAGATTCGGACCGAGTGGTGGAGGAACTCAAAAATGTGCCTGAAGTGGTGGAATGCCACTATACAACAGGCGACTATGACCTCTTTGTCAAGCTCTATGCCCATGACAATGCACACTTGCTGAGCTTGATACATGATAAATTGCAACGCATTGGCATTCAGCGCAGTGAGACTATGGTCTCCTTCCATGAGCCGATAAACCGTCAAATGCCTATCTGCACACAGCATGATTAGCTTGATAGCAGCTGTCGCAAATAACCGTGCAATCGGTCTGGACAATAAACTTCTCTATTGGTTGCCCAATGATTTGCGCCGGTTCAAGGCGCTGACCACCGGCCATACCATAATCATGGGGCGACGTACGTTTGACTCTTTGCCTAAGGGAGCATTGCCTAATCGACGGAATATCGTATTATCACGACAAGGGTTGCAGATTCCCGGGGTCGAAACCTTTCCTTCACTGGAAGCGGCTCTTGTTGCATGCAGGTCAGATGAGCAGATTTTTGTTATTGGCGGAACTAGTGTCTATGAGCAAGCTCTCCCGGTGGCAGACCGCCTTTGCCTGACTGAAATATGTGATACGCCAGACCAGGCCGACGCCTTCTTTCCGGACTACTCCGACTGGGTCGTAGAGCGCGAAGAATGGCATGAAGCAGATGAGCGTCACCCTTACCGATACAGATTTGTAGATTACATACGCCCATGAAACAATACCTCAATCTCCTGCAACGCATCCTTGATGAAGGGGTGGAGAAGAGCGACCGGACAGGGACTGGCACGCTGAGTGTCTTTGGCCATCAAATGCGTTTCGACCTGGAACGGGGGTTCCCACTGGTCACTACGAAGAAGGTACATCTCAAGAGTATTATTTATGAACTTCTCTGGTTCCTCCGAGGTGATACCAATGTACGCTATCTGCAGGACAATGGCGTGCGTATCTGGAACGAATGGGCCGACCCCACAACAGGAGACCTCGGTCACATCTATGGTTATCAGTGGCGCTCGTGGCCAACCTACGACGGTGGTTTCATTGACCAAATCCAACAGGCTGTGGACGACATTCGGAATAATCCAGACTCGCGCCGTATTATTGTTTCAGCCTGGAATGTGGCCGACCTCGAACGCATGAATTTGCCTCCTTGTCATGCCTTTTTTCAATTCTATGTGGCCAATGGCCGTCTCTCGCTACAACTCTATCAGCGTAGCGCCGACATGTTCCTGGGAGTCCCTTTCAACATCGCCTCGTATGCCCTGCTTTGCATGATGATGGCCCAAGTGTGTAGGCTTAGGCCAGGAGAATTCATTCATACGACAGGCGACACCCACATCTATACCAACCATTTGGAGCAAGTGCGCCTGCAACTCACTCGGGAACCTCGCCCCTTGCCACGCATGGTCATCAATCCCGACGTGAAGAGTATTTTTGAATTCCAGTATGAGGACTTCCGACTCGAAGGATATGATCCATGGCCTGCAATAAAAGGAACCGTCTCAGTATAACTCCCCCTCCCCAATCCCTCCCCCGGGAGGAGGACGTATATGCTGTCATTAAGGTAGAACTTAGGTGAAAAGTAAAAATATTCCAACGGCAAAAGAAACTACTCCCCTTCCTCTGGAGGGACAAGGGGGTGGGGGCAATTTACCTTCCGATTTTATTGCGCTGATGCGCTCCCACTTGGGTGACGGCCAGGCCGAGGCTCTTTTCCGTGGCTTGCAGGAACCACCTACTGTGGCTGTGCGTTTCAACCGCTGCAAATTAGACTATCTGAAAGAGACGCGAGGCCTAGCGCTCTCTCCCTCGCTTTGCGATGCAGTTCCCTGGTGCCCTGATGCCTACTATTTGCCGGAGCGTTATGCATTTACCTTTGACCCCCTGTTTCATGCCGGAGTCTATTATGTGCAGGATGCCTCGTCGATGTATTTGGCAGAAGTGCTACGGAAATACTTGCCCTTGCAGACAGGATGTCAGCCACTGCCGACAAGTATCAAGCGGATGGATTCTCAGTGCCCACTAATGGCGCTCGACCTCTGTGCGGCACCGGGTGGTAAGAGCACTCTGTTGGCCACCCATCTGCCCAAGGGCAGTCTGTTGGTATCCAACGAGCCCCTTCACAAACGTGCACAGGTGCTGGCCGAGAATCTACAGAAGTGGTGCCGACCGATACGCTCTGGCGGCTCTGCTACCACTGCTGCGGATGTCCTCGTCACACAGGAGTATCCACAGGCTTTCAGTCATCTTCGTGAGACCTTCGATTTGCTCCTGGCAGATGTGCCCTGTTCGGGCGAAGGCATGTTCCGAAAAGACGAACAGGCAGTCTGCGAGTGGAGTCTCGGCAATGTCCGCCAATGTGCGGAGCGTCAGCGTGAGATTCTACAGGCCATTCTTCCGACACTGAAACCCGGTGGGCTGCTCATCTACAGCACTTGTACATTCAATCGGTGGGAAGACGAGGAACAAGTTCAGTGGCTACAAGCGACATTCGGACTCCGCCTTCTCGAGGAACGCCATTTCTTTCCGGGGCGTGACCGTGGTGAAGGACTCTATATGTCTGTCCTGCAGGTTCCGGGAGACTGTCTTTTCGGTGACGTGTCGGAGGTGCATGCATTGAAACGAAAGGTGTTTCGTACGCTCCATGTAATGGCAGATGCTACGGACGCTACACCTTACCTTGACGAACGGACAGCCCAACCCCTTCCTCAACTAGAGCTCTCGTACATCGATGCTATAGCCTATCTGAGGCACGAGGGCCTCCACCTTTCTGCTCCGCGCGGCATCCTTGTCGTCACCTATGAAGGGTTGCCTCTGGGGCTGGCCAAGGGTGTCGGCAACCGCCTGAACAATCTCTATCCTTCCGAGTGGCGCATACGTACGACGTATAGTCCAGCCGACTCCCTCCCTCCTTTTTTCGTATGACGTAGTCGTGACTGGCATGACTACCGACAAAGGCAGGGTACAAGCAATGGTCTCCAAACATTATATCTTCGGGGTGTTTTCTTTCGTTTTTTAGTAAGACAGGCTTATATGTCAAGATTTTTATATATCTTTGCATCGTAATTAACGTAATTTGTACTTATGGACTGGTTAATCAATCTCTTCACGGACTCAGACTCCGTTGCCCACATCGTGCTGCTGTATGCGCTGGTGATAAGTGTGGGCATAGCGCTTGGGCGTATCAAAATATTTGGAATTTCGCTTGGCGTGACGTTTGTCCTTTTTGCCGGCATCTTGGCTGGCCATCTGGGCATGACGGGGACAACTAACATCCTGACCTACATTCAGGACTTCGGCCTTATCCTGTTTGTCTACTGCATTGGTCTACAAGTGGGCCCAGGCTTCTTCGAGAGCCTGCGCGACGTGGGCATCAAAATGAATCTGATGGCCGTCAGCATCATTCTTCTGAACGTTGCCTGTTGCATCGGGCTGTATTTCTTGATTTTCCATAAAGGAGGCCCTATCGCGGGTGAGAATGCCCACAATTTGGCTATGATGGTAGGGGTGCTGTGCGGTGCTATCACGAACACACCGGGTCTGGGTGCTGCCAATGAAGCTTGTGCAACGGTCTTCGGTGCCGACGCTCCCCCCATAGCCAACGGTTATGCCTGTGCCTATCCCTTGGGCGTGGTGGGCATCATCTTGGCTACCATCGCCATCCGCCTGATTTGCAATGTGAAATTGCAAAAGGAACAAGAACAGTTGGAACAGGAGCGTGCCGAGAATCCCCATGCCAAGCCCCATAAAATGACCCTTGAGGTGATGAACCGCGCACTGGACGGCCGCACGTTGTTACAGGTAAGCCAGTTTCTAGGTCGTGACTTCGTCGTCTCGCGCATATTGCACGAGGGACATGTCTCCATCCCCAATCGCGATACTATCCTCCACGCTGGTGACAAGATGTACATCGTCTGCGCCGAGGATGCTGCAGAGGCCATCACGGCCTTCATCGGCGAAAAAACCGAAGTAGAATGGGAGGAGCAGGACGTCCCACTGGTGTCGAAGCATATCCTCGTTACACAGCCCAGTATGAATGGCAAAACGTTCGGTTCACTGCATTTCAGCTCGGTGTTCGGTGTAAATGTCACACGCATTCGCCGTAATGGCATGAACCTTTATGCCGACCGTAACCTGCGCATGCAGGTGGGCGATAAAATTGTAGTCGTCGGTCCTGAGGATGCAGTGGATCGCGTGGCGCAAATGATGGGCAACTCGGTGAAGAGTCTCGACCATCCCAATCTTTCTACCATCTTTGTGGGTATATTGGTGGGTATCGTTTTGGGCATGATGCCCATTGCCCTGCCGGGTATTCCCACACCCGTCAAACTGGGTCTGGCCGGAGGTCCCTTGATTGTGGCTATTTTGGTAGGTCGTTTCGGCTATCGGGCCCATCTGGTGGCCTACACTACCACAAGTGCCAATCTGATGTTGCGTGAGATAGGTCTTGTTTTGTTCTTGGCCAGTGTGGGCATTAAAGCAGGTGCTTCCTTCTGGGACACTGTGGTGGCTGGCGATGGACTGAACTACGTCTGGTGCGGCTTTCTGATTACGGTGCTGCCCATCCTTATCGTGGGTACGGTGGCCCGACTGAAGTACAAACTGAACTACTTCACCCTGATGGGACTGATTGCGGGCAGTACTACAGACCCTCCAGCTTTGGCATATGCCAACCAGACAGCCAATAACGATGCTCCGGCTGTGGGCTATTCCACAGTTTATCCGCTGAGCATGTTCTTGCGCATCCTGACAGCCCAACTTATCATCTTGCTGCTATGCGCCGCTTGATGTTCATTTTGTTGTGTATACCCTGTCTGGCTTATGGCCAGATGGGGTATTATCGTTCTGTTGAGGGACTGAAAAAGGCAGAACTGAAGAATGCGCTGCACGATTTGATACAACCTCATCAATTATTGTCGTACGGTGGTAAGGGTGAGGGCTACACATGGGCAGGGTTCTATGCCTGCGACCGTCTGGAGGGCGAATATGTCCGTGATCGCTATAGTTTGGAGCAACGTCGTTTCAACCCCGATAAATCGGCGGTCTCGAACATGAACATCGAACACATCTGGGCCAACAGTTGGTGGGGGCATTTGGTGAACAATGCCTATTGTGACCTCTTCAATCTTTATCCGTCTGATGCTACGGCCAACGGACGTAAAAGCAATAACCCCATCGGTGTAGTAGATGGCGTGGTAGCGTATGACAATGGTGTGGTGAAAGTTGGTAAGTCAAGTAGTTATCGTCCAGATTCGCTTATTACTGTATGGGAACCGGCTGACGAATGGAAAGGTGATTTTGCACGCACCTATTTTTATATGGCTACGTGTTACCAGCATATGCAGGATTTGTGGACGACGGCGGAAGGTCAGCTCACGGTGGATGGTTCTCTATGGCCCACCATGCGCCCTTGGGTTTATCAGCTGATGCTCCAGTGGGCCAAGGCAGACCCTGTGGATGAGGTAGAGCAAGCGCGAAATGAGGCCATCTATCAGATACAGGGCAATCGCAATCCCTTTGTGGATTATCCCCAATTGTGTGACTATGTCTGGGGCGACAGTATGGAGTATCGCTTCTACCTTGAGCCCCAGTCTCAAGAACCCGAACTCTTTGTGCCGGCTCCAGGTGCTCGCATCGATTATGGTTTGCAAGCCCTAAGCCTTGGTTTCGAGACTACGTTGGCTTTGCGGGGACGAAACATGCCGGAAGGCGTGGACATTGCCATTACGGGCGATGCCTTCGCCATCGGAACTACACGGATTAGTGGTAACCAACTGACAGAGGGCTTTGAACTGCCTTTGTCAGTACACCCTTCCACTCCGGGGGCGTATCAGGCTATTCTCACCATCCGTAACAGCCAAATCTCGCAATCTGATACACTCGATATCTCTTTCGTAGACGGTATTCCTGCCTATCCAGCCACGGACATTGTGTGCAGTGCCAGCAGTCGTCGTTTTACAGCCCATTGGATGGACTTCCAACCTGGAGTAACCTATACACTGGAGGTATATACCAAGGAATCCAATGGAAGCCATAAACCCTATCAGACCTATACCACGATGGATCATCAGTATCAGGTGACGGGTATTCAGCCCAGTACCACCTACTATTATACGGTGTCCATTATTCAGAATGGGGAACTTGTGGCCTCCAGCAATGAGATAGAGGTTCGTATGCCTGAAGTCAGTCCTGTATTCTCCCTTTCTTCCTATTCCATTGCCTTTTCCACTATACCAGGCAAACCTAGCGATGCTGCTCAGGTGGCAGTGACGGCACTTTCTGTGCCCGAATACGTGACTAACGTTGTGCTGAGTGCCCCCTTCGAACTTAGTGAGGATGGTCAAGAGTGGGGGCAGGAACTGATACTTACGGGTTCGAATCCAATCTTTTTGGTTCGTATCGGGGCCGTGGATGTAGAGGGCGAATACGAAGGCGAAATGGTGGTGAGCACACGTGGCGTGGATGAGCGCATTGCCACACTGACGGCCTCTGTGGATGCTCAAAAGGCATTTTTCGAAGACTTCGAAACTGGCAGCAAAGGAGGCTATGCCGATGCCTTGGTGACCTGCACAGCTTCTGCATGGCGGATGACAGATGTGTTGCTGGCAGGTGATGATAATCGTAATGGAAACAAGAGTGTAAGAATGCGTAATCAAGGTGTCTTGGAGATGCAGTCAGACAAGGCTTCTGGATGCGACTCGCTTTGGTTTTATGCTGGGCTCTACAACAAAGATACGGGTGTAAAGCTATCGGTTTACTATTCTGTCAGCGGTGGTGAACTATGGACACCCGTAGCGCAGGACATTCCCGTCGGTGCATGGCAGCGTTACGGCTATGCCCTTGATGTTCGGGAGGATATCCGTCTGCGTTTTGTCTGCAATGGTACCACAAACAGCAAACGCATCAACATCGACGATGTGCAGATGAGTGACTATCGTTCAGTTGATGCGGTTGAAATAATGAATAATGAAGAAAATGAAATGGTGAGACAGGATGCCTTCGACCTCACAGGTCGTCGCATTACAGATTGCCATCGCGGCATACAGGTTCGCCGTGGTTGGAAAGGCTGGACTCGCTGACTTTCAAAATTCCATCTATGCGCTATTTCATCCGTCTCAGTTACGATGGCACCGCCTATCATGGTTGGCAAATTCAGCCTAATGGCATTAGTGTACAGGAGACTTTGCAACAGGCCCTCTCCACATTGTTGCGGCAACCCACAGAAATTGTTGGTGCCGGGCGGACGGATGCCGGCGTACATGCTCGCATGATGGTGGCTCACTTTGATGGGATGGTTGAAGATACTGCCCAACTCGTCTATAAACTGAACAAATTGTTGCCGCGCGACATCGCCGTGCAGCAAGTATGGCCCGTAGCCGACGAGATGCATGCCCGCTTCTCGGCCACCTCACGGACCTATCATTATTTTGTTCATCTTCGCAAGTCGCCCTTTTTGCGACAGTATAGTTGGCAATTGTATGGCCAACTTGATTTCGACAAAATGAATGAAGCTGCACGGACGTTGCTTGACTATGAGGATTTCACCAGTTTCAGCAAGGTGAATACGGATGCCAAGACTAATCTCTGCCATGTGACCCAGGCGGTTTGGGAGCCCATCCCAGATTCTGAGGAGGGAGACGTGGAGGTGTGGCGCTTCACCATTACCGCCAATCGCTTCTTGCGCAACATGGTGCGGGCCATTGTTGGCACGCTCGTGGAGGTTGGTCGCGGGCGGATGACGGTGGACGATTTCCGGCGGGTAATAGAACAACGCAACCGTTGTTCGGCGGGTGAGAGTGTGCCAGGGAATGCACTGTTCTTGGTGGATGTCTCATATGAGCAGTTTCCTAATCCTAAAATCTGTTGAGCACTATGGCTTGGCTTCTTCTTGCGTTTCTCAGTGCCGCCCTGTTGGGATTTTACGATGTTTTCAAGAAACATTCGTTGCGAGAGAATGCCGTCGTCCCAGTGCTTTTTCTCAATACCTTTTTCTGTAGCCTGATATTCCTGCCGGTAGCCATGTCGCCCGAAGTTCCTTTTGGGGGATGGGCTGTGCAGAAATATATAGTACTCAAGAGTTTGATAGTACTCAGTTCTTGGCTTTGCGGTTATTATGGCATGAAATATTTGCCCCTGACACTCGTAGGCCCCATCAATGCCACACGCCCAGTGATGGTATTGTTGGGGGCTTTGTTGTTTTTTGGCGAACGCCTGAATCTTTATCAGTGGGTAGGTGTGTTATTCGCCATTCTGAGCTTCTACCTGTTGAGTCGGAGCGGAAAGAAAGAGGGCATAGACTTCCGTCACAATCGTTGGATTCTGCTGACGGTGATGGCGGCTGTGTTCGGGGCAGTCAGTGGCCTCTATGATAAGTATTTGATGGCCAGTCCCGATTCGGGTGGAGTGGGGCTGAATCGTATGACGGTGCAGAGTTATTACAATTTCTACCAGTGCGCCATCATGGGAGTGATGGTCCTGTGGCTCTGGTATCCTAAACGCAAGCAGATGTCCCCATTCCGTTGGGACTGGTGCATCCCCCTCATCAGCATATTTTTGAGTGCGGCCGACTTTGCCTATTTCCACTCCCTGAGCCTCGACGGGGCTCTGGTGAGTGTGGTGAGTATGGTGCGGCGTAGCAGTGTGATTGTTAGCTTCCTAGTGGGTGCCATGGTCTTCCGTGAGAAGAATCTCCGCAGTAAGGCCGTTGATCTTTTGTTGGTGCTCTTGGGTATGGTATTCCTTTATCTTGGTTCAAAATGAAAAAGATTTTATTCCTTCTGCTTTTGTGTCCTTTAAGGCTGTGTGCCGATAATCTGGGTACACTCTTCACGGTAATGCCCGATAGCCTGTTGCCAACGCTGACTGCCAACAATCGTCGGGATTTGGTGGACTTTCTCTCCAACGGGATGCAAGCCAAGGTCCGCAATCGGTTGGATGATTATGTGCAACTGGATACATTGACAGACACCTATCTGCACTTGACACTCTCTAAGGTAAGTACTGTGGAGATGAAAATGCTCTTCATGCAGGACAGTGTGCCATTTGTTGCCCTTATTCGCACGTTGGCTACTCCTGTCAAGGATAGTCAGGTGACATTTTTTGACTGCACCTGGCAGCCCATACGCAGCCTGTCGATACCGAAATTGCCCACCGAGGCATTCTTTGCGGAATATCCAGATAGCGTCAGCCGTGACATGGGCTTTGCACAGCGCTCGATAGACGACCTACGTCTGATGGCCGTTTCCGTCTCGCCGGAGAATGCTATATTCACAGTGGAGGTGAGTACGAACGAACTGGCAGAAGAAGAGAAACGTGTAGCCCGGCGCTACGTGCGTTCGGTGCGACTGCGATGGACGGGGCGTGACTTTGTAAGGGAAAGGGATTAACTAAACAACGAAGACAATATGTATGACAAAGAACATGGGCTGTATGTAGCCCACAGTGAGAATGGCCCTCTGAGCATCGTGGGTAAGATGGCTAACCGTCACGGATTGGTGGCAGGCGCAACGGGTACGGGTAAGACTGTCACCCTGCAAGTGATAGCCGAAAGTTTCTGTCAGGCAGGCGTCCCTTGCTTTATGGCAGATATGAAGGGCGACCTGTCGGGCATCAGCCAGGCAGGCAAACTGTCAGGCTTTATAGAGAAACGTCTGCCGGATTTCGGCTTGGAGAATCCTCAATTTCAGGCTTGCCCGGTGCGATTCTTCGATGTCTATGGCGAACAGGGACATCCCATGCGAGCCACCATTTCGCAGATGGGGCCGCAACTGCTGAGCCGACTGCTGGGGCTCAACGAGACACAGGATGGCGTGCTGAATATTACCTTCCGCATTGCTGACGAGCAAGGACTGCTGCTGACCGACCTGAAGGATTTGCGTGCCATGCTTGACTTCGTCTCGAAGCATGCCAAGGAATACACCACAAAGTACGGAAACGTCTCTTCTGCTACAGTCGGAGCCATCCAACGCGCTCTCTTGCAGTTGGAAAACCAAGGAGCAGACAAGTTCTTTGGTGAGCCCTCATTTGATATCTACGACCTTCTCCAGACGGAAGGCGGAAAGGGTATTATGAACGTGTTGGCAGCAGACAAACTGATGATGCAGCCTAAGCTCTATTCCACTTTCCTCCTGTGGCTGCTCTCCGACCTCTATTCCAAACTTCCCGAGGTGGGAGACATGGAACTGCCCAAACTCATTTTTTTCTTCGACGAAGCACACATGCTTTTCGATGACACCTCTAAGGCTCTGGTAGATAAAATAGAGCAGGTCATCCGGTTGATTCGTTCCAAGGGCGTGGGCATATACTTCGTGACACAGAGCCCGACGGACATTCCTGAGAATATTTTAGGGCAGTTGGGTAACCGTGTGCAGCATGCCTTGCGTGCCTACACACCGAAGGATCAGCGTGCTGTCCGTACTGCGGCAGATACGTTCCGCGCCAATCCGGCCTTTAAGACCGATGAGGCCATTATGAATCTGGAGACGGGTGAGGCGTTGGTCTCTTTCCTTGACGAAAAGGGTGCACCCAACATGGTAGAACGGGCCAAGATACTCTTCCCCCTGAGCCAGATTGGTGCGATTACCGAAGGACAGCGGCTGGACATCATCAAGCAGTCACGCATCTACGGCAAATACGATACGCCTGTCGATAACGAGAGTGCCTATGAGCAGTTGCAAAGGATGACAGAGGAATTGGAAAACACCGAACTGGCAGAGAATGCAGAGAGTACTGAGAAAAAAGGTAAGTCTGGCAAGTCCGAGAAAACAGCCAAGTCCTCTACCAAGCAGAGTCTTATCTCCAAAATTGTGAAGGCTGTCATCACGGCCATTACGGGTACGTTGGCCACAGTGGTGGGTACAATGGTGTCGGATGCCGTCACGGGCAAAAAGACCAAGTCCAAGACTTCCACTGCTGGCAAGGTGGCCAAGAACGCCACATCGGCCGCGACACGTACCATTACTCGCGAACTGACGCGCGATATTCTCGGGAATCTGACAAAATAACATGCAATAATCTCATAAAATCAAACAACAAAGCAATAAACGACACATGATGAAGGACATGATGAAGAAATGCCAGTACGTGGTGTTGGCATTGGGAATGATTCTGGGCTGTGGACAGACGCAGGTGAAGGCACAGGGCTCGACATTTACACCTGCCAGTAACAAATCCTATACCATCGGTAACACCCGTGGTGACTTTGGCACGAAAAACGGTTTCTTGACGAGTACGGCCACTCCGAGTGCTGCTGGCCCTAAAGGCAAATTTGCCTTTGTCTCCTATGAGGGACAGTTGTATCTCTACAGTGTGGCCGACAAGAAGTTTATGTATCGCGATAAAACACCATATCGTGATACGTGGTGCAATGTCGTCCTCTCGAATGAAATCATAGAGCCCATTCAGATTACGGTGACTTCTACGGCCGCCACACCATACTACTTGACCAGTAACGACTATGTTTTCAATACTTATTCGGGTACGCAGAAAGGGGTATGTCTGAGTCAGTGGACGAAGCAGGATGCCGGTAACCAATATAAGATTGACGAAGCGGATGACTTTGACCCGACTGAGGCTCTGGCTACGTTGGCCAATGCTTTCAGCACAGATGCCACGGTGAAGTATAGTGTCTATGATGTCAATGGGAAATTATTGGAGACCCAGACCCTGCAAGCCAAGTCGGGCATTGTCGTACGTGAAGTGCCTGCCGACTTCGTGCGTCACGCCTACACACTTTATAGTATTTCAAATCCTGTCACCTTGGTCAAGGGCGAGAACGAAGTACGCGTAGAGGCTGTTTTTCAGATGCCCTTTACAACGTCTGACGACATATCCCAGCCACATTGGTACAATCTGTACCTGCGCAATGGTTCTGATGCAGTGAATGCCGACGAAGGTTACAAGTGTAAGGAGGGTGCTACGAAGACAGAGCTCATGAGTGATGCCTATCAATGGGCATTTCAGGGCAATCCCTATGATGGCATTGTTGTGCGTAATCGTACCGATGTAACGAAGTCGCTAGGCAAAAGTGGCAATCTTGTCATCTTGGTAGAAGATGAATATCGTTGGACATTGGCAGAACATGCCGATGGCTTTCTGTTGGCCAATCCTGACGATGGGAAGTTCATCAATGAGTATAAGAGTCAAGACGGCCATTTGAGTTTTTGGAATAGCGCGACTGATATTAACAGTATCTTCACTGTGGAAGAGGTGGGTACACTACAGAGTGTAAAACTCTCCACGGGAGCGACAATGCGACTTTTTACAGCTCCTGAAGATGTGGCAAATGGTTCTGCCATAGTTATAACTCCAGGTGGTGGCTATCAGTATATTGCAGGCGGGACGGAGGGAGCCGACTGGGCCCCCATGCTCAACGAACTGGGTTATACCGTGGCCGTGCTCAGCTACAATTTGCCAAAGGGACAGGCAGACGTGCCTTTGAAGGATGGGCGTGCAGCCTTGAAGTATCTGCGCGACAATGCTGCAGACTTTGGACTACATCCCGACCGGATTGGCGTGATGGGCTTCAGCGCGGGTGGCCACGTGGCCAGCACCGTGGCTACACATACTACGGGCGACGAGTGCCCGGCTTTCCAGATACTCTTCTATCCCGTCATTACCATGGATGCTTCTTATACCCATGCAGGTTCCCGTCAGAATCTGTTAGGCTCGAATCCAACCCAGGTAATGGTGGACCTGTACAGCAATGAGAAGCAAGTGACGAGCGAAACACCTCGGGCCTATCTCTGTTGGGGCGAGAATGACGGAACGGTGCCTTCAGCCAATAGCCGGAACTATGTGAAAGCTCTGCAGGAGGCCAATGTCCCAGTCCACACCTTGCCACTGAATGTTGCCAACCATGGTTTTGGCTTCAAGACGGACTTTGCCTATCACAATCAAATTGTGGCAGACCTGACGAACTGGCTACAGGAACTGAATGCAGTCTTGACCGGTGTACACAATCCTACGGTGCAGTCCCCCTCCGACTCAGAGGCGTGCTATAACCTTGCCGGTCAGCGAGTGGCCAATCCAGTGAACGGCCTCTATATCGTAGGTGGAAAGAAAATGATTTTCAAGTAAAGCAGTATTTTCTGCACTCCTTATTTTAGGCCCCAGACAGAGAGCACGAGATTGCTCTCTACTTGGGCCTCTATGTTGTCTGGCAGGTTGCAGAAGAAGTCGAGGCCCGTCAATTCTTCCAGTCTCTTTATGCTGACGGCATATTGGGCAAAATTCTTGTCTGCATTGGCCTTATGTTCCATCCAGAAGCCGATGGCAGCATACCCTCCCTGGGTCTTGTCGCTATTCTTCTTTCGCAGCAATGCCATGAAGAAGTACTTGGGCACAGGTATACCTTTGGCCCTGGTGTATTCGCCATCGCGTATGGTGCCTCCCTTGACTACGTAGAGCGTGTCGCGGAAGGAGTTCCTGTTGTATGTGTTGCGCAGTCGGTTCTCCAGTTCGTACCAGATGCCCTGTGCGTTGAAAGCATTTGCCTGTGGATGAATATTACTCAGGTAGAATGTCTGCTCGTTGGCATCCTTAGAGTTCATACGGTCCTGACTACCCAGGATGTGGCCACGGTCGTAGCCGTTGCTCCGGTGGTCGGCCAGGGTTGTACGGTAGGCTGCGGGGATGAGTGGATCCTCCTGGAAGGGATCTCCTTCCCATTCTGTCTTCTCCCAGTTGCTGCGCTGCCAGTTGATGACCGCATTGCTGGCATCCCACCGGAAGGCCGACCAGCGCTGTGCCTTCACCGTACAGTCGTACTCCATGCAGTAGTTTACGCCGTATGTGGGCACGGTATGTACGATGAAGAGGTTCTTATCCCCTCCCTTCAGTTGTGGAATTTCCAGACGGCATGCAACCTCTTTGATGTTCGTGGTGTTCGGATTTTCGGTGACTCCGTTGATGCCCTTCCCAGCATTGCTGTTTGCATTCTGTGCATTACTGGTCGGAGCTATATCGGGGTCATCATCGTCGTTGCAGGCTGTCAGCGTAATGCACAGACCAGCCAGCAGGCATAGGGAGAGATGGAGGTAGTATTTCTTCATGTTCATTGGCAGTGTAGGATGGGGGAGGGTAGAAAGAGAGAGACATAGACTGTGAGATTTCTCTCTCCTCGTCTACGTCTCTACCCAGAAAGTTGTTTCTCTTATGCGCAGTGCAAGTGCAGATTACTTGCGAGTGCGAGCATAACGGCTCATGAACTTGTCTACGCGACCGGCCGTGTCCACCAGCTTCGATTTACCCGTGTAGAAGGGGTGTGAAGTGCTGGAGATTTCGAGTTTCACTACGGGGTAGGTCTCGCCTTCGAACTCTACGGTCTCAGTAGTTTTGCAAGTGGAGCGGCTGAGGAACATATCGCCGTTCGACATGTCCTTGAACACGACGGGGCGATAGTTTGCGGGATGAAGATCCTTTTTCATTTTTGTATCTGTTTTATTTGTTTTTATTGTCGTTGTTGCCTGAATAGAGTTGGTAACACGGCCGCTCATGGCCCACTATTCAACATTCGGAGTGCAAAGGTACGAATAAGCAAACAAAATACCAAATTTATTTAAAATTTTTTGAGTAAAAGGCTTTAAACGATGAGGTAAGGCGATGTCCTATTTCTTGTTTTGCTTTTTCAACCAGTTGATGAAGTCCTTTCGAGTCAGTCCCAACGTGCGCAGATTGTTTTTAAGAATAAATTCTGGCACGGGGCTTATGTGTGTTTGCAGAATCACGGGGCGCAGGCATCCTTCCTTCGCCCATTTCTCATGGCCTCCATCGCTGCATTCTACTTCGCGACAGCCCATGTCGGATAAGAACTGGCGGAATTCTGTCAGGGAAATATTGCTCAGCTTGTAGGTGTTCATACGTAGGCCGGGCAATGTGTATTCACGTTTATCTTGGAAAATTCAGGCATGGCCACTACTTTCTGCATCTGTATATTTGCTGATAGCAGTTCGTCGAACTTGGGTTCTGTAGCCCACCGTGGACCAACTTTCCATCCGTGCCGTGTCAAATCCTCGTGTAGTGTATTCTGTTCCATTTGACTACGCAGATACTCAGACAGCATGTATTCAAAATCCTGACGTGCCTTGCTTTCCGTTGTGTCATAGCCGGAAAGGTCTAGTGACGGGCAATAAGCAATAAAGACGTCGTCTTCCTTGAAAACATAAACGGAAACGGAAATGCTGACCCCCTCTCTATTGAACGCAATGGTATTCATATCGGAATATGATTTATCAGGCAGCAAAGTTAGTGATTATTTCTTAAATCTCAAAAGACGCAGATTGTTTTTTACCCCAAAAGCCCGTAACGCATTGCGCGTTGCGGGCTTTTGGGCATATAGAAGTGGTGTTTTTACTTCGTTTCTACAGTGAAGTTGTCGATGTAGAGTACACCTGTAAGGTCATTGGCGATGGTGAAGTGGGTATAGTCGCCACTACTGAGGTCGAAGACAAAGGTGTAGTTGTTGCCGTCCTTGCTCATGTTACCCTCAATGGCAGTTCCCGTGGGGTGTGTAGCCATACCTGCATAGAGGTGGAAACTGGGGTCGTATTGACTTCCGCTGGCTATATGCGCCTTTACGGTGATGGCTTTGATGGGGGTGAAGGGGGTGACGTTCGTGATGAAGCCCTGCTTGCTGGCATCGCTGGCATTACCCTGCATCTGGATGCCACCACCGTTGGAGTCTGAAGCGATGCAGATACGGCAACCTGTGAATGCAGCACCGTTGACAATGAAGTTGTACCATGTGCTCTCTGTGGCAACTGCCTGCTGGCCATAGGCGTTGGTGCCCAAACTTACACTACCACTGGCACCACTTATAATTTGGCTACTGGTGATGGTCATGCCATCTACGGGGTCACTGCTGGGCTCTTCTGGCTCATCTGGGTCTTCGGGGTTGTCGGGCAGGTCTCCTGGGTCGGTAATGCCGTTGATGCTGTAGACGTGGGCCGAACCTTTGCCTGTGGTTTCAGGTGTGGTGCCCTTGTAATAGACCACTTTGCCGTAGACAACGACCTCATCGCCAGCTTTAATGGCATCGACGGAAGTGAACTTCTGGCTTTCTAGGCTATACACCTGATAAGCCTGGAATACAGCATTTTCAAAGCCCTTGTCTATCATCGTGAAGTTCATGTTGCCGTACTGCGATATGGTGCTGGCCGTGGTGGTGTTTTCTTTGACAATACCCTTCACATACACTTCTTCAGGCGAGGTTACATCGGCTCCCAGGCTCTGTACGTAGCTGATGACTGCCGCAATGTTGTAGGGGTTGGCCAGTGTGCCGTCACCTTCGGGAGTACCCGTGGTTTCGGGTTTGGGATCCACCTCTGCGGTCTTACCGTTGAGGCTGGCGATGCTGCTGCCCGTAGTCACTTCGGGCGTGGTGTTGAAGAGTGTGAGTGCGCCGTATACGATGACTTCGTCGCCAACCTTGATGTAGTCGCTGGTGGTCATCTTCTCGCCTCCAAGGCCATAGCCGCGATACACTTCCAGCGGATTCTCTTCCTGCCCTTCATCAACGATGAAGTACGTAGCATTGCCGTAACTGCTGCCGGGGAGGTCTGTCAGGTTGCCATCCTTACCAGCGATGCCGATAGAGGATATCTTACCCTTGATGTACACCTTGTCGGCTGTGTAGGCCTTGGCATTGATGATGGCCAGCGCGTCAGCTACGGTGTAGGGGGCTTCCAGTGTGCCTTCGCCCGTGGTCTCCACATCTGTGGTGCCGTGGTCTTCTTCGGCATTGGCTTCGCCGTCCTCTACCTTGAAGTCCTTGAGCTCCCATGTCGTAGAGGCACTTGCGGGAGCGTAGAACCAGAATGCAATGTAGACATTTTCCTGATTCACGAACTCGTCGGGCAATTGGAAGTCACCGGAGGAGTAGAGCGTCCAATCGCTGAAGGCAGAGGGTGCGGGTTTGTAGTCTGTGATTTCGGTCCATGTGGCCGTGTCGAAGTTGCTGCCATCGTAGTCCTTGGAGATATAGATTTTGCTATGGTCGGCATATCCGGATTCGTTGTTGGTGTAGCGCAGGGTCTGCTGGAAGTTGAATTTCACTTTCCCACTTTCGCTCTTGGTATTGAATGCCGGAGAGATGAGATAGCCCTCCACCTGCTTGTTGCTCTTGCTTCCAGTGCCGTCCCAGTCCTGGTAACCAGTGGCCTGGGCATAATTTGCCCCTTGGCTCCAGGGATTTTCGGCCGTGATGGAGTGAGTGCTGAAGTCTATCAGGTTGCTGCTGCTGTAGAGAGCGCTGTTGGTGTTTCCACCGCCATTGCCTGCGTTAGGACTGGGATAGGGTGCGGGCACGTCTTCGCAGCTCGACAGGGTGAATACACCGAGTGCTGCGAACATTAGGGTTTTCCAAAACTTTTTCATAGTTGTATAACGTTTAATTCTTAATTTTTTCTTTCTTCATGCTCAATTCTCTACGACTTCGATGTCGTCGATAGAGCGGATGACGAGTTCCCAGGCATTGTTGTATCGTTTCCAGATGCCGGTTAGGTTCATCTTGCCCGTGGGGATGGGCGTGTTGGCAAAGTCGGCGTATGTGCTCGTGTAGACCATGTACTTCGATGTGCTGTTGTAGGGTTCTGTGGCGAAATACTTGGATACGCTGTTGCTGCGCATGGTGGGGTCGGTCTTGGCTGCCCAGGTGACGGTGCCGTCAGCTCCCTGTATGCTAACCCCTTTGATGGTCATCAGTTTGCCACAGTCTGCCCCCAGGTCGCAGCTGGCGGTGAATTCCGTGGGCACAACCTTTGAGGGGTCTGCCATGCCCAGCAATTTGACGTGCTGGAGCCAAATGTTGTTGGCCATGCGGCTGACATAAGTGGAGCCAGAGGCGTTGGTGTAGGGGGTGCCCAGCTGGGGCTGCTGGCCGTAGCCTCCGATGTAGAGGCCCTTGAGGTCGATGAGCAGTTCCTGGCCGACGGGCATGTATGCAAAGAGGTCATTGCCGGAGACGGCCACGATGAGTGCGTCGCCCGTCTGATCCTCCTGTACGGCTATGGCGTTGTAGAGGTTGCCCTGTACGTCGTTGCCAGTGACGCGGACGCGTAGCTTGGCGTCAGTGGTGATTTCCGTCGTGGTGTAGTTTTCGGCGTACTTGGGGTATTGGGTCTTCAGCTGGGCGATGGTGATGATATTGTCTTCCGTGAGGGTGTTGTTGCCGTAGGGCACGTTGCCGGCGAAGTCAGGAGCATCCCATTCGCTGTCTTGGCAAGATATGCAAAGCCCACAGAGGAGACAGAGCCCACCGAGATATTTCATATAGTTTCTCATAGTTCTTTTGTTTTTGTTATTTTTTGTTGATTTCTAGATTCTCTAGATTTTCTAGACTTTCTAGACTTTCTAGACTTTCTAGATTGGCTAGATTATCTAGAACCGATAGTTGAGGTTCAGCATGAAGTTGATGCCTTGGGCATAGAACTTTTTGGGGTTTTGCTGGAAGTTGTAGGTGCGGCTGACATCCTGTCCCTCTCGTGTGCTGTAGGTGGTGCTTCGGCTCTGCTCGTATCCGCCGGTGCACAGCTTGCGGTTATTGGTGATGTTGGTCACCATGAGGTTCACGTTCAGGGGGTGCTTGTGTATGCGGAAAGTGTGGCCGATGCTACCGTCGAGCATGAATCCGCCGTCGCTCTTGGCCTGTTCCATGGGCGAGTAGGAACCGTCGCTGTTGGCGGTCATGAGGCCACGGTAGCGCAGGTTGGGCGAGTAGGAGAGATAGATGCGGTCATAGTAGTTGCCGTTGAGGTTGAAGTACCAGCCCTTGACGCTGTAGCGCAGTCCCAGACTGGCTGCGGCCAGCGGTGTGCCGCTTTCGCGCATGCCCTTGTTTAGGCAGAGGTCGGTGTATTCGGTGCCGGCATTGGAGAGCATGTAGGTGACGTTAGTATTCTTGGCGTACTTGGCCTCGGCGATGGAGCCCAGCAGATTGACGGTGAAGTTGCTGGTCACCTTGAACTTCATGCCCAGTTCGGCGCCGTAGTAGTATTTCTCCACACCTGTGAGGCTGTTGTAGGTGAAGGAGTTCTCGTTGTCGTTGTAGAACTGCTGCCACTCAGTGCCGTCGTAGGTGTGGGTGAAGTATCCGGTAAGGTTCATCTGCAGCCACTTGCAGTTGAGGGCGTAGCCCAGTTCTGAGGTGAATATTTTCTCGTTCACCAGGTCGCGCACGAAGTTGTTGTTCATTTCAGGGCTGACGAAGGCTACGTTGGCGTACGGGGCACGTGCCTCGTAGCCCACGCCCAGGGTGATGGCGTTGCCGCCGCCCAGGTTCAGGTTGGTGCCCATCTTGAATCCGCCGTCCAGGAAGTTAGCCTTCTTGCTCTTGCCGTAGCTGAGTCGTACGGTCTGACCGTTGGCGTCGGTGTAGTTGGCAAAGATGCCGTTGTCCATCCGGCCCTCGCGCCACATCTGCTGTGCACCCACGCGGGCCGAGATGAAGTTGTGGCTGATGCCCTTGTCGCGAGTGTAGGTGGCCCAGAGTTTGGCTGTCTCCACGAAGAGGTTATAGTCGTAGCGGAAACGGTCGCCCACCCGCACGATGCCGTCTTTGTTGTTCAGGTCGTAGTAAATCTGGTTGGCTCCGTCGGCGTAGGTGCCTTCAGCGTAGGTGTTGCGGTTGTGGAAATACTGTCCGCCCAGCAGGTCGTCCATGGTCTCATAGTGCATACCCTTGTTGGAGTTCAGCTGCAGGCCAGCCTGGAACTTGGAGGCCTTGTCCACGTTCCAGTCGAAGGTGGAGCCCAGTCCGAAGTTGAGGTGGTCATTGTGCCGGCGTTCGATGTAGTAGATGGCATCGTGGCCCGAGGCATTCAGTTGCTGGTTGGCGAAATAGAGCTGGTCGAAGTTGATCTGGCGGTTGGCTTTCGAGACGGTCCAATAGTCGTAGGCATCCTGCCATGCAGCCAGGTCGCCGCCCCCGTCGCCCCAGACGTCGTAGTTGTAGGAGGGGAAGTTCTTCCAGTAGTCGGGGTGTGGGTTCGTGCCGGAGTAGTTCAGTTTGGAACTACTGTACATAGCGTACTTGCCAATGGCACTGGTGGTGAGCTTCATGCGCTCATTGATTTGGAAGTCCCAGGTGAGCATGGCCGTCGGCTCGTAGTTGTTCACGACGCGACTGGCACGTTTTTTACCGTCCTGGTAGCCCCAGTAGGGGTTGTACTGGCGGTCGTTGGCCAGCCAGTAGGCCTCGTCGGTGCTGGCACCCTGCTGTGCGCGTTCCGTGGGGTTTCCCCATGTGGCCAGGTTCAGCGAATGGCGCTCGTTGAACTGCTTCTGCACGGCCAGGAAGTAGGAGAGGGAGTTGTAAAATGTGCCCTCCACGGCAGCCGTGTTCATGTTGGACCAGCGGTAGCCCACGGTGCCGAAGAAGGCCCATCCCTTCTGCGTCATGCCGGTACCATAGCTGTACATGGCGCGTGCCGTGTAGTTGCGGTTGGCACCGGAGAGGGTAATCTTGTGGCCCGTGCCGAAACTGCTGGCGCGGAAGTTGTAGTTCGACGAACCGCCCACATTCGACATCGAGAAGGCGTTGGACTCGAAGACGCCCGATGCGTCGATGCCGCGCGTGGCGTCGTTCATGCCGCCGATGGTGGAGTAGTTGAACTGTCCGTTTTCAGCCGAGTTCACCTGCACGCCGTTGAAGTAGATGTCGTTGTACCGCGAGTTGTAGGCGCGGTACTTGTAGCGTGCGGGGCTGAAGAGGTAGCCCACATTGCTCGTGTAGACATTGTTGCTGGAGTTCACCATGATGACGTTCTGTGTGACGTCGTCGTCCTCGCCCAGTTGTGATTCGGTGAAGACGAAGGCAGCGTTGTCCTGTTTCAGGCTCTCTTCGCCGTCCGACGTCGTCTCCTTTGCGGTCTGGGCAAAGCCAAGTGACGCTGTCCCCAGGAACATCGTCACCAGTAGAAACTTCTTAGTCATAGGTTGTGTTTATAGTTAATTTTTGTTTTCATCAGTGCAAACTTACGGAAAAAATCTGGTATTTCCCTGCTTTTGTGTGAATTTTTCTTAAAAAACACACAGACGACCCTCTCGGCCCCCTGTTGCGTGTCGCAGAGGCTGGGTTTCCCAGCGGCGAGGCTTGTAGGCGTTGGCCGATTGTCTCGCAGGGCTTGTCCTTGTGGGTCAGCTGTCCGTCAAGGCCGTCCCGCCCGAGTCTGAGCCCCGACCCGTACGGGTCTCGCTTGACGGACAGCTGACCCACAAGGACAAGCCCTGCGAGTCCGTGCAGAAAATATTTCATGTTTTTTCCCTAATCCGTTCGGACTATAGTTTTTTTTTCCTATCTTTGCCCCTATAATAATATATAAAGTAATATATAAAGGTATAAAACTTATGCGTAAACACATCCTCTCTGTGCTTCTATGCCTGCTGGCCGTTACGGCTTGCACGGCGCAGAAAAAGTTCGGCATCTATCCCGTGGCCTTCTACAATCTGGAAAACCTGTTCGACACCGTTCACGACGAAGGTAAGAACGACTATGAGTTCCTGCCCAGCGGTTCCTATCACTGGGACAAGAACAAGTACGAAAACAAGTTGAAGAACATGGCCCGTGCCCTGTTGGACCTGGGTACGGACAAAGTGTCAATGGGGGCAGTCATCATCGGTGTCAGCGAAGTGGAGAATGCTCGTGCCCTGGACGACCTGGTGGGCCAGCCCGGGATGAAACAACGCGGCTTCCGCTACGTCCACATTGAGGGGCCCGACAAGCGTGGCGTGGATTGCGCACTGCTCTATAATCCTGCCGTGTTCAGCATCGACAAATACTTCCTGCAGCCCTACGTCCACGACCCGGGCGACGATGCACGTCCCACGCGTGGTTTCCTCACCGTGCAGGGGCGCATCGATGGCGACCCCTTGACCGTCATCGTCTGCCACTGGCCCAGCCGTGGAGCCACCAGCCACTACCGCGAGATCGGAGGCCGGCAAGTGCGCCAGCTCACCGACAGCATTCGCCATGCCGACCCCAAGCAGCGCATCATCGTCATGGGCGACATGAACGACGACCCCGACAACAAGTCGATGAAGATACTCGGTGCCAAGCGCAGTATGGACAAGGTGAAGGAAGGCGACTTCTACAATCCCTGGTGGGAACTGCTGCGTGGCCAAGGGCAGGGTACGCTCACCTATCAGGGTGCTTGGAACCTCTTCGACCAGATTGTCTTGTCGCGTAACCTGCTTGACATCGACGGCAAGAGAGACTACAGCCACTTGACTCTAATCAGTTACCACATCTTCCGTCGCGACTATCTCATCCAGCAGGAGGGGCGCTACAAAGGCTCGCCCAAGCGCACCACCGCTGCCGGTGTCTGGCTCAACGGCTACAGTGACCACCTGCCCACCGTCATCTACCTCAAAAAGGAAATGAAATGAAGAAAATCCTCCTTCTTGCCCTCCTGCCCCTGATGGCACTCGGGCTCGGGGCGCAGCAGCCCTACCGCATCTATCCCATCCCCCACGCCCAGCACGTGCTCCCGGGGCAGGCTCGTCTGTCTCAGACGGTGGCCGTAGTGGCTGAGGCGGGCATCGATGGGGCCACTGTGGAACGGGCCAGTCAGATACTCCGGGAACATGGCTTGCAGCCCACAGTGACTGACCGCCCCCTGAAGGGGCAGACCAGTCTGCTCCTGGGCGTGAATGACTCCCGTGGCATGGCCGACCGCCAGGCCACCCGGCTCGGCCTCTGTCGCGATGTCTTCGGTCTGCCTAAGTTCGACCGCCACATCCTCAGTCTCACGGCTGACAAGCAGGGCGTGGCCCAAATCGTGGTCCTCGGCGAGCACACCGATGCCGCCTTCTGCGGTCTGGCCTCGCTGGAGCAGATGCTCGACCAGGGCACCGACCGCCTGAGCTGCGTCACACTCTACGACTACGCCGACATCCAGAACCGTGGCATCATCGAGGGATACTACGGCGTGCCCTACACCGCCGAGATCACCAAGGACCTCTTCCGCTTCATGGCCCGCTACAAGCTGAACACCTACATGTACGGTGCCAAGTCGGACCCCTACCACTCGCGCTACTGGGCCGAGCCCTATCCCACGCAGATTACTCCCGAACAGATGCGCATCGGCTACCTCTCACAGTCGATGCTGCGCGACATCACCGCCGTGGCTCACGCTACGAAGGTGAACTTCATCTGGGCCATCCATCCCGGAACGGCTTTCACCAATCCCGACAATAAGGAGGTGAACGCGCAGATAATGAAAAAGTTCGAGAGTATGTACGAATTGGGCGTGCGCCAGTTCGGTGTCTTCGTGGATGACGTGGGCGTGCCCTCCGATGCTCCCTCGCTGAAGCTCGGGGCCGACCGCCTCTCCGAACTGCAACAGCTCATGGACCAGCGCTGGAACGTATCTGGTGCCGCACCGGCCGACACGGTGAAGCCCCTGCACTACGTGCCCCAGCTCTATGCCTATTCCTGGGTGTCGGCCGACCGGGCCAGCGCCTTCTTCCAGGCCCTGAGCCCGACACCGCAGAAAGTGAATGTCTATATCACGGGAGCCAACGTCTGGAGCGTGCCCAACAATGCCGACCTGCGCTTCGTCCGCAAGGCCTTGGGGCGCGACAGCAGCTGGTGGTGGAACTACCCCTGCAACGACAATGATGTGACCAAGCTCTTCCTCATGGACATGTATGCCAACTTCCGCGATGAGCGCCACATCGACAACCTGTCCTCCCTCGCCTCCGACCTCACGGGTACCAACACTCTCATCATCAATCCCATGCAACAGGGCGAGGCTTCGAAGATAGCTCTCTTCAGCGTGGCAGACTATGCCTGGAATCAGGCAGCATTCGACAACCACCGCAGTTGGGAGGCCTCGCTGTCCGCCGTGGTGAGTCCGAAGTATGCCGAGGCCCTGCGCCATCTGGTTCCCTATCTGCGCTATTTCGATGCCGATGCCCTGGCCTATCTGGTGGAGAACTACAAGCAGACGGTGGCCAACGGGTCGCCCAATCCGCGTCATCTCATCGCCGCCTTGCAGAAGGTGGAGCAGAGTTGCAAGGTGCTGAAGGGCATGGAGACTTCGTCCAATCAGGCTGATGTGCTCTTCTTCGAGGACATTCGCCCCTGGCTGCTAAAGCTGGAGGCCATGGCCCACGAGACCGTGCTGCGCCTGCAGGGCCAGACCGATGTCGCACAGGCCGACCTGGAGGCAGACCCACGCTTCCAGTTCGAGATACTCACGGGTCTGGGCGAGGAGATAGCCCTCTCCGTCCGCACCGCCGAACCGGCAGCCCAGGTGCTGCGTCCCTTCCTCGACTGGCTCCGTGAACAAAAATAATTCATCCCATAGTACGCATTTTTAATTTTTAATTTTTAATTCTTAATTAAATGTTGTATCTTTGTGCAGGAAATAAGTAATATTCACCTTTTAATAAACACATAACGATATGGTAAGTTACAAAGAACTGGGTCTGGTGAACACCCGCGAAATGTTCGCCAAGGCAGTGAAGGGCGGCTACGCTATCCCCGCCTTCAACTTCAACACGATGGAGCAGATGCAGGCCATCGTTCAGGCAGCCGTGGAGACCAAGTCTCCCGTCATCATGCAGGTCAGCAAGGGTGCGCGTGCTTACGCCAACGGTACCATCCTGCGCTACATGGCTCAGGGGGCTGTAGAGTATGCCAAGGAACTGGGTTGCCCCAACCCGCAGATTGCCCTCCATCTGGACCACGGAGACAGCTTCGAAATCTGTAAGGAGTGTATCGACAATGGTTTCTCCAGTGTCATGTTCGACGGTTCGGCTCTTCCCTACGAGGAGAACATCGCCATCACGAAGAAGGTCGTAGAGTACGCTCATCAGTTTGACGTTACCGTCGAGGCTGAGCTCGGCGTCCTGGCCGGTGTTGAGGACGAGGTAAGTGCTGCCGAGAGCCACTACACTCGCCCCGAAGAGGTTGAGGACTTCTCGAAGCGCAGCGGTTGCGACAGCCTGGCCATCTCCATCGGTACCAGCCACGGTGCCTACAAGTTCACTCCCGAGCAGTGCACCCGCGACCCGAAGACCGGTAAGCTCGTGCCTCCTCCCCTTGCATTCGACATCCTGCACGAGATTGAGAAGCGCATCCCCGGCTTCCCCATCGTGCTCCACGGCTCCAGCTCCGTGCCTCAGGACGAAGTTGATACCATCAACGCCTTCGGCGGCAAGTTGCCCGATGCAGTAGGTATCCCCGAGGAGCAGCTGCGCGAGGCCTCCAAGAGCGCCGTTTGCAAGATCAACATCGACTCTGACTCTCGTCTGGCCATGACTGCTGCCATCCGCAAGCACCTGGCTGAGAACCCCGGCCACTTCGATCCTCGTCAGTATCTGAAGCCCGCTCGCGAGAACATGAAGAAGATGTACGTCCACAAGATTGTGAATGTGCTCGGCTCCGACAACAAACTCTAAACCGCAATTTAGATTACACCCAACAGGGGGAATGGCAGCGATGGCGTTCCCCCTGTTTCGCTATATATCAGATGTGAAACTGCGTTTCTTCCACACGGCAAAAGACTGATAGATAGGGATATAGAATTGTAACACAAATGTAACACGAAAAATTTCGTGGTAACGTACAGTCTTCGTACCTTTGCGGCAGTTATGGAAGGCACATTCTTTATTGTATTCCGCTTGTTGGGGTCGTTGGCCCTGCTGATTTTCGGAATGAAGCGCATGAGCGAGGCCCTGCAGAAGTTGGCAGGCCCGCAGTTGCGACACGTCTTGGGTCGTATGACCACCAACCGTTTTACGGGTATGCTCACAGGTGTGCTGGTGACGGCTGCGGTACAGTCCTCAACAGCCACAACGGTGATGACGGTATCCTTTGTCAATGCCGGGCTGCTGACATTGGCACAGGCCATCAGCGTTATCATGGGGGCCAACATCGGCACGACACTGACAGCTTGGATTATGTCTGCAGGCATGGCTGGTTCGTCGGTCTCGTTCAGCATCACTGACCTCGTCTGGCCCACCTTCGTGGTGGCTATGTTTCTCATCTACCGCAAGCGGCACGAGACGGTGGGGGACTTCCTCTTCGGACTAGCTTTCCTTTTCCTCGGACTGGGCACACTGCGGCAGACGGGCACTGACATGAATTTGGGCGAGAACCCAGCTGTGCTGGCCTTTTTCTCCAGTTTCGACCCCAATAGTTTCACCACCACCCTGCTGTTCTTGCTTATTGGTGGGGTGCTGACGATGTGCGTACAGTCCTCGGCAGCTATCATGGCCATCACGATGATTCTCTGTTCCTCCGGTGCACTGCCCATCTATCAGGGCATCGCACTGGTCATGGGTGAGAACATCGGTACTACCGTCACCTCCAACCTGGCAGCCCTGTCGGCCTCTACACAGGCTCGTCGTGCAGCCTTTGCCCACATGTTCTTCAATCTGTTTGGTGTTTGCTGGATATTATTGGTTTTCCATCCGTTCGTCGATTTCGTGTGTGCGCTGGCTGGCTACGATGGTTCCAATCCCGAGCGGCTAACTCTTGTGCTGGCCACCTTCCACACCTGTTTCAATGTGGCCAATACAGCCCTGCTCATTGGCTTTGTACCACAGATTGAGCGTATCGTACGATGGGTCATCAAGGATAGGCTCACGCCCGAAGAACAGCCCGTTCGTTTGCAATACATCGAAGTTGGCTTCTTACGTACTCCCGAAATTTTGGTCTTTCAGGCGCAGAAGGAAATGGCCCTGTTTGCCGACCGAATGCAGCGCATGTTTGGCATGGTGACAATGCTCTGTGCTGAGGAGGAGGGCAAAGAACAGGAAAAACTGTTTTCCCGCATAGAAAAGTACGAGGACATTGCCGACAACATGGAGAATGAGATTGCACATTATCTGGAACAGGTAAGCGACGGCCATCTGTCGGACGAGACAAAGGCTAAGATTCGCGGTATGTTACGTGAAGTGGGCGAACTGGAGAGTATAGGAGACTCGTGCAGTAAATTGGCTCGCATACTGCGTCGTAATCAGTCTTCGAAGAAAGCCTTCACGCCTGAGCAGAAAGTGCAATTGCACGAAATGATGAAGTTGGTGGGCGACGCCCTCATGCAGATGTGTCTGGTTATGAGCGGACGGCGAAAGGACTACAGTTTGGACGAGACCCTGCGCATTGAGGGAGACATCAATCAGTTGCGTGACCGTTTGCGTCAGGAGACCGTACAGACATTGGACGGGGAGGATTATTTGGCCCATACCATGTTCCTGGACCTCGTGAACGAGTGTGAACGCTTGGGCGACTATGTGGTGAACGTGGTCGAGGCGCGTTTGGCTGGCAACGGTCTGGTGCTGGATAGCGAACGGAAGACAGTGGTAATTGACGGCGAGCATGTATCGCTGACGCGTACGGAGTTCGATGTGCTGCGTCTGCTCTACGAGAATCCCGGACAAGTGTTCTCCCGCCAGCAATTGATAGAAAAGGCCTGGCCGGCTGATGTTGTCATTACCGACCGTACGGTAGATGTCTGCATAGCCCGTTTGCGTAAAAAAATAGGCAACTATGCATCGTGCATAGTTGCCCGTCAAGGTCTTGGATATTGCTTTCAGCGAGCTGCTTCCGAGAGTTGAACTCGGGACCTCATCCTTACCAAGGATGCGCTCTACCACTGAGCTAAAGCAGCAACTTGTTTTTCTGCTTGCGTAGTATTCGAAGCAAGAACGTTTCGCATTTGCGACTGCAAAGATAATAAATAATTGTCAATTATCCATTATCAATTGCCAATTATTTACTGTTCCAGCTTCTTTACGCCGCCATTCTCCTGATAGAAGAGCACTTTCGTCGTCATTTTTTTGTCGAAAAGTACGTTGCTCAGTATTTCGGTGTAGCCGAACTGCCCCATGCTGCATTCGATGCTGGCATAGCTTTGGTTGATGTCGAAGATGCTGATGGCTTCGCGTGCTGGCACATTATAGTAGATGCCACGCTCCAACTTTGCCTTTTTCTTGTCTGTCTCGGGGCTTTCGGTGCGCTGGGGCAGGTTACCCGTATTCTTGATGCTGATGTAGATGGGTTGGCCCGACAGGTCGTCGCTGTCCACCACGCCTTCCATTTGTGAGAAGCGGAAAAGAATGGCCTTATCCGTTTCCTGGGTGGGGAGGAAAGTGAAACTGAACACCTCACTGCTGGTTTGTGTGAAACCGCTGAACAGTTGAGTTAAAGCCTGTTCCTGGGTCGCCAGTTGGTCCAGCATTAATTTCAGTTGTTGGCCGTCCTTGGGCGTGTTGTCGGCTTCACCGCGCACCAAGGCATTGCGGCTGTCGCGTATGTCATAGATTTCCTGTGCACAAAGTTCGGCCATCTTGGCCGTGCTGCCTGCTGTCAGAATTTCCTGATTCATGTATTGCCGGGGATTCTGCGGAGCCGGGGCGGGGACGGAATGGGGGAGTTCGGGCAGTGCTTCCTCTTCACAGTCTGTGTTGATGGCAAGCAGAATGCCGTCGTGGGTCAGAGCTACCAATGGGGCCACGGTCTTCGATTTCACCTTCACGTTGTATGCCTTGTGATGGTCTGGCACACCGTATGGCTCCACTGTAATGCTCTTGATAGCCCACGCGGTGCTACTGCTAACAGGCACATCTTGCAGACGCAGGTAGCGGAAAGCGTATTTATTCAGTTCGCCAGGTGTCGTCACGTTTTTTTCGGCCACCACGGTTACGCGTAGAGCCGTCTGTGGGAGGAAGTAGTTCACGCCGTCCAAGGTGCTGCCAGGGACAAAATTCGTCACTTCGGTTTGGGCAGACACAGGTGAGAGGTGAGTTGTGAGCGGTGAAAGGATAGTCAAAACTATCAGTGCTATTCGTTTCATATTTTCGTTATTTCAATTCTTCAATTTTTCAATTTTTTAAACGCCTCTGGCATGTGGCGGATGATGTCACGTGCCAGCAGGCATTCTTCGCCCAGCTCCTCGGCAGCAAAGTCGCCGGCCCAACCATGTAGATGGACACCCAGGATGACGGACGACAGGGGAGGGTAGCCCTGGGCCAGAAGCCCGGTAAGGATGCCAGTCAGCACATCCCCGCTGCCAGCAGTGGCCATGCCGGGATTGCCAACCTCGACCTCCATGACTGTTCCGTCGGGCGTACAGATGTGATTGGGATGCCCTTTCAGAATAGTGAACACTTTATGTCGGGCTGCAAACAGGGCTACATCTTTCACGGCACAGGAGCCAGTCAGGCGTTCTGCTTCTTTGGGGTGTGGAGTCAGTATGCTGTCGTGGGGGAGAAGGGCTATGAGCTCAGGGTTCCGAGCCAAGGTGTTGATGGCATCGGCATCGATGACCAGTGGGCATGAAACTTGCCCGATGCCATCGGCCACGAGCTTCGGATTAATGCCAATGCCCGGTCCAATGCCCACGGCATCATAGGGCATGCAAGGGCGGAAAGTCTCTGTCACGATGGCCTCAGGCACGGTGGCTTGCAGAATGGGGCGGTTCACGTCGGGCGTGCAGATGGTCAGTTTGCCGATGCCACTGCGCAGACAGGCCTCGGCCGCCAATATGGCTGCTCCGGCCATGCCCTTGCTGCCGACAATGAGTGCCGCGTGGCCCATCGTACCCTTGTGGGCTGTGAGAGGACGCGGATGCCAAAGTTCGTGCAAAGCGGGCATTTTTACTTGCATATTGGACGCAATCATAGCGCAAAGATACTTATTAATTCATAATTATTTTGTATATTTGTCGCGAAAATCGTATTTATATGAGCAAAATCATTCAAGTTAAGGACAAAAAATTTGCCGTATCCATCCCCGAAGAGAAGATACAGGCCGAGGTAAAGCGTGTGGCGGCAGCCATTAATCGTGACTATGCAGGACAGGAACCTGTGTTTCTGGCGGTGCTGAACGGCTCGTTCGTTTTCGCTGCAGACCTGATGAGGGAGATAGACATTCCCTGTGAAATCTCCTTTGTGCGTCTGGCCTCATACCAAGGTATGGGCACCACAGGGGAAATCCGTGAAATCATGGGACTGAATGTCGATGTCACGGGGCGACCTGTCATCATAGTGGAGGACATCGTAGATACGGGGCTGACGATGGCACACATGCTGGATACCCTGAAGAAACACAACCCCAGTAGTATCGACATATGTACGTTACTGCTGAAACCGGGCAAACTGCAGGTCAGTCTGGACGTGCGCTACTGCTGCATGGAGATTCCTAACGACTTCATCGTGGGCTACGGCCTCGACTACGACGGTTATGGCCGTAATACAAAGGATATATACACATTGTGTGATTAAAAGATTAAAAGGTTAAAAGGTTGAAAAGTTAAAAAGAAATAATTATGAAGAATATCATTATCTTTGGTGCCCCGGGCAGTGGTAAGGGCACGTACAGCGACGAGATTGTAACGCGTTACGGTATGGGACATATATCTACCGGCGACGTGCTGCGCGGTGAAATCAAGCAAGGCTCGGACATCGGCAAAATGGCCAAGGAACTCATCGACAAGGGACAACTTATCCCCGACGACCTGATGATTCAGATTCTGGCCAAGACCTATGACAGTCTGCCCCAGGGCTGTGGCGTCATTTTCGATGGCTTCCCCCGCACCATCGCGCAGGCAGAGGCTCTGAAACTGATGCTCCAGGAGCGTGGTCACGACATGGGCGTGATGGTGGAACTGATTGTAGATGAAGATACACTGATGGAACGTCTGTTGCGCCGTGCCCAGATTGAAGGACGTGCCGACGATAACGTGGAGACCATAAAGAAACGCTTTGAGGTCTATCACAATCAGACCGAGCCGCTTGCTGCATGGTTTGAGAAGGAAGGCATTCGCCACACCTTCACATGGGAGGGCAGCAAAGACCAGATGCTGGCTAACATATTTGCCTTCCTCGATACCCTGAAATAACTTGTTCGCCACTAAATGAACTTAGAATATATTTAACCACGAATTACACGAATTGGCTACGCCTTCATTCAAGTCGCAGGAAAAATTCGTGTAATTCGTGGTTAAGAAAAAATATCCGTGGTCGTATGGAGAGTAATTTTGTCGATTACGTAAAAATCTGTTGCCGCTCTGGCAAGGGCGGACGCGGTTCGGCCCACATGCACCGTGCCAAGTATGTGGCCAACGGTGGCCCTGACGGTGGCGACGGCGGGCGTGGTGGCCATGTCTATCTGCGTGGCAATCACAACTATTGGACGCTGCTGCACTTGCGCTATGAACGACACGTCTTTGCCGGGCATGGTGGGAATGGTGGCAAGAGCCGCAGCACGGGCCATGACGGTCAGGATCGTTACATCGATGTCCCCTGTGGTACCGTAGTCTATGATGCAGAGACGGGCGAATACCTCTGCGACGTTTGCGAGGACGGGCAGGTGGTCATGTTGCTGAAAGGTGGTCGCGGAGGTCTCGGTAACTGGAACTTCCGCACCAGCACCAACCAGGCTCCGCGCTATGCCCAGCCGGGTGAACCCATGCAGGAGCGTACCGTCATACTGGAACTGAAGCTTCTGGCTGATGTCGGTCTTGTCGGCTTCCCGAATGCTGGCAAAAGCACCCTCTTGAGCAGTCTGAGCAGTGCCCGGCCCAAGATTGCCAACTATCCTTTCACGACGATGGAACCCTCGCTGGGCATCGTCAGCTATCGTGACAACCAGTCGTTCGTCATGGCCGATATTCCGGGCATCATTGAGGGTGCTTCGGAGGGACGTGGCCTGGGACTGCGGTTCCTGCGCCACATCGAGCGCAACTCTCTCCTCCTCTTTATGGTGCCTGGCGATACCGACGGCATAAAAAAGGAGTATGAAATCCTGCTCAACGAGGTGCGCACGTTCAATCCCGACATGATGGACAAACAGCGTGTGCTGGCCATCACCAAGTGCGACCTGCTGGACGACGAGCTCATGGAGATGCTTTCCCACGACCTGCCCGACGACTTGCCACATGTCTTCATCTCTGCCGTGGCAAACCGTGGACTTACGGAGTTGAAGGACATCCTGTGGGCGGCTCTGAACAGCGAAAGCAACAAACTAGCAGCCATCACGAACGAGGAACGTATCGTTCACCGTAACAAGGATGTCGCCGACCTCCAGGAAGAACTGACTGCCATGGGCGAGGACGAAGACATCGAGCTCATCGATGAGGAAGATGTTGAGGACATCGATGAACTCGATGATTTCGAGTACGAGGAGGTGGAATAAGATTATTTATGCCGGTTGGCGCGGGCCTTGCGGATGTCGGCTTTCTTCTTAGCCGAACCGCTGCCGTGGGCACCGGTGATGTATTGTTTCTTTTTGGCCTTCGACCGAACTTTATTGTTCGCGTCGGAGGTCTCTTTTTTTGTGCCTCCGCCTCGGAAGGTGATGCCATTGAGAATGACATTGTCTATGTCGTCGCCTGAGAAATGGTTCATGGGAGAATGGGGAGAATATGACTAATGGGACTGATAGGAGCGATGGGATGGGGTAAATGGGACAGGGGGCATCAATGGTGGAAGAGACGGACACCCGTGAATGCCATGGCGATGCCGTAACGGTCGCAGGTCTCGATGACGTGGTCGTCGCGCACCGAGCCACCGGCTTGGGCCACGTAGCGCACACCGCTCTTGTGGGCACGCTCGATGTTGTCGCCGAAGGGGAAGAAGGCGTCGCTTCCCAGCGCGACATCGGTGTTCCGGGCCAGCCATTGGCGCTTCTCCTCTTCCGTGAGGGGCTCGGGCCGCTCGGTGAAGAAACGCTGCCATTCCCCGTCGCGCAGGATGTCGTTGTGCTCGGGTCCCAGATAGATGTCGATGGTGTTGTCGCGGTCAGCACGCCGGATGCCGGGGATAAAGGGTAGGGCCATTACCCGTGGATGCTGGCGCAACCACCAAGTATCGGCTTTCTGTCCGGCCAGACGAGTGCAGTGGATGCGGCTCTGCTGTCCGGCACCGATGCCGATGGCCTGTCCGTCCTTCACGTAGCAGACCGAGTTGGACTGGGTGTATTTCAGTGTGATGAGGGCAATGATGAGGTCGCGACGGGCCTCGGGAGTGAACGTCTTGTTCTGTGTCGGGATGTTCTCGAAGAGGGCAGGGTCGGCCAGGTCGATTTCGTTGCGGCCCTGCTCGAAGGTGATGCCGAAGACCTGCTTGCGCTCAATGGGTGCCGGGCGGTAGGCCGGGTCTATCTGAATCACATTGTACGTGCCCTTTCTCTTATTCTTCAGCACCTCCAGCGCCTCGGGTGTGTAGCCGGGGGCTATGATGCCGTCCGAGACCTCGCGGTTGATGAGGCGTGCCGTCGATTCATCGCAAGTGTCGGAAAGTGCGATGAAATCGCCATAACTGGACATGCGGTCGGCTCCGCGAGCCCGTGCGTATGCCGAGGCAATGGGTGTCAGGGGCAGTGGGGCATCATCCACGAAGTAGATTTTCCGGAGAGTGTCGTCTAGTGGCAGCCCCACGGCGGCACCGGCCGGGCTGACGTGTTTGAACGAGGCAGCAGCGGGCAGTCCCGTGGCCAGCTTCAGTTCGCGCACCAGTTGCCATGAGTTCAGTGCATCCAGTAGGTTGATGTAGCCGGGGCGGCCGTTTAAAACAGTGATAGGCAGATTCCCCTCTTCCATGTAGATGCGTGAGGGCTTCTGGTTCGGGTTGCACCCGTACTTTAAGTTTAGTTCACAATTCATAATTCACAGTTCACAATTAACAATGCACAATACACAATGCATCGTTGTGAGTCCATAGGCTTGATTGTGCATTGTGAATTGTGCATTATGCATTAAATAATGTGGAGCCGGAGGGGATTGAACCCTCGTCCAAACAGGGAAGTCCTGAGCTTTCTACACGCTTATCCCGGCCTTCGTTTTCGAACATTGGCAAGACCCGGGCCACCAACCAATGCCTTATCCTCTGAAGTTTCACCGCCAGCGCGAGGCCGCTGCCGGCTATCCCCGATTTTGCTGTGCCACTTTGCCAGAGCGCTTCAGGGCGTTAGCCTCTGAGTGACATCCCGTCGCAGCACCTGGTGCCGCGATTAAGCCATTGACCTACTATACTTCAATCAGGCAGCGAGAGCGTAGTTTCTTTCGCCAGATAATGTTCGACGGTCATTGATTATAGAGAGCGGCTGCCAACTCTCTGCGTGCTTACACAACACCCCATCCTGCTGTCAAATCCATGTCGACCCCAGTTTGAGTGTTGCAAAGATAGGGATATTCTGTGGATTGACCAAACGAAGGGGAATTTATTTTTCGGATTTCGTGCTTCTTGTCGGATGGAAAAAACTTTACATTGTCTCAAGGGACGAAAAAGGGGTTATGCACCCCTATGCCGGGATTATGCACCCCTATGGGTGGGGATTGCATAACCCTTATATGGAAGGGTGTTGGAGGAAGGTGACGAAGTTGGTAAAAATTTTATACAGACCGACCCTTTCAAATTGAAAACCATTTAAAATAGCTAGAATTCTTGTATAATAGGAATTTCCTTTTTATTTTTGCACATAAAAGACAAGAATCCCATGTCCAAAAACGTACCATCCATCATTCACTATATCGCATTACTGGGAGTGCGCGACCAGATGAGGCTGACAAATATACCGCCGGAATCAGTAACTCACCCCATGTTGCGCTATATCGGCTACATGCCCCAGCATATGATGCACTTCATCTATGGTAGCGACTATTACCAGACAATGCTGGAACGCGGATTGCAGGTTGGCTATCAGATAATCTTTGCTTATCCTGATTCGGTAGACAGCATAGAGCAATATCCATTCCTCGACACAGAGGTGTACGCCTTCCTTGTATGTACCGATGATTATACACTGGCACCCTTGTTCCGAACCGTGGTAGCAAGACATATCGGTCCAACCGTATTTACGGTGGTTCCCCATTTGACGAAAGGGAAATGGCAATTACCAGGAAAAGTGGCAGAATCGGAACGGGAAGTGATGAATCTGCTGTACGAGATGGCAGAAAGGTATTTTGAGATAGACTCATTGCGAATGCCTTTTTGTGTACCCGTAATTCAGAGTAATATTTATGACAAGGGACATGCTTTTACTCCTTCACGCGTAAATACGCAAACATTGAATGCCATGCTGGGAAACTGGGGATACGAGGAAGAACTCACCCGTAATGAATATGTTCAGCAGGCATCAGCGTCTTCGAAGCAAGCCTTACAGAATAAAGATGGGTTTGACCGCCAAAATCTGCTATTGGAACAGATTGCTAAAATGACAGCCATAGAGAACTTTCTGATAAAACAGAAAAGGGAAATAAATACTTTTGAAGACCAATATCGAGCCCCCCTCATAATCGCCATACCCTACAACAGCGTAGAGATGCGTCGGCCAGTCGATAGTGCCCTCTTCAGCGATGAAGAGGAACGGGAGTATGCAGAACTAGTGAATGCAGTACTGAATATTGACTATACCCACAATTATACCATAGATGTACAAGCTGCGAAGGTACCAGATGGCAGGTTGCGTGAATACATTTTCCTACAGAAAAGGCTAATGGAATCACGTATGCAGTTCATAGATGCCGTAGCCACGCTGCATTGTTCTGTACGTTTTTCGCCCTATCTGCGGCTTCCAATCTTGGGCAAGAATATCAATGCGGAGCTTTCTTTCGTGGGAATCTCCGGACTGAAAGCCCTGACAAAGTCCGACAAGACCCGGCGCAGCATACGGAAGGCCATGGAACGAATAGGCCGTAAGATAGTGGAAAAGGCTGTTGCGCCACGCACAGTGAACATGATGAAACAACGGGCCTCGCAAATTGTGGCCATGACGGACTTACCCGTGGAATGGATGATGATAGAAGATGTTCCGTTGGGCTTCACACACGATATATGCCGATTACCAGAGACTCCAATCCCCTCACTACTTACGCAGTACGAGGAGGCTCATTTCACTCCCTACGTCGTTCCGCGGGATATCCTGCATCGGACATTGGTGGTGTTCGGAAATCAAGAGCCAGACTTCATGGAAGCGCAGAGTATAGTCTGCGAAATGCAACAGGCATTGGGCTTTGAGATAAGGACCTGCCTGACTGTAGCGGAGTATCAGAAGGCTATAGATGAGGTACAACCAGAGCTGTTAGTGATAGACACACATGGAGACGTGGATGAACGTACGCATCAGTCTTTTCTCATGATGGGAGATGAGTTCTTGGACGGTGAGGCAGTTGCGGGACATAGGAACAATGCACGCTTAGTCTTCCTCTCAGCATGTAATACATTTACAACTTGCAATACGGTTTCAACAATCGCAAATGCCTTTTTCCAAGCAGGAGCCCTGTCGGTCGTCACATCCTACATGCCACTTGAGGTGATGCCGGCAACGCTTTTATATATACGAATGTTACGGAATCTCCATGAGGCTGCCAACCGCCCTATCCATAAAAATTGGCTGGCTTTTATGTCTCATCTTTTGCGCACCTCCTATATCCATGCGCTCATCGAAGAGGCGGCAAGAAAGGGTATAGCCTTAGATGCTGCTACGATGCGTGAAATTGGCAAATTATCTACGAAATCCATGTCTTTCTATCAGCGACGACGAATTTATCAACAGTTGAAAACAGGGTCTTTGTCCCGTCGTGTGGGTGTCAATTACGACAATGTTATTCCGCATTATCTGATGTATTCTACCCTTGGTCGGGCCGATATGATTCGATTTGCCAGTTACATGGGAGAGCATTGGAACAAGTATGATTGGGAAGATTCCAATTAAATAGAAAAGAATCCTCCTCCTTATTTATATCAAGCCAATGAA
Source organism: Bacteroidaceae bacterium (assembly GCA_017464345.1). Taxonomy (GTDB): domain Bacteria; phylum Bacteroidota; class Bacteroidia; order Bacteroidales; family Bacteroidaceae; genus Physcousia. The sequence continues at coordinate 152,880 of JAFUAH010000022.1, forward strand.
GACTATCGCATTCGTTTCAGGTGGAGAGGTATTCATTTTCCCAGTCGCTGCATTTGCAGAAAAAGAAACCCCAACCCTAAACATGGAAGAGATGGATTACATCGTAACATACCGCCACACCTCGCGTCTCTCCCTGCGCATCGCGAAGTCGGGAGAGGTGCATGTCTCCGCCCCCTACGGCACGTCGGAGCGTACCATCCGCGAGTTTGTTGAGAAACATGCTGACTGGATTCAGCGTGCCCGGCAGCGTACCGCCGAACGGGAGCAGACGCGCCACGACTTCTATGCCCAACTGCCTCTCCAGACTCGTGCCCAGCGCGCCGAGGCGCAGGCTCGTCTGGATGCTATCACCAGTCCGATGATAGAGCGCTATGCTGGGGTGATGGGCGTGCGTCCGCAATTCCTCTACTATCGTGCCACGCGTTCGCGCTGGGGCTCGTGCTATACGGGCCGACGGGCTATCTGCCTCAGTCTTTATCTCCTGCTCCTGCCCGAGTGGTGCATCGAGCACACCGTCGTCCACGAGATGTGTCACCTACTCGTGCCCAACCACGGCCCTCGCTTCCATGCCCTCATGGACCGCTACTTCCCCCGTTGGCGCGAAGCCCGTGCCGAGACGCGGAGGTGCCTCCGATAATTTTTCCATGGGTCGGGGCATGGGAAGAGGATAGAAAGTTTCTTAAAATCTTACAGCTAAGGGTATGTGTTAGGCCTGTGAGATTTCCATGGGGCCAGCGATACAACCTGTCGTTTTTATGCCTAACTTTGCAGTGGAATCGGAAAAGTTATGAAGCAAGGGTATGAGAAGAAACTGGATTGAATGCGTTACGATGAAGAGGGTAATGCTTCTGGGATTAATGTTCGTGGCGTTGCCTGTTGTCGCACAAACCGAAGAGGTCGATAGCCTGGCGGCCGACACCATGTACGTGGATTGGTATGTGTCGCCTGAAACGACGGGGCGGCCTCTGCCGTCGTTCGAAGAAATGGTGGAAGCGAACATACCCGGCGGCGACGTCACCTCGGGCGTGGAGGACTACAGCGAGGCGGAGAACATTGAGATAGACGAACCGCGGTTTGCCTGGGTGAATATCACGGGGCTGAATTCCCTGCCGAGTTCAAAGACTGACGTGCGACAGGTCTGGGTAGAAGTCTATGATGGCAGTGGCCACTACTTTCGGAAGCGGGCCTTGCTTAAGGCACAGGGCAGTTGGTCGCTGAAGTTCCCCAAGCGTAACTTTTCTTGCCAGTTCTGCGACGGCGATTGGACGGGTGCCACCACCCCCGACATACGCATTGGCGACTGGGTGAGGCAGTATGCTTTCCATTTCAAAGCCTTCTACACCGACTTCAGCCGAGGCATTGGCGAGATTGGCTATAAGGTGTTCCGCCGCATCGTGGCCGACCGCCTTCCTTACTGGGAGCGTGGAGGATACGATATGCCCTCGAAGCGCGCCCGTTGTTTCCCCGACGGCTTCCCGTGTGCCGTTTATCTGGAAGGCACGTTTCATGGCATTTACGCATGGCAATTAAAGAAGAGCCGAAAGAACATGAACATGGATAAGACGGAGGAACTGCACATCCACTTGGATGGCAACCTGAACAATAACACGCTGTTCAGGGGCAATGTCTCTTGGAATCAGTTCGAAGTGCAACATCCGAAAGCCCCGTACTACACCGACAAGACCAAGCAAGCCATTAGCCAACTGAGCAAATATCATGCCGAACTGACCGCCCTCGAAGCGTCGGGCGCGGACAGCCTTACCCTGAAGCGCGCCTTTGAGCAGCGGTTCGACATCGCCAGTCTGCTTGACTACGCCGTGTTCCATCAGTTTGTGTGCAATTGCGATGGCTCGCTAAAGAACTGGCAATGGTTCACCTACGACGGGCGGAAGTGGTTGGTGGCCCCCTACGACCTTGACCAGACCTTCGGCGTGAATCTGTATGGCGTGGTGAGGCCTGCGGTGTGGAACCATGACCCGCTGACCGAAGGCCCTTTCTATTGGGTCGAACGCTATTACCAGCAGGAACTGCGTCAGCGCTACGTCGGACTACGTTGGAGTGGTGCGCTTTCGTCAGAAGGCATCCTGCCCATCGCCGATGATTGGTGCAATCGTGTGACGGAGGCAATGTACGAGCAGGAGAAAGTGCGCTGGCCCGACAGTCCCTGCTACGGCCCTGCAATATGCAACAAGGGCTGGCAGCCCTGCACCAACTGGTCGCTATACGGTACGACGCGCGACTATAGTTCCGCAACAAGATACAATGCCGGCGATGTCTGCAAACTGGAAGGCCGCCTATGGCAGGCCACTCAGTCTGTCACGGGCGTACGGCCTTATCAGCGCAATTCCCAACTCGATTCCTTGCCCCGGCTGAAACAATGGGTGATAGACCGTCTGGCCTATCTGGACGGGCAATATCGTGTGCCCGACATCCCTCAGCAGATAGAGCCAGTGCCCCTGACAATGACCGATGCCACGTACTACAACCTTATGGGGCAACCTGTGCGGCGGCCCCGGAAAGGTATTTATATCAGGTACGGAAGAAAGGTGCTGATAACGAAATGATGATTGTCTTGGGGCATAGCAGGTGAGGCATCAGTTGGAGGCCCTCCCCATCCACTGCCGACGTTCCGCCTCGGACATCTTCTCGATGGCGTAGCGGAGCATGGTGCGCGGCATTTCGTGGGCGTGTTGGCGGAGGAAGTCGCGAAGGAGGTCGATATTGTTTTTGCCCATCTCGCGGAGCATCCAACCTGTGGCTTTGTGCATCAGGTCGTGGGGATGGTGGAGGTGAATCTCGGCATAGCGGAGGCACCACGAAGGGTCGTCGTGATGCGAAGGGTACCACGTCGCGACGATGCTCATGCGCTGTTTCCAGAGGCAGTCGCTCGCGGCCAGTTCGTCAAACAATTGTCGTTTATAATCTAAATAAAAATCGGCTTTCTTGGATGAATCAAGCGTTACCCTGCGGGATGTTGAGCGGTCGTTTGGCTCGTCCAAGAAGTCTGGGACTTCCCCCCTTTGGGGGGATGAGAGGGAGGTTTTCAGAAAGGTGGGCAACAATAGCCAGTGCCCCAGTATCTTATAGACAGACAAATCGACCAAGTCCCAATTGTTGGCCCGCTCGGCGTATTGCAGGTAAAGCGTCACAATTTCGTCGCGCCCTCGAATGGCCTGTTCGTCCTGCAGGAGTCGCTTCGTTGCCAGTCGTTCGAACTTATTGACGAGGACGAGGAAACCGCATAGGCGAACTTCGTGCCAATGGGACATCAGCAGTTCGGGCACCTCGCTCAGGGGCAGGTCCTTCGCAATGCCCTTGACAATCTTCCGCACTTGTGGCGATGTTATGCCCAGGAATTCGTCGCCCTCGCCGTACTCCCCCGGCCCTGTCTTGAAGAAGCGCATCATACTCTTCCGCTGCTCCTCATCGCGCAGCGACTCCATGTAATCGATAATCTCCAATGCCATATTCCTTTTCATTGATTACAACTTTATCCGCCGCCACACGAAACGGGGGAGGCAGCGCCAGAGGGCGGTGAGCAGGCGGTAGCGCCAGTCGATGACGCGGACGTGGCGACGGGCATTGATGGAGGATACGATGTCACGGGCCACATCCTCCGGCTTGAGCATCATGGGGTAATGAAAGTCGCCGCTCAGCAGGGCCGTATCCACGAAACCTGGGCGGATGTCGGTGAAGTGGATGTCGAGGCATCGGGCGTGGGCCTGCTGTTCCAGGGCCTCCAGATAGACGTTCTGCATGGCCTTCGTGGCGGAGTAGGAGGGGGCAGGCCCCAGTCCCTTGGTACCGGCTATGGAGGTGATGGCGGCAATGTGGCCCGTACCGCGCTGGGCAAAGTAACGATAGGCCTCGCCAATCATGCGGGTAAAGCCCAGGGCATTGGTCTCTACGGTGCGCAGTTCGATGTCCTCCGCCAACTCGCGATTCTGCTTGCCGATGCCTGAAGCATAGAAGAAGAGATCCATGCCGCCCAGCCTGTCGATGAGGCTGCGCAGTCGCACGGTGGCATCCTCCGCCGTCACGTCTATCTGCTCCGTCTCCGCCGCACCGATACTGCTCAGTAGTTCCACTCTGCGGGCTGCCACGCCCAGCGTCCACCCCTCAGCGAGCAGCAGACGTGCCACCTCGCGCCCTATGCCCGACGAGGCTCCTATAACGATTGCTCTTTTCATATCAGGGACAAAGATACGAAATCCTTTTTAATTACGTCCTCTATCATACAGAGGTTTTACTCATTCCGCTTCAACTTTCATCCTCAATCTTATTGCCCTTTCGGCGAAATGTCGTATATTTGTAGTCGGAAATCCTAATGCAGATGAACGGAACGACACCTCATATAGTACAATATCAAGGGTCGAAGCGGATGCTCGCTCCCCAGATTATGCGCTATCTGCCCAGGCGTTTTGGCCGTATGGTGGAGCCTTTTGCTGGCATGGCTGCTATGACCATTGCCGTAAGCAAGGAGGGACGTGCCAACCATTATACGATTAATGACCTGAACGAGCCCTTGGTAGGTGTGCTCCGTGCTGCCATTGAGACCCCTTTGAGGTTAGTTGCAGACTACAACGAGGTCTGGAGTGAACAATTCGCATACGAAGGAGGTAGCGTCGAACACTTCTATGCAGTACGCGACCGTTTCAACCAGGGTGAGCAGACACCAGCCAACATGTTGTACCTTTTGGCCCGATGTGTAAAAGGTTCTGTCCGCTACGGAAACAACGGACAGTTCAATCAGTCTCCCGACAAGCGGCGTAACGGTACTTCGCCAAAGACGTTGCGGCCAAACGTCGAGGCAATATCCTATTATCTGAAGGACAGGACTGATTTTATGTCACGGGACTATCGTGAGGTGCTCGACATGGCGCGTCCGGGCGATATTGTTTACATGGATCCGCCTTATCAAGGTGTTTCCAACGTGCGAGACAGCCGATATTTTTCCGGAATCGACAATGCACCGTTTGTGGAGGCCCTTGACCGTCTGAACCAAAGAGGCATAGACTATCTTATCAGTTACGACGGGCAATGTGGTGACAAACACTATGGCGAGGATTTGCCCGACGGACTTGGCCTGCGTAAGGTGCTGCTCAATGCTGGGCTTTCGAGCCAAAGCCTCTTGCTCGGCAGAAAGGAGGTGACGTTTGAAGCCCTCTATATTAGCCCAGGTTTGCAGCAATATATACCCCAGCAACCTGTCGAACAGCAATATACACTCTTTGAAGCATTGGCCGTATGAAAAAGTATCCCAAGGCCTTCCTTGACAGACTCAATGCCGTTACGGCCAAACGTCCCCGAACCGTCATCCAACATATCCTCGCACACGGATATGTCACAACAGAGGAATTGAAGAATCTGGGCTATGAGCACCCACCTCGTGCTGCTCGCGACGTGAGGGAACAGGGCATACCTCTGGAAACATACTGGACACATGATTCTGCCGGTCGGCGCATCGGAGCATATCGTTTCGGAGACCCACGCCAGATGGAAGATAATTTGTCGAAGAAGGCGGGGCGAACCGTCCTCTCCAAGGCTCTAAAGAAAGCCCTTGTGGAGAAGTATGGCTCGAAGTGCTTCATATACTTGCAGCCGATGGAGGAGCGTCTTCTTCAGGTGGATCATCGCATACCATACGAGATTGGCGGTGAACAGAGCGAGGCGGACATCGACTGCTATATGCTACTAAGCCCCTCGGCCAATCGTGCTAAGTCATGGACCTGTGAGCACTGCCCGAACTGGACGCGCAAGGACAAGGGCTTCTGCCTGAGGTGCTTCTGGGCGCATCCCGAGGGCTACACTCACGTAGCAGGACGAGAGCAACGTCAGATAATTATCACCTTCACGGGCGATGAGATAGAGGACTACAACAGGCTTATTAGTCTTGTAGGTCCCGATGCTGCCGAAACCGCCATCAAGAAACTGATAGAGGATTTCATCCGATAAGGAGGAGTTCGTTTACAGACTTTGTTATCCATTCATTCCATCCTTGCCCCGCCATCCCTCATGTGGTGGGGCTTTTCGTTCAATAATTTTTATTAAAAAACGGCCTGTTTTCACATTCGTTATATAACGAAGATTAAACAACATTAAGGTATCTTAAAAGGTTTGGCGGCGTGGCGATAACTCGCTAACTTTGCCCCCGTGGGACGCGAAAATAGTATCGTTGAACCATAGAGATTACGACCATGAAACAGCAACCTGCCAGCCATGACGAGCCACCATACAGAGGATGCCGATTCAACATAGGTATGTTGAGGGGTGCAAAATACCTATTTTGAAGCCGCAACATACCTATTTTGAGGCCGCAAAATACCTATTTTGCAACGGCACCCTCAGGACGATGAGCAAAGATGTTTGTATTAACCTATTCAATAACCTTAAAATCAGAAGACTATGCCTATAAAGTACAGTTTGTCTGCTCGCCCGACGAATCCGTCGGACAAGAACGCTGAAAAGCGAGTGTATCCCATGGCCCAGTACTCGGAACTGGTGGACCTTAACGAGTTTGCGCGCCACATTCAGGCGCACGGAAGTCCCTTCACGCGCGACGTCATCACGGGTGTGCTGACCGCCGCCGTGGATTGCCTGCGCGAGCAACTGGTGGCCGGCAAGAAGGTGAACTTCGGCGAGATGGGGGCCTTCTACCTGACCCTGCGCAGCGACGGCGTGGAGGATGCCACCACGTTCGACCCCAGCGTCCACGTGAAGAACATCTACGTCCACTGGGAACGCTCGAAGTTCTTCGCCGACCTGAAGGGCGACAAGGACCTCAAGTGGGAATATACCCTGACGCGCAAGGAAATGGCCGAGGCCAAGAAGGAATCCAAGCAGGAGGCCACGGAGGCTGCCGGCGGCGGCTCGAACTCCGGCGGCGGTGGCAGCGGATGGGGCGACCCAGGGGACATCACGGAGTAAACTCCCATTGAACAAGAAGGCGAGGCCCCCCCGACGGGATGCCTCGCTTTCAGATTTCAGGATAGGGCTTTTTCGTTTTAGAAATAATTTGTATCTTTGCAGCATCAACCTATGTAAATAGAGTAATATGAGTAAATGTAATTGTCCAATTTGCCATCGAGAACTAGACATAAGTGATACTGTGATTGTTGATACGGTCACGAAGTCTGAGCATCAGAAAACCAGTATAAGGGGACGACAGGTAACGAGAACATATCTGGACTCTCACTACTATGTTAGAGAGTGCAAAAGATGTGCTGCCTTACAAAAATGGATCAAGATAGCCATAAATACTGGTATCGTCTTGTTTATTGGTATTAGATTCTTCGACCCTAAAGAAATATGGATGTCTATATTCGGAGGAGCCTTGATGATATTCCTTGTGTGGCTCATTTTCGGGAATCTCTTATATTTTATCATATATAAACTATTCTTTAGCCCTGATATTGATTATGCCTATCAGCATAATGCTTTAGCCACAAGTGAAGAATATGAAAAGGATGCCTAAATTAGAATGAATTTGATTCTGGAGATTCTATATAAACCGGAAAATCTGATGTGAATGGGGGCGATATTCATAAGTATGTGGAATCTTGCCCACAGAACTGAAACAGGAAAAGAAAAGGAAATACTATAAGACTGAAACTTATGAAGAAAGTATTGTTTGTCGTCGGTTCGTTGCGCGAGAAGTCGTTCAACCGGCAGTTGGCCAAGAAGGCCGAGGCCTTGTTAGAGGGTAGGGCGGAGGTGACGTATCTTGACTATGCCGACCTGCCGTGGGTGAATCAGGACAAGGAGTTTCCTGCTCCTGCCGCTGTGGCTCGTGTCCGTGAGGAAATCACCGCTGCCGATGGCCTGTGGATATTCACGCCCGAGTATAACTTCAGTTATCCCGGCCACGTGAAGAATCTGCTTGACTGGCTCTCTCGTCCCGTCAAGCCGATGGACTATGGCACGCCTACCTGTATCAACGGCAAGAAGGTGGCCATCAGCGGTGCCGGCGGCAAGGCTGCAACCGCCAACTGCCGCCAGAAACTCACCGAACTCCTGGAATTCCTGAAGGCTGACGTCCTCCCCCTGCAGACCGGCATCGCCCTCCAGCCCGAATGTTGGACCACCGACACGCTCATCCTAACCGACGAAGACCAGCAGAACCTCGCAGCCGAGGCCGAAGCCTTCCTAAAAGCATTGTAAGATATGAAGATCACGGCATTCTTTACGCGCATCCTTAATTGGTTCACGGGCAGTCGGCTGACGGTGGACAATTCGGCGGTCGGCGCACTCGACCTCGACCGCTTCCTGGGAAGTTGGTACGAGGTGGCCCGCTTCGACCATTTCTTCGAGCGCGGCATGTCGCACACCCGGGCCGACTACGTGCTTCGCGACGACGGCGACATCGACATCATCAACACGGGCATCAGGGACGGACGGCCCAAGACGGCCAAGGGCAAGGCGAAACTCACCGGCACTCCAGCCCTGCTGCGCGTTTCCTTCTTCGGTCCGTTTTACTCCGACTATCGCGTCATGCTCATCGCTGCCGACTACCGCTACATGCTTATCGGCAGCGGCTCCGACGACTACCTCTGGATTCTCTCCCGCACGCCGCAACTCTCCGACAGCGACCGCACCGCCCTCCTCGCCGAGGCCAAGCGTCGCGGCTACGACACCGACAAACTGATTTGGGTGAAGCAGGATTGAGGTATGCAAATCGTACAACAGATAGGTAATGTTGAACTGCTGAAACGGGATAAGGTACTCTTTCTCTGCTCCAAGCGGACGCCCTTAAGCCTCTATGACGATGTGTTTCGTTGGACGGACAGTCTGACGATGGAGGATTGCATCGCCTGCTTCAATTCTACCGAAATGGAGGCGGAGGTGCTGAAGGCTTTGCTGGTGGCAAGAGTACCGACCGTGCTGTATGTGATGAATCGCTTTACCGATGTCAATAACATACAGGTAGAAAGGGCGTTGCAGGAAGGATGTCTGCTTATCGTGGTACTCAGACGCGACGAGTCAAGGAATAAAGGCCAAATGCCTCGGCTCTGGAATGAATATGTATTGTCGCAATGCAAACGTGTCGTTTGTGGCTATGTCAATAAGAACGGTAGCGTGTTCGGACTGCTGGCTGGGCGAGAGAATGTGAGACGGCTAATCGGCGAAGATCCGTACGCAATAGCCGCTGAACCGGAAGTCCGGCACGAGCGTTGGACGGTTGGAGAGGATAAGGTGCTCCTGCGGATGTTCTATGCAGACATGGGAATACACGCCATTCATAAGCGCTTGCAACGGACTTACCAATCCGTTTATACCCGCATCCGTTCCATCACGCAACCAGAAGATGTGTTGAAAGGACGTGAGTTCGAGGACTATGTGCTTACGCTGTTTAATCCCCACGATGGAGGTGAACTCATTTTGAAGGAATGGCAAGGCGACAAGTCGTTGGGCGACTTCCAACCAGAGAACAATCGTAATCCAGACTTCGTATTCGAGTATCAAGGAAAAGGATTTGCCGTGGAATGCAAATGGCGTGAGCGGTTGAAACGGGATTTGGACAAAGACTTATTCTCAGCAGATAAAATAGCCATATACGAGCAGTTTGCTACAGACAGAAGAGTTCCAGTTTATATCGTGCTGGGAGTAGGAGGTGAGCCTTCTAATCCAGAACTGCTTTATAACATCCCTCTGTCAGAAATCCCATCACTCCTTTCTCATAAAAAGTCTATCGTAGAATACCTTAGACCATCTACAGAAACTCCATTTTGCATTACAGACTTTATCTCTGAGGATACCCCTAAACAAAAGAAAGCATATACGATGGAAGAGAAACGTGCCAATCATCCGAATGCTTATCGTTCATGGACGAAAGAAGATGACGACAGACTTCTGCAATTATCCGCCTTAGGTACAAGTATCCCTGAACTTTGTAAGATATTTGGCAGGAATCGAGGGGCTATAACTTCAAGACTGAAAAAGTTGCAACAAAAATATTCAAAGAAGTAATATTCCTTGATAAAATAGAAGTTTTATCTAGAAAATGCATAAAATTCAAGATTTTTATATACCTTTGTACCCATAAATTAATTGTAAATAATGGAAAAATTTGCAGAACTTTCAATTCAGAATTTTCGAGCAATCAAGAGTGCAGACATTACGCTAAATGGTATTACCGTAGTGTCTGGCATTAATGGATGTGGTAAAAGTACTATGTCTAAATTACTATATTATATATTTCGAAATGCAAATTCATTTGAAGAAATTGTTGGAGATTATATAAAACAAAGTATCGAGCCTTATATAACTGCGATGAATACTGTTTTACGTATAGCAATGCAGTATTCAACGTCCTTGAATTATCGACGTTTTATGATGCTTCGAGAAGGTTTTGATAAGATCAGCAGTGACAGAATCTCGAAAAATGTAGATTATTTGCATTCTTTGAAAGCGAATATACTGGAGATACTGGCAGGGGAGAAAAATATTAAGCCACATATTTCAGAAAGGGAATCTTTTATATTAAGGTCTGCATTAGGTATTAAGGTTAAAGACGATGTTGATTTGTCAATGACTGTTGAGACAATTGTAGGTAAGATAATAGAAAAGTTAGAAAGGTATAACCAGTTGGTAATAGAACGTCCTTACCATTTGTTTGCAAGCCGTATGGAGGATTTTTTTGAATCAGATGCATTAAAAAATGTTTCATTAAGAGAATATGAGTCTCTGGTTTATGGGCATGGCCTGAAAAATGTACCAGAGCTTCATTACATCAAAAAAGTTGCATACATTGACACGCCAATGGTTATCGGCCTACCCATATCGTCACAGCAGCCCATGTATTGGAAAGAGATAAATGAGTTAGCAAAAAATCCTCCTCGTAAAGGATATAAGCTTTCCATCAATAAACTTATCAAGCAGAATATCATGAACGGTGATGCGTCATATGATGATGACTATTTCGCTGGTGGTTTCAAATATAATAGGGTCGATGGTAAGGTTTTTGATTTGACCGAGTGTGCAACGGGTATCAAGTCATTCTCAATTATGCAATTGCTGCTTAAGAATCTCTTCCTTGGTGCAAACACGTTAATGATTCTAGATGAACCAGAGACACACCTCCATCCACAATGGATAGTGGAGTATGCAAATCTAATTGTTATGCTTCACAAAAGACTTGGAGTAAAGTTTTTCATCACGAGTCATAGTACAGATATGGTTAGTGCTATCCGCTATATTAGTGAGAAAGAGAAGTGCTTGAATAATGTGTCATTCTATCTCGCAGAGCAAGTGGGTACGGAAAGTTACTCATACAAGTATCTGAAAGACGATATCGAGCCCATCTTTGAGTCTTTCAACAAGTCATATGACAAATTAGATGAGTATGCCCGCTAAAAAGAAATTAGGAACCGTACTTTTCCATCGCTTTTTATCGAATGATACAATTCAAAACTTTGCAAATGAGGATAAGTACGCATTGATGCCAGGGTTCATTAAGCCTATAGCAGAATTGCTAAGGAACGAACACTACAAAAGGAAGGCTATGCCCTTTTACACGGAAGAGGGCATCTATTTGGATGGCGTTGAGATAGAACTAGCCAAGCGAAACAGGGTAAGTTGTAAACGTACCGTTGATTTCTTGTTTGGTGTTGGCAATAAGTGGATTTTGCTTACTGAAGCAAAGTTTGATGTCAGCAATCCACGCGAAATGAAAGTTTCAGAATTAAAGGAGAAAATAGCCCATTCAAAAGAGTTGGTTTCAAATAGCCGAATGGCTACTCAAATTGAAGCTAATACGATTGTGTTATTGAAAGATGAAAATTTCTCACAATTATATCGTGAGTTGAAGAATAAAGTCAGCAACTCGCTTCATATTGTTCCTATGAATGTCGGACAGTTCTATCAAACCATATTTGCGAAATAAAACTCTTGCATTATATGAATAATGGAGTGTAATTTTAATGTTGATCTGTAGTAATACTGGATGTTTTGCCAATCTTATTATTTAGTCAAACTGCTGTTCCACTATTTACCTTGTGCATGGGATGCATCAGTGTTTTCAACTTAATTATGAGCTATAATAATATGATGAATATGAATAATATTTTGATAATTACATTAGGGTGGGCAGGAGCAATACTGGGGCAGTTGTCTGACAATGTGATTAGATTGGCAGATGAGTTCAGTATGAAAAGGATAGTTACTGCTCCAAGACTTATTTGTCTTACGAAGGCTCGCAACCTTCCTGTCCCGCTTTTATATACATAATAAATGCGTTCGCTGTCTAATATGTCTTAAAATTGGAGAAATCCACAAATGATAGAATCAAAAATACAGAGTTAGATGCCGAGGCCAAGCGCCGCGGCTACGACACCGACAAACTTATTTGGGTGAAGCAAGACTAACAACGATAAAAATAGAAGCGAAACCATGACAGTCAGGGATGTATTTGAATTGAGAAAGCAGGGCCGCATCGAGGATGCATACGATGCTATCCGTCCGCTCTATACAAACGACAAGGGGCCTTACACCTCCCTGGCTATGTTTTGGATGGCCACTAACATTCTGAAGAAACGGCTGAACAAAGGACGTATTGACGAAGCGGAAAAGATATTTGCTGCTTTGGAGCGAATGCTTCCCAACGTCCCCGACAAAGAGGGAATGGTTGAAAGGTCATTCAAGAAATGCCAAGAACTGCTGGAAAGAGGTAAAAACCGTGAAAGACTGGCAGAAGACGGCCCTGCACATTTGCAGACGGGCGTATGGGGCGAAGAATTGGCTGCCGCCTATCTGCGTGAAAAGGTATATCATCTTGGAACGTGACTGGCATTCTAGCCATAGAGATATTGATATTATTGCACAAAAAGACTGCACTATCGTGTTTGTTGAAGTAAAGACCCGCAGCAGCCGTGACTTCCTTGACCCCATAACAGCCGTAAACCGTCAGAAGCAGCATAACCTTCTACATGCCATCAACCATTACATTCAGTACAAGCGCATCAGTTCGGCCTATCGCTTCGATGTCATCACTATCGTTGGAATACCTGACAGACTTAATCCTGAAATTGAGCATATAGAAGACTTCCAACTGTCCCAACCGTTCTACAGCGGTGGTCGTAGATGGAGGTAATGATGTTGGGCGAAACATAATTATTGACAACATGGAACAGATTGAAAGAATTAAAAAGATGGAGCGCTGCCTTGACCGTGCGTCACAGGCCGTGATGCGGCTCTCGTCAGCCCTCGACGAGTATGCCGATGCGCAGGATGCCCTCCGCCAGTTGAGCGACTACTACGGCAGTGACGCGTGGAAGCACGATTTCGCCGACGACTCAGCCGACCTCCTGCTTACAGACCTCAAGCGCGGTGTCCTCTCCGAAGATGCTGTCTGGAACTTGCTGGAAGATGTGCGCGACCTGAAGGAACGGATGCGGGAGATTGCGCTATAAATAAAAATGTAGAGAAACAAAGAGCGGGAACCGAGGCCGAGGATGTCGACGTAAGTTCCCACTCTTGTGTTTACGTAAATCAATCTATGTGCTGTCACATTGGCTGTTAATACTTATTCGATAGGCTTCAATTCTCTAAAGTCAATCTGGGCAGGTGCCATTCCCCATATCCATTTTCCTATTTCCCAATCAATGGAACGTTCATAATTTCCATTTAAGTCATATAACTTGCACGTATAGCCACTGAAGGTTGGGTGTGCTTCTTTCGACTTTCTCAGTATAGGTTCTCCATTTCTGTCTTTACCATAAAGATAAGCACTTCTCAGTTTCCCGTCCGAAAAGAAATTGCAAGAAAGGTAGATTCTTTTTGTATCGTAATAGTATGATTTTATGGATTCTACCTCTCCATTTGAATACCAAGTGTATTGATTTAGAAATTCAGGTTTATTATTGTATCCATATATGACTTCCCACTTGCGAAAACCTTTGTCATCAACAGCAAACCGCAATTTTATATCTTCCGTTGGCTTATATCTACATGTATAGAGTTTCCTTATTTTGTTGTATGTCACATAATGTGCGTATGTACTACTTGGGTGTTCTTCTTTAGGATTAAAATAATCTATGTTACCAGAATATTTGTATTCTTGATAATAGTTGCTATGCATTAGTTTCTCTGCAAGGGCTTTGGCATCTGACGGATTCTTGCACTTATACACCTTTGCCCATTGATCGTTATTCAGTTCGAAATTTTCAAGCCAGTTACCTTTTGCCTTGCTGCCATCTGCAAAAAAAGTTGTTCCGTCAACAAAGAAAGCATCAACATGCTTTGATGACACGTCACCTTCGAACCTGTCTCCATTGGGATATTTGAACACACCCCTAGTTGCTGTGGAAGAAATCCTATCAGCTGTAACAACGCTCTTTATTGAACCCTCAAAATAGTTCCCGTTTCTATATGTCCACTGAGCAAGATAGCAATTCTCGTAAATCTTTCCTCTATTCCAGTAATCCATCTCGGATAGTGTTCCATTGTCCCTAACATACAATGCTTGTTTTGACAGAAGTTGGTTGTCATCATCATCTTCCTGAGTATATATGATGTTTCCATCTTGATAACTGACAGAAATCCTTTTGGGCCCAGAGGTCATTCCGCTCTTTTGGCCAAATAGAAATACAAATCCGATTGCACCATCATTATTTATTGGTTTAACGCTACCAGTGAACTGGGAACCATCTTTTCCACAGATTAGTACATCATCCTTTGCGCAAAGGAGTATTTGTGTCAAATCAAAAGAATCATCGTCATTGAGCGCGATTTCTGGGATAACGGCAGAAAAGAAAGTATAACTTCTCCCGCCTGTTTTCCCGTCAACATATATTGAAGATCCTTCATTACTCAATTTTACAATGGTAGGACATTCAAGATAAAGCCCTTCCAGATATGTCGGCTTAGTACATTTAATTTTCAGGTCACCAGCCTTTTTTGCTTTATAACCCATGGAGTAATCGTCCATGTTGTAGACATAGAACTCTCCATATATTTTGTTCTTTGACCGAGACTCGTATTTCACACCTTCAACAACCAATCTGGTCGCTTGATATGACACTTTACCCTCCAATAAGAGTGTCGGCACAAGCGACGAGGTGTCATAGAACTTGGCTATCGTTCCTTCGCTCAAGATTCCTTTGGAGAATTTTCCTGTGACAGAATAATGCTGCACCGAAAAATCTATCGACTTCAGAGCCTTATTAACGATTGCACTTGATTCTATATTGGAATACCAATGTTCGACTTCTTCTTTTACAGGGGCAAAATCACTCTGAGAAGAAACAGATGTACACATGAAAAGGAACAAAACAAATAAGATGTCTTTGCATGTAATTCTGTGGAAATGCAAGTTCATACAACCTAACCGAATAATATTGCCCTCCAGTCGCCATAAGAGCATTTTTAATGTTAGAAGCGTGGCACTGATATACCACTTCTTCTAATGGAGGCCGTAGGAATTGCCTTGAACTGAGAAGGAGTAACCAGCCCACGCTATACGCGCGAACCGATACACCGTCCTTGCAGTTCATTGGAAGTTTCCTACGTTTCCATTAGCAAGTCGAGCATAACGCTTCGTTTATCCAATAAATCTTTGCACTCCTTTCGGAATACGTTTGCAAAGATACGACAAATTTAACGAACAATGGCAATTGAAGGGAGAAAAGTTTTTAAGGTCTTTGTTGGGCTGCGCTAAAGAGAGGGGGAAATGCACACTATTAGTGCGCCATAAGTCTCGCTATTAGCCAACAATTCGTCTCGCTAATAGCGAACAGGGATGGTTGGCTATTAGCGAGCAAGAAAGTTCGCTAATAGTGAGCAAGGAAGTGGGCTATTAGTGAGAAGTGCGATAGGCTAATAATGGGCAGAAGGGACGGTTAAAGCGAGAAGCGAACAAGATTGGTACGGGTTTCTGGATTATCTGGAATCAGGGATGAATTTTGTGTCGTGCAATAAAGTTCCTTCGTCGCAGATGACATATTTTCGCGGGAGAATACTATATGTCAGTAGAAACATAAACATTTACTGACATGAGAAGGTATGCAAAACTTATGATTGCCGTGCTGATGGCAGCATCGGCGGCAATGGCGCAGCAGGCGGACACGCTGAAGGTGGAGAACGATTCACTGACACTGAGGAATGACTCGCTGCAAGAGGTGAGCGTGGTGGCTTCAAGCATTCGCACGGAGGGCGACAGGACTACGGCGTTCATCACCAAGGAGATGCGGCGCGGGGCGCGAAACACAGCACAGATGCTGGGAAACATTCGTGGGCTGACGTGGAATGCGGTGGACAACAGCGTGGAGTACAACGGTAAGCGGAACATCATCGTCCTGGTGGACAGTCTGGAGAAGGGCTACCGCTACGTGATGAACCTGCACCATGCGAGGTTTGAGCGAGTGGAAATCATCGACCAGCCGAAAGGGAAATATGAGGGGTACGACGCGCTCATCAATTTGGTAACGAAGAAGAACTATGAGGGCTACGAAGGCAACTTGCATGGCAGCACCCGACTGATGCCAGCAGGGCCGAATGCGGGTAAGTTCATCTGGCTGGTGAGCGACGGGGCCGTCACCTACACGCGGAACAAGTGGAACTTCGTGGCCGATGTGACGCGCATGTCGGACAACAAGAACGTGTTGCAGCAGTGGTACGAGCGCACCTATCCCGTGCATGGATTGACGGAGCGTGTGTTGCACGATGAAGATACGAACGAGAAGCTGTTGGAGAATCAGGACTATCAGGTGAACGTGTCGGTGGACTATCAACTGAACAAAAACCACTCCCTTTCGTGGGCGTATGTCTATGACTACAATCGGGACAATGACCAGTTGAACTATTCGTTGGAGCAACGACACTTGAATATCGGCACGATTGACACGCTGGACGTGCATAGCCTGAACAACACCAGCAACCATAACCACAGCACCGCCCTGTTCTATCGTGGACGGTCGGGAATGTGGAGTTACGATGCCGACATCAACTATGTGTATAACCGCAATACGCCCGACAATACTTTTATTCGCGGAGAGAATTTCACATTGCGCAACCAATACAACGACCACATGCACTTCACACGTTTCCGTTCTGAGGCACGGCGCAATTGGAATGCGAATCGCCTGCAACTGCGCTTCGGCTATACCAACACATGGAAAGACTATGAGCGTCGCGACTATGACAGCCGACGGCAACTAAACACGAACGGATTCCTTCGCAACAACGGATGGTTCAACCTTTGGGGGCGGCTCGACAGCATCGGCCACAACACGGCATCCGTCGGCGGCAGGCTGGAGCAGATACACGTGTGGAGCCGCTCGGCGACGCAAGGAGACGCTTGCCTAAGCAAGAATAATCAAAAAGATAACCAGTTGGTGTGGTCGGTCAGCGCCATGTACTGGCACAAACTGACGGAAAAGAACTGGATTCGCTTCAACTACGACTACGGTATCAGCCACCCCAATCAGGATCAGACCTCGGCCTACGGCTATTTCACCGACTCGCTCACATGGAGCGGCGGCAATCCGTTCCTGCGCCCCAGCGTCAGCCATCAGTGGAAGGTCTGGTTCGATGCGTGGTGGTGCTTCAACGCCCAGGCCGGCGTGACCTACGCGCCCCACACCATCACCAGTTTCACCGAGATTCGCCACGGACTGCTGCCCAGCGGCATGAAGGGCGAGTTCGTGGCAAGCACCTACGTCAACAGCCGCTACCTGTCGCCGTGGGCCAGCGTCTCGTTCACCAAACGATTCGCCAAGGACTTTGTCTATAAGGCCGACGCGCTCTTTGCCCTGCCGAGGGCCAGCTACGAGGATTTCAAGCAGCAAGGCAGGGAGTTCCGTTTCAAGACCTCGTTGCAATACTATAGCCGCAAGCTGGGCATGACCACCTATCTGTCCTACGAACTGAACAACAACAAAATGGTCACGCCGCAGACCTACTCGACCAACTACAAAAATGACGCACTCTACCTTTCCATCGACAAGACCTTCTTCCACAACCGCCTTGCCGTGAACTTCGTGGCCGTTGCGCCCCTCAAGTGGGGCGACGGCATCAATAGGACATACATTGTTTCCTCTGCCATACAGAGTACCAGCTACTTCAGTTCGTGGAAGAGCAACAACCGTGGTGCTCTGCAACTCTCACTGACCTATCGCTTCATGGGCGGCAAGTCGGTGAGGGAATATCAGCGCGAAATGTCGGACGAGAGATAAAAAAGATGAAAAAGTTCGGCTTTGTGCGACATATTTATTACCTTTGTGCCTATATGCAGGTAGGACACCATGACGATGATGGCAGACGACAAGACACTCATAACGCGCATACTCGGTGGCGAGACGGAAGCGTTTCGCCACTTGATGCGTAGGCACGGAGGCACGTTGCTTGCCTTCATTGAGAGTGTCGTCGGTAGTCGCGAAGAGGCGGAGGATGTGGTGCAGGAGGCGTTCCTCTTTGCCTACCGCTCGCTTCATCAGTACGACTGTCGCGTGGCATCGTTCGCCACCTGGCTCCACCGCATAGCCTATCACGAGGCGCTGCGACGTATGAAGCGACGACGACTCCCCACGCTCTCTTGGGATGCGGATGACAGTTTGTTGAAATATGCCGAAGAGGCAGACAGCGACGACTGGCTGACGGATGCAAGCGAAGAGCAACAAGAGAGACTTGACGAGGCCATCCGCCGACTCCCAGATTACGACCAGACCCTCCTGCGACTCTATTACGAAGACGACTTGCCGCTAAAAGAGATTGCCTACATACTCGACAGCAAGGCCGGCATATTGGCAAGCCGACTGCACAGAATCAGAGACAGATTAAGGAAAGAACTGCAAAAGACAAAATACAGATGAAAGCATCAGATGACATAAGGCTCAAGGACGATGCATTCCGACAGGCGATGCTCCGAAGAAAGGCCCAGCGGCCTATGATGGAATTTCCCAAGGACTTGGAAGACAGGGTGATGGAGCGGATATACGCATCCCCTCTTACCTCGGGAACAACAATCGCTCGAAGGGGGAAGACCGTTCGGCTATGGATAATCCGCGCTGCCGGTGTGGCTGCCGTCGTTACGGGAGTTGTCTTCCTCGTGGGAACATTGAGGCCCACAGAAAGGGAGACGGTAAGCCCGAAGGTGGTGGCAAAGGCCGAAGTACACACGCCAGCAGAGCCAGAGACGAAAAAGGAACTGCCTCAAACGGCGGAAGTACGTACATCGCCCATCCCACGAATGAGGCCGCAGCCAAAGGCCAGAGAGGACGTCGCCGTCAAGCGTGCAGAGGACGGAGCCATAGCCAAGGCCGTAGAGGATGTGTGTATCAACTGCGAACTCGATGCGATGTCCCGCGAACTGACCGCCATGATTGATGGATTTGAAAACCAATAGTGCAACCATGAAGTACATTATTCCATTCCTATTGCTCCTTTGCCCGATGAACTTGCGGGCACAGTCGGCCACCGACCAAGCCATAGACAGCATCATGAACTATCTGGCCATGAACAGCCTTGATGGCTACGCCGTCGTGGAGAGCAATGGGCGCAACCATGCCGTGCGTGGCGAGTTCACCATTGATAACGCCCCCATAATGGCTACGAGCAAGTTGGTTCGAGGTTTGCGTCCCTGGCTCGACCAGTTGCCTCATGAGCGAAAGATGACCGAAGAGCGGGCTGGCGAAGTGTTCGAAGGGCGCATTGCCATGCGCCTGCAGCCAGAGGTAGGCGACACGTCGGCCTATTTCCTCATGACCTACAACCGCACGAAACTGACGTTCAAGTACGGTGTGAACAGCCCCGGCAGCATCAGCCTCGCCAAGAGTCCGGCTCATGGGCCGGGCGTTGGTTTCGACCACAAGGAACTGTCGGCAGAGGAGGCTGCCCCCATCGTCAGTCTCCTCGACGAATATTCGCGGCGCAGCGATGCCCGTGTGGTCGATACCCTTTTCCACTACGAAGGCGACACGGACTATGAGTGGTGTACCGGAGAGCATTGCCAGACCAAGGCCCGCGTCGTGCTGCTGCCCGCGCCAACGGAAAGCGAGATACAGCAGTGGGCGAACCTGTTCTTCCTCCGCTACAACCTGCACGACGAGGTGACCATCTCCCTCAGGAACAGTTTCCGGCAAAAGGAGAACTATCTGGTCAGTGTCAATTGTACGTTCGCTATGGGCGGAGCCTTCCATCTCTACCTCGCAGGTCGCTATAGCGAGCACTTCTGCCTCATCCATGTAGTGGCTCAACCGGGTGAGCCGTGCGAGGTCGTCCCCGGCTTCGTCCGCCTCATCGACCACCTGATAGGGACGGAGCAGCAAAAGCAGCGTATTGCAGGGCACCCGACGGAACTCATTGCGCTCATGGAGAAAGAGATGCAGCAGCGGCAGCGTCAGGCCGATGCGCAGGTCACAGACACGCTTTTCGTGAGCAACGACCACGAGGGGCATGTGTGGTGGACGGGGATGGACAGCCGTTGTCCCACCCGTGCCCACCTTGTACGCACACCTTCCTCGGAAAAGGATTTCGATGCCCTGCATCAGCGCATCCGGAGTACCCTTGATTCCCTCGTGACTTATAACGCATGGACGGACGATGAAGACAAACGCATCTTCCTCAGTTGGACCGACGAGCAGCAGTATCTACATGCTTATATAGTCTATTATATCATCGCCACGCGCCAACTCGTCATCGAGCGGGCCGACGGCGAAGAACCGAAGCGTATCTGCATTCCCCACTATTCGGAATCTCGAGTGCCTAAGGGACATGCCTTCAGGAAATAGCGGTAGGCATACTCGAAGTTCTCGATGGCGGCATTGATGTCGGCGCGGTCGAAGTCGGGCTTCTCGCTGTAGAGTTCGTGGCGGAAGATTTCCACGATGTCGAAGAGGTTACGGAGTAGCAGCCGTTCGTCCTGCAACACCTTCTTGCCGTTCTCGCCCGGGCATTGGGAGTACATCTTCACGATGGCCGAAACGTGTTCGCTCACCTGACGGATGTGGCGGCTCTCGGTGTGCATGGCGATGTACGACGTCTGGAATTGCAGGCGCATCGCCTCGTCGGGTGTCACCTGTTCCTCCTTCAGCACGTCGTAGAGAGCCTGTAGGAACTCCTGATAGATGCGCAGTTTTTCCTTGAATATTTCCGAGTTACGCTCCCGCTCAATGTCATTCGTCGTCTGGCTGTTCAGCAGCAGGTTGGTGATGATGACCGTGATGATGACACCCAATATGGCCGAGAACATCTGAAACCACAGGTCTGCCTCGGAGAACAGACGGAAGGCTACTGCCACGCCCAAGGCTATCAGCCCCAGCAAGATGGAAATGTTTGTATTGCTGATTCTTGTCTTCATACGATTGCAAAGGATTTGCATTTATAGCATATTGTATTCGTTTTGCACTGCAAAGATACAACATTCTCGTGATTATGCTGCATGTCCAAGAAAAATTATATATGTATACACGAAAGGAGCATAATAATTAAATAATGTAGAAAAATGGGTAATTATTCGTTAATCTGCAAAATAATCACTAATTTTGTGCAAAGTATAGTGATATATGGAGATACCTTTCACCGTTTCGGCGCGAACAGCCAAACTGATTGGATTAGAAAATTTTTCTAATCCAGAAGGCGCAGTAATTGAGTTAGTAAAGAATACCTATGATGCTGACTCAAAATATTGTTTTCTGTTATTTGACAAAAATGGTCAGACACCATGCATTTTTTTATTGGATTTTGGCTGCGGAATGACAGCGGAAACAATTATTAACAGTTGGATGTGCATAGGAACAGATGATAAACTGTATGACGAATATTCGAAGAATGGACGCATAAAATCTGGTGCAAAGGGAATCGGTCGTTTTGCATTAAATCGGTTAGGAAATGTTTCCCAAATGTGGACTTATACAGAAGAAACTAACGAAGGATATGTGTGGAATGTTAATTGGAATGAATTTGATGTTCCCCATGCAAATGTTTCTGATGTGAAGGCCACACTGGACAAAATATCATTTGATGAAATTAAAATCTGTGTTGAGGAAGTCCTGTCTTTCTTTTCATTACCAGAATTACCAGTTTTTAAACATGGAACGTTATTAAAAATATCTAATCTTAATGATTCTTGGGATGAAACAGTGATAAGTAAGTTATATGATAATCTTCAGGGACTAATACCGCCATTCGATATTCCTGCATTTGAGATTTATATGCATTCAACAGAATGCCAAGTTAATTATGGGAAAGTTACGGTAGATTCATATTCTGACTATGACTACAAAGTTGTTGCACATTATAGCGGTGATATAGAAAAAACATTAGAAGTTGATATTACAAGAAACGAATTGGATATTAAACGCTTGAAAAATGAATATGTAGGTGTTTTTGATTATCCTGAGATGAAGAATTTTCCTTATACATTAGATGTCTTTGAAAAAGGATCGTTTAAGCAGATTCTCCATCTTTCGGATTTGAAAATTGATAAAAAGAATCGATTGGAAGAGTTCGGGGATAAAATTGGTAAGTTTGACTTTACATTCTATTTTGCAAAGAATACTATTAGAGATGTAAAAGGAGAAGGAGATCGTTCTAAATTTCCATATAAGTCAATTCCGGCAAGCCGAAGAAAATGGCTTCAACAAAATGTTGGAGTTAAGATATATCGTGATAATTTTCGTGTCAGGCCTTATGGCGAAAATGGAAATGATTGGCTAAGACTTGGAGAAAGATATACTACGAATCCTAGTGGCGCAGGACAGCGAAAAGGCGGCTATTACATTCGGCAGAATCAGATTGTCGGCGCTATTGAAATATCAAGGATTTATAACAAATATTTGGAAGATAAATCTAGCCGTGAAGGTCTACAAGAGAATGAGGTTTTTGATTTGTTTAAGGACATTCTTATTGGGATTATCTCTCTCTTTGAGAAAGACCGTAATGTAGTAATGTACAATCTTAGTCAATTGTATGATAAGAACAACCCCAAAGGAAAAGCTAAACAGGATGCTGATGAGGCGGCAAAGTCTGGTTATACATCTGAAAATTACGAGAAAGTTCGTACAGGTTATGAGACTCTAAAACAAGAGTTGGAGGACAAAGATGATGAACTTAGCCTATTGAGGAATCTGGCAAGTACAGGTTTAGTAATAACTTCGTTTTCTCATGAATTGCGTAACATTAAGGCTCTGTTAGATACTCGATCCTTAGATTTAAAAGAAGCATTAGAGAATATTGTGTCAAATGACGAAATACAACAACGTGGTATAGGACCGTACGATAATCCTTACAATATGATAGAAGAATTAGGAGTTCAAGACCAGAAAGTTAGAGGATGGTTAGAGTATTCTCTTAATTCTATTAGGCGTGATAAACGTGAAAGAGGTGAAGTTTACTTGAACCAGTACTTTAATTCATTTAAGAATACTTGGCAGACAGTATTGAATGAGCTTAATATACAAATGAATATTTATGGCTTCACTGATGATATGGTTATCGAAGCTATGCAAATAGATTTAGATACGATATTCAATAATTTATTGTCCAACTCAATATATGCAATAAAAGAGACAAAAAGTAATCTGAATAGGGAAATAGAAATTAATGGGAATAATATTGAAAACCAAATCCAAATATCCTTTGTTGATACTGGTATTGGACTGGCAGACGAATATAAAAACCATATCAATGATATCTTTAATGCATTCGAGTCTTCGAAGGTTGATGAGGATGGCAAAAAGATAGGTACAGGACTTGGATTATACATAACAAAGACTACAATAGAAAAATATAAGGGAGATATTTCTGTCATTCCCGATATGCCAATTGGTTTTGGGGTAATTGTAACTTTTAATAATACAACAAATACAACAATATGAAAATGATTACATTAGGATACTTAGAAGAAGATAAGGGACATCGTTTTACATTCAATAGAGTCTTTAAGAAAGATTTTCATGTAGAATTCCTTGATGACCCTAACTTGTTATCAACAACTGACGATTTGATAAAGCAAATTGAAGAACGTCAGTTGGATGTGCTTGCTGTTGATTATAAGTTGGCAGATAGCGGATGGCTGCCCTACAATGGTGATGATGTCATAAAAGCTCTATGGGAAAAGAAAAGATATTTCCCTGTTTTCATGTTGACTTCATATCCTTCTGATGCGATGTCCAAATTGGATAACGTTTTTTTAGTCAATGACAAAAACATAATGTCTGATAAAGAGAGTGCTCAAGACGATGAGAAGTCATTAGCCTCTTTGAAAGAAAAAATTAAGAAATCTGTCGAGAACTACAAATCTATTGTTTCTACAAGAGAAAAACGTACTAGGGAATTAGAAGCGAAACAAGATACAAAAGAAGGATTGTCTGATGAAGAAGAAAAAGAATTGTTAGAACTTCATATAGAACTTCAGGCTATTGATCCACATGCAAATCCACTTTCACCAGCAGATATGGAAACTAAATCTGTAAAAGATTTGCGCGAATTGGTAAATTTGTCTCGTGGATTGCTAGAAAAGATTAGAAAGGATTAGACCATGGTATATAAGTTAAGGGAAAAGACACCACAAAGACGCACAGATATAGATAAGAGAAATGACTATAAGAAATATCGTAATGAATTAATTGCAGATTTTAATGGTCATTGTGGATATTGTGGAGATCGTGATTGGCCAAGAAAAGAACATTTTGAGATTGACCATTTTGTTCCAAAAGATAAAATGGTCAATCTCAAAGAAAATGATTATTCAAATTTAGTATATGCATGCCGCTCTTGTAATAATTCGAAACGAGCCAAATGGCCTACGGGTGACGAAAGTAAACCAAACAATGGTAAGATAGGATGGATTGATCCATGTAATAAAGAATATGATGAGCAGTTTGAACGTTCTGAGTTTGGTTCTATTGTCGCTAAGACTGAACTGGGTGAGTGGATGTTCGACAATTTGAAATTATGGAAAAGACAGCATGAAATGTTGTGGAATTATGAACAACTTGAAATAGTAACTAATGAAATAGAAAAGGTCTATCAAAATTGTGAAGACAAAGATGTTTTGAAAGACTTTATAAATGTAATGCTTAAACAGAAAAATTTTTTGGAGCAATTGTATAGGGGATGAATACGGCAGTTTTCAAATTCCTAAAAAAACATATGTCGTCTGACATAGATTTTGTTGACAGCCTATTTGCAACCGTTTTCGTTTGCAAAAATGGCTGGACAGTAAAGAATAACTCTTTGCTGTCTTCTTTACTAATAAGAGAAGATCATCTTTGGTATCCTTATGTAATTGATTTTACAAGAATTTTAGATGCTAATGGGTGTAAGTATACATTAGAAGAATTGATAAATCTATTTGAGTTTGTTGTCTCACCTGCAGATAAAATAATAAATGGGGCCGTGTACACTCCTCAAAGAATTAGAAACTATATTTTAAACTATTGTTTGGGCAATAATTCTGTTTCAAATAATTTAAAAATAGCAGATATCGCTTGCGGCTGTGGTGGTTTCTTGAAAGATGCTGCCGAAAGAATACATTTGAATACCGGTAAATCCTATAAAAATATTTTTCGTAATATTATTTATGGAGTGGACATTCAGCCTTATTCGATTAAGCGAACAAAAATATTATTGTCTTTATTGGCTATTAGCCAAGGTGAGGATGATGATTTTATATTTAATCTATGGATTGCAGATACATTGACGATCAACTTCAATGACATAATTAAAGGTTTTGAAGGATTTGATCTAATAATAGGTAATCCTCCCTATGTTTGTTCACGTCGATTAACAGACGAAATTCGCGCTAACATGCAAAAGTGGTCTGTTTGTAAGACTGGCCATCCAGATTTATATATTCCATTTTTCCAGATTGCCTTGGAGAATTTAAAAGATAAGGGAATTATGGGATATATTACTATGAATAGTTTTATAAAGAGCCTTAATGGCCGTTCTCTTCGAGAGTATTTTGAACAAAAATCACCTCATATTAAGATCGTAGATTTTCGGAGTAAACAAGTATTCGAAAAGAAAAGTACATATACCTGTATTTGTTTTATCAAAAATGAGAAATCATCAGGTATTGACTATGCAATTGATGAAAATGCAATATTAGATACCACTATAGATTTTCAATTCATTAATTATTCCTTATTAGATTATAGGCGTGGATGGAATCTAAATAACACCTCAAAAGTCAATATTCTTGAAAATATAGGAACTCCGATAGGAAAATACTCACAATCACGTCATGGGATAGCAACTTTGTGCAATAAAGTGTATATTTTTTCTCCTGCAGGAGAGAGCAAGGACTATTATTTCCTTCGAAAAGATGGCTGCGAGTATAAAATAGAGAAGAATATTTGTAAAGATATTATTAATCCAAACAAACTTAATTCAGATGTAAAATTTGAAAATATTCTAGAGAAAGTTATTTTCCCTTATCGCAGTGATAGATATGGTAAAATGCAGATTATACCTGAGATTATTATGCAAAAGGACTATCCAGAAGCATATAAATATTTATTGACTCAGAGAGAAAAATTGGCTACTCGTGATAAGGGTAAAGGTAAAAACTATCCAGTCTGGTATCAATTTGGTAGAACTCAATCCCTAAACATGCCTCCTGTCAAGTTGTTTTTCCCGAAAATTGCGAATCGGGCTCCAAGATGTGTCCTAATAAACGACACCGATTTGTTTTTGTACAATGGTATGGCATTTGTAGGAGAAAATGTCGAAAATCTGAAGATATTACAGAAAGTCTTTGAATCGTCATTGTTCTGGAATTATCTTATATCCAACAGTAAACCATATTCTTCTGACTACTATTCTTTAAACGGTGAGTATATAAAGAATTTCGGGATATACACTTTTACTGATGAAGATAAAGCATATTTGTTAAGTATTAATGACAGAGAAGCTGTAGATAAGTTTTTGTATGAGTGTTATGCAAGGAAATAACAAGAATAATCGCCAGACCTCTCTTGCCGATATCTTTTTACTCCAATTGCGGCAACAATTGTGGATAAGGCGGTTGATTGTATTATCCATTTAAATGAAGACAATATAGAGAACATATTGGATGCTACCAAGGACTAAAAGGATGCCGAAAAAGTGAGGATGAGAAACTTCATGGAGAATTACAGAATATCTGTTAAAGAATATATTGCTGCAAACAACCTATTGATACAACAGAATTAGAGCACTGCTATATGGCTTTGCCGTTTAATAGAAAAACTACAGAGACCACGAAATCGTGACTCTGTAGTTTTCTGATGCTTGGGTATAGGTTACTTGTTAATCTGGTACTCGTCGGCAGTAGAGAACTGAGAGAATACTGTGCCAGCAGGAATAGTGGCTTGGTCGCCCTTCTTTGCGAGGAATGCGAGGAATGGCAGGAGACCAGTCCATACGGTAAGGCCAACAGCAAGACCTATGGACTTCCCTTTCTTGCTTTTACCTTTCTCGGTAAAGTTTCCATTCAGCAACACATTTTGACCATCAACGGCTTCCGTTGTCATTGATTTGATGATGATCTGGCCTGGCTTACCTACGCCTTTCGCCTTTTTGCACTCGTAGTTCACATTTACGCGTGCTCCTTTTTCGATGGCAACTACGCCATCAGTGGTTTTCACATCATTGTCTACGATACAACTCATCGTTCCGCCTGTCTTACTTGAAACTTCAGACAGGTTTCTCACGTAGACAACCGTTCCGCGTCTCAGCGGAGCACCTGCAAAGACAGACAGGTTTAGGACTGCCAATGCCATGAACAGGCAACAAAACTTTTTAAACATAATGTAAATAATTTTAAGTTTTGCCCTTACGAACTCCTGATAAGGACGAATCGTTTTTAGTTTGTTTCAGGCACAAAGAGAAGTGTGGAGTTCTTTCGTCTATGAAACAGGAGGCTCTGACAAAACCTTGACCACATAAACGATACTCCACACCTATATAGCCTAAGCATGTATCCGTTACCGCATACTTATTGCTATACAAGAAAAGAGTGCTGTTCGTCATCCCTGGTCGTGAAACTGTCAGATTTCCTGTTTGGGATAGTGCGAAAACACTTTCTACATTATGTCTTGTCAATTGCTTGACGGGACAAAGATAGAGAATTATTTTCGATTACGAACAACACTCGGTAAGAAAATTGAGCAAAGGTACGCATTTCTTTTGAAAAAGCGGTAATAAATCGTCATGGGTTTTTCCTCGAAGAGGTTAAGTACAATCAAATTGCTCGTTTCCATCTCGGATATTTCGGGGGAGTGCTCACTATTAGTGAGAAGTGCGATGCGCTAACAATGGGCAGAAGCGTAGGCCCAACCTTGAAAAGAACGGTGCAGGGGCTGTTATCGCCACTGCACCGTATTTCTATACTATAGCATCGTGTTCCTGCAAGTGTCAGCCAGAAGGCCATTAAGCAAAAACCGTCAAAGGGCTTTGACGGTACTTCCGTCAATAGTATGATGGCTGTACCATCAATATAATGATGGCCTGTTAGGCTGGGCGGGTTTATCGGGTTGTGATGTAACTGTAATAGGATTTCACTTTATCCTCGTAGAGTATTTGTCCAGCCACATCATAGACTTGAACAGTGATGCGTGCGTTCTCCGCCAATACGGGGAAATTTGTAACGACGTGGTTTTTGAGAGTGATGGTCATCCGGTATTTTCCGTCCTCGTCGGGGCGCGTTGATTGCTCGTCAATCTGTGGATTGCCGTATTCAACACCGCCGTTGCGCAGTGTGTACGTAGCGGTTCCGCAGAGGGGTTGGTCGGAAGTCAGAACGAGACGGTCGGCATCTCCTCTGAAATCATTAAATTGAATATGAGGGCAAGCGGGCATAAAGTAGATGGCAGTCGGATTACTGATGGGACTGTAGTCATAGTTCTCCCTTTGCCCCACGAACGGGAACTCGTCGGAAGTGATTTCCTTGGGTATGGTCAGGCGGTAAGTGCCATATCCGTCGGGCATGGAGACCATGCTGACAGGGAAGTAGGCCTGGTACTGCTCTTGCTTTTCGGTGCTGGGAATATCGACGTAGCGATTGTAACGATAGTCGTATGGCAGCGTGTTTATCTCGTATACCTTGCCATTCACCCCAATGTGGTCGGTATTGAAAATCTCTACATTATCGTAGGTGTAGGCTAAGAACATCCGCTGAGGTACGAGCGCGTCAGGGGCTTTCTGTTGGTAGGTATATGTTGCGAGTTCCTTTTCGGATTCGTCGGTATAGATGATATGGCCCGTACGATTCTCTCCCGTGTTGGGCTGTCCTACGATATCTACTGTATAGATGTTCTCGGCGATGGTACGCACCCTTGCCGTAAGCCACTCCGCATCGCTCTTTGCTTGGAAGGGGATGGTGGACAAAAACATGGGAGAAAGCGAGAAACCACCAGCATCGAATCCGATGTTGGGATTTGCTGGCTCATAAGTCCATAATTCATCACCATCTATGTTCTTGAAGATGTGGCCTTCCTGCCCGTCCATCTTGCCATCGCCATCTGTGTCAAGGAACTTGTAGAACGTCGGGATGGAGAAGTCCGTGACCTTGTTCTTCTCGTAGAAATCGATGAGACCGCTTATCACATCGCCCACGTAGATGTTGTGCTCGTTGCGGTGAATCTCTTCGTTTAGGTCGCTGGAGAGCATCCCGTCCTCTTCCAGGTCGGCGGCGATGTCGGAGATAAGTTTGCTCACGTCGCCGACACTTCGGTCTTGTTGTATGAGCAAGGAGGCGGCCAGCAGCAAACCGTTGGCATCCCCACTGCCGGCGATGTTCATGTCCGTGAAGTCTGCCGATGCCGTGTTACCCAGGCCCAGAGCCGTCAGCACCTCTATCTGTGCACGGCTCTGTGCGTCGGCAAACTTCGTCCCAGCCTTGACCAGATACTTGATGCGGTTGTAGGCCAACGTGGTCAGCAGATTCACGTTCACGTGGCTGTTTGTGGCCGCCAGTGCCTGCAGATTGATGGTCGATTCCGAGGTCTCACCACGGTTTTCGTTGTAGTAATAGCCGTTGGCCTTTATGTCTATGAAGTCGGCACTGACGTTATCCACCGTGAACGTCCCCATGTCGTCCGTTGTCTGCGTGGGATAACTCAATCCCGTCGCACTCAGGTTATTGTCCATAGCATAGATGGTGATGGAGGATCCCTTGATGAATTGTCCCTTTTGTGCTACGCCTGAGATGCTCGCGGTGTGCTTGCCTCCCTTTTCGCCGCCCTCAACCTCGTCGCCACATGCTCCGAGCGCCAGCGTCATTGCAGCCAGGAGTGTCATGGCCATGTAAGCTTCTCCCAGTTTCTTAAACTCCACTCCATCAGGGCAAAGTTGTTGTATCAATTGCTGTATGTTGTTCATCGTTTCTGCTCCTTTATAACCTTTATGATATTATGAAACAACCTCCCAATGACCACCCTTGTTCGGCCCGACGCGACGTATGATGCCTTGCTCCTGCATATTCTGCATGTGCTTCATTACTCCTCTCCGATTGAGGGATAGCAAGTTGGCTAATTGTGTAACCGATATAGTGGGGGTTGCAATAATAAGTTCACAGATTCGCTTCGGTGTACCAGACAATCTGCTTATTGGTGTACTTTTTGGTGTATTTATTGGTGTACTTTTTGCTTCTTCTTGTTCCTTGATGAGTGTGGAGACAGTTTCTTTCAGACATTCAAGCATAAAGCGGATGAACGCTGTGCTGTTGGCTTCTTGATCGCTTTGGGCAATGGCAGCGTAATATTGCTGTTGGTGTTCCTTTACGATTGTTTCTACTGGAATCCATGCAAAAATGGGATTCCAATCCATCAATATAAGGGTTTGCCACATGCGCCCCATTCTCCCATTTCCATCGGCAAAAGGATGTATGAACTCAAACTCGTAGTGAAAAACGCACGAGCGAATGAGTGGATGAACTTTTGTTGTTTTGGCCCATGTCAGCAAGTCTCCCATAAGTTGGGGAACACGCATGGCCAGCGGTGCCAGATGAACTAGTCCACTCTCTCCAAATACACCTACTCCTCCAGACCGATAACGGCCATTTTCTTTTACAAGGCCTGCCATCATTAGTCGATGAGCACGCAGCAGGTCTTTCTCCTTATAGGGATCCAATTCAAGTAATAGATTGTAGGCATCTATGGCTCCACGTACTTCTTGGATTTCATTTGGGGCACCCAAAACTCGTTTCCCTTCAAGAATGGCTGTTACTTGCTCAAGCGAAAGAGAATTGTTCTCGATAGCCAGTGACGACTGAATGGTTTTGATACGATTCTGTTTTCGTAGTTGGGGCGACGGAAGGCTGCCAGCCTTTGCTGTCAGATGACCGACGGCTTCTGCAATATCAGCCACAAGACTGATAATTCCCTCTGTTACGGTGAATGGTGGTACGTATCCGTTGTTCATGCTTTGTCGGGTTCGGCGTTTTCCAGTTTTTTTACAATATTGTCAATGTCGTTGCGCAGTGCGTTGATGCGTTCTACGGTCTTTGCTATTTCTGCATTGAGGCTTACGATGTCAATGACTTCACGCCTATCTTCAGCCTCTACGTATGAACTGACAGAGAGATTGTAGTCGTTCCTCATCACCGCCTTCGATAAAGTTTGTGAAGTTCTCGCTGATAAATCGGTAAAAGAGTGTGCCTAAAACGAACTGCTTAAAGTCCCAACCATCTACGGCTCCTCGTACTTCGTTCGCAATTTTCCAAATGGCAGACTGTAGATTTTCTCGTTGCTTGGTGCTTGCTGTCATTTTTCTATGGTATAATATTTATAAAGGAGGTATCCGATATACGGATACCTCCTTTAATATCAGAACATAAATTATGCTTCCTCGCTCCAGTCTTCCTGCGTCTTGCGGACGTAGGACTTGTAGCGGAGTTGGGCCATGCGCTGAGCCTCGGCGAAGAGTTCCTCGGCCTCGTTGGGGTAGGCCTTCTTGACGCTGAGGTAGCGGACCTCGCCCATGAGGAAGTCGTGGAACTTGTCCCACTGGGGCTCCTTGGAGTCGAGGCTGAAGGGGTTCTTGCCTTCCTCTGCCAGAGCGGGATTGTAGCGCCACAGGTGCCAGTAGCCGCACTCAACGGCCTTGGCCTCCTCAGCCTGGCTCTTGCCCATACCGCCCTTGGCCTTCAAACCGTGGTTGATACAGGGAGCGTAGGCGATGACGAGCGAGGGACCGGGATAGGCCTCTGCCTCGCGGATAGCCTTCAGGCACTGAGCATTGTCGGCGCCCATGGCCACCTGAGCCACATAAACATAGCCGTAAGAGGTGGCAATCATGCCGAGATCCTTCTTGCGGATGCGCTTACCTTGGGCAGCGAACTGAGCGATGGCACCCAGAGGTGTAGCCTTGGAAGCCTGACCACCGGTGTTGGAGTAAACCTCGGTATCAAGCACGAGCAGGTTGACATCCTCGCCGCTGGCGATAACGTGGTCGAGACCGCCGTAACCGATGTCGTAAGAGGCACCGTCGCCACCGATAATCCACTGGCTGCGCTTGATGAGGTAGTGGTCCAGAGTCTGCAGTTCCTTGCAGTATTCGCAACCGTTGGCAGCACCAGCAGCGATGGCTTCCTTGAGTTTCGGAGCAATCTCCTTGGTCTTGTCGGCATCTTCCTTGTTAGCAATCCACTCGGCAGCAAGGGCCTTGAACTCCTCGGGAGCACCTTCGCTGGCCTGTTGCAGCAGCAGTGTCACGCGCTCCTTCATCTTCTTGTTACCGAGCACCATACCCATACCGAACTCACAGAAGTCCTCGAAGAGGCTGTTGTCGAAGGCCGGGCCCTGACCCTTGGCGTTCTTGGTGTAGGGGGTGGAAGGTATAGAAGCACTATAGATGCTGGAGCAACCCGTGGCGTTGGCGATGAGTTCGCGGTCGCCGAAGAGTTGGCTGATGAGTTTCACGTACGGAGTCTCGCCGCAGCCCGAGCAAGCGCCCGAGAACTCGAACAGAGGCTGTGCGAACTGGCTGTTCTTGACGCTCTGCTTGATGTCTACGAGATCCTGCTTCGAGGGCACCTTCACCAGTTTGTCCCAGTCGGCAGCCATCTTCTTCATGTCGGCCTTGTCGGGGTTGAAGGGAACCATGGTGAGAGCCTTGCCGGTCTTGGGGTTGCCCGGGCAAACGTCGGCACAGTTGCCGCAACCCAGACAGTCGAGGACACTAGGCTCGATGACGAAGTGCATACCCTTCATGGCGGCGGGAGCCTTCATCTCGATATTGTCGAGACCCTCGAAGCCGGCCAGTTCCTCGTCGGTGAGGACGAACGGACGGATGGCAGCGTGAGGACAAACGAAGGCACACTTGTTACACTGGATACAATTGTCCTTGTTCCACATGGGCACGAAGGCCTCAACGCCACGCTTCTCGAAGGCGGCAGTGCCGTTCATCCAAGAACCGTCGGTGGTGCCGTGCTTGGTGAAGTCGCTGACCTTCAGTAGGTCGCCAGCCTGAGCATTGATGGGACGAACCAACTCCTTCACGAAAGCAGGAGCATTGTCGACCTTCTCTTCGTCGTCGGGCAGATTGGCCCATTCGGGCTTCACCTCGATCTTCACATACTGGTCGCCACGGTCTACGGCGGCATAGTTCATGTTAACTACATCCTCACCCTTCGAACCGTAACTCTTCACGATTGCAGCCTTCATCTTCTCGACGGCCAGTTCTACGGGAATCACGCCGGTGATGCGGAAGAATG
The DNA here is from genome assembly GCA_017464345.1 of Bacteroidaceae bacterium. Classification (GTDB taxonomy): domain Bacteria; phylum Bacteroidota; class Bacteroidia; order Bacteroidales; family Bacteroidaceae; genus Physcousia. The sequence goes on from JAFUAH010000022.1 coordinate 186,511, forward strand.
CCGACTGCAGGATGGTGTTCGTGCGGTTGCCGAGACCAATCTCCTGGGCAATCTTCGTGGCGTTGATGGTGTAGACGGTGATATTGTTCTGTGCGAAATAGCGCTTAACCTTGTTGGGCATGAACTTCTCGAGTTCGGCAGCGTCGAAGATGGTGTTCAAGAGGAACGTACCGTTCTTCTGCAGACCACGTGTCACGTCGTACATGTGAAGGTAAGCCTGAACGTGGCAAGCCACGAAATTAGGCGTAGTTACCAGGTATGTGCTGCGGATGGGCGTATCGCCGAAACGCAGGTGCGAGCAGGTGAAACCACCGGACTTCTTCGAGTCGTAGGAGAAGTAAGCCTGACAATACTTGTCGGTGTTGTCACCGATAATCTTCACGCTGTTCTTGTTAGCACCCACCGTACCGTCGGCACCCAGACCGTAGAACTTAGCCTGGAACATGCCGGCACCACCCATGGCGATTTCCTCCTCCTCAGGCAGCGAGGTGAAGGTGACATCGTCCACGATGCCCACGGTGAAGTGGTTCTTGGGCTCGTTGAGGGCCAGGTTCTTGAACACGGCGATAATCTTGGCGGGAGTGGTGTCGGCACTGCCGAGACCATAGCGGCCACCCACGATGAGGGGCTTGTCCTCCACGTCGTAGAAGGCACTCTTAACGTCGAGATACAGAGGTTCACCCTCGGCACCGGGCTCCTTCGTGCGGTCGAGCACAGCGATGCGCTTTGCCGTCTTGGGCACGGCAGCCAGCAGGTGCTTGACACTGAAGGGACGATAGAGGTGTACGGCAACCATACCCACCTTCTCGCCCTGAGCGGTCAGGTAGTCGATGGCCTCGCGGGCAGCCTCGGTGGCAGAACCCATGAGGATGATGACGCGGTCGGCATCCTTAGCGCCGTAGTAGTCGAAGAGGTGATATTCGCGACCTGTGATTTCGCTCACCTTCTGCAGGTAATATTCCACCACCTCAGGCACACGGTCGTAGGCTGCGTTGCAGGCCTCGCGGTGTGTGAAGAAGGTCTCGGGATTCTCGGCAGTACCACGAGTCATGGGGCGCTCGGGAGAGAGGGCACGGTCGCGGAAACGCTTCACGTCAGCAGGGTCTACCAACTTGGCAACCTCCTCCTGATCCATCACCTCAATCTTGTGATACTCGTGAGAGGTGCGGAAACCGTCGAAGAAGTTCACGAAGGGAATCTCCGTCTTCAGCGTGGCCAGATGGGGCACGGCAGTCAGGTCCATAACTTCCTGCACACTGCCCGAGCAGAACATGGCGAAACCAGTCTGACGGCAAGCCATCACATCCTGGTGGTCACCGAAGATACAGAGAGAGTGAGAAGCGAGCGTACGGGCAGAAACGTCGAATACGCAAGGTAGCATCTCACCGGCAATCTTGTACATGTTGGGAATCATCAGCAGCAGACCCTGACTGGCAGTGAATGTTGTGGTCAGCGCACCGGCCTGCAGCGAACCGTGCAGCGCACCGGCAGCACCGCCTTCCGACTGCATCTCCTGCACTGTCACGGTCTGTCCCCACAGGTTCTTCCTGCCGCGGGCAGCCCATTCGTCCACGTGCTCAGCCATGGGCGACGAGGGAGTGATGGGGTAGATAGCGGCTACCTCCGAGAACATGTAACTCACGTGAGCCGCAGCCTCGTTACCATCACAAGTGATAAATTTCTTTTCCTTTGCCATAATACTTAATTTTGGTGTTATAGTGTTAATCTTCAAATTTAAAATTCAAAATTCAAAATCAGCCACTCTAATACAGGAAGCCGAAGAGCCAAAGCGGAATCTGGCGTTCGTCGCCGCGCCGGATGCCGTCCATAGCATAATAGATGCCCGAAAGCTGACGTTTAGGAGCCTCCGTCATGATGCGGAAACGATGCTTGCCATCGACCACAAAGTTGCACGAACGGTCGCCCACATTGACAACATGCCGCCCCCATAGGGCGTTTTGGAAGAAATGTTCGATGGCCTCTTGCTGGTTCACTTGATGAGGCAACATGGCATACATCAAGTTGGGATTGTGCATCATCACGCGTGCTGCCTTTTTGGGTGAACTCTCGCCCAGGCGGTACAGAATGTTCACCAGCCGGGCGTCGGCCAGATATTTGATGTAGTTGGTCACGGTGGCACGGCTGGTCTGTATGTCCAGGGCCAACTGACTGATGTTGGGGGCCTGTGTACGGTCTATGGCCAAGAGGTACAGCAGCTTCTTTATTTTGCTAAGGTATTTCAGTTCTATCTGTTTGATAAGCAGGATGTCCACCTCTATCATCATGTTCATGGTCTTCACCAGATTTTCCGAGAAGTTTCTTTGTTCCAGAAAGAAGGGGTAGTAACCGTGATGAATATATGACTGGAAGTGGTCGAGTGGGTTCACTTGCCGGCATATTTCTGCGGCTATCTGTTCATGATGGTTCAGGATGTCGTCCAGTGCATGGGCTTTGAGGCGGAGCCCGGTCTTCAGGTTCAGGTATTCACGGAAAGAGAATCCGCGCAAGTTGTACGACTGTACGATGCCGTTCAACTCAGGGTTTTCCTCCTTTAGGCGCATGACGCTGGAGCCAGTGAAGACAATCCGCAGTCCCGGCAGGGTGTCATAGCATCGGCGCAGTTCCGCACTCCAGTTCGGTTCCTTGAATACTTGATCTATGAGTAGCACCTTGCCTCCGCAGTGATAGAATTCGGCTGCAAACTCCGATATGCTCTTCCCTTGAAAGTAGAAGCTGTTCATGTTGATGTAGAGGCATTTGCGTTCCTCCACGTCGAAGTTCTCCTTGGCATACATGAGCAGGAAGGATGTCTTGCCCACGCCTCGGCTTCCTTTGATGCCAATCAACCGTTTGGTCCAGTCGATTTCGTCCATCAAGGCCCGTCGCACGGGGGCATGCAGATGCTCCACCAGGTAAGCATGAGTTCTGAAGAAAGCTTCCATCTTTTTGTATTATGCCTGCAAAGATATAAAAAAAACGGTAAATTGCAAAGTAGAAGTGACAAAAAGTACATGTTTTTTGTCCCCCTATAGGTTGAGCCTCCAAGCTGTATAGGTTTGAGCTCAATCCTGTACAGGTTTGGGGCCAAACCTATACAGGTCTAAGCCCCGACCTGTAGGGGGCATTTTCCGGACCGGTGGCAGTTGGGCCGGAGCACTCTCGTTGCCACAGCGGTCTATGGCAGTCACGGCCAGGTTCAGCCCGTAGAGGTAGGCCGCCAGGCTGCTGTATGTGTAGCGTGGTTCGCCGAGCAGTGTGGCTATGAGGTTTTCTGGCCGGCTGGTGTCCACGGGGTATTCCGTGCTGGCATAGACGTTATAGCGGATGCCCCCTTGGGCCATGTTGTCGGTGCTGGGTTGCCAATTCAGTTCGGAGGTCTGGTTGTCGATGCATGTCAGGGTGAAACCTTCGGGCTTCGAGGGGGCCTCGTCGTCAATCCACGGATAAGTGGGGGGCAGGGCAGGGTAGGCATAGAAAACCTGTTGCAAGTAATCGTAAAGTCCCTTGGTGTTGTCGGTCAGGAATTTTGTGCGGAAGAAAGCCTGTCCGTTGAGTCCCTGCCTACGTAAGTAGCAGAGCTCTCGAGTGATGACGGAGAGGTCCCAGTCGCGTTCGCTGGGATGCAAAAAATAGATGCCTAATCCGGGGGCTACGTAGCGGCCGTATGCCCCCTCGCGCCAGTCCAAGGCGAAGGGATAGAAGTGGTCGCCCGTGAAATACATCATCGGAAACAGCATGTCCTGTATGCCTTCGCGAAGCCAGCCCTGTGCATCCTGATGTACGGCATCGTAGGCATTCCATCCGCGTGCTGGATAGCGGCGCGTATCGCGATACTTCCCGACAGGACTGGATGACATCTTGACCCATGGTTTTTCAGCCTTTACCTCGCGGTGGAGACGGCGCACAATGGCTGTGATGTTGTCGCGCCGCCATTCGGCCTTTCCTTTGCCTTTTCCGTATTTTTTGTAGGTTGCGGCATCGGGAAAAGTCGGAGCATTTTCGGGATAACGTATATAGTCGAAGTGGATGCCATCAACGTCATATTTGCGGATGAATTCACGTAAGATGGACGACAGATAGTCTGCGGTTCCGGGCAGCCCGGGGTCGAGATAGTACTGACCATTGTGTTTCTTGAGCAGTTCGGGGTGGGTCTGTAACAGTGAGTTCCGTCCCATCTTCTTCGTCGCTTCGACCTTGAAGGCTGGTATTGTCACGACCCACGCATGGAGTTCCATGCCACGGCGGTGGGTCTCCTCGATGGCAAATTGCACGGGGTCGTAGTTGGGCGATTGTCCGTACTGATCGGTCAGGCACACGTCCCAAGGCTCTATGGCTGAGGGGTATATGACAGAGCCCCGGATGCGCGTCTGCAACAAAACGGTGTTGATGTTGGCAGCTTTCAGTTGGTCCAGCAACTGGCACAGCTCTTGCTTCTGCCGTTCCACTCCGGCTGCGGACGTGGCCTTGTTGCGTGGCCAGTCCAGTCCGCTCAGCGTGGTCACCCACACGGCTCGTAGTTCTCGTTTCGGCTGTTCCGTCAGCCAGGGCACCTGAGCGTGCAAATGGGGGACGAGGAGTCGCGCGAGAGTGAAAAAGAGGTATATGGCAATCCGTTTCATGTCGGCAAAGATACAAAATATTGGGGATTGGGGATTAGGGAATAGGGAATATTTTCGTATCTTTGTCAAAAATATGGATAAAACAATGAAAAGAACACTTCTATTTTTTCTTCTCTGCATGGCTTTCGTGGCCTGTTCTCAGCAAGGGAAGCGAGTAAACCACGTTTCTGGAGAGGCTGCGCCGGAAGACTCCGCAGCTGTCGTCCAGCTCCGTTATGCTCAGGGCTTTACGGTTCGCTACTTGGCTGACGGCGTGCGGCTGGTAGAGGTACAGGACCCACAGACGGACGAGGATCGGATGCCTGTCGGTTATGCGTTTGCCCTTGTGCCCAGGGGCAGTGAGGCGGCGGTGCCCGAGGGTTACGAACGTGTGGAGGTGCCCATACGCAGCACCATCACGATGACGGCCCTGCAGCTCTCCAACTTCACGGCACTCAATGCGCACGATTATATAAAAGGTATCACGGGCACGAAGAACCTCTACAACGAGGATATACTTCGCCGGGTGGAGGACGGGCGCATACAGAAGATAGGCATGGAGGGCAACTTCGACCCCGAGCTCATCTTGGCAGCCAACCCCGATGTCATCTTCATCTCACCTTTCAAGCGCGGTGGTTACGATGCCATCAAGGAGACGGGCATCACGCTCATTCCTCACCTCGGATACAAGGAACTCTCCCCACTGGGGCAGGCCGAGTGGATGAAGTTCGTCGCCCTGTTCATCGGACGGGAGCGCGAGGCCAACGAGGCGTTTGCTGGCATCGAACAGCGCTACAATACGCTGAAGCAACGTGTTGCCGACCAATCCCCCAAACGCCCAACCGACCAATCCCCCAAACGACCAAACGACCAATCCCCCAAACGACCAACCGTCTTCAGCGGCGAGATGCACGGCGGCAACTGGTATGCCGTGGGTGGGCGTAACCACCTGGCCCAACTCTTCCGCGATGCAGGTGCTGACTACATCATCCACGACGACAACACGGGCGGCGTGAACCTGGAGTACGAACAACTCTACGCCACGGCGGCCAATGCCGACTACTGGCGCATCCTGAACAGTTATCACGGTGATTTCTCCTACGAGGCCCTGCGTGCCAGCGAACCGCGCAATGCCCTCTTCAAGGCTTTCCGCGACCGCCACGTCATCTACTGCAACATGCGCCAGACACCCTACTACGAACTGGCGCCCATCCAGCCCGATGTGCTCCTGGCCGACCTCGTCGCCATCTTCCATCCCGAGCTCCTGCCCGCTCACGAGGGCACGTTCTATCGCTTGCTGAAATAACTATGATTTATTCTAAAACTACGGAATGATTTATTTTAACTGCGAATTACACGAATTAAACGAATTGGCTACGCCTTCAATAACGCCGAAGGCATTAATTCGTTAAATTCGTGTAATTCTTGGACGAGCCAAGCGCTAAACCGATTACGTAGTTGTAAAAGAAAAACTATGCCTTATAATAATTCGTTAAATTCGTGTAATTCGTAGTTGTAAAAGAAAGATATATGCGTCGTAATAGTCTTCTCTTCCTGTCCCTGTTCGCCCTGTTGTCCGTGTTCTTCGTCCTCAATCTGCTGTTGGGGACGGTGCGCATCCCCGTGGGAGACATTCTCCGCATACTTGTAGGTAATCACGAGGTGTCCGAGATTTGGTACAATATTGTGTGGAGCAGTCGCGTGCCGCAGGCGCTCACCGCTACCGTGGCGGGCGCAGGTCTGGCGGTGAGCGGCCTGCAGATGCAGACCGTCTTCCGCAATCCCCTGGCAGGTCCCTCGGTGCTGGGTATCTCGAACGGTGCCTCGCTCGGCGTGGCCTTCGTGGTGCTGATGTCGGGTTCTTTGGGCGGCGTTGCGCTGAGCCGACTGGGCTACCTCGGCGACGTGGCGATGTCCGTCGGGGCCATTGTGGGGGCGCTGGGAGTCATGCTGCTCATCCTCTACGTGTCACAGAAGGTAAAGGGCGACGTCACGCTGCTCATCATCGGCGTGATGATAGGTTACCTGGCCAATGCCGTCATCGGCGTGCTGAAGTTCTTCTCCAATGAGGAGGACATCAAGGCATACGTCGTCTGGGGACTTGGCTCGTTTGCTCGTGTTTCGGGCGACCAGATGGTGCTCTTCGTCGTGCTGATGGCGATATTGCTGCCTCTCTCCATGCTCTTGGTCAAGCAGATGAACCTGCTGCTCCTCGGCGATGACTATGCCCAGAACCTCGGCCTCGACGTGCGTCGTTCGCGCATGATGGTTATCGCCTCGTCAGGCATTCTCGTGGCCATCGTCACGGCCTACTGCGGCCCCATTATGTTCATCGGCCTGGCCGTGCCCCATCTGGCACGCAGCATCTTCCGCACCAGCGACCATCGCCTCCTGATGCCCGGCACGGCACTCGTCGGTGCCTGTCTGGCCCTCCTGTGCAACCTCATTGCCCGTATGCCTGGCTTTGAGGGTGCACTCCCCGTCAACAGCGTCACCGCCCTCGTGGGTGCCCCCGTCATCGCCTATGTTCTTTTCCGTAGGAAAGGGCAATACTGAATTTCAGGCAAGGCTCATGGCTCTGCCGCAACCATAGGGGCTGATTCGTAGTCGGGGTAGTGCTTCGGACGATATACGTCCAAAATAGGGGCGTGAAGTGCTGTCTCTATGGACACCAGCGTGTCTATGGTGAAATTGTGTGTGCCTCGCATCCATTTGCTGATTTCCGCTTCACTTTTACCAAGCCTTTCGGCCAAGTCCTTCTGTCTGAGGCCCTGCTCTTCCAGAATGTCGTGGATTCTGTCCACAATGCGGAAGGAAAGAGCCACCGAGTCGCGTATTTCAGGGTCCACCTGCTTGCGCCTTTTCTCTAAGATATTACTCCTCTTCATGCCTCGTAAAATTTAAGTTTCCCAGAATCTCTTTGTCCACAAGGACGATTGTCCCGTCCTTGATGTGCGAGGAAATGAACCTGCTGGTATCTACTAACAACTTAACGTATGGAGCCAAGGTTTCGCTTTCCTGCCAACTTCTTGCATCTTTAACCCCACCGTTGCCAAATACGAGAATTTTGTCGGACAGTCGCAAGCAGTACAGCCGGAGTTTGTTTCCTGCGTCAATAGGGATTACTCCAACCCCGTCGCCATATTTTCCCTCCGGGCGGAAATAGCGTTCTTTGGCACCACGGGCAGCGATTTGGTCTATCCACGAAATGATGGTATCCACTTCATTGTCGTATTTGCATCCTTCGGGGAACTTCTCAAAGAACATTTCCAGTTCTGTCAGTTCCTCTCCCTTCATCCTGATGCTGTAGAAATTTACATTCTCGTATTCCTCCAGCAACTCTATGCGATACTCTTGCCTCATTGGCATTCTTAACTTTTAAGTTATCTGTGGCAAAGGTACAACCTTTTCTTGGAGTAGCCAAATAATTAACTTAAAAATTAACTCTATCCATCGTGGCCATTCCCTTGAATGGCTCAGCATACCTCTGTACACATAGCATCTCGCAAGGCTGTGCCCCTAACATGATGTGAGTGAAATAGATTTAAGGCAACGGCGGTGCATTGATCGTGTCTCAATGCTGCCGCCGTTGCCTGCTCCTCTATTTTCGAAAGGGTGATTTGTTGTATCAGGGGGATTCTGCTATTTTAGAAAGTGAAACCAAGATTGATTCGTGGCCCACCAGTGGTGGTCTTCACCTTATTCTTATTTTTGACGGGTGTGACATCCCTATCCCATCCGGCACCAAGGAAGAATTTTTTGAATTCAACATTAGCCCCCAATTGCAAACCAAAACGAAAGATGTTGCGAGTGTCGTCCGTAGGAATATCGACCTTGAAGTGTACGCCAAAGTAAGGTGATATTCTGACATTCGACTCTCCAATCTTATATCGGTAGGTTAGCATGACAGGCACATCGAAGTCCATCAACCAGTAAGCACCACCTTCGGAAGCCTCTCCAGGACAGAAGTCCCACGTCATGTTGGTACCGAATTCTAAAAACAATGGCAATTCTTGTTTCGTTACATTGATACCATGTGTCCAGCCAACATCGAATCCGTGCCAGGCATCAGACTTACTTTTATCCCCATTGTACTTGGTAATGAACTTTGTAGGTGCATAGCCCACATAGAGTCGGTTGTACTTACCGTTCTCGTCCGATGTGTCATCGGCTTTCATTGTAGTTGCCCCCATCGTAAGGGCGGCAACCAACAGCATAAAGAAATTCTGGTCTATAGGTCAAAATGGGTGGTGAAAAGTTGCGTTTTAATACCTATTGGTCATTTTGGGTGGTGGTAACAGTTTAGAACCATGAAAAACACCGCGGAGGTTTGCCCAGCGGCTGGGGGCGATGCTTTGGCAGGACTACCAAATGTAATCGCCAATAGCGGAATTGAGGGAAGATATTATACCAGTGAGCATTCTGACTATGAGCAGTTGATGCGTGACGATTCATTTTGGCGACGTGAGAATTTGTCGAAGCAAGA
>JAFUAH010000002.1 GCA_017464345.1 Bacteroidaceae bacterium
AACGGATAATCCGCCACCTGGCGAAACATCACTCTTCGACTTAGAGGAGCTTACTTTTTGAAAAAAGAATCCGCAACGCCTGTTTATCGGCATTGCGGACGGATATTTGATGCTGTTTCAAGTTTTAGCGGACAGCAATATTTTTTTATACTTGTATTAATCAGAGGACATGCAGATTCTTCTGCAACTGCTCAGGGCTACTGGCACCGACGAGCACGCTGGTAACACCAGGCTGGCGCAGAATCCATGACAAGGCGTATTCCGACAGCGGGCGGCCTTCTGCCTGCGCTTCAGAATTGTATTGCTGTATGCGAGACATAACTTTGTCTGTAAGCATTTCTGAGCGAAGGAATTTACCCTTCGACATACGCGACCCTTCAGGAATGCCGTATAGATAACGGTCGGTGAGCAGCCCTTGGGCCAGAGGAGAGAAGGAGATGAAGCCTACGCCCTCGGCACAACAGAGGTCGAGGATGCCTTCTTCTATGGGGGTACGGTCGAGCAGATTGATACGCCCCTGATAAATGAGACAGGGCACATCGCGCTCACGCAAATACCGAAAGGCGAAGCGCGTAGCCTCCAGGGGCCAACGAGAGATGCCTACGTAGAAGGCCTTGCCCGAGCGCACAATGTCCACCAAGGCTTGCAGAGTCTCCTCCAACGGGGTGTTGGGGTCGTAGCGATGGCTGTAGAAGAGGTCCACATAGTCCAGTCTCATGCGACGGAGCGACTGGTCGAGCGAAGCCATTAGGTATTTACGGCTCCCCCAGTTGCCATAGGGGCCAGGCCACATGTTGTAGCCGGCCTTGGTGGCGATGAACATCTCGTCGCGATAGGGGCGGAAGTCGTCGTCCATGAGCCGGCCGAAGGTCTCTTCGGCACTGCCATACGGAGGACCATAGTTGTTGGCCAGATCGAAATGCGTGATGCCATGCTCGAAAGCATAGCGCATAATCTCCCGACTGCGACTATAATCGTCCTCTGCACCGAAGTTGTGCCAGAAGCCCAATGAGACCTTGGGAAGTAAGACACCTGAGCGTCCGCATCGCTCGTACTGCATCACATCATAACGATTAGTGGCTGCTATCCAATTCATAATTTATATTTCATAATTCTTCACAAGCGAAGTGGCTAAGCCAATCACACTATACACCATTCGCCCCCGACCCATTCCACGGACGCTTCTTCTCCCTGAAGTGGATGATGCGAGACGTAGCTTCCCCATTCGTCCAACTCCACTACAACCATGTCTTCCCGGTGTCCGTCGGGAAAGGTCACGTGGTGATAACCTTGCTTCCGTGTCTTCATCGGGCTATTTTCTTTCTCTTGACCACTCCCGGTCCGCCCTGGGCCGGCAAAACGACATTGCGCTTGCCCACGACGTTTATCTTATGGTCTACATGCTGACTGTTGCGGAAGTCTTGGGGCGAAATACGTTCGCCTGACACTGGTTGAACGGCATGGGCAAGTGTATCAGTGGCCAGACTATCTGCTTCCCCCGCCTGTAGGGTATCCGCAGGCAACGATGCCATGGTATGGTAGCGCAGAAGGACGGGCTTACGTATCATCCACATACGAAAAGCATCGTCGGCCTCCTCATCAAAGGAATAGTAGAATGTGCAAGAAAGCGACTTCACAGGCTGCCCGGCAAGAACCCTGTTCTCAGGAATGTTCAGTATCACATCATAATCACTCGAGACCATGGAACTGGTGCCCACGACAGAATCATTCTCATACTTCACCTGAAAGAGAATGAAACCTTCACGCTGACGATCCTGCGTCACAAAGATATTGGAGAAGCGCAACATGAAGTAGTCGCCCAGATGGAAGGAAGAATCTGCTGGTATGATGAGGGTATAGAGGTTCTCTTCCCGATTGCCATGCAGGAAAAAGACGTCGCGCCCCTGCCAGATGTTGGCCGTGTCGCCCTCCGCCGTGAAGCGGGCGAACTTGTCCTCTTCTGGGATATTTAGCCCGGCCTCGCGCGACTCCCGTTCCAGACGGGCATCTATGCGGCCATACATGTCCCTCAGATAGGAGGCATGACCAGAGTACCACACCATGGAGGTGTCGAACTCCGCCTCAGTAACATGGTGCTTCTCAAATACCTTCTGGACGTAAAGATAACGATTCTGCGCTACATTGCCCCCACCCGACTCTGCCATGCCCTGTGCCAAGTGATAATCGTAGAGAATGGCCTCCATCTTACCTTCCGAGATGACGTAGGAGGGCAAATCGACAGAACAAGAGGAAAGCAAGAGAAGCCCTACCCCCAGTCCACACCCGAGGACGGGATGCATATAGTTCCGGAAGCTTGCGACTACATTCCTTACTATCCTATATTCCATTCTATATATATGATTATTGAGGTCGGTCTGTATATACCCCTCTCCCTCGGGAGGAGAATGGGGCCCTACTTGCTCAATTTATTACGATAAAACAGGAGCAGGGCAATGATGCCACAGGAGATGGCCGCATCGGCGAAGTTGAAGATGGGACTGAAGAAGATGAAGTGCTCCCCGCCCCATAAGGGCATCCACAAGGGCCAGTTCCATTCGACCAAGGGAAAATAGAACATATCCACCACCCTGCCGAGGAAGAGAGAACTATACCCCGTACCGAAGGGTACGAACTCGGCCACCATTGGTGCCGGAGGATTATTGAATATCAGTCCGTAGAAGACACAGTCGATGATGTTACCAGCCGCACCTGCCAATACAAAGGAGAGGCACACGAGATAGCCCCAGGATATGCCGCGACGGATAGCACGGAACATATAGACACCGATAAGCACAACGAAGATGATGCGGAACGACGTCAGGAAGAACTTGTCGAAGCACTCCCAGCCAAAGGCCATGCCATTGTTTTCGGTAAAGAACAGGTAAAACCAATCCGTCACGTGTATGGACTGGTGCATATACATCCCTGTCTTCACAGCCATCTTGATGGTCTGGTCTATGGCGATGATACTCAGGATGAGCACCAAAGCCACCATCCTCTGCCGCTTTGCCTTGCTCATTACCGTCTGCTGTTCTTTGCTTCGATACTCAGTGTTGCATGGGGGACAGCACGCAGGCGCTCCTTGGGAATGAGTTTGCCCGTTTCCCGACAGATGCCGTACGTCTTGTTGTCGATGCGCACGAGTGCTGCCTGCAGGCCCTGTATAAACTTTTGGCTGCGAGCGGCCAGCTGTATCAGCTGTGCCTTACTCTGCGCCTCGCTGCCCTCTTCCAGGGCATGGAACGTAGGCGACGTATCATCGACCCCGTTCTCGTTGCCCTTGGACAGTTCGTCCATCACTTTCTTATAGTCGCGTTTCGTCAGTTCCAGCTTCTCCAGAATAATCGCACGGAACTCCTCCAGTTCCTCGTCACTGTAACGTATTTTCTCTTGCATTATCTCTTAATATTAATGTTCACTTTATAGTCCTCAAAGTCTAGCAATGTGGGCTCCTCCACTTTGTCCACGAGTGTGAGGCTGTTGGCCAGCACCTGTGCAGCAATGTAGTCGCCGAACTGAGCAACGGCCTTGTCGGTCTGTCCGTTGTGCTCCAACTGGATGTCGATGCGGTCAGTAATCTCGAAGCCACTCTCCTTGCGCAAATTCTGGATGCGCTTCACCAGCTCGCGTGCCACGCCCTCGTTCTTCAGGTCGTCGGTGACAGTGATGTCCAGTGCCACGGTCAGTGCGCCGTCGTTGGCTACGGTCCATCCAGGTATATCCTCGCTGTATATCTCGATGTCCTCGGCCTCCACCAATGCGGTCTCACCAGTCTCCAGACTCAGCTGGATGCTGCCCTGGGCTTCCAATTCCTTTATCTGCTCCTGGCTCATGGCCAGCACAGCGGCATTTACGCTCTTCATTAGCTTACCGAACTTCTTGCCCATAGTGCGAAAGTTGCACTTCACCTTCTTCACCAGTATGCCATCACCCTCCACAAAGTCGAGTCCCTTTACGTTCACTTCGTCCAGGATAAGTTGCTTCATGGCCTCGATGCGCTGTTGCTGGTCAGTATCGATGGCTGGGATGGCTATCTTTTGCAAAGGCTGACGCACAATAATCTGCTCTTTCTTGCGGAGCGAGAGCACCATGGAGGTAATGCGCTGTGCCAATTCCATGCGCGTCTCCTGTTCTTTGTCTATCTTGCTGTCGTCTGCTACGGGGAAGTGGCTCAGATGTACGCTCTGTGTATCACGCCCGCTGGCTTCCGTCAGGTCACGATAGAGGCGGTCGGCATAATAGGGAGCTATGGGGGCCATCAGTTTGGCCACGGTCTCCAGACAGGTGTAGAGGGTCTGGTAGGCCGAAAGTTTATCAATACTCATGGCCGAACCCCAGAAACGCTTACGCGAGAGGCGGACAAACCAGTTCGAGACATTATCAACCACGAACGACTGAATCAGTCGGCCAGCACGTGTGGGCTCGTATTCCTCGTAGCAGTCGGTCACCTCACGGATGAGGGAGTTCAGTTCCGAGAGTATCCAGCGGTCCATCTCCGGACGCTGTGCCATGGGCACGTCGGCTTCCTCATAGTGCCATCCGTCCACGTTGGCATACATCGTTAGGAACGAATAAGTCTGGAACAACTTGCCAAAGAACGAACGGGTAACTTCCCGTACACCCTCTTCATCAAACTTCAGGTTGTCCCAAGGCTGGGAGTTGGTAATCATGTACCAGCGCACGGCATCCGAACCATAGTTCTCAATAGCCTTGAACGGGTCTACGGCGTTGCCCAGGCGCTTGGACATCTTCAGCCCGTTCTTGTCCAGCACGAGACCATTGGAGATAACGGTCTTGTAGGCCACGGAGTCGAACACCATCGTAGCAATGGCATGGAGCGTGAAGAACCAGCCGCGCGTCTGATCAACACCTTCGGCGATGAAGTCGGCAGGGAAAGCCTGCGGCAATAGTGAAGAGTGAAGAGTGAAGAGTGAAGAATCAGAAATACCATCAGACTGAAGTGTATCCTCTAAATTGTTACTTTTATTCTTCACTCTTAGTTCTTCACTCTCCACTCCCTCAAAGGGAAAATGCACCTGTGCATACGGCATGGCGCCCGAGTCGAACCACACGTCTATGAGGTCCAGTTCGCGCTTCAGCACGGCACCGCTCTCGCCCACGAGCCATATCTGATCGACATAGGGGCGATGGAGGTCTATGCGGTCGTAGTTTTCCTGCGACATGTCGCCGGGCACGAAGCCACGCTCCTTCAGCGGATTGCTGGGCATGATGCCAGCCACGACGGCCTTTTCTATCTCCATGTACAGTTCCTCCACGGAGCCGATACAGATTTCTTCCTTCGTTTCGCGGTTACGCCAGATGGGCAAGGGCGTACCCCAATAGCGCGAACGGGAGAGGTTCCAGTCGTTCAGGTTCTCCAGCCACTTGCCGAAGCGTCCCGTCCCTGTTGATTCTGGTTTCCAGTTGATGGTCTTGTTGAGTTCCATCATGCGCTCCTTGGCAGCCGTTGAGCGGATGAACCATGAGTCGAGTGGATAGTACAGGACAGGCTTGTCGGTGCGCCAGCAGTGGGGATAATTATGCACGTGCTTCTCTATCTTGAAGGCCGAACCCTCCTGCTTCATCTCCATGCAAAGGACGATGTTCAGGTCTTCGGTCTTCGCAAGAGCCTTCTCGTCCAGTCCGGCATACTTGGGATCGTAAGCGTTCTTCACATAGTCGCCAGCGTGGTGCCAGTAGCTGTCGCGCACGCAGAGGCCGACGAAGGCCTCGTCCATGTCCTCACGGAGGAAGTACTTGCCCGTAAAATCGACCATGGGGCGCGTGTCGCCTGCCTTGTCTATCACGTAAAGACTGGGGATACCGGCATCCTTGGCCACCTTGGCATCGTCGGCACCGAACGTGGGTGCTATGTGCACAATGCCCGTACCGTCCTCGGTGGTAACGTAGTCACCGGGAATGACGCGGAAGGCCTCCTGTTCCTTATTGACCACCTGACCGTTCTCCAGAGCACAGGGCTTCACCCAGGGGAAGAGCTGTTCGTAGTGAAGGCCTACTAAGTCAGTCCCCTTGCAACGGCCCAACACCTCATACTCACCTTCTTTGAAATAGGCAACAAGACGGCTCTCTGCCATAACATAGATGGCTTCTTCCTTAGAATAGGGGTTCTGGCCCTTCACGGCCACATAGTCTATCTTCGGCCCTACGCACAAAGCTGTATTCGAGGGCAGCGTCCAGGGTGTGGTGGTCCAAGCCAGGATGTAGACCGGAAGACCTAGACTCTCTAGATTATCTAGTCTATCTAGTCTATCCAGCACCCGGAACTGTGCCGTCACGGTCGTATCCTTCACGTCGCGGTAACATCCAGGCTGATTCAGTTCGTGGCTGGAGAGGCCCGTACCTGCAGCGGGCGAGTAGGGCTGGATGGTGTAGCCCTTATAGAGTAGGCCCTTCTGGTAGAGTTGCTTTAGGAGCCACCAGAGGCTCTCGATGTACTTGTTGTCATAGGTGATGTAGGGATGTTCCATATCCACCCAGTAGCCCATGCGGTGACTCAAGTCTTCCCACTCGCTGGTGAACATCATCACGTTCTGGCGACACTTCAGGTTATAGTCCTCGATGCTGATGGTACGACCGATGTCCTCCTTGGTGATGCCGAGTTCCTTCTCCACACCCAGTTCCACGGGTAGGCCGTGGGTGTCCCATCCGGCCTTGCGGTTCACCTGGTAACCCTTCATGGTCTTGAAGCGACAGAAGGTGTCCTTGATGCTTCGGGCCAGCACATGATGGATGCCTGGGTGACCGTTGGCCGACGGGGGGCCTTCGAAGAAGACGAACGAGGGACAGCCCTCGCGTTCCGATATGCTACGGTGGAAGAGGTCTTCCTCGTCCCACTGACTGAGCACCTCCTTGTTCACCTCCGAGAGGTTGAGGCGTGTACGCTCTGCGAATTTCTTTGTCATATTGTGTTGTTTCGTTTTTTACTATACTATTATAAATTAATTACTACGTAATTGGCGTGCAAAGATACAAAATATCCGCGTAACGGCCAACGCCATACGCGGATATTTTGCATCCCTGCACGTATGCAAGTCACTATTTATTTCGCAATTCGCCAATTATGCGATGGGGCACAGTTGCTCCCTCCGCATCGTTCACTCTACGAGCCCTTTTTCCCTCAGCCATTTATCATAGTGGGCACAAGCCTCCTGTGCCAGGGCCGAAGAAGAGGCATCCAGAGCGGAAAGTCCCTCCACAAGCCGGACATAGGCGGGCAACGAGGCCAACGACATTGCAAATGCCATGTCACCCTCCGTGAGTATCGGGTGACACGCGTTCAGGGCCATGGCCTGGTAACTTTTCTCCATATATGTCCCCATTGAGGCGAGATGATGGTTGTAGTATACTCCTTGCTCCTTCAGCATCACCTCCCGTAGGACAGCGGCATATGACACCATAAACTGTCCCTGAAAGGCATACGCCAGATCGGCCGTAGCATAGAACTGGGCGAACCGCTTCCGATAGGCCTTCTTGATGCCAGCCATGGGCTGCACGGGAGTGGGCGCGGGAGCCAGTCCGGGATTAGCCGTCCAGAGTTCACGGAACATGATGAAACGGGAAATCGCACTAAAATATTGTAAAGTATAGTTGCCAGAGAAAATCGTGTCCATGTGCTCCACGAACGACTGGCCCTGCGGCGACCTCAGGCTGTCAGCCAGCTGCCGCAACTCCTCTGCTGCCACTACGGGCTCGAGCAACGGGCGCAATCCGAAAGACAGAAAGTCCCGGATGTAGGCCTCCTCCATATAGGCATCCAAGGTGTACTTGAGGGCTATGCCGCCTTTGCGCTCCTCCTTTGCCAGCACTTTGCGTGCCTGGTCCTCGGCCAAGATGGTCTTCGCCCTCAGCGAGGATGTGAGGGGACTGGCATCGTAGAGAGCACGCAACGTCTCGAGATAGGCATCGCCCTCCTGGGCGGACACGGTGGCAACCATGCACAGCGAGCAAAACAAAGTGAGCAGGGCACGAAGCCTCATCTTATCGTAATGTTTCATTCTGCACGCCCCCCTTTCATTCATATCCCTTGGCCTTGAACGCCGGTGAACAATGATCGTTGATTTTCCCCTGGAACTGTATCCCCTTGGGTATCCACAGCTCCACCAGTGAGGGCATATAGTCGAACGGTGTACTGCCCAGTTCCTTGGTCTTGGCGGGAATCTTCAGCACCTGTATCGACTGGCATCCCGAGAAAGCATAGTTGTCGATGCGCTTGGTGCCCTCTGGCAGTATGACCTCACAGAGCGAGGAGCAATTGGCAAACATGTACATGCCGACCGTGTTGGCCTGGAGATTGTAGTGCGCCCAATATTTATTGTCGTCCGTGCGCGTATAGAATACGCCGTCTTGCTTGGTTCCGATGAAGGCCTTAAAGGTACTCCACTGCTTTTCGTCCATCGTATCAAAATCGAAGGTCTTCACGTCTGTGTAGATATGGCCCAACCCCGTACCAGAAAACTCTCCGGACGTCTGTGTCCTCCAATACTTCCCCCTAGCCCGGGAGACCAAATACTCCCCTTTGTCCTTTACTATTTTTGCCTTTGCCAGATTCAGGCGGCGCAGTGCCCCCCAGGGATAGCGGACAAGGGAGTGAGCATCAGTTCCGCCCGCCATCTGACGCAGCAGGCGCACGTCGTCGCTGCCGATGGGGCCAACGATGGAGAGCGAGGTCAGACCCTGCTGTTCCTCTTCGGAAAGCAACGTCCGCAGCGTATTGGGTTTGGCTAGTGTAACCTCCTTAGTCATCTCGCTGCGACGCGGTTCCATGCCGTAGGCGATGGCATCGACCATCTGGGTTCCGCTGCCGCCCTTCCCTATAGCCATCTGATAATATCCATTGCCGTATCCATGCCAACCGAGGTTGTAGTGGAAGAATCCCTCGTCATAACCGTCACAGACGAAGGCATGGCGACCGCGGGCAACGATGCAGGGGCGACAGCTGTCCAACTCGCTACGCAGCAGCTGGCAGACCTCCGTGGCATCGACATCCATCATCTGCTCCACGGCCAGTCGCCCGGAATACCTCAAGTTGTTGCACATGAGATGCTTCATATAAGTCAGATTCACACTTACGCTGTTTAACGTAATGTCGGGGTCGGTGCAGAGCGAGAGCACGCCCAATGTTTGCGACAGATCGCCTGCAGCCTCGACATCTTCCTTGGCATAACGATCGCGGTATTCGTCCCAATGGGGGGTGAACTTCATGAACTTATAATTGAAGAGTTGGGATACTTCCGGCGACACGTACACGTCCGATTCGCCCTGCTCTGGCCAGGCATAGTGCTTCATCACCATAGCCAAAGCCAAAGGCACACAGCCGATGAGGATGCGCTGCTTGCCGACACGGGGACTGCGGACATTATAGGGAGCATTCTGGCCCCAGGACAGACGCCCAAGCATGGGAGACACAGAGCCCGTGCTGACGGGCACGGTCTGGGCGACAGGAGCGGCGTGCTTTATGGAGTCTATCTGCCGACCGTACACCGAGAGCAGTACCTGCTGCACCGAGGTATCGACATCGTACATTGCACTCTCCAGACTATAGGCCAGGATGGGCTGCCGAAGGGCATCCCACACATCGGCACGGGCCATCACGGCAAAGCAACCCTGACGGTTGTCACTGAACACAAGCACGTGATCGTCCGTCAGTTGCGCTGCGAGTGCCAGCGAATCGGCATTGGCTCCCTTGCGGAGCAACCAGTCGTGGGCCGCCGTCAGTTCACGCCCATACACGGGATGGGGGCGGACATGCACACGCCGTGTGTCCGATACTACCGTCTTCCCCCCGACACCGACAGACATCGTAGGTAACTCCACGTCGCCGGTCTGCGACGTGAGATAGTCCACCGTGGCCGTCATAGTCGAATAGGGGTGTGAGAGTTGTTGGTCGTAACGCACATGTTGCACGGCAAAGCCTCCCCGGGTCTCAGGAACATAGCCTGCATCCCATTGGGTGGCAGAGAGCGTATACGTCACGGTGAAGGTTTCCCCCTGCGTCACCGTGTCGGGTGCTTGGATGGTGAAACTCTTTACTGGCTTTGCCACAGCTCGTGTCTGGGCGACGACTCTAATGCTGCACATCAGCAGGAGAGTGGTAAGAAACAGAGTCATTTTTCTCTTGGTCATGTTTTTTTATTTTAAGGATTGGTAATGTTATACATCGTCCTCATACTCAACCTCTGTTCTGCTGCCATCCCGTACCCTGTACACCGACATATACACAAAAAGCGCAGACATCATCCACATCTCCAGTCAGGCTTAGCACGGCCTCCAATCTGCCATGGATTCGGTCTACGCTACACGCACTTGTCCATGCAGATTGGGTGATATGCTCTGTTTTCTCTTGGTGAGGTGCTAATTCGACTGGAGAATTTCGAGTACATCCTTCGTACTAATATATGGACATCCTTCCGCCGAAGTATGCGTTGCAAAGATACAAAATATCCGCGTAATGGCCAACGCCATACGCGGATATTTTGCAAGTAGATCGGCAGAGGAGAGATTCAGAGCCGTTCCAATGCCCTATTCGGTGTAAACATTTTTCGCGTCCCCAGATCCGCTCCCAGGTTATCGTCAAAAAGAGGTTATGAGACCCTTGCCCCTAAGGTTGCATAACCCCTGAAAGGCCTCTTTTTATCGAGCTTCAGGGGCTATTAAGTTTTTGTAAACAAATTTCAAGAATTACAAGCGTTAGGTCTCGGATTGTTCTATCAGAGCCACGGCGTAGGTCGAGATGCCCTCTTCACGACCTGTGAAGCCGAGCCATTCAGTGGTGGTGGCCTTGATGGATATGTCATCGACGGGAATCCGCATGACCTCGGCCAGACACTGCTGCATCCGGGGGATGTGGGGATTCAGTTTGGGGCGCTGGGCACAAATGGTGGCATCGATGTTGCCCACACGGTAGCCTTTCGTGGCAATGAGTTCAACGGTCTTTCGCAGGAGTATCTTGCTGTCGATGTTGTGGAACTCGCCCCTCGTGTCAGGGAAGTGGTAGCCAATGTCGCGCATGTTGGCGGCTCCGAGCAGAGCATCGCAGATGGCATGTATCAGCACGTCGGCATCCGAGTGGCCCAGCAGACCGAAAGTGTGCTCCACCTGAATGCCTCCCAGCCAAAGGTTGCGACCGGACACCAACTGGTGCACGTCATAGCCCATGCCCACTCTCACTCTGTTCATCTGCGTTTCTTTTTGCCAAAGAGGTCTTTCATGCCATCGAGATCGAACGAGAGCGAGAAACGCATCGTCTGGTCCAGGGGGTTGGTCTGCGCTGTAGAGAAGACGTAAGCAGCATCGATGGCAAAGACACTCATCTTGAAGCCGGCACCAGCAGTCACATACTTACGGTTACCTTTGTTCTCGTGCTCGTGGTGATAACCGGCACGCACCATAAAACGGTCGTTATAGTTGTACTCCAGACCCAGGCTCCACTGGATTTCCTGCATCTCCTCCTTGAAGCCGTTGGGAGCATCGTGCAGGCTCTTGAAGATACCCGAAATGGGGGACAGGTCGTAATACTCACGCTGAAGGCGATCGGTGTAGTCTTCGTCGGCTTCACCATCCAACTGCTTGGGATAAGTGGGCACAAGTAACTTGTTGGCATCAGCGGCCACACTGAGCCGGTTGTACTGATTGAAGGGGATAGTCATGTTACAGCCCAAACGGAAGTTGGTGGGGATGAACTCCGAATTGTCATCGCCGCCATACGATATCTTAGAGCCAATATTGTTTATGTTCAGCCCCCAGGCGAAAGAGCACTCACGGTTGCCCATCATGAAGTAGCCGTTGCGGTACATGGCAATGTCGGCAGCAAAGGCTTTGCCAGCCTTGCTCTCTGCGGTGTAGTCATAAGTGATGTCAGAATAGATGAAACGCATGGCCACGGCCATGGAGAATTTCTCACTGAGCATACGGCTGTAGGCCACATCAGCAGCCAGTTCATAGGGATTGATGGTCATGGCATCGTCACTCTGGTCAAGCATTACCTCACCCAGGGAGAAGAAGCGCAGGCTAGCACTGAGGGCACTATAGTCACCTATGCGATAGAAGCCTGCGAGGTTAGCCAGATTGATGTCGTTCACCAACTTACGCAACCATGGCGTGTACGAAGCACTGACACCGGCACGTGCTACATTGAAGGGATACTTGGCCGGATTCCAGTACTGAGAGTTTGCATCGGCCTCCGTGGCCACACCCAAGTCGCCCATGGAGCCGCCACGGGCATCGGGGGCTATGGCCAACGAAGTGACACTGTAGTTCACGGGATTGAACATGTTCTTCTTGTCCTGCGCCTTCAGCGTGGCGACACACGTCAGGAGCAACAACAAGCATATTCGATGATAATTATTCGTCCACATACAATTATAAAACGTCGGCACAGGCTAATTATTGCCATGAACAATAATTTTTTGTGCCTCGGACACCTTTTTACTGGTGCCACTTCGCATCGTGACGCGATAGAGATAGATACCAGCGCCCAGACGTCCGCCCCCACTCATGGTCAGATTCCAAGGCAAAACATAGATGCCCGTGGCTGTATTGACGACGCACGAATGGGACCACATGCGCTGGCCTGCAAAGTCAAAGACCTCCAGCAGCAAGTCGCAATCAGTGCCCGGCAAACTATAGTTTATCAGGAAATTGGTACCTGAAACGGCTGGATTCTGCGTAGCGGAGATGCCCAGCAGCGTGGGATTGAGGTCTGCATCGACCACAAAGTCCAGCGTGGCGGAGTTGGTATTGTTCAGCACATCCCAAGCACGGAACTTCAGCCGATGGGGCCCCTCTGGTAGTTCGGGGATGGAGTAGCCTACGGCTCCCTGGGTAAAATCGCCGAACTCGCTGGTATAGTAGTCATTGAGCACGTAGGTCGTATTGACATTGTCATCGATGGTCAGCAGGAGGTCATGGCCTAGGCCCGAACCGCTGTAGTTGATGCCACTCTCATCCTTCAGGAGAGCCACAAAGAAGGGTGTGGAATTCACCGTGCCACCGTTCTCGAAGTCTTCGGTGTTCAGATAGGCATATATCTGTGGCCCCTCCTCGTCACTGTCGACCGTGGAGGTTATGTCGCCCACCGTGAAGCTCTCGTTATAGCCATTGGCCTCCATCGTGTGTTCGTTGTTCACAGCATAGAAGACTGCCCGTCCAGCCTCATTGCTGTAGTTGATATCAAGAGGCACGACAAAGTCCAGGGAGAAACGACCGTCGGCTACAGAGTCTTGCCCGTTGAACAGGACATTATTGCGACTGGTAAAAGTGAAGGGCCCCTTCTTGGCATCGGCATTGTTCTTGCAAACTACGGTCTCCAGATTGTCATACACACGGGCCGTGAGAATGCCAGAAAAGGATCTCAGGCTATCGCCGTCGGCACCGACGATGTGCCCACTCATGTGGACACGCTGACCGGCCTGCAGTTGCATGTCGGCAGCCGAATCCACGGCCACGCCGTTGATGCTGTCCAAGACTACACGGTTGAGGGGGGCACCAAAGGTCAGGGCGGGGTCACCCAAGAGTGCATAGTGGAGTTTATTCTCGCGGTGCGAGGTCTCCAGCTTGCCGTCTATTAGATAATTCTTAGCCAGACGAATGGCATCCCCCACCCTATAGCGCCGGCCTAAGCTGTCAGTGGCCAACAGATAGTGCATGAACCAGCGGTTCATCTGTAGGTTACGGTCAGCATAGACCGTCCGCGCCGTGCCGTAGAAGGCCACAGCCGCACCACCCTCGTTCAGCATGGCAGTCTCACCGATATTATCATTCAGCCCGTCGAAGGGAGTCACATCACACGCCGCCGTTATCCACAACGGGAGCCGGGAGCCCTTGTATCGGGCAAAGTCCGACAACTTCAGCACTTGTTCATGGGACAGACAGTAGTAAGCCCCGTGGCCCGTATAGTTGATAGCCAGGGCCCCCTCGTCCATCTGTTCCTGTATCAACTGTGTCACAGCGGGATAGGTGTTACCACTAAGGGTGCTCACCCGGGTATATGCATCCCACATCACCTTGCGCACCTCCATCTCTGGATTGTCCCGAATGATGCGCTCGGCCACGTCGTCGGCCATCTCCAGATGCTCGTTGTTGTCACCATCGTCGCCCATCACGCTAATGATGTTCTTCCAACTGCCAGCATAGGCATTGCTG
The DNA here is from genome assembly GCA_017464345.1 of Bacteroidaceae bacterium. GTDB lineage: Bacteria > Bacteroidota > Bacteroidia > Bacteroidales > Bacteroidaceae > Physcousia. The sequence goes on from JAFUAH010000002.1 coordinate 14,161, forward strand.
AGGTGGTTGATGGTCTTGTCCACAACGACCTTAGCCTCGGCTGCTGATATTACGGGGAAGCGACCGACACCGATGTCCACCTTGTCGTCGGTCAGCCGGGCGCCTTCGCCGTCGTCCAGCAGACCGAAGTAGTCTTCCATCACATAAGACTGCGTATCGCTGAAACTGTTTTCACTTTGGAAGCAGAGCAGATAGTTGTCGGGATTGTTCTTGCGCCAGGCGGTGGAAAGCATTCGGTTGTCCCATGCACAGTCGCCAAAGAGCAGGAGGTAACGAGGCAGATTGCCCTCGTCCTCGGCACGGTCATAGAGCATCTTCATCAGCCGGCGGTAGGCCGTGGCATCGGGAGTACCGCTGGAGAACTCATTGTATACCTGGTCGGCACGCACTACGACTACACGCAGTCCGTCATACTCTCGATGGGCTTCGGCCAAGCGCTCGGCCTGTTCCGCCAGGACATTACTGGTGGGGACGATTATGACCATGTCCAGACTGTCCAGACGGTGTAGGTTCTGATTCTCTATCTCACCAACCACCGTGGGCTGGGGAAAACTGAATGTGGGGTCAAAAGCTACATAGCGACGCGAGGCATCCTCCACAATCGCCCGATAGACATCACCGTCCTGAGTGCCCTGCACGAGACAGGCGGCACGTCCAGGTTCGCCTATGCACATCAGTTGCAAGCCCGAGCCCGTGATATTGAACTGTGAAGGCCCCGAAGTGTTCTGAGAGAAGGCAACATAGCCGTCGTGAGGCTTCAGTTGCCGGGCATAGTGCAGAGCCAGATAGTCAAGACGAGCAGGATTTCCGACCGTACTGGTCAGTTTGACAGTCCATTCGCTGCCGTTGCTCATGCTGCTGACATCCGACGTACGCACCGCCTGTGTGGCATAGATGTAGCTGCTCAGTTTGCTCATCGTCATCAATTCCAGTTCGTTTCCATTGACTTGCGGGGACAGTTGGGTTGCCGTACTTGCCGATGCAGTAAAGGCGATGGTCAGCAGTTCCTGGCCCATACTGTTCACTGTGGAGAGCCGATAGGTGTGCGTATTGCTGGTAGCATAATCGACGTTCTCATACAGATGGCGCCCACCATGGAACCATGCATATTCGTCCTTCTCGTATAGCACATGGTCGGTAAAACTGTCGTAGCCGCCAGTAAGATTAGTAGAGCCGTCCACCGTCTCTATTTGGCTGGGAGTGTCAGCTTCGGTCAGAAAATAATAGGCCTTAGTGGCGTATGGATTGAAGACCCGTGTATTGCCGTTCCAGTAAACGAGCCCGTTGCCCCAGAAGAGCCACGTGTCGGGGTCGGCTTTATAGAGGGGAACTTCCTGCAAGTCGTCGTACTCGTTGTCAGGGTCTATGACCTCTGGCAACCGATAGCCACCATAACCATACAGGCGGACGTTGTCAGGATTTGAGAAGCCCATCTTCGACAGGGCCGAACGCGTCAGCCGGTACATGCCGTCCTGCGTAATGCAAATCTTCACCCACCTGCCCTGAGCCAGTACGCTATTGTGCACATAGCGTTCGGCTGGCAGCACTGCCCGTGCCACCTTTCGAGCCTTGGGCGTAGAGGTGATGACGATACTGGCATTTAGCAGTTTCTGATACTTGCCATTCCGCCTTACAAGTGGAACAAAGGCAATGTCCAACATACCCTGCTTCCGACTGACAGAGAGCGAAGCCGAAACATTAAGTTCCTCGCCGATGAGCGGTACACCTGCTTGCCCTGATGCAGAAAGGATGTGTTCCAGTCGGCGCACTTCCTCTGTTGTCAGAGGGGCCCACTCTGGATATTCCACCGATACACAGTAGTCAAACAGACGATAGTCTGTCTCCAGCGGTACGACCTCGGTATAAACTGGCAGCACACTATCAATGTGCAACTCTCCCCAGTCCAGTGTGGTAATGTGCTGTGCCGCAGCCCGATGAGCACCCGCCCATAGGGGTAACAGTAGCATGAGCAATATGTAGAATCGTCTTTTCATCGTATGTTGAATTCCAATAGTTTCTTATCTTCCAAGTAGCCCACTAGATGATCCCCCTCCCTGACGGGGCCTACGCCAGCCGGGGTACCTGTGTAGATGAGGTCGCCCATCTTCAGGGTGAAGAAGCGACTGATGTAGGAGACTATCTCGTCCACCCGGAACAGCATGTCTGCCGTATGTCCCACCTGCACTGTCTCACCATTCTTCTCCAGACGGAAGTGCAAGTCTTGCACGTCGGGCAGTTCCTCCTTCTTCACCATCTCTCCTACCACGGCACTGCCGTCGAAGCCCTTGCACAGTTCCCAAGGCAGCCCCTGCTCACGGAATCGACGCTGCAGGTCGCGTGCAGTGAAGTCGATACCCACCGTCACCTGGTCATAATAGCGGTGTGCCCACCGTGGGGCTATGCTACGCCCCAGCCGACAGATGCGCACCACCACCTCGGTCTCGTACTCACACTGCTGCGTGAAATTCGGCACAAAGAACGGCTTCCCTCCCGTGAGCAGCGCCGAGTCCGCCTTGGTGAAGATGACAGGCTCCTCTATATGTAATAACGTACCAAGCAACTCTTTATTGTGCTTCTGGTAATTGAATCCAATGCCAAAAATCTTCATAACGACGACAAAGATACAAAATATCTGCCAAACGACAATAGCGGATATAAAATATCCTTCGGGGATAATCTTTTATGGATAGATAACCTATAGATAAACCGAAACCCGTCTCAATTCGGAATTTATTGTAATTTTGCAACAAATTCGGGACAGGACGTTGCTTTTCCAACTACCCCACAATACAACAGATTCTACTCGTAGCGCTCGGATTGTCCTCTGCGACAAACGCTTTGCAGACAAAACAGAATATTATGACATGGCCACGACCGATTTCTGGATTCACCAGACTAAGGGGGACTACATTATTTGTACACTCAGTGACACGCTGAAAACAGAAACTCTGGCAGGGCAGAGTGGAGAAGGTAGCAATAGAAAAGCCGTAGTAGAGTTCGGTTATACCAAAAAGGGTGGCGATGATGTCGTTTACTCAGTGGTAGATATGCCAGATTGGGTGAAGGTTAAGACGGATGCCACTGCGGGTATCACCTTTACAGCCGATACTCTTAATCGCAATATCGGGAAACGGCGTGGTGATGTAGTGGTTGAAAAGAAATATACTCATGAAGGTACGACATCCTACGACATGATAAGACTTATACAGAGTAATTAGAAAGTTCATCAGGGCAACAAGAGAGTGCGTCAAAATAGAAAGAGTGCGCTTTGCACAGAAATCATTCAAATCTAGTTCAGATCTTTCAGCCTGTATGTCAGCACATCACCCTTAGAAATGATGGGATGCCTACTTTCTCAGAATCGATTCGTTCCTTTACTATGTCGTCCTTGTCCGACAATTGTCGGACAAGGATTGCTTCCTTATGCTGGAGGCTTGACATCCTTATGCTTTCCTTGTCCGACAATTGTCGGACAAGGAAAGCGACAGATAATCATAAAAGGAGATAATACGAAAAAGTCGGCTGTGCCATAACTGACACAGCCGACTTTGCATAAAGAGTAAAAGCCTATATGCTCTTTGCTTAACTTACTCTGCGCGGAGGGTAAAACGTTTGAAATCGCAGACGGTGAGTTCCTTGTCCACAGACTTCAGGTACTGCTCTACGGTCTGGTTCTTGTCCCAGATGTACTCCTGGGAGAGGAGGCAATTCTCCTTCAAGAACTTATTCAGACGGCCCTTAGCGATGTTCTCCACCATGGCGGCGGGCAAGTTGGCAGCCTTCTCTGCGCTGACCGTAGCGATGATTTCCTTGGCACGAGCAACGTCCTCAGCCGTAATCCAGCCCTTGGTCATGTTGCTCTCCATGTGGTCTTCGCTGTCCACGTGGGCAGGGTTGATACCGGCCTTACGCAGGGCAGCCTCTACGGCCTTGTGTACCTGCTCTTCCTTGGTCTTCTCGATGGCCACGTTGTACTCGTTGTCCTTCACCTCCTGGGGCACGCCAGCCTCGCTGACAGCCACGGGAGCAGCACTGGCCACCTGCATGGCAATGTTCTTGCCCACGGTCTCGTCCTCTACAGCCTTGCTCAGAGCCACCATGGTGCACAGGCCGTTGCGGCCCATGTGGTTGTAGGTGGCAATGTTCTCGGCCTCGATGACGCTGTAGCCGTCCAGTTCCATCTTCTCACCCGTGATACCGCTGCGTGCAACAACGGCATCCTGTACCGTAGCGTCGCCCATGGGCAGAGCCTTCACTTCGTCCAGCGTCTTGCACTTGGCAGCCACGGCAGCGTCCAGAATCTGCTGCGTCAGAGCCACGAAGTCGGCGTTGTTGGCCACGAAGTCGGTTTCACACTTCAGGGCGATGATGGCACCGAAGCCGTCGGCAGCCTTCACCAGCACGCAACCCTCGGCGGCGTCGCGGTCGCTGCGCTTGGCGGCAACGGCTGCGCCCTTCTTGCGGAGGTATGCTACAGCACCGTCCATGTCGTCGCTCTCGGCCAGGGCCTTCTTACAGTCGGCCAGACCGGCGCCCGTCATTTCACGGAGCTTTTTGATATCGTTCATTGTTACGTCCATAGTCGTACAAATTCAAAATTAATCAATTCAAAATTCAAATTACTCGGCAGCCTCTTCTTCAGCAACAGGAGCCTCAGCCTCATTCTCCTCGGCAGCCTCAGCCTCGCGGCCGTCCTTCTGGCTGTTAGCAGCGGCATCGGCATCAGCCTTCTCCACCTTACGTTCCTCCAGTCCCTCGGCAATAGCGGCACAGCATGCTCCGAGGATAACCTCGATGCTCTTGCTGGCATCGTCATTTGCCGGGATCATGAAGTCCACGTTGTCGGGATTAGAGTTGGTGTCCACGATGGCGAAGACGGGGATACCCAGACGGTTGGCCTCACGAACGGCAATCTGCTCCTTCAGCACGTCCACGACGAAGAGGGCGCTGGGCAGGCGGTTCAGGTCAGCGATGGAACCAAGGTTCTTCTCCAGTTTGGCACGCTGGCGGGTCACCTGCAGAAGCTCACGCTTGGAGAGGTTGCTGTAAGTTCCGTCGGCTATCAGTTTGTCGATAGTGGCCATCTTCTTCACAGCCTTACGGATGGTGGGGAAGTTGGTGAGCATACCACCGGGCCAGCGCTCGATAACGTACGGCATGTTCACTTCGGCAGCCTTCTCGGCAACCACGGACTTGGCCTGTTTTTTCGTAGCAACGAACAGGATTTTCTTGCCGCTCTTGGCAATTTGCTTCATGGCTTCAGCAGCCTCGTCGATCTTCTGCACGGTCTTGTGCAAGTCAATGATGTGGATGCCGTTGCGCTCCATGAAGATGTAAGGAGCCATGGCAGGATTCCACTTTCTCTTGAGGTGACCGAAGTGGCAGCCAGCCTCCAACAATTGGTCAAAGTTTGTTCTTGACATTGTGTTTCTTCTTTTTTAGTTTGTTTACTTTCTTTTTAATTCCATTTCCAGTTAGAATCAACCCGCGGGTAGTCCCCCGATTATAGGAGTCTCGTGGGTTTAGATGCTAAACAGCGTTTCGCAGTTCTTCGCGTGCGTTATTATATAAGGTATAATTAACGCTTGCTGAACTGGAAGCGACGACGTGCCTTTGGACGTCCGGGCTTCTTGCGCTCCACCTCGCGGCTGTCGCGTGTGATAAAGCCTTCGGTACGCAGGGCCTTCTTATCTTCGGCGTTGATTTTCACCAGTGCGCGGGCAATAGCCAGACGCAGAGCCTGGGACTGTCCTGTGTATCCGCCACCGGCGAGGTTCACCTTGATGTCGTACTTCTCCACTGCATCCACCGTTGTCAGGGGCTGCTTAACCACGAACTGCAGGATGGAGCTGGGGAAATATTCTGTGAGGTCTCTCTTGTTGATGGTAATCTTGCCCGAACCCTCGGTTACATAGATGCGGGCAACGGCGCTCTTACGGCGACCAAGTGCATTAACTACTTCCATGTCTGACTATTATTTGTAGTTGTTGATATCGATTGTCTTGGGGCTCTGAGCTTCATGCTTGTGCTCGCCGCCTTCGTAGATGTAGAGATTGTTGATCAGACGGTCGGCCAACTTGTTCTTGGGGAGCATGCCCTTGATGGTCTTGCGCAACAGTTTCTCGTATCCGTTCTTCTTGGCGATGATGGATGCGGGGGTGTGCTTCTTCTGACCGCCAGGATAACCCGAATAGGTCAAGTAGACGCGGTCGGTCATCTTGTTACCGGTGATGACAATCTTGTCTGCATTCACGATGATTACGTTGTCGCCACAATCCACGTGGGGTGTGAAGTTGGGCTTGTACTTACCTCTCAGCAGTTTTGCGACCTTCGATGCCAAGCGACCCAGCACCTGGTCGGTAGCATCTACTACCACCCATTCCTTGGTTGCGGTCACCTTGTTCACCGAAACGGTCTTCTGGCTTAATGTGTCCATTTTTTGTTTTTTGTTTTGTTCGTTACTACTTTTGGACGGTCACGGAGGGCCGCCCTTACTCCTTTAGGGACGAGTTTGGGGCTCGCCCCCACTTTTTGCTGCGATTCACGAACCGTCCGTCCAGGCCAATGGTAACGGGCTATTCACACGCAGATTGGGCAGTATTTACCCTACCCTGATAATAATCGGCTTGCAAAGGTACACTTTTTTAGCGAACCAGCCAAACATTATGCCGTCTTTTTTACTTTCCGGCTTTATACTTGCCTTCCGTGATGGTCTCCAACGTGAGGTTGCGATAGACCATGTTGTAGCCGCCCTTCGAGGAATTGCAATGCGTTTCCTCCTCATAGAAGAAGCCCAGCGTGCCGTCGTGCTGCCACGCCATGGTGCTGTAGGCCGAGGGGAGCGAGGACACCTGATAGCGCCCTGTCCAGTTCGCTGCGAGGGCCTGTGGCGTGGCATAATCCTCGGGGGTGGAAAGTTCCTTATAGTAGATGCCTACATTGGCGCGACCGGGGCCGAAAGGCAAACTCTGGAGCAGTAGATAAGTCTTGCGCTTGTCCGAGGTACGGACGACGGGCAGCAGCACGACCTCGCCGTTGCAGGAGTTCTGCACGGCCTCCACGCCCTGATTGTCCTTTCCGCTGAAAGCCTTCTCGCCCCACTGCCCCTGCGCAGTGCGCACATCGGTGAAGGTGAAGATGTTGTAGAATCGGCCACCCCAGGCGCGACTGCTCAGGAGCACCCGTCCGTCGGGCAGTTCCTCGCACTTGGGTTCGTCGCCACCGGGGACGGGCGACGCATCCGTGCCACCCAGTATGCCCCAGGTCAGCCCGAAGTCGTCGCTGTAGATGACCCAGTTGGCATTCTCCTTGTCATTACGCGACACGCCGGCACAGTAGAGGCGATAGTACTTGCCCACCTTGACGGTGCGGCTCTGGAAGATGCGCCCGCTGCCCACGAACCAGGCCTTTATGGGGCCATACTTTCCCTGGGCCAGGGGCTTGTAGATGACGTCCTCGCCGATGTAGTCGGGCCGGCTCCAGGTCAGGCCTCCGTCGTCGCTGTAGAAGCGGGCCATGCCTTGATGGCGCTCCACAGTGCTCTGGCCGAAGAGCGGGCCGCCGGAACAGCTGATGAGCATCATGCGCCCCGACTTTCTATCGACGGCAATGGCTGCGTCGCCGTAGCCTGCCTCCTGGTGGCCCGGTGTCAGGTCACCGTCGCCCATCATCGTGGGAGGCTGATAGATGTTGCCCCACGTGCGCCCGTTATCGGCAGAACGACGGAAGTGGAGGTCGATGCGTCCGGCACCAATGTCGAAGTGACAGTAGCGATAGTCCGAGACGGCCACCAGCGTACCGTCCTTAGCCGTAGCGATGGCGGGGATGCGATAGGGTATGTCGTCCAGTGTCCGCGTCCGGAACACGTCGGTCTGGGCACTTGTCGCCAGGGAGAGCGACAAGAGGGAGAGCAATAGGAAGTTCTTTTTCATGGCAGATAGTTTTTTTCGTCGTTATTTCGGGATTTCGGGATTTCGGGATTTCGGCATTTCGACATTTCGAAATATCGGTATTTCGAGATTGCGAGACTTCGAGATTGCGGGATTTCGTCAGTGCGGCAGCGCAGCGAGGAGTTCATCGGGCGAAAGGAGTTGCTGTTCGCCGGTCTCCATGTTCTTCAGGGTCAGTTTCCCTTCGGCCATCTCGTTCTCGCCGACGAGGGCCACGTATGGGATGTGCTTCTGGTTGGCGTACTGCATCTGTTTCTTCATCTTCGTGGCATCGGGGTATATCTCGCAGCAGATGCCGGTCTGGCGCAGACGGGCCAGGATGGGCAGGCAGTAAGCAGCCTCCGCCGGGCCGAAGTTGATGAAGAGCAGGCGCGTGGCCGTCTCCACGGTGTCGGGATAGAGGTCTAGCTGATTCAGGACGTCGTAGATGCGGTCGGCCCCAAAGGAGATGCCCACGCCGGAGAGCCCCGGCAAGCCGAAGATGCCCGTCAGATTGTCGTAACGCCCGCCGCCGGTGATGCTGCCTATCTCCACGTCCAGCGCCTTCACTTCGAAGATGCAGCCCGTGTAGTAGTTCAGTCCGCGGGCCAGGGTGAGGTCGAGTTCAAATGAAGAATGAAGAGTTAAGAATGAAGAATTAAGCGTGTTGAGCACGAACTCTACTTCTTCGATGCCCTTGAGACCCGTCTCACTGTCTTTCAGTGCGTCGCGCATTGTGGCCAGTTTCTCCTCGTTCGTACCGCAGAGCTGGATGATGGGCTGAAGTTTCTCGACGGCCTCCTCGGGCAGGCCGCTCTCGCGCAGTTCGGCATTCACGTTGTCCAGGCCTATCTTGTCCAGTTTGTCGATGGCCACGGTGATATCGACAATCTTGTCAGCCTGGCCTATCATCTCGGCTATGCCGGTGAGAATCTTGCGATTGTTAATCTTGATGCAGACGCGGATGCCGAAGCGACGGAACACTTCATCGACGATTTGCATCAGTTCCACCTCGTTCAGCAGCGAGTCAGACCCCACGACGTCGGCATCGCACTGGTAGAACTCGCGGTAGCGCCCCTTCTGCGGACGGTCGGCACGCCAGACGGGCTGAATCTGGAAGCGGCGGAAGGGCAGCGTCAGTTCCTCGCGGTGCTGCACCACGTAGCGTGCAAAGGGCACGGTCAGGTCGTAGCGAAGGCCCTTCTCGCAAAGTTGGGCGGCCAAGTGGTTGAGCGAAGAGGAGCCCCCGTCATCCGTTGCTCTCAGTTCCTCGTCCTTCACCCCCCTGAGGAAGTCGCCGGAGTTCAGAATCTTGAAGAGCAGTTTGTCGCCCTCCTCACCATACTTGCCCATGAGCGTGGAGAGGTTCTCCATGGCCGGGGTCTCTATTTGCTGGAATCCGTAGAGCGCATAGACGCTACGGATGGTGTCAAAGATGTAGTTGCGTCGGGCCATTTCCACGGGACCGAAGTCGCGTGTGCCCTTTGGAATGCTTGGTTTCTGTGCCATATGATGTTTTCTCTTTTCTATTCTATCGGCAAAGGTACGAATAAGCGAGCAAAATGCCAAACTTGTTTGCGCATTTCTTGTTCCGCTGCCCGTTGCAGACATAGCTTCGTGCCCGATTCGCGAAGCGGAAGACCTTCATTTCCGTCCCGTACAGGTCTGGCCTTCGTCCCGTACGGGTTTCGGTCTCGTCCCGGGCAGGACGGAGCTCCATCCTATACGGGACGAAGGCCAGATCTATGCGCATACGCACGCGCGTACATTTATATTATTACACTACGCATTTCAAGAGGAAATATGATTTCTGCCACATGACTTTTTTATTCACGGAAAATTATATATCTTTGCATCATGCAAAAAAGACGAACGATGAAACACACCGCAGCAGTACTGCTGACCTGCCTGACCATGGGGCTCCGGGCCCAGGTGCCCCTGCACTGGGTGGGCCAGACGCCCCAGGAGACCATGCCCGTCACGCTGGGCATCCCCTTCGCAGAGGGAGAAATGAAACCTACACAAACGGGGCACATCGTGGCCGACGGGAAGGAACTGCCCACCGACTTCTGGCCCCTGGCCTACTGGGCCGACGGCTCGGTGAAGTGGGGAGCCGTGGCCGCCGTGGTGCCCGGCGGCAGCCAGAGCGTCAGTTTCTTGCCAACAAGTCTTATAAGGGCTATAAGTCCCATGGAACCTATAAGACCTATGGAACTTATAACCGTCTCCACCGGGCCGCTCACGGCCTACATCTCCCGGCAGGGCCAGACGCTGATTGACAGTCTGGTGGTAGCGGGCACCACCGTGGCCTGCAACGGACAACTCGTCTGCACCACGCAGGACACACCATACCAGGAGGGCGTGGAGGCGCTCCGCTTCCGCAACTATGCCAGCCTCATCGACACAGCCTACGTAGAACGGGCCGGGCAGGTGCGCACCGTGGTGCACATCGACGGTCGCCACACCGACGGGCAGCGCCGCTGGCTACCCTTCACGGTGCGTCTCTACTTCTATCAGGGCAGTACGGAGGTGCGCATGGTACACTCCCTGACCTACGACGGCGACCAACACCACGACTTCATTCGCTCGCTGGGCGTTCGCTTCGAAGTGCCTATGCGCGAACAGCTCTACAATCGCCACGTGGCCTTCGCCACCGACAACGGCGGCGTATGGCACGAGAGCGTGCAACCGCTCTCGGGGCGACGCGTGCTCGACAACAATCCGCAGTTGGAACTGGATCAGGTGGCCGGCCGGCGCGTACCCGAGCCCGAGACCTTCGACGAGAAGGGGCGCGACCTGCTGCACAACTGGGCTTCGTGGAATTCCTTCCGCCTTACCCAACTCAACGACCAAGGCTTTTCCATCACCAAACGCGCACACGCCAACAACCCATGGATAGGCACACAGACGGGGCACCGCGCACCGGGCTACGCCTTCGTGGGTGACGTCAGCGGCGGAATGGGCATACAGTTGAAGGACTTCTGGCAGAGTTATCCCGCATCCCTGCAAGTAGACAGTGCTGCCACGGACTGCGCTCTGCTCACCGTGTATCTCTGGAGCCCCGAAGCTCCGGCCATGGATCTGCGCCACTACGACAACGTGGCCCACGACCTCATTGCCTCTTACGAGGATGTACAGGAGGGTATGTCCACGCCCTACGGCATCGCGCGAACCAGCGAACTGACGCTGATGCCCGTGGGAGCAAGCAATCCTTCACCCTCCACCCTTCACCCTTCACCTTTCATTCTTCCCCCGTCATCCTCCTCCGTCCTGCTGCCCACCCCGGAATATCTGCACGACCGGCAGGCCTTCGGCATCTGGTCGCTCCCCGACACCTCCACCCCGAAACGCAAACAGGTGGAAGACCTGCTGGAACAATACCTCGACTACTACCTGCGGGCGCAGGACCAGCACCACTGGTACGGCTTCTGGAACTACGGCGACTTCATGCACCAGTACGACCCGGCCCGCCACCAGTGGAAGTACGACGTGGGCGGCTTTGCCTGGGACAACACGGAACTGGGCAGCGTCTCGTGGCTCTGGTACAGTTTCCTGCGTACGGGCCGTGCCGACCTCTGGCGACTGGCCACGGCCATGACACGCCACACCTCGGAGGTCGATGTCTATCACCTGGGCGAGATGGCGGGCCTGGGGTCGCGCCACAACGTGTCGCACTGGGGCTGCGGAGCCAAGGAGGCACGCATCAGCCAGGCTGCATGGAACCGCTTCATGTACTATCTGACGGCCGACGAGCGCTTGGGCGACCTGATGACCGCCGTGCGCGATGCCGACCAGAAACTCTACACCATCGACCCCATGAGACTGGCGCTGCCGCGCGAGCAGTACCCCTGCACCGCCCCGGCCCGGCTGCGCGTCGGCCCCGACTGGCTGGCCTATGCCGGTAACTGGATGACGGAATGGGAGCGTACGGGCAACGTGGCCTACCGAAAGAAGATAGAAGCCGGCATGAAGAGCATCGCCCGACTGCCACACGGCATATTCACGGGTCCCGGTGTGCTGGGCTACGACCCCGCGACGGGCATTCTCTCGTGGGAAGGTGACAAGCAGGTCACCCACACCGAACACCTGACGACCATCATGGGTGGATTTGAGGTGCAGCACGAACTGGACGCCATGCTCCCCAACAAGGCATGGCGAAAGGCCTGGCTGGACTACTGTCGCGACTATCAGAAGATGACCAAGAACTCCTTCCGCGTGAGCCGTCTGAAAGCATACGCAGCCTGGAAACTCGGCGACAAGCAGATGGCCAGTGAGGCCTGGCGCGACATGTGGACCTACAGCGGCAAACTGCAGCACTACCCCTTCGAACTGCGCCACATCGAGGGCAGCGAGGTGGCCGAGCCCATCGACGAAAGCCCGCTGACCACCACCAACGACTGTGCCCTCTGGAGCCTGGAAGCCATCTTCATGCAGGAAGTGATTCCCCAGTAAAGATTTGGTTTCCCAGATTGACATACATCAAGAAACATACTCATTTTGACGGGTTTTGTGCAATTTATTTGAAAAACATTGCACAAAATCCGTTTTTTCGTGCTAACTTTGCACCCGTGTTTTACAAACCATGTATTTATGAAACAAATTAGAACACTTTTCTTCGCCATGGTTTCGGCCCTGGCAGTAAGCACGGCACAGGCCGGTGGCCTCGTGACCAACTCCAACCAGAATGCAGCCTTCCTGCGCCAGATGAGCCAGGACGGTATCATAGACATCACAGGTCTGTACTTCAATCCCGCAGGTACAGCCTTCCTCTCGAACGGGTGGCACGTATCGGGCAACATCCAAAACGCCAAACAGAGTCGCGACATTACGACGACCTTCCCCCTGTTTGCACAGAATCTGAACAATCCCAACACGACGCACAAGTTCGAGGGCGATGCCTACGCCCCCGTTATCCCCTCGCTGCACGTCAGCTACAACCACGACAAGTGGAGCGTCAATGCCAACTTCTCGCTCGGCGGCGGCGGTGGCAAGTGTGAGTTCGATCAGGGCCTGGGCTCCTTCGAGGCTGCCTATGCTGGCGCACTGGCTGCCAATGTCCCAGGATTGCTGCCTACGATGCTTGTGCCCGGACTGACGCAAGGCCTCATCGCCGGCGGTGTACCCAGTGCCACAGCCAGTGCCATAGCCCCCACCCTGGCTGCCACGGGGCAGTATGATGGCTACACACTGAACAGTTATATGAAGGGGCGTCAGTACTACTTCGGCCTCTCACTCGGTGCCACGTACAAATTCATGGACAATCTGGCAGGTTTTGTGGGCCTGCGCGGAGTCTATGCTACCTGTAACTACAACGGCTTCGTGAAGCCCGGCGTGGCCTACAGCGTACCAGCTAACGCTACGCTTGGTTTCCCTGGTACCAGCGGTACTGCCGACCTTGCTACTTACGGCATCGATCTCAACTGCGACCAAACGGGCTTCGGTGTGACCCCCATTCTGGGCATCGACTACAAAATCAATAAGCACTGGAACATTGCAGCCCGCTTCGAAGCTGAGACCAAACTGCGCCTGAAGAACAAGACCGAAGCAGCCGTACCTGCCATGGTGGCTGCAGCTGCAGGACCGACTCTCGGCCAGTTCGAGGACGGCAAGAAGGTGGAGGCCAACATTCCCGGCATCCTCAGTGCCGGTGCCCAGTACAGCCCCATTGAGAAAGTACGCATCATGGCCGGTTGGCACTACTACTTCGACAAGGCTGCCAAACAGTACGGCGGCAAGCAGCACCTCATCGACAAGAACACGCAAGAGTTCTCGGCCGGTGCAGAGTGGGATATCTGCAAGTACGTCACCGTCAGTGCCTCTTGGCAGAACACCCGTTACGGACTCTCTGACGCGTACATGAACGACCTTTCGTTCAACCTCTCCAACAACATGGTGGGCGGCGGCGTGCGCGTCAATCCCACTGAGAAAATACACATCGACCTGGGCTACATGCACACCCTGTACAAGGACAAGACCGTGGAGACCATGACAGCCGCCGGCCCCAAGACCGACAAATATCATCGCTCTAACCGCGTACTGGGCATCGGCATCAGTGCCGATTTCTAAGTGATATGAAAAGACATCTCGCACTTCTTATCCTGCTGGCAGGCCTGTTCTTCATGGCCTGCCAGTCGCGTTCGCCCTTCGTCACCGTCCGCGACGGCCACTTCCGCATCGGCGAAAGCCCATATACGTACGTCGGCACGAACCTCTGGTACGGTGCCATCCTGGGTAGCGAGGGCCAGGGCGGCAACCGCGAGCGGCTGAAGAAAGAACTGAACCGACTGTGCGAACTGGGTGTCAAGAACGTGCGTATATTGGTCGGTGGCGAGGGCATGTCTGCTCTGCCTGACCACATCCGCCCCACCCTGCAACCCGAACCAGGCTTGTATAACGACACACTGCTTCAGGGGTTGGACTATCTGATGGCTGAACTCGGGCGGCGCGACATGCGAGCCGTGCTCTACCTGCACAATGCCTGGCAGTGGTCAGGCGGCTACGGCACCTACTTGGAATGGGCCGGCGAGGGAGAGGCGGCACCGGCGGCGGTATGGAACGAATACACCCAGTACCACAGTCGCTTTGTGCGCAACGAGAAGGCCCGCCAGATGGCCCTGCGCCACACACGTTTCATCGTCGGACGAACGAACACCGTGACAGGCCAGGCCTACCGCGACGACCCGGCACTGATGGCCTGGGAGATATGTAACGAGCCAAGGCCCTTCGCTCGCGACAGCACCACGAAAGCACAGTTCCTCAGTTGGATAGAGGAACAGGCCAAGGCCATCAAGGAGATTGACCCGCACCACCTCGTGACAACGGGCAGTGAAGGGAAATTCGGGTGTGAAGTGGATATCGACCTCTTCGAGCGCATCCACGCCCTGCCCCAGATTGACTACCTCTGCATCCACATCTGGCCCTTCACCTGGAACTGGATAGGCCAGTTCGCCTCCCCCAGTACCGAGGCCAAGAAGGCCAACGACCCCGCCATCGTGGTCGAGAATGTGGACATGGCCTGCACAGCCACCAAAGCCTACATCGACGAACATGCCACCATCGCCCGCCGATTGGGTAAACCGCTGGTACTAGAGGAGTTCGGCTATCCACGCGATGCCTTCGAAATCAGAGCCTCTGCCTCCACCACCGGGCGCGACCGCTACTATGAATTCGTGCTCTCGCAAGTGCGGAACGGTAACGAGACAGACGACCGCAAACTGGACGGCTGCAACTTCTGGGCTTGGGGCGGCTCGGCCCACGTCCGTCAGCCCCACCCCGACGAGCCCCTGGCTCAACAGGGATTCTGGCTCCCGTGGGACGACTATACCGGCGACCCCGCTCTAGAGGAACAGGGACTGTACTCCGTCTTCAGTACCGACACGATTACACTCCATATCATCCGCCACTGGGCCAAAGAAGCTTCCCAACAACACAAAAAGCGATAATTTTTTTAATTTATCATTTATTTTGCCTATCTTTGTACGATTTATCGGCCAATTAACTCTCAAAGTATGAAAAAGATAGGCAAAATTCTGAGTATATGGGCTGTCTGCTGTCTGACAGGCCAAACTTGGGCGGCCAGTTGGATAGACTTGACTAGCCAGTACATCGTGAACCCCGACTTCATCGGAAACGACGTGAGCACCGGCTGGCTGGGAACGTCCTTTGGCGCGGCCAACCCACACGAGAATGCTGAGCACTATAGCAAAAACTTCAATACGTATCAGTATATCAGCGGACTGACACCCGGTCTGTACCGCCTGAGCCTAAAGGCCTTCTACCGCATGGGAAATTCCAGCAACGACTATTCCCTCTATTCCAGCGGCAACTATGAGGGCTACCAGCACGCCCAGCTCTACGCCAGTTCGTCAGAGGAGGAGGTCTACGTTCCCATAGCCCCCGCCTCCAGTGCAGCATTGGGACAAAGTCTGGGCGGAGCCACAAGTCTCGTGGGCAGCTCGGGATGGTGGGGCGAAGGCGGCTACTACATCCCCAACAACATGGAGGCTGCCTACTACTGGTTCTCAGCCGGATACTACCAAAACTCGGTGGAAGTGAACGTTGGCGCGGACGGCGAACTGCTCATCGGCATACGTAAGACGTCACTCATCAATGAAGACTGGACGTGCCTTGACGAATGGCGACTGGAATATTACGGCGACATCACCAATGTTACTGCCATCACACTCAGCAAGACCCGCGCCAGCATGGTCCCAGGTGAGCAACTGCAACTGACCGCGACCGTCAGCCCCGACAATGCCACACTGAAGGGAGTGACATGGAAGAGCAGCAACGAGAGTATCGTCACCGTAGATGGAAACGGCAACGTGACGGCCCTGAAAACCGGTCAGGCACGTATCACCGCCACAGCCACGGATGGCAGCGGAGTCAGTGCCACCTGCACAGTGACCGTCACCTCAAATACCGCAGGACTGAAGAACCTCGTCATCAACGAGATTCAGAGCGCCAACCTCGACCAGTTCGTCGATCCGTCGTGGAACTACGGCGGATGGATTGAACTTTACAACCCTGGCACGCTGGGTGTGACACTGACGGGTTGCTGGGTGAGCGACGACCCGAACAATCTACAGAAGGTGCACATCTCACAACCGGCGGCTGTACCAGCCAAGGGGTACTACTGCCTGTGGTTCGACCACCACGACAAGTACTGTTTGACCCAGATTGACATGAAACTGGACGTTGAGGGAGGTACAATCTATCTCAGCGATGCCAATGGCAATCTCATCCTTTCGCAAACCTATCCCCCCACCGTGGCACGTTGCTCGTATGCCCGCAAGGCAGTCGATGCAGCCGAATGGGCATGGTCGCCGACCCCGACTCCTGCTGCCAGCAATGAGAGTATGACATGGGCGGAAACACGCCTGCCGGCACCCGAGGTCGATCAGCCGTCGCAAATATTTGGCTCCACCCTTACCGTATGCGTAAACATCCCCGAGGGAGCCTCCCTGCGCTACACCACCGACGGAAGCACCCCCACGGCCACCAACGGCGAGACCAGTCTGGACGGCCTTTTCTATCCCAGCTCCACCACCACTTACCGCTTCTGCCTTGTCGGCGACGGCTATCTGCCCAGCCAAGTAGTGACGCGCACCTACATCTATCAGGACAAGACCTTTGCGTTGCCCGTCGTGAGCGTGGTGGGCAACGACGGTGACCTCTACGGCGACGACATGGGCCTCATGGTGCGCGGCAACGGCAACGGTCGTCCGGGCAACGGCCAATCATCGGCCTGCAACTGGAACATGGACTGGGACCGCACCGTGAACTTCGAGTACATCAACCAGGAAGGGGAGATGGCCGTCAATCAGGAGACTGCCATGGAGCGCTGCGGCGGATGGAGCCGTGCCTGGACACCCTACTCCTTCAAGATTAAGGCCAACAAGCGCTACGAGCTGCAAAGTTACCTGCCCTACCAGTTCTTCCCTGAAAAGCCCTATCTGAAGCACAAGACGCTGCAAATCCGCAACGGCGGAAACGACACCTCATGCCGCATCAAGGATCCCGCCTTACAGGAAATCGTCTTCCGCTCCGGGCTGGACATCGACTGCCAGGCCTACCAGCCCGTCATGCACTACATCAACGGTCGCTACGCCGGCGTCATCAATGTCCGCGAACCGAACAACAAGCACTTCGTCTATGCTAACTACGGACTGGACGACGACGAAATAGACCAGTTTGAGATGTCGCCCGACTCGGGCTACGTGCAGAAGTGCGGCACCTACGAGAGTATGCAGCGATGGTACGCCCTCTCGGCCCAGTGCGGCACCAGCGACGAAGCTTATCAGCAAATCAAGCAGATGGTGGATATCGACGAATACTGCAACTATATGGCCGTAGAGTTCTACCTCGGCGGCAACGACTGGCCGCAGAACAACGTGAAGGGCTTCAAACCCATCATGGAGGGCGGCAAGTTCCGCTTCGTGCTCTTCGACCTCGACGGCACCTTTGCCACGACGAGTTCCTTCAGCACCTTTGCCAACAAGAAGACCTACACCTTCGACCTTCTCTATGGCGAGCCCGTCAGCCGCATCACCAAGGAGATAGAGTTTGTCACCATCTTCCTGAACATGATTAAGAATGCTGACTTCCGCAAACAGTTCATCGACACCTACTGTCTGGTGGCTGGCTCCGTCTTCGAGCCCGAGCGCTGCAAGGACATCATCAACGAACTGGCCAACCGCGTCAGCGACAGCCAGAACATCTGGAACGAGGTCTATTGGACGAGCAGCACCCCGTGGAGTACGGCCAACTCACTTATCAGCAGCCTCAGCAAGACCCGTCAATCGACGATGATTAATACACTGAAGAGTTATACAGCCTTCGGTCTCAGCAATGCCACCATACAGAACGTGACCCTGAGCACCAACATCCTGGAGGCCCGCCTGTTGGTGAACGGCCTGCCCGTGCCCACCAACAAGTTCGACGGTCGCCTGTTCGCCCCCGTCACCTTCAAGGCCGAGGCTCCCGCCGGCTATAAGTTCCTCGGCTGGAAACTGGTGGAAGGCGATGCCGATGCCACAACTATTCTGCCCAAGGAAAGCACTTGGCAGTACTACGACCAAGGCTCGCTCGACGGCCAGAACTGGACTGCCGTGAACTACAACACGTCGGCCTGGCAGAGCGGTCAGGCACCGCTCGGCTACTTCGTAGGCGGCGACCGTTACCACAACACCATCCTGGACTATGGAAGTTCCAGCAGCAACAAGCGTCCCACCTACTACTTCCGCCACAACCTGACGCTGGACAAAGCCCCGGCCAGCAGTGATGTCTTCACCCTGAACTACATCATCGACGACGGTTTCATCATCTATGTCAATGGCCAGGAGGCCGGACGCTACAACATGCCATCCGGCACCGTCACCTACAACTCCTACGCCACCACCTACGCCCACGACAACCCCGACCAGGGCTCCCTCGTGCTGGATGCCTCGCTCTTCCGAAAGGGCACGAACGTCATCGCCGTGGAAATCCATAATAACGAAGGCAAAAGCACCGACATCTACTGGGAAGGCGAAATCACTTACAAGAGCAGCGACCTCCAGGGCAACTACGTCTGTGCCGACGAGGAGTACGAGATGCCCAGCGGAAACATGGTGCTGCAAGCCTGCTACGCCGAGATGACCGAGGAAGAACGACAGGAGGCCGAATTGGTGACCACCCCCATCGTGATTAACGAGGTGAGCGCAGGCAACAGCATTTACGTCAATGAATACTTCAAGAAGGATGACTGGGTGGAACTCTACAACACTACTGACCACGACATTGACCTCGAAGGCATGTACCTGACCGACCGCAGTGCCAAGCCCACCAAGACCCAGATTACGGCTAAGGGCACCAAGGCCAGCACCATCATCCCCGCCCATGGCTACAAGGTCATCTGGTGCAGCAAGCGTGCCACCGACACTGAACTGCATGTCGATTTCAAGCTCGACAACGTGGACGGCACCGTCATCCGCATCATGGCACAAGATCAGAGTTGGGCCGACAGCATCGCCTATTGCGCTCACAATGGTGACCAGACCGTGGGCCGCTATCCCGACGGCGGACGGAACGTCTACCTCATGACTCAGCCCACCATCGCCAAGTCTAACCAACTGAACACCTATGCCACGGCATGGGAATACGTACCCAGTGACACCATCGGGACTGACATTGACCGCATCTACAGCACACGCTCCGGTGGCATGAGCATTGCCTACACCGGCAACACCCTGCTCGTCAAGAGCGAGGAAGCCCCGCACGTCACCGTCACCCTCTACACAGCCTCTGGTGCCACGGTCATGTACCAGCACCTGAATCTGGAGAACGGACACGAGCGCATCGGCCTGACTGCACTGCCTGCCGGCGTGTATGTGGCCCGTGCCAAGGACAACGATGGCAACGAATGCGCCACCAAGTTCCTGAAAAAATAGGATAAAAGCAGGATGAAAAAGCTCCTTTACGTCCATGGTTTTGCATCGGCAGGTTCCTCTGGAACGGCCACACACCTGCGCAACATGCTTTACGAATATGGTGTGGAGGTCATCTCCCCCGACATCCCTGTCATGCCACTGGAGGCAAAAGTGTTTTTGCAGAAATTGGTAAAAGAAGTACAGCCCGACCTGATAGTTTGCACTTCAATGGGCGGTCTGTACACAGAACAGATGTACGGTGTGCCACGCATTTTGGTGAATCCCTCCTTCCATATGGCTCGCCACCTCACCTTTCAAGGGATGGGGCGACGTGAATTTCTGAACAAACGACAGGACGGTGTCCGGGACTTCAAAGTGGACAAGGAGATGATAGCCCAATTCCGCGAAGTAGAGAAACTGACCTTCAGCCAAATTACAGAAGGAGAAAAAGGCATCGTCTGGGGACTATTCGGGAAGAACGACAAGTTCGTGAACTGCCAGCCAGAGTACAAGAAAGCATACGGGACGGCACATTTTCGAATCTTTGACGGTGAGCACCGTCTGAACGACACGGTACTGAAAAAGGAGATATTTCCACTCATCAAACTAATCCTAAACTTATAACGACAATGAAGAAGATTTTCATCGGCATCCTGGCCGGACTATTGCTCTCAGGATGCACCCAGAAGGAGAAAGCACAGGAGACGACCCAAGTCCCTGCAACTGAGGAGCAGACCGAAGTGGCTGCAGAGGGACAGATGGCTCCAGACTTCACGCTGAACGACCCCGAAGGCAAACCGCTCTCCCTGTCTTCACTGCGCGGGAAATACGTTGTGCTGGACTTTTGGGGAACATGGTGCAAATGGTGTGTGAAAGGCATTCCCGACATGAGGGCCTGCTACGAAAAGTATGAGGGCAAATTCGAGATGCTGAGCATCGACTTTGGCGATGACGAGGACACATGGCTCAAGGCTATCGACAGCTACAAGATGAACTGGAAACACGTCATCACTGACGAAGAGAGCGCACAGGAACTTCAGACGCTCTACGCCATCGAAGGTTTCCCCACCAAGATTATCGTTAATCCCGAGGGAAAAATTGACCACATCACCGTGGGTGAAGACCCTGCTTTCTACAAGTATATCGACGACTTGTTCGAGTAAGCACGGGCACGTCTTCCCTATCCTATACAGGTCAGCCTTGTCGCACAGCTGTGCGACAAGGCTGACCTGTATAGGATTAAGCCCAGACTCGGGCGAGTCTCGCTTGACGGACAATTGACCCACAAGCAAAAGACTTACGGGCAACGTCCCTATCTCAATACTATGCTGCACGAAAGCCCGGCAGCCCGCTCTTCCTGCTGATAGAATGGGGCAGCCACCACTATGGGGGTATCCGACTTGCTCCGTGCAGCACGCATCGCATCACGCTGGTCTATCCGGAAAAGGCGCTTCCAGACGGGCAGCATCCAGTAGCCTGCGTCGGCACAAAGAATGCCCACACCTGCCCCCGTCAGCACATCGCCCACCCAGTGGCGTTTATTATAGACACGCAGAAAGGCCACACTTGTGGCCACGACGTAGGCGGCCGAACCATATCCCCAACCATATTCCAGGCGCATCAGTTCGGCTCCGGTGAAAGCTGTCGCCGTGTGACCGGAGAAGTAGGAATTCTTTTTGCTCGAGTCGGGGCGATTCTCCTTTATCGTATACTTCACAGTGTTGGTCACACCAGCCATCAGCACATTGGCCGTGGCTGAGGCTATCAGACGGTCGCGGAAGTTGTGACGAGGCTTGGTGCCTGGGATGAAGCCCACAAGCAGATGTGTAGCCGTGGGAATATATTGCAAATATTCGTCGGCCTTGCAAGTATGGTGATGAGGATTAAGGTCGTTACAAGCCTTCTCTTCCAGCCAGTTGGTGGGACTCTGTTCTGCCAGTCCAAAGGCCCCCATGCCGACCAACAGAGCCGGGGCTATTAGTTGGTGAGGATGGAAACGGCAAGAGGTATCCACCGCGACAGAAGAGCCCGCAGATACAGAGTCGCCAGTAAGGGACACCGCCGTCACGATGGGCACATCCATTTCTGTTTGTGCTTGTACGGAGACACCCATGGTCAAGGCTATGAAGATGAAAATTAAATGTTTCATAAGTCTATTTTTAGCGTAGCTATGATACCACGTGGGATAGTGAGCGTCATATTGGGACCACGAGCATTGTCGCCCCGGACTCCCTGCGGAAAGGTATACTCCGTCAGCACGTTGCCAAAATCATAGGCATTATAGCACAGGAGATTGAGCGACATGGCGTGACGATGCAACATCCAGCGCACCTGAGCGTGGATATCGATATTGAAGATTGCGCTCTCGCGACAGCCAAAGTTTCCGTCCGTAGGGTTGATGCCTCGGCTACTGCGTGGATTAATGGCCACCTGCGTGTTGCCATTGGCGTCAGTGTACGTGGCAGTATTGAAAAAGGAAAAGGGCTGCCCGTCGGTCCACCGCCCTGTCACGCCGAAACGGAAATTCCGGCAGACATTGTAGCCCAGATAGATGCGACAGACATAGGCCTTGTCCTGATCCAAACGGCCCACAGCAGGATATGCACCCGTAGGGTTACCCAGATTGCGCAGGGTATTAGGATTGGCAGTCGTCTCCGAGAGCACTCCAATGTTGTTCGAAACAGGACCGTTGCCCAACGCCGACAGGCCCACACACATCATCGACTGCCACGACAGGCTGAAGATGACTTTCCGCCCAACGTAGGTATAGCGCGACAATTGGGACATGTAGTAGGGTGTATTCGTCAGTAGCCCCGTCCCCATCAACGACGTTGGTGTATAGTCTACGATATACTCGTGCAAACCGTCGTTTAGATAAAAGTTGCCATTGTCGTAAAAGCCATTAGCCTCACTGCCCCCCTGGAATTGCGCCATCCAGGTGTGATAGAATTTTTTATACGTCTGTAGCAAGGCAATTTCATGTCGCCCGAAACGCAGCCGTATAGGCACATCCAAGGTCACGTAGGCAGGCTGCTGCAGATGGTGTCGGTAGGTGTGATAGGCACCTCCTGTCGTGGAGAACAAGCGGTTGGTACCTGCATGATAGATGTGTGCATTCATGTAGTCGCGACTCATGAAGCGGATGTCCTCGATGTTGTAGCTGATGCGTTCATGCGAGATACTCAGTCCCAAGTGCAACCATTTAGTCGGCCGATAGTCCAAGGAGAAGCCAGCAAGCAAGTTGGGCGACACCTTACTTCTCCCGTCCAAAAGCATCCCATCTAATGACATGCCCAACGAGCCGTTGATTGAGAAACGAGGCGTGACAGTATGGTGTGCCTCCAATACAGCGCGATTTTCCAGCAGGCCAGAGCTGAAGTCGTGGCTGTTCCATTCATAACGAAAGAGGGGGACAGGCACTGGGGCCAGCATGTGCTGCAAATAGATGTCATTTGTAAAGCGCTCCTCCCTCGGTTGGAAGCGGAGCAGGCTATTATATCCCTCCACGCTTATTTGCAACCAAGGCAACAGGCGTCGTTCATAGGTCAGTGCCCATGTGAGTTCATGGGTACGCCCGTCACTCATCCAGGGTTCCATCGCCTCTCCGTCTTGGTCTATGATATTGCGTGTGAAGGACAAATCCTCGTGCCGGTTTACGTGGGTGGCCCATGTCAGTCCCGTTGTCAGACCTCGTCTACGACCGTAAAGTGATGCCGAGTAAGACCTTAGGTCACAAACTTCAGCTCGGTTTCGGTAGAAGTCTGCACCATAGTTTTCTGTGCCTGAGACATTTACCCAGTAGCCCAACCTCTCCAACCATCTGCCCGACGGCAACTGGCCATCCAACTGCACCTTATATGCATCTGACGGATATAGGGGAGCTGCGGGCAAAAGCCCATCTTGATTATAATTAGGATATTGCTGTTCACCAGCAGTCACCATGATATGCTGCCGATAGGCTTTCCCCTGACTATCACGGAACGTATAGGCCACATCGGCCGTCCCTGCATCGTGCACATGCTGCCGATGCTGAATCAGTTGGCGGTCATAGGCTCCTTCTGTACCCGTACCATGAAACAGATGCACGATATCCGATGTACCGCGGGAGATGCCACCCAGGTCTCCCATATTCCAAGAGACGGATACATGGTCGTACTGTGTCGTATCGAGGTCGAAGTGGAGTTCCGAACTACGAGTATTGATGCGCATGTCATAATTCTCCAGGCTGGGCACGTACAGTGTAGAACCCGCTTGGAAGCGATTGTCCAGTCGGAAACCGTCTATGTAATATCGGTTCCATCGGTAGGAATTGCCGTCTACGGAGAATATCAACTGACTCCGTTCATCCCAGTGCCCCGTATGCAACCCCTGAACCACTGTGTGATCGCCCATTGCATCCAACCATGTCGTCAGATATCCTTGGTGGAAACGCTCACGCACAAACTCTGCCCGTGTGGTATCTTCGGGCAATTGACCCCATATCATCTGGCTCTGCACAAAAAACGTCAGAGCCAAGGTCATCCAAATTCTCAGCTTCATTTCTTATGCTTGAGTATGTCTATGTTATAGGCCAAGCCCAAACGTGCCTGCTGATAGGGATAGTCGCGAAGCCCATACTGATAGGCCGCAACGATTTCCCAATCCCTGATGTTGTAGGAAAATTGTGTTTTTAACGTCATCGGGCAGTCATGAGCTAAATCTCCCCCATTGCTGGCATTATGTTCCCAGCCATTATAGCCACCAAGTGTTTGAGACAGACTGAAATAGCGAGTCTCCCATTTCAGCATCACGCCATATTGCACAGCATCGTTCTGCCTGCCGTTGTCAGTCTGCCAACACAGGAATCCCGTAGTGGCTGCCACACGCAGACGGTGGTTCAGCGAGGCATGTCCCAGCACAAACGATTTAGCCAGTGATGTATCGAAAAAATACCCTGGACTATCATAGTAACGCGCATGATAGAACTCACCACCAGATGCAGTCTTCAGTGCTGCCCGCAACGTCCAGTCTGGGCATACACGCTTTTCCTTTAGCAGCTGCATGTCAATGCTCACATACACGTCACCTCCCAAGTGCCCTTTCTTCGCATCAGCCTTATGTGCATCCTGAATACGGCACACTGCAATGTTCCGATCCGTATTACGATACCATTCCATTACAGGCATCCATAAAGTCAGATTTGCCCGTCGCGTCCACAAGGGGACATTCACCTTCAATGCTACATCCGACGTATGGTCTCCACGCTTGCCAAAGAAGTGGTCTCCTGCCAATTCTATTCTCAACTCACCACTCACGCGCCCGTCCAACATATCAGGGACGGCAAAGGCATTCGGGCCGAAATAATATGGAGAGATAAGCGACGGAGTCCCCAAAGGAGACTTATCCAAGGCAGTCTGTGCAGACAAGGAGAGTCCCCACACCATCAAACACAAAAAGAATACTATACGTTTCATCGCCACAAAGATACTAAAAAAATACTGAAACACAAAGCAAGACAAGTACAAAGACATGCAAACACGCAGAAACCCTCCAGTCCATCGGACCAGAGGGTTCCCTTCTCTGAAAAAACGGCGGCTACCTACTCTCCCACCTTGGCAGTACCATCGGCGCGGGCGGGCTTAACTTCTCTGTTCGGAATGGGAAGAGGTGGA
>JAFUAH010000023.1 GCA_017464345.1 Bacteroidaceae bacterium
ACGCCAAGAAAAACTGCGGCTTGTTTGCCAGAATCATTGGCAAAGTCAGTGCGCTGACCGCATTACAATACATCAACTACATTAACAACAAACCGATTGGAAGAATTAAGTATGCACTGATTTAATTCCGCCAACGGGTTGTATTTACTTTACTACGAACCTAATACTTCCTTTCTTATCCACAATCACAGAGTTGTCCGAACCTTCGCGGATATGCCGGCCTTGATAAAGATTTCGTACTCGCCCTTATCAGAAATCTTCAAACCACAATTATATGGGAATACGCGAGAATGCTCCTTCTCAACTCCGTCATAACTGATAACGACCTCTGCACTGTCTGTTGATTCTTTTTCAATCCGTAATCTGAAAAGGCTATCCGTTCGCAGTGTTGTTGTGTCTGCGAGATAGGTCAACACTCCATTGTCCAAAGGGATTATGCCAGTCAAGGGCGTATTGGGACTCAAGGTTATCTCAAAACTTGTTGAATTTATGGAGATGTCTGGTTCCAATATCTCTTTGATTTTGTCACATGATACGGTCATGCCCAAGAAGAGGAATGTCATCACTGATGTCAAGATGTGTTTCGTTTTCATACGTGTAAATGTTTATAAGTTTCTCGTTGCCTATAAACACCCCGAAGTCGGCAGAATTGGTCGTTAAGATGGTTTATGCATATACATAAAAAAAGGCGCAGGTGTCTGTTTCTCTGTCCATCCTGGAGTCACAGGCCTTCGCATTGCCCAACCCACACAGGATAGACAACGCAGTAGCCCACGCCAGTACGGTTATACTTGGGCCTACATGTTGATATATAGGTATATAAACGTACCACGCAGACGCCTCGTTGTCATCTGCCGGCTGTGGGTATGAGAATTTGCGAAGTTCGTGACTCACAACGACAAACGTCCGAAAACGTCTCTCTTATATATAAGACCGCCCGCCAACCCTCGGTGGAGGGCTACTGCGGTAGGGCAAATGTACGGCTTTTCCCGTGGGTGGCCAAACTTTTTGCACTCTTTTTGCCGACGGCCCCGAAAAATTGTTGCGGGAGCGTCTCAAGATTGATGACGTCGTCCGTGGATGGACGACATGGCGTCGAGGAGTTTGGCCACAGGGTTAATATTACTTGAGCCCCAAAGTTATTATTATTTGGAGCCTCAAGTTATTATCACTTTGCACCCCAAGTTATTATTACCTGTTTTAGGAGAATTTTGGCGGCTGACCAAAAAAACGTGCAAAAAAAAGCGGGAGGACGGGTGTAATTGAAAAAATATTCTTTATATTTGTAGCCATAAACCCCAAATCTACTAAACCTCATAACCTAACAACCTTAAAACCTAAAGAATACCATGGAACAGAACCAACTGAAGCACATCGTCTCGCAATTCGCCACGAGCGGAACCATCTGCGAGATCAAACCCCTGGGCGCAGGTCTCATCAACGACACCTACAAGGTCATCACGGCCGAACCCGACGAGCCCGACTACGTACTGCAACGGGTGAACCACAACGTATTCCCCGACGTGGATATGGTGATGCGCAACATCGATGCCGTGACCACCCACATCCGCAAGAAACTGGAGGCTGCCGGCGAGGACGACATCGACCGCAAGGTTCTGCACTTCATCCCCACCAAGGCCGACGGCAAACTCTACGCCGTCATCGATGGCAGCTACTGGCGACTGATGGTATTCATCCCCAACGCCATCACGAAACAGGCCGTGGATGCAGAGTCGAGTCGCGACGCTGGCCGTGCCTTTGGCCGCTTCCAGGCCATGCTGGCCGACATACCCGTACAGCTGGGCGAAACCATTAAGGACTTCCACAACATGGAGTTCCGCCTGCAGCAACTGCGCGAGGTGGTATCGAAGGATCCCGCAGGGCGTGTCCACGAGCCTCAGGTACAATACCTGCTACAGGAAATCGACGCCCGTGCCGAGGAGATGTGCAAAGCCGAGCGCATGGGCCGCGAGGGCACACTGCCCAAGCGTGTATGCCACTGCGACACGAAGGTGAACAACATGATGTTCAACGACCGCAACGAGGTGCTTTGCGTCATAGACCTGGACACCGTCATGCCCAACTTCATCTTCTCCGACTACGGCGACTTCCTGCGCACCGGCGCTAACTTCGTGGCCGAAGACAATGCCGACATGTCGGCCGTAGGCTTCAACATGGAAATCTTCCGCGCCTTCACCGAGGGCTATCTGGAGTCGGCCCGCTCGTTCCTGCTCCCGGTAGAGATAGAGAACCTGCCCTATGCCGCAGCACTGTTCCCCTACATGCAGTGTGTCCGCTTCCTCTGGGACTACCTGTCGGGCGACAAGTACTGGAAATGCCAATACCCCGAGCATAACTTTGTGCGTGCCAACAACCAGTACCACCTGCTCAAGAGCGTGGAGGCACACTACCCCGCGATGAAAGCCTTCATCGCAGAGGAACTTGCAAAGTAATCAGAAGAAGAGCATCTGCACGACAACGTAGACGGGCAGACAAACCACGAGAGAGAACTTGAACATGTAGCCGAAGAAAGATGGCATCTTGACGCCGCTTTCTTCGGCTATGCTTTTTACCATAAAGTTGGGGCCGTTGCCGATATAAGTCAGCGCACCGAAGAAGACGGCACCCATGCAAATGGCACGCAGGAAAACCTCGCTCACGCCTGCCACAGCAGTGCCGGCAGCCATAGCAGCCTGGGAGGCGGGCAACGACGTGGCCGTGGCATGGAATACCATGGCCGTCGGAGCATTGTCCAGGAAGGCCGAGAGGGACCCCGTGGCATAGACAAATTCCCAAGGCTCAGTCACGGGCAGCGGATGCTGGCGCAGGAACATGAGGGCCGGCGTCATGACGGCAAAGATGCCGAGGAAGACACAGGCCACCTCCATGATGGGAGCCCAGGAGAAGTGATTGTCCTTGCGGACGGAACTTTTCGTAGTCAGTATGGAAAGGAGAATAATCAGGATGAACACCCACTCGCGCAACAGTCGCAGATACCAGGGCGCATTCTCGGTCCCCATCTGCGGGATGTAGGTAGAGTTGATGAACATCGTGCTCAAAACGACGCACAGCAGCCACACGATGTTAGCCAGCCCGCGAGCCGTGACCCTCTCCTGCTCGGCATGGTCGGCGGCCTTGCTTTCAGCAGGTTCCCTGCGATAGTAATAGACATCCGTAGCAAAGTAGATGCCCAGCAGCAGCAAGCCCGTAGTCAGCCACTCAGGCCACAAGCCCATGAACCATGTGAAATGGGCCCCGCGCTGGAAGAGCAGGAAGAGAGGAGGGTCGCCCAGCGGTGAGAGCAGGCCGCCGCAGTTGGCCACAATGGCAATGAAGAACATCACCGTATGGGCCTTGTAGCGGCGCTGGCTGATGGTCTGCAGCAGCAGACGGATGAGTAGCATGGCCGCCCCGGTGGTGCCCATGAACGAGGCCAGCACCCAGCCCAGAGCCATGATGACGGTGTTCGTCGCCGGCGTGGCCTTCAGGTCACCCTTGATGCAGATGCCCCCCGTGGTGGTGAACAGCGCCATCAGGAGCAGGATGAAAGGCACATAGTCGTACAGCATCTGATGCAGCAGTTCGTGCGACATGCCGTTCAGGCAGAGCCACAGGCCCACAGGCACGCCCAGCAAGAGCGAGACATAGAGTTTGTGCACATTACTCTCCCACCACTCGGCCAGCCGCGTCAGCGGCAGCACGGCTATCAGTAACAGCTGCACCACGAAGGGTATCAGCATCCATGCAGGTATCTGTTCCATATTCTTCTTCCTATTTTAATATATATTTATAGTATAGTTTTTAACGGTGCAAAGATACGGAAAAAATCCGACAACGCGCATCCGGCAGCGCAAAAATCTATTTCAAACCCAACAGGAGGAAGCTAATCAGTTGTCAATATTTTTCATTTTCCTCCACGATACCCCCTACATAAAAATTGTATAACCTCTTTTTCAGGGGGTGTAGAATATAAGGATTTTTCTCCTGACCGATGAGGGATGGGCTAGAAAAAACAATCGTTTTATTTTGAACTTCGTCCCATTTGTTGTATTTTTGCAGACGATATTGGGGTAGTCTGCCCCGACGACAGCATACTGACGAATGAAGAAACTCCTGATAGAGACCTACGGCTGCCAGATGAACGTGGCCGACAGCGAGGTGGTGGCCTCTGTGATGGGCATGGCCGGCTACGAGCTGTGCCAGACGGCCGACGAGGCCGACGCCGTGTTTCTGAACACCTGTTCGGTGCGCGACAATGCCGAGCAGAAAATACTTTCCCGACTGGAATTCTACCGCTCGCTGCGCAAGCGGGGACGGCGCCTCATCCTGGGTGTGCTGGGCTGCATGGCCGAGCGTGTCAGGGAAGAACTGCTGGAGCGGCACGGCGTGGACATCGTGGCCGGTCCGGACAGCTACATGTCGCTGCCCGACCTCGTGGCACAGGCCGAACTAGGGCACAAGGCCATCAATGTGAAATTGTCACTGACGGAGACCTACCGCGACGTGGTGCCGCAGCGCATCTGCGGGCCTCACATCGGCGGTTTTGTCAGCATCATGCGCGGCTGCAACAACTTCTGTCACTACTGTATCGTGCCCTACACCCGTGGCCGCGAACGCAGCCGTGACGTGGAGAGCATCCTGCGCGAGGTGCGCGACCTCCGCGATCGCGGTTTCAAGGAAGTCACCTTGCTCGGCCAAAACGTAAATAGCTATAAAGTAGAACTCCTATACGAGCTAGACGGGCTAGAAAAACTAGCTCCCCCCCGAGTCCTTCGCTTCCCCGACCTCTTGCGTCTGGTGGCCCGCGAGGTGCCCGAGATGCGTGTGCGCTTCACGACGAGCCACCCGAAAGACATGTCGGACGAGACGCTGCGCGTGATAGCCGAGGAACCGAACGTCTGCCGCCACATTCACCTGCCCGTACAGAGCGGTTCAGACGAGGTGCTCCGGCGCATGAACCGCCGATATACGCGCCAGTGGTACATGGAACGCGTGGAGGCCATACGCCGCATCGTGCCCGACTGCGGCCTCTCCACCGACATCTTTGCCGGATACTGCGGCGAGACGGAGGAAGACCACCAGCAGTCGCTCTCGCTGATGCGCGAGTGCCAGTACGACTCAGCCTTCATGTTCAAGTACTCAGAGCGGCCCGGCACCTACGCCAGCCGGCACCTGCCCGACGACGTGCCCGAGGACGTGAAGATACGCCGGCTGAACGAACTCATCGCCCTGCAAAACCAGCTCTCGGCAGAGAGCAACCGCCGCTGCATAGGCCGGGAATACGACGTGCTGCTGGAGGGCGTGAGCAAACGGTCGCGCGAACAGCTCTACGGTCGCACGGAGCAGAACCGGGTGGTCATCATCGACCGCCAGGGCCACCACATTGGCGAAACCGTGCGCGTACGCATCACCGAAGCCACAAGCGCCACACTGAAGGGAGTGGAATGTTAAAAGTTATAAGTTGAAAGCTATATGCCACGTAAACGTAAGAAGATAAGCCTGAGATGGCAGGCACTGACCAGCACCATCAGCACCACGCTGGTGCTGGTGCTGATGGGACTGGTGGTCATCTGTGCCCTGACGGCCAACCGACTGAGCGAGAGTGTCCGGCAAAGCCTGACAGTGACGGTGATGACCACCGACGAGACCACCGACGAAGCCGCCCGTGCCCTGCAGCAGAAACTGGAGCAGCGCCCCTGGGTGAAGGATGTGAACTACATCAGCCGCGAACAGGCACTGCACGAACAGACCGAGGCCATGGGACTGGATCCCACAGAGTTCCTGAACCAGAACCCTTTCAACCCACTGCTGGAAGTGCACCTCATGGCCGACTATGCTTGTACCGACAGCCTGCTCTGGATAAGCAAGCGGCTGCGCAGCAACCCGCTGGTAAGCGACGTAGTCTACCAGAAGGACCTGGTGGAGCGCCTCAACAGCAACCTGCACAAGGCCACCTACGTGCTGCTGGGGCTGGCCGCACTGCTGGGACTGGTGACGCTGGTGCTCATCAACAATACCGTACGCCTGAGTGTCTACTCCCGCCGCTTCCTCATCCACACCATGCGCCTCGTGGGTGCCTCATGGGGTTTCATCCGCCGGCCCTTCATGCTGCGGGCCCTATGGATAGGACTGACGGCAGGCTTCGTGGCCGACGGCATACTGCTGGGCAGCATCCACGCCCTCTGGCAGTACGACCCGACGATGCAAAACTACGTCACCCTGCCCGATGTGGGCCTGACGACACTCTCCGTGATGGTGTGCGGACTGCTGCTCACCCTGGTGTGCACCTTCATCAGCGTCAGCCACTATCTGGGCATGAGGGAGAGTAAACTCTATGAATAATCCTCCAGAGACTCATTATTATCTCATTATTATATCCTTAAAACTTCCCAATATGAAAAGAAACTTCGCCTTTGGGCGCACGAACTACATCCTGCTGGCCATAGGCATGGCAGTCGTCATCGTGGGCTTCGTGCTGATGTCGGGCACGGGCAGCAACGAGACCACCTTCAACCCTGACATCTTCAGCGCACAGCGCATCAAACTCGCACCTGCCGTCTGCTTCCTGGGCTTCATCTTCATGATATACGGCATACTGCATAAAACCAAGGACGAATAACAACCCGTAGGCCCCCCGTGTATACGTCCGTCAAATAGCAAACACTATATGAATGAATTGCAAGCATTCCTCCTGGGCCTGATACAGGGCCTGACGGAGTACCTGCCCGTCTCGAGCAGCGGGCATCTGACCATAGCCTCCCACTTCTTCGGCATCGACGGGGAGCAGAACCTCACCTTCACCGTCGCCGTACACGTGGCCACCGTGCTCTCCACGCTGGTCATCCTGTGGAAGGAAATCGTGTGGATACTCAAAGGACTGTTCCGCTGGAACGGTGCCCTGAATGCCGAACAGCGCTATGTGATGACCATCGTGGTGTCGATGATACCCGTCGGCATCGTGGGCGTCTTCTTCAAGGACTATGTAAAAGAAATCTTCGGCGCAGGGCTCACGGTGGTGGGCTGCTGCCTACTCGTTACGGCGGCGCTACTCATCTTCAGTTACTACTCCCGTCCCAGGCAGAAAGAGGAAATCTCACTGGGCGATGCCTTCGTCATCGGTCTGGCCCAGGCCGTGGCTGTACTGCCGGGCCTGAGCCGTTCGGGCTCGACCATCGCCACGGGCCTGCTGCTGGGTAACAAGAAGGAACGGCTGGCCCAGTTCTCGTTCCTCATGGTCATACCCCCCATCCTCGGCGAAGCCCTACTGGACGTGCTCAAGGCCATGAAGCACGGCACTGAGGCCGCCACGGCCGGCATAGGCATGTGGCCGCTCGTCATCGGTTTCCTGACCGCCTTCCTCAGTGGCTGCCTAGCCTGCAAGTGGATGATAGGCATCGTCCGCCGTGGCAAGCTGGTATATTTCGGCATCTACTGCGCCATAGTGGGTGCCCTGCTACTAATCCTATAAGACATATAAGACCCATAACTCCATGGACTTCGAATCAGGCGAGATACTATACTTCGACAAGCCACTGCGCTGGACTTCCTTTAACCTGGTGGCCAAAGTGCGCTGGCTGCTGTGCCACCACCTGAGCGTGAAGAAGCTGAAGGTGGGCCATGCTGGTACGCTGGATCCACTGGCCACAGGCGTGCTCATTGTGTGCACAGGTCGGGCCACCAAGCGCATCGACGAACTGCAGGCCGGCACCAAGGAGTACGTCTGCACCCTGCAACTCGGAGCCACCACACCCTGCTTCGACTTGGAGAAACCCATCGACCAGACTTATCCCACCGACCACATCACGCTGGAACTCATCGAACAGGTGCTGCCCCAGTTCCGAGGACGCATCGAGCAGGTGCCGCCTGCCTTCTCGGCCTGCAAGGTTGATGGGCACCGGGCCTACAAACTGGCCCGGAAGGGCGAAGCCGTGGAGCTGAAGCCCAAAGTGCTGGTCATCGACGAATTGGAGCTCGTCAACTTCGATGCCGACCGGATGCAGCTCAGCCTGCGCATCGTGTGCTCGAAGGGCACCTACATCCGCGCTCTGGCCCGCGACATCGGCGAGGCACTGCAGAGCGGCGCACACCTCATCAGCCTGCGACGTACACGCATCGGCGACGTCCGCGTGGAAGAGTGCATGGCAGTCGAAGACTTCGAGAAACTACTAAATGGCCAAGTTCCCCAATCGTAAATAAATAGAATACAGTTCTGCCGCCTCCCTATTTAAAAAATAGCAAATAGTAAATCGTCAAATAGTAAATCGTTTATATGAAGCTCTCACAATTTAATTACAAACTGCCCGAAGAGCGAATCGCTCAGTATCCCACCCCGTACCGCGACGACTGCCGGCTGATGGTAGTACACACCAAGAGTGGCATCATCGAGCACCGCGAACAGTTCAGCGAAATTCTGGACTATTTCGATGAAAAGGATGTTTTCGTTTTCAATGACACCAAAGTCTTCCCTGCCCGCCTCTATGGCAATAAGGAGAAGACGGGAGCTAAGATAGAAGTATTCCTGCTGCGCGAGCTGAACGAGAAACTGCGCCTGTGGGACGTGCTCGTGGACCCAGCACGCAAGATTCGCATCGGCAACAAACTCTACTTCGGAGAAGACGACTCGATGGTGGCCGAGGTCATCGACAATACCACCAGCCGCGGACGCACGCTCCGCTTCCTCTACGACGGCGACCACGAGGAGTTCAAGCAGGCACTATTTTCCCTGGGCGAGGCACCCCTGCCCAAGGAGATGATAAAGCGCCCGGCGGAGCCTGACGACATGGAGAACTTCCAGTGCATATTCGCCCAGAACGAGGGCGCCGTTACAGCCCCCTGCTCAGGTCTGCACTTCTCGCGCCAGCTAATGAAGCGCATGGAGATTAAGGGCATCGACTTCGCCTTCGTGACCATGCACTGCGGACTGGGCAATTTCCGCGAAATCGACGTGGAGGACCTGACAAAACATAAGATGGACAGCGAGGAGATGGCCGTGAATGCCAAGGCCTGCGAAGTGGTAAACCGCTGCAAGGCCGAGGAGCACAAGGTGTGCGCCGTGGGTACCACGGTGCAGCGCGTACTGGAGAGCGCCGTCAGTGCCGACGGACGGCTGAAGGAATATGAGGGCTGGACCAACCGCTTCATCTTCCCTCCCTACGACTTCCAACTGGCCAATGCCATGGTGGCCAACTTCTATATGCCTCAGAGCACCATGCTCATGCTCACATGTGCCTTCGGTGGATACGAGCGCATCATGAAGGCCTACAACGAAGCTGTGCACGACAAGCGCTACCGCTTCGGTGCATACGGCGATGCCATGCTGATTATTCATGATTAAAAATTATTAGGAACCAAATGGAACACCGACTGTACATTGGGTTGGGCAGCAACCTGGGCGACCGACAAGCCCTCATCGAGGAGGCCGTGCAACTCATTGACGAACGCATCGGACAGGTGGATCGTCTGTCGTCGTTCTACGATACCGAACCCTGGGGATTCCAGTCCGACAACCGCTTCCTGAATGCTGCCGCTCTGGTGCTGACCACACTGTCGCCCCGCCAGTGCCTGAAGGAGGCACAGCGTATCGAACACCTGATGGGGCGCACAGAGAAGACCACAGACGGTAACTACGAAGACCGCCTCATCGACATCGACCTACTGATGTACGACGACGTGCACATCGACACACCGGACCTCACCCTGCCCCATCCGCTCATCGAACAACGCGACTTCGTGCGCCTGCCATTGCAGGAAATCATGGAAGAAGAGGAATAAACGGGCAAAAAGAACCTAAAAGTATCTTTTTCAGTAAAAACATACCTTAACTATTTGCATTTTCAACATAAAAAGCATAATTTTACGCACGGAACATACTATATTTATCATTAAATCACACGAGTATGAAACATTTAGCAAAACTATTGAAACGCCACATCAGCCGTATTGTGTTGATGGCGTGTGTACTGACTTTTGCTCTGCCCACACTGGCTGACGACCTGCCCGACTACCAGATAGAAGGCGCAGGCACGGGCAGCCAGGGGACATATCTGGTAAGAGTGTCGGTGCTGTCGAAGAAGTCGAAGGTCTCAGACGACGAAATAGGCCGCTGTGCCATACACGGCGTGCTGTTCCGCGGCTTTGCCAGCAAGGAGAATCGCCAGCAGCAGAAGCCACTGGCCGGAAGCCCCATGGTAGAGATGCAGCAGAAGGCTTTCTTCGACGACTTCTTCAAGTCGGCCTATCAGAACTACTACCAGATGGTGAGCGGCTCCAGACAAGTAGTGAAGGCCGGCAAGCAGTACAAAGTGACCAGCGTGGTCACCGTGAGTAAGGATCAGCTGCGCAAGGATTTGGTGGCAGCTGACGTAATCAAGGGACTAAACACAGGATTCTGACACACATGAGACACACACTATTGACCATTATGGCTGTCCTGCTGACGATGTCGGCATCACAGTCGGCCACGGCCCAGACACGCATCGGAGAGAAGACCATACTGCCCGCATGTGAGTATCTGAACACGGAACTGGACGGCAGCCTGACCGTCCGCTCCTACGGTGACGGCAAGCGCCACAAGGATGCCCGCGAACAAGCTCGCAAGAATGCCGTCTACCAAATCATGTTCAAAGGATTGCAGGCAAAGGGCCAGACGATACGCCCGCTGGTGAACGAGGCCAACGCCTACGAGCGCCATGAGGCTTACTTCGGCACCTTCTTTGCCGACGGCGGTACATACAGCGAGTACGCCACCAGCGAAGACGAGAAGTTTACCGCCAAGAAGCGCGACCACGGCCGCACGCAGAACATCCATGGCGCCGTGGTGCGCGTCAAGCGCAGCGAACTGAAGGCCCGCCTGATACGGGACGGCATACTGCCCCCGGAGAAATAACGGAGAACACAGACACATACGAACACTTTGCTACACCGAAAGACAATGAAAAAGACCATTATCGCCATGCTAGCCATGGCACTCCTGCCCCTCGCCATGATGGGACAGGCCAAAAAACCCACCCTGATGGTCGTACCCGCCGACACTTGGTGCGCGGCCAACGGCTACATGACCGACTTCAACGACCAGGGAAAGACCAACCACATACCCGACTATGAGGAGGCCATACAGACCAATATGGACCTGTACAATGTGGTAACGAAAATCGGTGAACTGATGGCCGAACAGGGATTCCCCATGAAAGACTTATCGCAGACGGTGAAGAGCCTGAGACAGTCGGCCGCCGAGGACGAGATGACCACCAGTCGCACCGGTGGCTCTGCCCTGGCCGAGACTCCCCTGGACCGCCTGCTCAACCGTGCCAAAGCCGACATCCTGGTAGAAGTGGCCTGGCAAGTGAACACCACAGGACCGAAACAGAGCATCACCTACACCCTGCGCGGACTGGATGCCTACACCAACACGCAGGTGGCTGCTGCACAGGGTACGGGCAAACCTTCCTTCTCTGCCGAACTGCCCGTCCTGCTGGAAGAGGCTGTCATTGAGAAGATGGACGGTTTCACTTCCCAACTGCAGGCCCACTTCGATGACCTCATGGAGAACGGACGCGAGGTGAACATCGACGTGCGCATCTTCGACAACGGATCGGGTCTCTCTTTCGAAGAGGAATACGACGGCGACGAACTGACCGACGTCATCGACAACTGGATGGCCGAGAACACCGTCAATCACCGCTATAACCTTGCGGATGCCACTGACATGGTACTGCACTTCGAGAAAGTGCGCATCCCCCTCTACCGCACCAACGGCCGGCCCATGGACACTCGCCAGTTCGTCACCGAATTGCGCAAGTACCTCTCTGTTGCGCCCTACTCCATCACCTCCAAGGTCATCACCAAGGGACTGGGAAAGGCAAACCTCATCTTAGGCGAAAAGTAAACCAATACATAACACACACCATCACTACTATGAAACGACTCAATATCCTCTTGGCAGCCGGTATCCTCCAGCTTTCAGCCTTCTGCCCGCTCCAAGCCCAAAACTGCGAAATCCACCTCATGGTGGCCCCCGTGGAGCAGGGCGAGGAGGTGACCGACGGTTTCAACGAAGCACTCATGACACGCCTGGAACAGGCCGTCAGCCAGACCGGCATTGTGGCAGACCCCAACTTCAGCCAATTTTTCATCACTGGCAAACTGACCCACTTCTATAAGGAGACCCTGCCTGGGCCACCCGTGCAGACGGCCCTGCATTCGACACTCACCCTCTACGTAGGTGATGCCGTGAATCAGCAGATCTATGCCACACAGGCCTTCGAAGTGCGCGGTGTGGGCAACAGCCCCGAACGTGCCATGCTAAATGCCATGCAAAGCCTCAATGGCAAGAATCAAAAGGTGCAGGCACTCATCGAGAAAGGCAAGCAGAAGATTCTGGACTACTATGATAAAAATTACCCGACCCTGATCAGCAAGGCCGAACGTGCCGCTGCACAGAACGAATACGGCGAGGCACTCTATCACTTGGCCAGCATCCCAGAGTGCTGCCGGGGATATGCCGAAGCCTACAGCATGACCGTGCGCCTCTTCACCGAAAGCCTGGCACGCGAAGGCCGTCAGCTCCTGCAGATGGCACAGGCCGTCTACTATGCCGACCCCAGTCCTGCCGGTGCCGAACGAGCCATGCAGTACCTGGCACTCATCGACCCTGCCAGCCCCGTACAGGGCGATGCTGCAAAGCTGGCCCAGGAAATCCGCAAGAACTCAAAGTCAGACTACGACTTCGAGTACCGCGAAAAGTATAAGGACGGCGTGGCACTGGAGCGTGCCCGAGTGGATGCCGCCAGAGCCATCGGCGTGGCCTGGGGCAACGGCCAGAAACCCACGACCACAAACCTCATGTTTGTAAGATAAAAAAATAGGAATACCATGGATAAAATGAAGAAAACAATACTGCTATCCTGCCTCCTGGGCATGGTAGGGGCTTCACTCTCCGCCCAGACCTTAAAAATCAAGGTGGACGAGAAAGGAAAAGCCGGATACGTGAACGATGCAGGAACAATGATTGTTGCTTGCAACTACGACGCTGCCTACCCCTTCGAGAACGGCTTCGGAAAAGTGATGAAGGGGGAAAAGTTCGGTCTGGTGGACCAGTCCGGAAATGTCGTCGTACCCGTCAAGTGGGACGAAATAAACTATGATGAGGTAAACCATATCTATGTCGTGAAGACGGGCAAGAAGTACGGACTGCTGGGCCAGCAGGGCCAGGAACTCCTGAAGGCACAATACAGCTACATCAGCCCCTTCAACTGCTACGGTAAGGCATTGCTGGCTTCCGGCGGTAAGAGCACGCCCGACACCAACGCCAAGAAGAACTATCTCGTGGGAGCCAAATACGGCGTGCTGAATGCCGACGGTTCCGTGGCCATACCCGCCAAGTACAAGGGACTGTACGAGTTCACGAAGGAAATCGCCACCAACACCGTTGGTGAAGGCAAATGGATGGACAGCCGCAAATATTACCTCGGCGACACTCTTCAGACCGACTGCAAATACGTGGGCTACGACACCAAGGGATGGACTTTCCTCAATGCCGGCATACTGGACGAGCGAGGCAACATACTGCTCAAGCCCGGCGTGGTAAACTATGCCTTCATGCCCCATGGCAACATGGTTCGCTACTACGACTACGTCAAGAAGAGCAACAACTTCAACGTGGGCTACGTGAATCTGCAGACCCAGAAGAAGACCCAGATGCTCACCACGGCATCCAACGGCACCACCTATCAGGAGGCCACCGACTTCATGGATGCCATAGCTGCCGTGGCCATCAATGGCACCTGGCGCTTCATCGACCGCCAGTGCAGCGAGGTGAAGGGAGGCTACAAGAAACTGGCCAAGGGAACGGCCAGCAACATCTGGCGGGCCCACACAGCTGAGGGGCTCTGCGACTTCTTCGACAATGAGGGCAACATACTCTTTGCCAACGAGGGGTACACCGATGCCTTCTTTCCTCGCTCAAATAAAGGCACCGACACAGAATACCTGGCCGTGAAAAAGGGCGAAAAGTGGGGTCTCATAGACAAGAAGAACAACGTGAAGCTACCCTTTGAATACGACAAAATCAACGACTCTCGCTACGGATGGGTACCCGTCATGAAAAATGGCAAATGGGGCCTGCAGAGCCTGGACAATGAGGTAGTCATACCCATGGAGTATCAGGATGTCATCTCCCCTAACTCTCCCAATCCCTCCGCCACCTACGTCAAGCAGGCCGACCAGCTATGGCACGTCTACAACATCGGACTGAAGTCGGTCGTTGGCAAGGGCTACAGTAACGTGGGCTACTTCAATGATGGACTGGCCTGGGCACATCCGGATAAGATGACTGTGACAGACAGCTACCTCAACCGCGCCCTCAACGGCGAAAAGGAAGTCGTCAACAGTAATTTCGCCTATGTCATTGACGACAAGGGACAGGAAATCATAGCCACACCCATGCCCATTGCACACATGTCGGAAATTTACCAGGAGATTCGGAAACAGGGCATTCATCCTCTGTCGCCCAACGAGGTGAAGAAACTGCAACTGAAAATCTCCGTGCGCCAGCGCCACTACCAGATGGACAGAACAATTGCAGATACAGACTGGGACTACTAAACAACGGACTCTATACCACAATACACTATGAAAAGACATCTTTTTCTACTAACGATATGCCTTTCGGCCACACTCGCCATACAGGCACAGCAGGAGACCAGCGCTGACTACCGACGCAGCTCGCTCTACTCCGTCATGGTGAACCACACCGACCAGAAGTTTGCCGACGAAATCAAGACCGCCTTCCTGGACATGGAGATTCCCGACAAGTACAACGACCATGACCTGAGCGTGAAAGTTCTGGACATGGACAAGAAACTGAAAGGAGCCAAGTCGGACAGGGAAAATGCCATCATCACCGACTTCCTGAACAATAACAACGTGGGTAGCCGATTGGTGGCAAAGTGGTTCAACCGCGATGCTTTCACGGGCCAGTGCGACGTGGAGCTGGTGAAGGAGCGCGGCCTGTACAATGCCTCCGAGTTTGACAAGGCCATGGCCGACCGTTCGCAGCGTGCACGGGCCCTGCTGGAGGATGCAGGTGAAGACCTCATTGGCAACACCTTCGTGCTAGTCAATGACATCCGCTACATCGACAAATCCAAGAAGAGCAAGGGCTTTGCCACAGCACTGCGCGTCCTAGGCCAAGTGGCCGGCGCCGCCACGGGCGTGAACGTCAGCGACCTCACGGACAACCTGGGAGACATGATAGAGACCATCAAGGGCTTCAAGGTGGGCATCAACACCTTCCTCTACCAGCTCGTATGGGACGAAGCCACCTCTGCCACTTTCTACCAGAACCACTTCGCCGCACGCCCCGATGAGGCCAAGCGACAGGCCTTCGAGGCCGGACGCGGCACCTACAAGCTGAAGTTCGTGGGCAAGGTGGAAAGCAAGGGCAGCACTACCTCCTTTATGGGCATCAAGGAAAACGAGCCACAGGTGATGGTGCTCAAGGCTTGCACACGCGCCATCGACGAGAACGTGGCCGACCTGGGGCACGAGGTGGAGGCCTTCCGTGTCAAGGTGCCCCTGCTCAGCACTGAGCCGCTGACAGCCCCCATCGGCATGAAGGAGGGCATCAGCAAGAACAGCCGATTTGAAGTGTTGGAAA
This sequence comes from Bacteroidaceae bacterium, assembly GCA_017464345.1. GTDB lineage: Bacteria > Bacteroidota > Bacteroidia > Bacteroidales > Bacteroidaceae > Physcousia. Next base: position 15,656 of record JAFUAH010000023.1, read on the forward strand.
TCAACGAAGACCCGCAGACCGGCAAGCGCACCTACAAGCGCGTCGGCGTCATACAGCCCATCAGCAGTCTCATCTGGGACAACCGCTTTATGGCTGTCGAAGAGGGCGCACCCGGTGCCACACTTGGCCACACTACCTTCAAGAAGGTCAGTGGCGGCGACTTCTATCCTGGCATGCTCATCCGCGAAATAGCCTCCAAGTAGTACGGAACAGAAGGCTATCCTGCACAGGATGAAAGTTTGATCCGCACGGGACAGAACCCCATCCTGTACGGGACGGAAGCCAGACCTATATGCGCACACGCACACATGCGTGTGCGCTTTTTTTTATATATAATGTATACATTATTTCAGCTATGATATGCAATATTTCAGCCTGCTGAAGAAAAAACACAGTCAATCGCTTTGTCCTGCGAGGGGATTTCACTATCTTTGCACCCAAATAAGAATGTGGACAGATTTGGGCTGCTTGCAACCACACTAAAAAATGCTAAAACGACGATTCGTCATGCATTCCCCACCCTATTAACTGAGCACGGCCCCTTTCGCACCACACAATCATAAATTGTGCATTATGAACTATTTATTTACTTCCGAATCCGTATCCGAAGGCCATCCCGACAAGGTGGCCGACCAAATCAGCGACGCCGTGCTGGACAAACTGCTGGCCTTCGACCCCGAATCGAAGGTGGCCTGTGAGACTCTGGTGACCACCGGACAGGTGGTGATGGCCGGCGAAGTGAAAAGCCGCGCTTATGTCGACCTACAGCGCATCGCACGCGAGGTTATCAACCGCATCGGCTATACGAAGAGCGAGTACATGTTTGAGGGTAACTCCTGCGGCGTGCTCTCTGCCATACACGAGCAGAGCGACGATATCAACCGGGGCGTGGACCGCGAAGACCGCCAGAACCAGGGTGCCGGCGACCAAGGCATGATGTTCGGCTACGCTACCAACGAGACGGAGAACTACATGCCCCTCTCCCTGGACCTGGCCCACCGGCTACTGCGCGTGCTGGCCGACATCCGTCGCGAGGGGCGCGTGATGCAGTACCTGCGCCCCGACTCCAAGAGCCAGGTGACCATCGAATACGACGACCAGAACCGCCCCGTGCGCATCGACACCATCGTCGTCAGCACCCAGCACGACGAGTTCGACACCGACGAGCGTATGCAGCAGCGCATCCGCCAGGATGTGATAGACATCCTCATCCCCCGCGTGAAGCAGGATATCCACGACCCACGGGTGCTCGCCCTCTTCAACGACGACATCACCTACCACGTCAATCCCACGGGCAAGTTCGTCATCGGCGGCCCCCACGGCGACACGGGCCTCACCGGACGCAAAATCATCGTCGATACCTACGGTGGCAAGGGAGCCCACGGCG
>JAFUAH010000003.1 GCA_017464345.1 Bacteroidaceae bacterium
GCCTTTCGGCGCCGTGAAGGAGCAGTCGAGCGGACTCTATGCACAGCACATGGCGGAGCGGGGATTTCTGACCATCGCCTTCGACCCGTCGTTTACGGGTGAGAGCGGCGGCGAGCCCCGTCGCATGGCTTCGCCCGACATCAACACCGAGGACTTCCTCGCGGCTGTCGATTTCCTCTCTAACCTCGCTGGCGTTGACCCTGAGCGCATCGGCATCATCGGCATCTGCGGTTTCGGCGGCATGGCGGTCAACGCTGCTGCCATCGACCCGCGCATAAAAGCCACCGTCGCCGCCACGATGTACGACATGAGCAAGGTGAACGTGGAGGGCTACTTCAAGAGCGAGGACACGCAGGCCCAGCGCATGGAGAAGCGCCGCGCCATCGCCGCCCAGCGCACCGAGGACTACCGCACGGGCACCTACCGTCGGGCAGGTGGCGTCATCGACCCGCTGCCCGAGGACGTGCCACAGTTTGTGAAGGATTATCATGCCTACTACAAATGCCCTCGCGGCTACCACGAGCGCAGCGGCAACTCGACCGACGGCTGGAACGTCATCGGCTGCCAGTCGTTCCTCAACCAGCCCCTGCTCTGCTGGGCGCACGAGATTGAGAACCCCGTGCTGCTCATCCACGGCGAGAAGGCTCACAGCCGCTACTTCAGCGAGTACGCCTTCGAGCGCATGACGGGCAAGCACGTCGAGGGACAGAGCGCCAAGGAGGGCAACAAAGAACTCTACATCATCCCCGGCGCTTCGCACGTTGACCTCTATGATGACGAGGCCGGTGTCGTCCCCTACGACAAGATTGAGTCGTTTTATAGGGAGAACTTGAAGTAAGAGACCTGAGTAAAGGGATCGTACATTTCTAAATATCAGGTGCGAAGTTACAAAATTTGAAGCAAAAGTCGTAACTTTGCCTCGTTATTACCACTCGAATCTATTCGCTTTTCGCAGAAAAGAACATAGTTTAAGGGAACAGGCTTATGATAGACCAGATGATTGACTATAACATTTTGAGCCCCCTAACGGGGGATGGCTTTAAAGCAGGGACATCAAGGCCCATCCACTCGTTACCAAGGACATTGTAGTTCGAGGGTTCATCATCGATTCTGAGACGTGAGCGTTGGAAGAGATTAACTGAAATATAATGGAACAGAGAACATCTGAAGAATTATATCTATACTTACCTACCAAGCAGAAAATATTGCAGGCAGTATTGATAACGTTTGGCGTTTTGGCAATAACATCCTGCAGTACATGGAACAGTTCTGGGTATGAGACACTTTCTAGTTTGGAGAGGAACAAGATAGTCGTATGTCAAGATGGTATAGGAAACCTGCACAACGACGGACAGGTGTACTTGGTTACAACCGGGCAACTACAAGAGTACCTTGACACTGCGGGACGAGTCGTCATCTACGAATACCTGTTCTACTGTAAATCGGGACACTGCATAAATCCTTTGACAGTCGAACAGGATTGCAAGAATCATGGAGCACGATTCCTTGTGATGATGGAGAATTATGAGGGCATCATCGGTCTTCCGCCTCTGAAATCACCCATTCTGGCTGTAAATCCAGCACCATTTGGCAAGAAAATAACCAAAACTTGTACTCCACAGTTCTTCAACCGATTGACTTCAACAACCTACAAGACCCGTGGTTATGGGCGCTATTATTTGTTTGATAGCGGAAAGTTCAAAGGATGTTTCAACAACTACAAGGATGCTCTCATTACTGATAAAGCATCTTTGCCGGAGCACTCGCCAAATGTATTCCTGGTGATGTACGACGCGGAAATTGGCAAAGAAGCACTGTCGAAAGCCATCAAAGAATACAAATGTGAGATAGTCTATGACTACAATATCATCAACGGCATGGCTTTGAAGAAGCCTGATGGCAAGACACTCGAAGAGACCATGCAGTATTTCAAGACGGTCAAAGGCGTGACACATGTGGAATACGACCACGTCTACCATCTGACAGACCCTGTAAAACCCAAATTAGAGATACAATGAAACAAAACCTGTCAGCGATGTGCTGGGCAGGAATCTGTAATTGTGATATTATTTCTTTATGCGGAAGTTAATGGTATAGCCGCCTTTGCGGGCTATCTGCAAGTCAGTGAAACCAGCATTGGTGAGCAGTTGGCTGATTTCATCAACAGGCAGAATGCGCATGGCTTCTATCTCGTTAGCCCAGTAGCACATGGTGGAACTGCTTTCGTCACCGTAGGAGAAAGTAAACATGCCACCAGGCTTCAACACACGGAAGACTTCTGCAAAGGCCTTCTTCAGGTCGGGCCAGAAATAGACAGTCTCGTAGGCTGTCACGAGGTCGAACTTCGCATCCTCATAGGGAAGTTCCATCACATTGCCCTGCTGGATGAAGCAGCGGGTGCCGATGTGCTTGCGATTGTTCTTGATGCTGTAGGCAACGCTCTCCTCCGAGTAGTCGATGCCATAGACCTTGCCCTCGGGACAGCGTTTCAGCATACGGGCAATGTTCTTGCCTCCTCCACAGCCTGCATCGAGTATCGTCCAGTCTGGCTGGAAGTCGATGAGTGAGAGGTTCCAAAGTGCCATTGGCGTATGCGTCAGGTTCATCATGCGCAGTGCCAGTCGCCCCATCCATCCTTCAGGATGGGCGTTTGTGTTCCAGAATTTACTAAGTGTTCCCATTATTTTACAGAAATTGAGTTAATTTACTTTCTATACTTCTCTATCCATCTGATGGCGAAGTCAACAAGTTCCCGTTGGCGCATCAGGCGGATGGTTGCATTGCCTAACTGCACCTTGCTGACGGTGTGGTCTTGTTCGAAGGCTTCACCTATCTGGATGAAGTCTTCGCCATCGACATAAAGAGTGTCGTAGGCTTTCCACACCCGCTGACCGTTTTCCATCATGGCACTATGCTCTGTCAAGAGGTGCTTGCTGGGATAATTGGCACGAGAACTTTACTTAAGGCAGAGAGTAATACCAGAATAACAGTCAAAATGCAAAATGCTGTTGGCATCTGGCAGAGATTATAAAAAACAAGCCACCATGTGACTGACATAAGGATGATGCATGGCATCGTCAAAAGAAGTTTTCTTTGTTTGATATTCATAATAATGCTAATTATAAGTAAACTTATTATTGTTATCCTATCAAATATTTACTATGGGGAAGATATGAAGCGAATCGAGTCAAAATACAGCAGAAGCCAAAAGTGACAAAACCTGTTAGAAGAATGGTAATAGGTGTATTGACGGTTCCCATAAGCAGCCAATAGGCAGCACCCAGCACAAAGATGTGCATCAGATATATTCCATAACTGAGTCGTGATACTTCACGGATAAACCTTGATGGTTTAATTATTTGCTTCATCATTATAAACAAACCTGTGGTCATCATAATAACATTGATATTACAGAATCGCCAACTTAGTTCCAATTGCTGGAGTGTCTCCACAGTGAACATACGGCAGTACCAAATGCGGGCAGTTATTAGATAACCTACTATATAAAGTGGAATACCAATGGATAGGCTTTTCGAAAGAGACCAGTCAATATAGGTTCGGATATAGTGAGCCAATACCATGTAGCCAACAAAGCCAGAAAAATACCAAAACACATGGAATTCATTCCAATAACACTCACCATAAAGTTCAGGAGAAAGCAATTTCAAATAATGCCAAAAAGAAGTAAATAGCCATATACACAAGAACATTTCCTCTCCTCGTCGTGAGACCTTTTCAAGCCAAGGTGAAATAACGGGCATAAACAGGTAGAGACCAATCAACATATAGATGAACCACAGATGGCCGCTGTTAGCATTAAAATTAGTAAGAAGTTGCAGCAACGAAGCCGTCAGGGCATTGATGTCCATACCAGCGAATAGAGGTGGTAATATAGCATAGAGCATCGACCATACCACAAACGGTATAACCACGCGGACGAAACGGCGACGGAAAAAAGTTGATGTAGGTTGCCGGAGTGGCAACAGTAGATAGGCTGATGCCATTACGAATAGTGGAACGCTAGGACGCAAGGCACTATCGATAATGCTCACCCATAGGCCATCTTCTGCATTATGAATGCCGATTTTGTCACCATCGATAAAGAAGAACTCGCAAGAGTGCACCATTATCACCATAAAACAGGCAATCGCACGTAGATAATCCAAAAATACGATGCGCTGACCATCGTTTACATTACAAGAAGTTTTTTCAATCATAGTTCAATTTATTTAATATTGTGTCCTAACTGAGGGCGAAATCCTGCTCATATCATCCATATTTTGAGTTTTATTTTGTACCTTTGCACTTGAAAAAGTGCGGTGCAAAGGTACGGGGTTTCCGTGAGCCGTGCAATACTGATTTATAACCATTCTTACGGATTATGGATGTACTGAGACGAGAATTACAGGAGGTTTTCCATCGGCATGAGTTCCGCTTGTCGGCCTTGAGCGAGGCCGACATCGAGGCGTGCCGACAGTTTATCAGCGCCTCGACGGCCATCAGTCAGGGGTGCGCCATCTTGAGCGACCTGGCCACCAACGGCAGTTACTTCGCGATTGGCCGTCTGGTTGACATCCTGGGGCTGCACGGGGAGGTGCCCGAAGAGGAGTTGATAGACATCGACGAGGACTTCATCTATCGGCGCATCCATCCCGAGGACTTGGTGGACAAGCGGATGCTCGAACTGCGATTCTTTGAGAAGGCAGTGGACCTGTCGGCAGAGGAGCGGCTGAAATACCATGCCACTTGCCGCATACGGATGCAGAAGGCCTGCGGCGATTACATCTACGTCCACAATGTGACCCGTATCCAGCAGAACGACGCCGATGGACTGATGCGGCTGGTGACCTGTCTTTATGAACTTTCACCCGACCAGAACGAGATTCGCGGCATCAATCCCCACATCGTCAACGTCGAGACCGGAGAGGTGCAGCAGTTGGCGCTTTACGAGGAACGCTTCAACATTCTCTCCAGTCGCGAGAAGGAAATTCTGTTGCTCATCAAGCGCGGCCTGCTCAGCAAAGAGATTGCCGACACTCTGCACATCAGCATCCACACCGTCAACACGCATCGCCAGAATATCCTCCAGAAACTGAGCGTCAACAATTCGATGGAAGCCGTACAAACGGCCACGGCGATGATGCTGTTGTGAATCACGTATTATTATAACAGCATATGATTACAAACGGGAAATACAGACATACCTATACACCGACGGCATCCGACATCACGCCGCTCTACCGGCTGACGCCCAATGCCATGCTGATGTACTTCCAGGACAGTTTCGCACGCCTGATGACTATTCACCGCCTGGCAGCCTTCGACATCGTGAAGCAGCGGCGGATGTGGGTCATCACGGAGTTTCAGATTGACGTCCAGCCGACGGTGACCTACTGGTCGGAGGACTTTATCGTGGAACTGTGGGTGAGCGAACTGACCTCGCTCCGCATATACTGCGATTTCCGCATCTTGCGAAAGGATACAGAGCAGTTGATAGCCTCAGGCACAAGCCAGTGGAACATCCTCAATCTCGACACCAAACGCTTGGAGACGACCGATTTCCTTGCCGACGACTTGGTGGTGGTGCCCCAGTTAATGACTGGCAGCCACAAGAAGGTCCGGTTCCCCAAGCCGCAGTCGTTCGATATGCAGATGGAGCATCGCGCCACCCGTCTCGACCTCGACTTCAATTTCCACGTCAGCAACCGCAGTTATGTCACTATCGCCCTGCTCACCATGCCCGACGATGTGCTTGCCTCGCAGACACTGGCGTCCCTCACCGTCCATTGGCTGCACGAGACTTATCTCGACGAGATGCTGACGTGCCGCATGTCACGTACAGATGACGGGAGTTACCTCCACACGCTGACCAACGCGGATGGAAATGTGGTGTGCGAACTGATGAGCCGTTGGATGCCACAATCAGAAACTCCAGATGTAAGTGAAGTGTTGAACAGAGATTTATAAATGTTATTAGATAAATCGGAATTTATGGATGAAAACCAAATAGTAATATATCAGACGGAAGACGGGCAGACACAGATAGATGTCCGCCTGGAAAATGATACGGTGTGGCTGACGCAGGCACAAATGGCAGAACTGTTTCAGAAAGACCAGTCGGTTGTTGCCCGCCACATCAACAATGCTTTTAGTGAAGGTGAATTGGAAGAAAAAAGTAATATGCATTTTTTGCATAATACTCAATATAAATATCGCCCGACGAAAATCTATAGTCTTGATGTAATCATCTCTGTCGGATATCGCGTTAAGAGCAAGCGAGGCACTGCATTCCGCATCTGGGCCCGAAAGATATTGAAGGATTACCTTGTCAAAGGTTATGCCATCAACGAGCATATGCGCAAGGAACAAGTAGGCGAACTGCGGCAACTGGTGGGTGTGCTGGGGCGCACCATCCAAGGTCAGCCCTTGCTCTCTAATGACGAAACCCATGCCCTGTTCGACGTGGTGACGGACTACGCCTATGCCCTCGACACCCTCGACGACTACGACTACCAACGTATTACGGTGAAGGGCGCCACGCAGGAAGAGAGATTCCACGCTACCTATGAAGAACCATTCCTTCAGCGACGGCAACAAACGCATTGCTGCCACACTGTTCCTTTGGTTCCTAAACAACAACGGCATTCTCTATCGCACCGATGGCAGCAAACGATTGTCGGACAATACCCTCGTAGCCCTCACGCTGATGATTGCTGAGAGTCGGACGGAAGAAAAGGACGTGATGGTGAAGGTGGTGGTGAATCTTATCAATCAGAACAACTAAATCGGAATTTACTATATGGATGATAATGCCATTGTTTATCTACTTACTTTTGTTGGGGTAGTGTTGATATTCATTGAGTGGCTTCGTATTAGCCGTAAAAGGAGTATTCTAAGTATGATAATATTTTTGTCATATTCAGCTCCCCTTTATTATCTGATGATCTTTAAAGGACATGGAGGTGCCGCATTTACATGGTGGATGTATTTAGTTCTATTCACGTCAATCCATGAAGTTGTATTGCTTTATAGAATTGTTAAATCTTACATCAAGAATCATTGAAGCATAAATTCCAATTTACCGCATATTAAAGAATCCCGGGCATGGATGCCACAAGGAAAGTAAGATTGCGTACATTGTTAATATATACCGATAACCATGAAAAAAGAACCTATCCAACAGCCCTCCCTCGCGGAGGATACCGCCGCCCCTCTGCGCTACGAGGACGTGCCTGCCCTTTGGGCCGTATGCCCCAACGGCGATTGCCCACGTGCCCACGAGTGTCTGCGCCATCATGCCTATACCCTTGCCCCGAAGACGGAGAAACAGCACCTCAGCGTCCTGCCGCAGGCTTGGCAGGAAGGACCCTGCACGGAGTTTGCCGAGGACCGTCCGCAACGGCTGGCATGGGGTATGACGCGCCTGTTCCGTGGCATTCCAGAATGGAAGGCCACGGCCATACGCCACGAATTGTACGACCTCTTCGGGGCAGAGCGCACCTACTACCGCTACCGTCGGGGCGAGTACGTCATCACGCCGGAGGTGCAACAGCAGATAGCCGACCTCTTTGCCCGCCACGGCATCACCGCCCCACGGCAGTACGACATTGCCCGACTGACCTACTACTTCCCATCGCCCGGATTCGGCAGTCTGCACTCCTACACCGACGAGCGTACGCTGAAGCGTCTGGAAGAATGGAAACGAAGCAGCAGAGGCTGACCCCTCTGCCATACTGTGGCAGGAACGTCTGCCATACTATGGCAGAAATGTTTGCCATACTATGGCAGAGATGTTTGCCATACTATGGCAGAACGTAAGGCATCGGGAGGCTCATGCCGCCGCCTGCGGTAACGTCAAAGACAGCCATAGTGCTTACGATTGAAGATACACAGATAATCCCAACTCTATTATTAGCCGCATCTGGGAAGGTATCAATACAATGCAGCCTATCAACACAATAGAACATTACTGAAAAAATTATTTGTATGAGTGGAGTTTTGTTGATTATGATGCTTTCGGCTATTTTCGTAGTAGTAGCCATCATCATCGATAAGAAGCAGAAGAAGCCTAAAAGAATCATGCGGGAAGGCAAACTTCTGAAAAGTGAGATTATATGTAAGGATGGAGAAAAGTTTTATGTGGAAAAGGTTGCTTTCAAGGATTGGCATGTCAGTATTCATTCCTATTATTTGATTTCTGACAGGCTAACAGAAGGACATACCATCGTTGAACAGAAATGGAGTTATGAGGATTTCTGTAACATCACCATTCGCCTTGATGATTGCACCTACGCTCTCATCCGGCAAGTTGAAGTCGTCGCCCTTGTCCGCAGTTTCAGGCCCATCCCGATTGATGAGTTTGACCGTATTGCCCGGCCATTAATCATATAGTAGCCTGTAAATCCCGATTTAGTGAAAGATAGAAAATGTCTGTTTGGACAGGTCCAATTCTTGTATCTTAATGATGGATTCAGACGATTCTTGAATAAAAACGTCGCATAATGTGCGTTATTTTGCGAGTTCGTTTGGCGATTCGGAATTATATCAGTATATTTGCCGCAGAAATTGCGACGTTAATCGCTGTATAATGTTGCACGAAGTACGAATACATTATGTGTATACACGAAAGAGACAATTGGACGAACTTCCGTTGGGACGATTCACAGGTATCACTCCTTCAGGAGAAAGTATTCCGTAAACAAGGTGTGCTTTATGGAAGATTGAGTTCGTTGGGCTTTGACAGCAAACTACGTGCCATGGCAGAGAACCTGACATACGATGTGGTATATTCTTCGGAGATAGAAGGCATACGGCTGAACGTGGAACAGGTTCGTTCTTCAATTGCCAGAAGGCTTGGCATTGAGAACGTGAAATATACTGCGCCTTCGCATTATATCGATTCTGTTGTAGGGGTAATGCTCGAAGCGGTTCAGAACTATGATATGCCTCTTAACAAAGAGAAACTGTGTGCCTGGCAAGCCGCCTTTTTCCCTACAGGCTATAGCGAGGGCAGTCAGATAGAAATAGGGCAGTACCGCACAAACGAGGAGCATATAGTCAGCGGAATGTTCGGACACGAGAAAATTCATTATATTGCGCCGTCGCCAGACCGCGTTGAAGAAGAGATGCATAAGTTCCTTACATGGTTTGACAGTGAAGCGTCTGTGAGCAGCGTTATTCGTTCCGCCATTGCTCATTTCTGGTTTGTGAGCATACATCCCTTCGAGGACGGTAATGGTCGGTTGGCTCGCATTCTTTCGGACATGCTGCTTGCACGTGGAGAGAAAAGTGAATTTCGTTTCTACAATATATCGTCGCAGATAAACAAAGACAAGAATCACTACTATGAGATTCTGGAACGAATGCAGCACGGAGATGGTGACCTTACAGAGTGGTTGGTGTGGTATATACAGAGGTTGGTGGATGCTCTCGACGAGGCAGATACCATAGTCACCACGATTCTGAATAAGAGTTTTTTCTGGCAGAAGGCTTCCGCTGTTCCGATGACTGAGCGTCAGACTCAGATGCTCAATCTCTTTCTTGACGGTTATGAGGCTAAGATAACGTCAAAGACATGGGCAACATTGGCAAAGTGTTCTAAAGACACGGCTATACGTGACATACAGGATCTTGTGGATAAGAACATCCTGATAGAGGACATTCCAGGGGCGAAGCGTCCAAGTTACTCCATCGTATATGATGCTGAGGACTTGACACAATTCTTCACAGATGTAAGCATTACCGAGGAGAATGGCATACCATATCTCAATGCGTTGTATAAAGGCAGGAAAACGATATGCGAAAGAATTTTAAGGCTCGACGCAGACCGATACCAGAAAGGCGATTTGGCATTGCCCAACCTGCTCAGTAAATACTGTTCGTACATCGTTGAAAGCAATAGGGAATAACATAAAAACAGATAAATCGGGATTTTATCCACTAACATGAATAATAAAAATTCGTGTTAGGAAAGAAAGAAATTAGCATAATTAGAATAATTTAATCCAGAAATTAGAATAATAAAAATTCATGATAATTCTTCGACGAGCGAAGCGGCAAGCCGATTACGTGTCTAATTCATGGCAATTCGTGTTAAAAGAGAAAGAAATTAGAATAATAAAAATCGCAATTTACCGCAAGTACAAAAAGAAGATACTGTTGATAATGGCAGTCATGCTGCCCACCTGCCCATCTGCTGTAGCGTATCCTTTCTCATCCTCGCCCCATGATTGCCGACGGAGCCGTGCCGTACTGCTGCTTGAAGATGCGGCTGAAATGGGTGGGATTCTCAAAACCAAGACTATAGGCAATGTCTGCCACGGAAAGGCTGGAAGACTGGAGCATCTCGTGGGCTTTCGACAGTCGCTTCTCTCGAATCCAGCGGGCAGGCGGCTCGCCGTAGATGTCCTGGAACTCGCGCTTGAAACTCGACAGTGAGCGGCCTGAGAGGTAGGCCAGTTCGTCGAGGGAGATGGGCGACGTGTAGTTCTCCTCCACCACACGGTGGATGTCGGTCTTTACGGGCTGGCGCAACTGCAGCATCTGACGAAAGATGTTCTTCGAGCAGTCCATCACGTTGTAGAGCAGTTCCATCACCTTCAGACGCAGCAGACCCGGATTGACCTGTGAAGGGTCGTTGAAGTAAGGCGACAACGACCAGCAGTAGGCCACGAGCCTGTCTGACATAGGCGACACCTGTGTCCCCAATTCCTCTGTCATCTGAGGAATCTGTACTTGTTGCGACGTGAGAAAGTCCTTCAGCAGTTCGTCGTTGATGGCAAAGAGCTGGCTCTCGAAAAGGCCTGTTTCCTCAGAGCCTTGCTTCTCGTAACTGACGCTTTGCGCCCGTCGCAGCAGAATCATCTCGTTCTTCCGTACCGTCCACGTCTGCCGTCCGCAGGTCAGTTTCACGCTTCCGCCCAACACCACGTAGAGCAGGTGCTGCTCGAGGAAGAACGTGCCTCGTTCGCCAGCCGTCACGATGCACTGGTCGATGATGCTGCCGCCGTCCAACACAAGCGACGACGTGGTGCAGTCGCCGCTAATCAGAGCCGATGGGAATTTCGTTATTTTGGTCATCTACAATATACAATATGGTCTGCAAAGGTACGAAAACTTTTGCAGACCAAAGAACTTTTATGATTACTTCACGCTGTAAATCTTGCTCACAATCTTCCACTCGCCGTTCTGCTCAGCCAAGGTGAACATATCGTTGAAGGTGGTCAGTTTGCTGAACGAAGACGAGATGCGCACGAAGGCCACATTGCCAGCAACGGTCACGTCCTCTACGGTGTAGGTCACTTCTTCCTCACCTGTCTGCTCCAGCACGTCGAAGAGTGCATTGATGGGTACGGTGGTAATCACGCCATTCTCTACCCACGACATGGTGGCTTCCTTCGTGAAAGCCTTCTCACCCAGTTCACGACTTGCCTTGCGGCCTGCCTCTGCATAAAGTTCAATGGCATTCAAGATGCCCTGTACGGTTTCATTCTGTTTCATTTTTCTTATAAGTTTATAAGTTTTGAAGTTTATAAGTTTGTGAGAACTCAAGAACTAAAAGACTTAGAAACTCAAGAACTCGACGGCAAAGGTACGACGATTCCGTCAAACAGACTTTTCTATTTAGTTCCGCTCGGCTATGCCGCTTTGCTTGCAAAGAACTTTTCTTTCCGTTTAGCCCAAGTTTAAATGCTGTTTTTCTGCAGTTCGGACTTGTTTGCTTATTTTTTAGCAAGTTTTTGCAGAATTGTCACTGCAATTCAGGATTATTTTGTATTTTTGTAGCGTGTTTTGTGTAAACACATACTTTTGATTGCTCAATCTCTCTGCTGAACTGCTACCTCGAATGAGAAGTAACGAGCAAAAAACTATTCTACGTTGGAACTGCGCCACAAGCGCAGACTTCACCCATTGTAGAATAGTGGCTGTAGCAGGCCTGGCAGAGAGAATGGCGAGGGTCTGCGCTTACTTTTTCCCCCGAAGTTAGTGCTTTCCCACCCCAGACAAATTGGATATAGTACTCACAAATAAAAGTAAAAAAAAGCTTATGACTAAAATGGGTAATCTTTGGAGACTGCTGGCCATCATGATGGTCGCAATGGTAGCTATGGGTGTTGCGTCGTGCGGCGATGACGAGGATAGCACTCCTGATAATTCACCAACAGAAACAGTGAACCCTAATTCTCCCGTATGGGGTGAGTGGGAAGGCAGCGGCACCACCCTTGCTGACAAGCATGCCACGATGACGCTCAAACTCTACAGCGATGGAACAGGAGCCCTGGTGGCAAGTACGTCGGGGGTGATTGTCGTGAAGCACATCGTAGACTATAGCTATGATCCGCCCCACCACATCTCCATGGTCTTTCAGGAGGATCCTACGGATAGGATCTGGGTATGGGTGGAGTCGTTGACCTCGACAACGATGCAGTTGGTACTCACCGACCTCAACCAAGCAGTCCAAGGTGAGTATAACTTGACAAAGACCGGCAGCGGAGACAGAGGAGCATCTGGCGAAAGCGAAACGACAACAGAGAAAGATGAGGTCGTCAGTACGAAAGCCCTTGTCATCTTGAAACTGAATGCTACCAACAGCTATTCGCATTCTGAAAAGACTTGTTACAAGAAAGTTGCAGACGGGAGAGTAACTCTTTACTCCAATTCGTCGTGTACGAATCTGATTGGTGTTGCCAGCCGGAACAGCGATTCTGAGCGTGGCCCGTATAAAGTGAGCTCATATAGCTATCGTGTGATAGACCCTGGTACTGGCTACAGCTACTATTACTATTTCGATTAGAATAGCATATTATTATTAACCCCACTTAAAACTTTCAGATTATGAAGAAAACAATGAAATGGCTTGGCGCACTGGCCTTGATGATGATGTGCGCATTCTCTTTCACCGCATGTGGCGATGACGACGACGACCCCAATCCAAGTGGCAGCACCGATTCTGGTTCTCTCACACTACAGGACATGCTGGTTGGCAATGCATGGTATATCGTTTACGAAAGCAGTGACGTTGTAGAAGTGGAACTATATCTGTTCAACTCCAATGGCAAGGCCGATGCAGCAGAACTGGAGCGCAGCAGCGATGACGGTTTTACTACAACACAGGCCGACAGATTCACCGTCAACTATTCTATTGCAGGAAACAGGTTAACCATCATCGAAAGTGACGGCGACACGCGTGTGGCACAACTGGACATCACCAATGGCACTTCAACAACCATGCGCCCCGTAAAAAGCAACGGAACGTTAGGAGATGCCGAGACGATATACCTGCTGGCTAAGGGCAAAACAGCCGACCAACTGGTTGAAGAGGGCCTGATAGAACAGCTCATGGACAGGCTGACGGCAGAACGTCGCCAAGGAGGTTCGAATGTGGCAGACGGCCGCAGCCTGGTGGGTAAATGGAACCTCGTGTTCTGGCAGGAGTATCGTAATGGAGAATGGAGCGACCGCGTGCAGACCGCTCCTTACGACATGATTGTCTTCACTGAGGACGGCAAATGGGAGTATTGGGAGTATGACGGACACGAATCCGAAAACCGCAGAGACGACAGAGAACGTGTCTTTGGCAACAATTACTACCATGAAGACGGCTCTGGCACTTGGAAACAGGAGGGCAGCAAAATCACATTCACTTCGGATGAAGTCGTTTCCGCAGAATTTCTTTCCTATGATGGAACGGGCAATGCACAGCTCAGCGTGAATTTTGGTGGAAAGATATGCATTTACAAGATGGAACGGGTCCAATAGCCTCCATGACGATACATTTGGAAGAGTGGGCAGTTTGTCGGATGCACTTCATAAGAGTGCGTCGCAGGTGTATGGTACCTTACGTTCATTGGGCGTACTGAATGACTATATCGTTCCGTGTTACGATGTGCTGCACACTTTTAGCAAGGACTATCTCGTAGAGGAATTGACGGAAGTGTAAAAGGAAAGGGGAGCACTGGTTTAAGTCTTTCCTTTTATGATTCTGACATTTACAAACTCATTAGTGAGGGCGTGGCCGACATGCATTGTCGTAGCGACGAGTATCTGGCTGACGAACTGATGATGGAATATGAGGAGAATGTAAAAAAAACAAGGATTTCTGAGTAAACATAAAGAAGCAGCATCCACACCACGGTCTCTACTGGTGCGGATGCTGCTTATAACGGGGATATCGTTACTTTTGAATCGTGTTCGAGTTCTGATTGTAGGCCTTGGCGACGCACTTCCACTCGCCGTCAATCTTCAACAGCAGGAGCACGTCGGTAAAGTCAATGCTGCCACCCCAGCCCTCTTCGAGCACGCGGACAACGGCCAGCGTCTCTTCCAGTTCCAGCACGTCGATGCGGGTTTTGAATTCCTCTCCGGCACCTACGGTATCAACGTTGTGATAGAACTGCTCGATGCTGCCACGCTCCAGTTTGCCGTTCAGGAATCCGAACAGGCAGGCATCCTCGGTGAACAACTCCTTTGCATACTTGCTGTTGCCCTCGGCAACGCTGCGGGTAAACTTGCTTGCAGCCTCCACGACTGCATTGTAATCTGCGATGTTACTTCTCATCTTTCCTTTGCTTTAAAATTAAACGATGTTTGAATTCGGGTGCAAAGGTACGACGATTTCGACAAACAGACTTTTCTATTTAGTTCCGCTCGGCTATGCCGCTTTGCTTGCAAAGAACCTTTCTGCCAGTATAGCCCAAAAGAATAAATATCTCGCGCATCCATATAAGAAAATCGGCAGGCAAGGCTCCGACGTGCCTCACCTGCCGATTTCTTATGCGATCTGTGTTTTGCCTGAGTGTGGTCAGTTCTTCTGTTTCACAACCTTGCCGACGACGTTCTTGTAGCCTTGGATGCCACGGGGATTGAGAATCCATAGTTGGCATTGGTCGCGTCGGCCACCCGCGCCCTCGGCCCAGTCGTCCAGGATGACGAGATTGCCCTGTGCGTCGTTGTACATGCGGCTGTAGTCAACCCATAGTTCCGCCGTTGTCCATCCGTCGGGCAGACTGGGATGCTTGCCCAAATCCGTAGGGCTGTCGAACTTGCCCACTTCGTAGAACTGGAGCGTATTGTCATAGTCGCCGCCGACCATTGCGACGAAACTGCCGTCGGGCATTACCCCCAGTTTCTTGAACCTATAGGGCTGTGTGGGAGGTATCTTGGCGTATTCCTCCCATGTGCCGGGCTCATTGACGTTCATGCGGAAGATGCGGCGCAGACAGGCTACATAGGCGTAATCGCCTTGGACGGTGAGTTGGGGGGCGTTGAGATCGGCCTCGGAGGTCACGAACTCGCCGTTCTCCTTCAGTGCCTGGAAGTAGGGTTCGTTGAAGAGTTTGTAGAAGTTCGACTTGCCGTCCCGACCGACACGATAGAGGCCACTGCCCCCGTTGTCGAAGCACCAGGTAGTGCCGTTGGCATCTATCTGACCCTTTTCCATGACTTCGTAGCCGTTATCCGAAGGGAAACGCTTGAGGGCCTTCATCTCCTCCATGTCCCAGAGGACAAAGTTCTCATAAGGGTACTCTCGCGACTCATAGAAGACGAGGAGGTACTTGCCACCGGAGCGAATGAAGGACTGCGCGTTGGCTAACTTCTTCGACGTGCTCACCGACTGTCCGTCCCATACGCGGACGGAATGCGTGTAGTCTTTCGTCATCACCTCCATCACCAGTTTACCGCCCACGTAAGCGATATCCTTAATCTCAGGACGCTTACCCTCATAGACTCCCTTGTATCCGGGGATGACGGTCGTGAGTTCGCCCGTCTGGCAGTCCATGGCCAGCACGGCGTTGTTCTCTTCGTCCTCCAGCAGATAGATGACACTGTCGGCGATGGCCATCTGCCGTATGCCGTAGTCGTAGCATCCCCAGCGCTTCTCGGTGGGTTTCTGCTGTGCGGGGCGAGCGGTGGTAGTAGTGTGCGGCCGTGTGGTCGTGGTTGTACGTGGACGCGTCGTGGTAGTCGTTCGCTTCACTTGTGCGCTGCCGCTCAGGCCTGTCGTCAGCAGGACGGCCAGGAGCAGTGCCCTTCTCATAGTCTTTACTTTCATCTTTGCTTTGTTTTTAGGGATATGTTTGTCGTTCTTGTGCTGATATTTGCGTCTTCTTTCTCGCTTACTTATGCAGGGTCTTGTTCTTGATAAGGCTCTCGCGGCTGTCAATCTTCAGTTTGCCGTTGACGGGAATGAGCGTCAGGTCGCCCTCGCCGGCCTTGCGTGTCACCCATTCTCCGTAGTCCTCGGCTCCGAGGTCGTCGGGGTCGCCGCCCTCCATATAGGTTTCCATCTTGTTATAGTGTACGCGGATGCGGTCGCCGTCGGGTGTGAGACTGGTGAATACGAGCGTGAAAGCCGGTTCGTATTCCACGGTGGCCGACACGTAGCCATAGCCTTTCTGTTCGTCGTAGGTACCATACTTGTCGGACACAACGAGCGTGATGGCATCGCCGTCGCCTCCGTTGGTCCAGCGGCCGAGCAAGGCGCTGTTCAGCGTAGCGGATTCCTCAGCCGTTGTACTTTCTTCTGCTGCGGCCTCGGTGGTCTCGTCCTGAATCTGTTCTTGCAGGTTCTCTGTCGCAAGCGTGTCCGTCAGGGCTTCTCCCTCGCTGCCTTTACTGCCGTTGCCGCCGCATGAGGTGAGGCATAAAACCATCGCCATACCAGCGGCGACGGCCAGATTTGAAATCGTTTTTTTCATGTTCTTTATGGTTTTAGGGTTAGTTATTGCATAGTTGTCGCACGGCGTACGGGACGTATCTGTATTCCGTTCTGACGGCTCAATAGGTCCGTCCAACTCACCTTGTCTGCGGTGAAGCCTATGTAGTACGCCAAGTAGGTAAATTCCGGAATGTCGGCCTCGGCAAGCATACGCAGCCAGTAGTAGCCGCGTGTGGCGTTTCTGCCGGGCAGGAATATTGAGTTCCCGTTTGCTTTGCTCGTTATCTCGTAGCCCTCGATGCCGTTGCGTGTGGTCCACGTCAGGGTAGTATAGTCGCCGTTGAGCAGTTCCCGCGCCTGAATCTGAGAGGGGGTACGCCAATCTTCGCCCCAGCAAATGTATGCAGCATCGTCCTCGGGTTGCAGTTCCGTCAAGCTGTCTATTGTTCCGAAGTCGCTGTTAGTACAGTACTTCGTCAGTGTATTGTGCGAGCCGTTGCACCATTTATATGTCTGCCACGTAAATTCCTTCTCGCCGCTCCGATAGCCCTCCGTCTCGCCCCAGGCAAAGTAGTCGCCCCGCTGTTCGGGGGTGTCGGCACCGATGTTGCAGGTGGCCCATAGCGTGCCGCTGGGCAGTCCGAGGTCCACGTACTCGTGGGAGGCGACGGGTTCGTCGGGGTCCACTGTCACGTATTCCACCTTCGATGCCGGATAACTTACTACAGTGCCGTCGGTTTTATGCACTTTCCATACCTGGGCACTGACAGACAGGGAGAACAACAATGTGGTAAGGGAGAGCAAATGTTTCTTCATCGTATTACTCATTTCTTCATTATTTTTATGGTTTCGTTTTGTGTCCTGATGATATACATGCCACGCCCTAGGACAAGCGCGGCACGTCCGTCATGGTCGGCACGCACCATCTGTATAGGTCTGCCGCCCGTGTCGTAGACTTGCATAATGCCATCGGGGACAGCCCCCTCGACAACAAGTCCGCTGGCCGTCAGCCGGTATAGCACACGAGGCACCACCTTGTCGCTGACGATGGTCGGGTCAATGTCCTCGATGGCAAATCGGTTGACGCTGGAGAAGGGGTACTCCAGAGATTGGTTGCCAGCCGTCACCCTCAGCCCGTCACCGACGGTTGCAATTCGGGGCACACGGTCCACGACAAACGCCGATTGCGTGCCATCCTTCAGATGAATCACCAGTGCTTGCTCCGCCATTGCCGAAAGCGACATTGCGGCAAACACCAAGGATAATAGTCTTTTCTTCTTCATCATGTATTTCTGTTTAACTAGTTTTCTCCAATTGCCTTACGAGAATATCTGTCTCTTGACAATGAACGGGTATGCCATGCCTTGGCGCACTATGCGGCGATAGTTTGAGGTACATAGAACAGCACGCCGTAGTCCCCGTTCTGGGGGTGCAGCGTGCCGTGGATGCTTGCCCTGCGCCGAGTGGGCGAAAGGTTTCGGTCAGTTCATAAAAATGGGGGGGGTAAAAGTACAACGCACACCAAGCATTCCGCGCTCACCACCAACGGCGAGGCGGTAGTGGGCAGTCGGGCTATATGTCAGCGCAGTCATGTTCATTGGTGTGCATTAGAACGTCATCGTGTTTACAAAGGTAGGAAAAATCGGGTGCAGAACAAAATGAATCACTTATTTTTTTGTGTAGAGACGGCATTTCCGCAAGGTGCATACGTGGTTTGTAGATTTTTGTTGTATCTTTGCAGCGCCTTGGAAGGAGTCGCCGAGATAGTCTTGCAGCCCTCGAACAGGCAGGAGTATTTCGGATATGAACTGGATTATTTTGATTTTAGCAGGATTGTGCGAGGTGGCGTTCACCTACTGCCTCGGGCGTACCAAGGGTCTCGAAGGGGCGCTGTGGTGGGAGTGGATAAGCGGTTTCGTGACCTTCTATGTGCTCAGCATGGTGCTGTTGGCAAAGGCGACGCAGACGATACCTATCGGCACGGCCTACCCCGTGTGGACGGGCATCGGGGCCGTGGGTACGGTGCTCATGGGCATCTTCGTCTTCCACGAGCCGGCCACCTTCTGGCGACTTTTCTTCATCGTGACACTCATCGCCTCGGTGGTCGGACTGAAGACTGTATCGTGAGGGCTTGAGGCAAGTGCTATTCTGGGGGAGAGTGGCTAAAATACCTCTAGTTGGAAGGTGGAAGCAGGTAGTCCCTGTCGGTTGTGGAGGTCAGCGTCGGTGAAGCCTTGCCAACCGTAGCGCACGGTGCGTGGCTGTGTCACACCGTCGGCGTGCAGGGTAACGGAATGACCGCTGACAGACATCGTTGCTTGACGGAACAGCCCGTCGGCGCCGGCAAGTTCAAAGCCACGAGAGCCCGTGAGGCCGTCGGCATTGTCGAAGGTGATGACGACTGTGCCATTTTCACCGCATTCTGCACTCAACGGCACAGGGCCTTCGGCTACTAACTGATGACCATAGGTGTGACGGAGTGCCAGCAAGGCCAGTCGTTCGCCTACGGGACGTTTCGTGCGATAATGTACGTCCGCAGCATCGCCCACATCGCTGCTGACTGTCATCCATGTGTCTGGCAGTTTATTGGCCAGGCGGCGCTGGCTGTCGCGGAAGGAGGGCCATGACGGACGAGGAAGGCTGGAGAGTTGGACGACGTAGAAGGGCAGTGTGGGTTTCTTCTGGAACTCACACCTCCAACGACGGGCAAAATGCTCGCGCCAGGATTGTTGCAGGAGCGTGAACAGCCTTTCGTGTACCTCTATGTTATGGGCATTGCTCTCGCCCTGATACCAGAGTACGCCCTTGATAGGCAGATGACCGAGAGGGGCAATGGCGGCTTCGAAGAGATAGCATGGGTCGTAGGGATGTCGCTGCAACGGGTTGTAGGCTGGTGACGCCTTGTCCAAGGCATGGGCGATGTTCTGTGTCATGCGGCCACGGGCCCAGGGTTGACCGTAGTCGCCGTTGCGCCAGTCGTGCAGGATATTCGGGAACTCCCATTCCAGTGTCGTACGGTCTATCCATGATTCCGTGGTAGAACCGCCCACGGCGTTGCAGACGATGCCGATGGGTACGTCTGGCAAACTATCGCACAATATGCGACCGAAATTGAAGGCTACGGCGGAGAAGCGGCCGACGGTCTCTGGCGAGGCGGCCTTCCACCCCTGAAAATCCATGTGTCGCAGTTCGTTGGTGTAGCGGAGCACGCTATCCGCCCACTCCACGGCATCCGTGCGGGCACGGGCCGGCATATTGAATAGGTGCAGGCGGTCGGCCAGGCGTGCAGCGTCGGCCAGGTCTTGGTCAAGCGTGTTGCACTGGTCCACCCGTAATTCCATGTTCGACTGTCCGCTGGCCAGCCACAGGTCACCAAAGAAGAGGCTGTCGATGACGAGCGTCTGCGTCTTGGCCTTAGTGAGATTCTCCAGGAGGTAGGGGTATTGTGTGGGGTAGTAGAGGCGATAGTGGTCGGGGGGCATGGGGGTGGAGGTCAGCGTCAGCGTGTACGGTCCTCCAGCCTTCATGTGAGGCAGTTCGAACCACCACGAGCCGTCGGCGCGTGTGAAGGCTCCACGCTCTTCCACCACCTTGCCGTCCTTGCTCAGTATGGCACAGATGTTCTGGCGGGCGTTGGCCTGCCCCTCAATCAGGAGGTGCTCGTCGCGCGGCAGCACCATACCGCTGCTGTAGACAGGCGGCAGTCGCAGTCCCCCGTAATCACCCGTAAGGGCTCCGTAGACCGTCCGGGCCAGGATTTGTGCACCCTCGGCATTGGGGTGCAGGGCATCGGGGAAGAGGTCGGGGCGCGAGTGCAGGGGAGAGTAAAGATCAATGAGTTGTACATTGGCTCCCGCAGCCACCTGTTCGATAGCCTTCTGTATCTGGGCGTGCCAGTCGCGCGTGCCACTCTGGAACCGAGGATGGCGGTCGAAGATGGGAGTCATCTTGCAGACGAGGATGCGTGCCTCGGGGTTCGCAGTGCGGAAAGAATCTATCAGCGCACGATAGTTGGGGACGAAGTCCTCTTTCCAGTCGGGCCAGTTACGAGGGTCGGTGTCGTTGAGACCCAGATGGATGACCACCCAGTCAGCCTTGAAGTCGAGTGCCTGGCGGAACTCTGGTGTCTTCACGTAAGGCCGATGACCTCTGTATAGTAAGGTAGAACCCGAATGACCGAAGTTCCCCACCTCGAAGTGTCCCTCTCCATACAGGCGGTCAAGCATTTGCTGCAACTTGACCGGATAAGCGTCATGTTCGCGGTTGCGCAGTCCGTAGCCATAGGTCACGCTGTTGCCCACGCAGGCCACGCGTGTAGCCCGCCTCTCTTTCTGCTTCTTCTGGCTGCACCATACGGGAGATGCCGTGAGGCTGAGAAGCACGCTGAGAAAGAAAATTCTAAAGGTAGTTGATTTCATTACAACGGTACTAGATTGGTTTTGGATGTTTTCGAGTGCAAATATAGGCATTTTTTCCGAAAATCTGTAACAATGGCTAATTTATCAGCAGGACGTTTCGGTAAAATACGACGATATACTCTCATCTTTACCGCTGAATTGTTATTCAACCGCAAATTTATTTGTATCTTTGCACAAACAGAAACACAACAGACATGAAGATAATATGGCTCGATACCACGGGCTTCGTGGGCGAGGGCGGTCGCATAGCACTGATTTACCTCGTTGTCATCAATGTGGTCGCTTTCTTTCTGTACGGTATAGACAAACTTAAAGCCAAGCACTCGAAATGGCGCATCAGCGAGGCGGCACTATTGGGGGTAGCCGTGCTTGGCGGTAGCGTCGGGGCCTGGCTCGGGATGAAAGTCTGGCATCACAAGACGCTGCACAAGAAGTTCAAATATGGAGTCCCGCTTATTCTGATAGCCCAGGTAGCCCTCATTCTTCTGACATCGTATAAGGCCAGACAAACTATGCAGTATTTCAGAAATGTCAAGGGTGTCGTTTCCGTGGAATATGACCACGTCTGTCGCCTGACAGACCCTGTAAAAATCCCGATTAGAAATAGAATAGCAAAGCCATTATGAAAAAAGAAACAAAGAGCTGGCTGCTCACCTTCCTTGCCGGCTTCCTGGCAACGGCTCTCGGCATCATCATCACCTTTGGGATAGAGAATCGTATCAGCGCCTCCAGAAGGGCGGAGACTGCGAGGCTTCTTGCTAAGCAGATTGTGGAAAAGATGGAACGCACCCGTCGGCAGCTACACGAGTATCAGGAGATATACGACACCATCGACTCCACTTCCATGATTCTCCATCTGGCCATCCTCGCCGATACGCTGGAGCAGGTGGAGCCGACGGTGGTAACGACATTCATCAACAGCGCCCTGTCGGAGTACGTACAGGTGGATGTCGATAACGGCATGGATGCGTATAAGGCAGAGATACTGAACACCATCGGCAATGTAGAGCTCATCGGCCATATCGATGATTTCTACGGATATGCCCGTCAGTACAGAAGCGTCTCTGCCCAGGTCATCGACCAGAAACGTGTCGTGGCCGACTTGGTGTATGCCCATTTCTATGGCGACCTGAATGCCACCGAATGGGACTATGTACGCTATCTCCATGAACTGTCGGAGTTTAACGTCTATTACTCGCGTATGCAGAACGTCCGTCTGACTTTGGAGGAGATAGACAAGGCCATGCTCGCGGAGCTGGACAGTTGCAAGACCCTGCTAAATTCCAAAACGAAATGAAAAGTGCTACGCACAGATGTACCGATAAGATGAAGAAGATAATCAACCCCTGGACGGGCCACCCCGAGTACAACTGCTTTGGCTGTGCGCCCAACAACCCCTTGGGGCTCCACATGGAGTTCTACGAGGACGGTGACGACATCGTGAGCACGTGGCATCCCGAACAAAACTATCAGGGATGGATAGACACGATGCATGGCGGCATACTGAGCACGCTGATAGACGAGGTGTGTGGATGGGTGGTCACCCGCAAGTTGCAGACCAGCGGCTATACAGTGCAGCTGAACGTGAAGTTCCGCAAGGCCGTCTCGACCACGGAGCCGCAACTGACCATCCGTGCCCGAGTGACCAAGCAGGTGCGCAACCTGGCCTACATCAGTGCCGAGATAACGAACTCCCAAGGCGAACTCTGCAACGAGGGTGAGGCCATCTACTACTTGATGCCCGAGGACAAGGCCCGCGAAATGGGCTTCCTGCATTGCGACGTGGAGGAATGACACTGACCTACATATTCCATAGTGGCTTCGTGCTGGAGGGGGAGGAGGCTATCCTCGTCTTCGACTATTGGATGGACCCCAGTGGATGCGTGCCGGTCTTCCTGCGGAGGGGGAAGCCCGTGTATGTGTTCTCCAGTCACTTCCACGAGGACCACTTCAACCGCGACATATTCGTGTGGCGGCAGTCTTGCGGCGACATCACTTACATCCTCTCGAAGGACATCCTGCGCCACAGGCGAGCCCAGCGGGAGGAGGCCGATGTGTGGTTGGCAAAGGGCGGGCGATGGAGCGACGGACACGTATCTGTCACGGCCACGGGCAGCACGGATAGCGGTGTGTCGTGGATAGTGGAGACAGAGGGTAAGCGCCTGTTCCATGCAGGCGACCTGAACAACTGGTATGCCCGCTTCTTGCCCGATGCCGTGGCAGAGCAGACGATTTACAGTGAAGAATTCGAGGAAGACATCGACCCCATAGCCCACGAGAAACAATACCTGGGCGAACTAAAAGACGTCCGTAAGGTCACGGACAGTTTCGACCTCGTCATGTTCCCCATCGACGGGCGCATCGGCAACGGCTACACCCTCGGCGGTCGCCAGTTTCTCGGCCGCTTCCGTGTCGGGCTATTTGTCCCGATGCACTTTGTCGCCGTCGGCTTCGAGTCCGCTTGGCGCTTCCGCGAGTTTACAGAAGCAAGGCACATCCCCTTTTGGCAAATAAGCAAAGAGGGCGAAATGATAACTATATGAACAAGGTAAGAATCACGGCCATGCGCCAGACGGTCTATGAGGACTTGATGGCACAATACGAGAATGCGATAGAGCACGCTTGTGACGTGCGGTTGGGGCAGCAGTGGATATCTGAGGACGGACGGCGACCCGAGGGACTGTGCCCGTCGGCGTGGGAGTCGATGCGCCCATTTGTGGAGTCATTGGCGCATGGCGAGGGCAACTTTTTCGCTGACAGGGAGGTGGCGCCGGACGGGACGGTCACGTTCCGCAACGGCTGGATGCAGAACCCCATGAGTGCCATGATTAGTTGCAACGACGGTTTCCGCCCCGTGAGTTTCTATCTGGAGTCAGAAAAACCTATCGTTTGCCTGCGACAATCGGGTAATGCTCTTCCGCACGCAGACCTTCCCGTCGGGCAGGGAGTGCCGCAGCAAGTAGATATCAGAACGGGAATGGTATTAGATGGCCGTTCAACGCACAATGATACTATCCCGATATAGCACAACAGATTAATCACTGACGCTTCAATAACTTATTGATAAATGACAACTATATCTAATATAAAAAATAATTACATTCAATACAAAAGATAACTATCTTCAATATAAAAGATAACTATCTTATATAAACAAGATAACTATCCTAAATATATAAGACAACTATCTTATCATAAACCAAACAAAGCATCAAACACAGCAAAGAAGGAAAGGAGAAAAGACGTATGGCATTGAATTACAGTTTTGTAGTAAGATTGGCAAAGATTAGCGAAAAAGACAAGGGACGCCGCGTATATGCCGCAGCCCAGAGTACGGGGACAGTGACGACACGCGACATCGCGGCGCACCTGGCATCGCATCAGTCACCCTTCTCCGAAGGCACTATCATCGGTCTGCTGCAGGACGCGCAGCGGTGCATCATGGAGCACCTGCTGGCGGGCGACCGCGTAGATTTGGGCGACCTGGGGGCATTCTACACCACCATCGCCAGCCGAGGTGCAGCAAGCGCGGAGGAGTTCGACGAGTCGTACATCAAGAGCATCAACCTACGCTGGAAGCCCACGCGAAAGATGACAAAGGCCATGCAGCACGTGCCCCTGAAGCGCGTGCTCAACCGCGCCGAGCAGCGACAGGCAAAAAAGAAGATGGCGGAGATGGTCAATGAAGACATCGCAGCCTCGAAGCAGGAAAAGGAGGGCCAAGACTCGGAATAGCCATCCCTGAAACCGCATCCACAGCCTCTCACGCCCGATTTCTGTGCAGGAGTATCGGTCGTATAGCACCGGCCGCAGGCTGCACATCAGACAGGGGAAGGAGTATTTCTGACCAGGATTTGACCGGGATTTGACAAGATATTATTACCTTTGTAACAAGGAATGGATAAATAACGCACACCGCAGAATGAAACGAATCAGTATCTTTGCCGTCGCAATCGTTACGACAATAAGTATGCAAGCACAACGGAGGGCCATCCCCCCCGAGACAAAGGGGTGGAACGACTGGTCGAGCAGAAGCTGGCCGGGATGACGCTGGACGAAAAAATCGGACAGATGTGCGAACTGACCATCGACGTCATCACGGACGCCTCGGCAGGTGAGGAATTCCGTCTCGATGAGGCCGCCCTCACGCCAGACGTGCGCCGACTGCGAGCCTTCGAGAAGATCGACCTGAAGCCCGGCGAGACGAAAAGCGTCGCCCTGCGCATCGCCGCCCAAGACCTGTCCTTCGTCGGTGCCGACAACCACTGGCGGCTGGAGGCGGGCGACTTTCGCGCCACCGTAGGCACAGAGGCACAGCTCTTCCGCTGCACCGAAACCAAGCGCTGGGATATGCCGAACAAATAAAGAATCAGAAGCCTACGCCTACATCCATAACCTTCCAGTCCTGACCACTCCGGCGATGCAGACTAACACGATAACGCACACTGCCCACACACCCCGGTTGGCCTATGCTATCCATGATTAATGCATCTGTAGCCATAAGCCACACGACGCACGAATCGCCCATGTCCTCCACATTCAGGGTCTGCACCTGCGGATTATTCTCACTCACCAGTTCCACCTCGGCCTGTGTCAGCTGAGAAGCACGCCAGCGCATCATGTCAGCCACGTTTGATTCAGCCAGTCGCTCAGCATCCGAAAAGCGACAATCAAGATAGGCCGAGAGGAAGTGCCCGGCCACCTGCTCCGGACCAGAAGGTTTGCGACAGGCCACGGTCATCTGTAAGAAGAGAATAAACAGAAAGGAGGTCCGACTCATGGTAGTTCGTGTTTGTGATTACGATGGCAAAGATACGAAAGAATTTTCACAAATCTGCCACACAATGCTAATAAAATGGGGAGACATGGCATAGAATTCACAAATATTTCTTATCTTTGTGGTGAAAATAATTAACCCAATGATAAGATTCCTTAGTTTGGGGAGTGGCAGCAGTGGGAACTGCTACTACCTCAAGACTGAAAAATGTAGTATACTCATAGATGCCGGCATACCCGTCAGGACAACGAAGAAGGTGCTCCGCGAATACGGGTTCTCCTTGGAAGCCGTGGACGGCATCTTTATCACCCACGACCACGCCGACCACATCAAGGCCGTTGGCAATTTGGCTAACGATATGGGTAAACTCATCTATGCCACGGAGAAAGTACACATCGGCATCAACAACAACTATTGTACCACATCGAAGGTGACCGAACCCAGTCGCCGCTATCTGTACAAAGGGGAAACGTGCCAAGTGGGTGACCTGCTGATTACCCCCTTCGAAGTGTCGCACGACAGCAGTGACTGCGTGGGCTACCGCATCCAGCAGGACAATCTGACTTTTTGTTTAGCCACCGACGTGGGCGAAGTAACGCCTGCCGTAGCCGAAGCCATCGGACAAGCCAACTATCTGGTACTAGAAGCCAACCACGACGAGGAAATGCTCCAGCAAGGTCCCTATCCCAATTACCTGAAGGGGCGCATACGTTCCAATCGCGGACACCTTTCCAACCGTCAGTGTGCTGATGCCCTGGTTACCTACGCCTCCCCCAAGTTGCACCACGTATGGCTCTGCCACTTAAGCGAGGAAAATAATCATCCCGAACTGGCCCGAAAGACGGTGGAGGCTGTTCTGCGCAATTATGGCATAGTTGTCGGTACGGGTACGGACGACGAATCGAGCAGCAAGGCCGACTTTCAACTGACCGTCCTCAACCGACAGACACCAACCGGCATCTTCGAACTGACCAACAATCCGACATGACACGTCCCGCCATATCCCGCTTGCTGGCCGTACTGGCCCTTTCATTTTCGTTCATTACCACAATCGTGGCTGAGTACTCCCCCACCCCCGAGAACCTGGCCCACCGTGAAGCATTCGCGGGATTTCGCTTCGGCATCTTCCTGCACTGGGGTATCTACAGTACCTATGCCCAGGGGGAATGGTATCTGAACTATGGCATCGGAAAGGACGAATACGCCAAGGCGGCCGATGCCTTCTACCCTCACCGCTTCGATGCACGCCAATGGGTCCAGGCCATCAAGTCCTCTGGGGCCCGCTACATCACTTTCACCACCCGCCACCACGACGGGTTCTCGATGTGGGACACGCGACAGTCAGACTACAATATCGTCCGCGCCACCCCCTTCCACCGCGACGTGCTGCGCGAACTTTCCGAAGCCTGTCAAGCCGAGGGCATCAGTCTCCACCTTTACTATTCCATTCTGGACTGGATACGTCCTGACTATCCCTTGGGGCGTACCGGGTTGCACACCGGACGCATTCCACAGCCCAACTATGACGAATATCTGCGCTTCATGAAATTGCAGGTGAGCGAACTGCTTACGCAGTATGGGCCTATTGACGGACTGTGGCTCGACGGATACTGGGACCACGACCAGGACTCCATCCTCTTCGACTGGCGTATGCCGGAATTCTATGCCTACGCCCACTCTTTCAATCCCTCGCTGCTCATCGGCAACAACCACCACATTGCCCCCCTGGAGGGTGAGGACTTCCAGATGTTCGAACGCGACCTGCCAGGCGAAAATAAGGCTGGGCTCTCGGGACAGGCCATCAGCCAGTTGCCACTCGAAATGTGCGAAACGATGAACGGCATGTGGGGATACAAGGTAAGCGATACCAATTACAAATCGGCTGACAAACTCATTGAATTGTTGGTGCGTGCTGCTGCCAAAGGCAGCAACCTGCTGCTGAACATCGGTCCCCAGCCCAACGGCGAATTGCCCGCCCAAGCACTCGACCGCTTGCGCGACATCGGCCATTGGATGGACACCTACGGCCCTACCATCTACAACACCCAAGCCGGCAGCATGGAAGAACAGCCCTGGGGCGTGTCCACGCAGCGGGCCGACAGCCTCTTTCTGCATGTACTCGACCGCACGGTTCAGACAGTGGCCGTCCCCATGGCACGACGTCCACGTCAGGTTACCCTCTTTCCTTCGGGCGAGCAATTGCCCGCAGCTTATAACAAACGCTCCAAGGTCGTTGTGGTGCAGCTGCCCAAACACGACGAGCAACCCGATCTCGTGGTGGTGCTTCGCTAGAAAAATATTTAATACCCCTATACTATTTATGCAACCCTATAGGCTGGGGGTAACCATCCTCCAGAGTTATACAATCATCCCCCCAAGGATATTATGCAATTCCTTGGGGGGATTTCTTATCGGGGTTCGTCGAAAGGTAAAGAACTTTTACATTTTATACATAACAGACTGCGTAGAGTCACCCATCTGCGCAGGGCTTACTGCAACTTCCCCGTCACCCACTGCATCTGCTCACCCAGGCCGATGGTATAGCCCTCGGAACAGAAGACCACGCGATTAAAGGTGTCCGCAATGATAAATATTGGCAGCTGGCCTTGACCGGAGAGTTTCATCTGCATTGCCACCTGGCGGCGGATGCTGCCATCGCGGTCGATACCTAGAAGCAGATGTTGGGGCAAGATGCCATAATCCTCTGCACGGAACTTGGCAGCTTCGCCCTCACTCTCAAAGAGGAGCAGTAAGGGACGTCCCCACTGATTGAACGCTGTAGCCATCTTGGCTATGTCGCGCAAGGCATGATTGGTGGGTTCCTGGCCCATGCCTACGAGACCCACTACGAAATAGCCACGGCCCGTCTGACTGAGGATACTGACTTCTCTCCCTGAAGCGGCCCCTAACGGAAGGTAGACCGACTCGGAATCGAAGGAACCTATGACACTGACCTCCGTATCAGTCTGTCGCAATACAAGGGGAAGCGTGGTGGTCTCTCCCTCACGAATGGCAAAAAGGCGATTGGTGGCCAGCACACTGCCATTGGCCAGACGGGTACCTGTGGTCAGCAGATAAGTGCCCACGTCCAAACGGGCACCGTCGCGGAAGGTTGTAGCCCAACTTGTGCCGCCTCCCATGTCCACCTGCCCTTCCTCGAAGTTCAGCAGCCGTGTGTATCCATCCGGCATGATGCGTGAGAGGGTAAAGTGGCTGTAGTACTTGGGATTGTCAATGCTGCGTGTCGGTTCATAAGTCAGTACGAGTAGGCCCTGGGGAGACGTGACCTGCTCAGCAGCCTCGAAATTGA
This sequence comes from Bacteroidaceae bacterium, assembly GCA_017464345.1. GTDB lineage: Bacteria > Bacteroidota > Bacteroidia > Bacteroidales > Bacteroidaceae > Physcousia. The sequence goes on from JAFUAH010000003.1 coordinate 29,163, forward strand.
CATCCACCCAAGCGTCCCCCGGATTCTCCATAAGGGGGAGTGTTTCGGCAGTGGACGAAACTTCCGCTACGAGAGGATTTAAGGGAACCTTATATTGCACCTTTCCCGTAACGACATCCTTCCGTGCCTCAATGCCCAGACTACGTGCCAAATCCACGAAGAATATATCGCGCGAACGACTGTCGGTCAGTCGGGACTGCCAGACGCCCACGGGGGTCTGGGCAATGCGCAGGGCACGCGTATCAGGGTTGAGACGTATGTGCTCCCTCACCCATTGCACCAATAGTGACGGGTCTTTCCTATAGGCGGAGAGGACGGCCGCCGTGTCTCCGCCCTGTACGGCAGAGGCTTGAGACAGGAATTCGCGACACAGATAATGCTTGAAAGGGTGGAGTATCATCTCGTTCTCCACACGCGGGCACAGTTGCTCCCCCGAGGCCGTAAGATTGTCCTCCAGAATATCGAGGGGCATATCCCGCAAATCCTTATCGGAGAGTGATGAGAGCAGGCGGAAAACTCTGTCCTCCTGAGCACGGTTCTTTTCTATAAAGGTAAGCAGCGTGGCCCAATTGCCACGGCTCGTAGTCAGGAATGAGGCAAAGCGCGGACTGTATTGCCGGGCCATCCGCTCGGACATGAAAGTAGCTTCATAGGCCCTTCTGAGCGAGTCTTCATAAGCTAGCCGCCGCTGATTAGCCTGTCTCTGTTCGACCGGGACTTCGGGGATGAGCACCCGCTCTGCAGGAGGGACAATGTCCATGGCCACTTCAGCAGACGAGATGGCATCTGCCTCACGAAAGGCCAGGACGATGTGTACCTTGCGCTCCCTCCCGAAGGATGCTCGGGCATAGCCAAACCTCCCGTTCTTTGATGCCCATACGAGCATGTCGCCCTTTCCAGCCGTAAGAAAGGTGCGTCCGTCGCGACCCGTATATTTCGTGGCTACGGTGCAAAACTCCGCATAGTTGTATATCTTGAAGTCTACCCGTGCATCACTGACGGGACGCCCCTTCTCATCCGTCACACGGAAGTCGATGCGAGCACTGCTGCCGTAATTGTTGATGAGATTGATTTCCGTGAAGCACGATGTCCGCAGCATCACCTCCTCCGGTCCCTGATAGTCGCCAAAGGCACGGGTGTGCATAAGCATGGCACGTGAGGCCGGGGCATTAAACCAACCAAGGTTAAGCACGGGCTCTGGTTCACAGGCCCCGAGGAAGTACCATTGCCCATCGGCCCAAGCCTCCACCCAGGCATGGTTATCGTCAGTGTGGGCCCAGCGCGGCGTGTAGACCTGACGGGCAGGAATGCCTATACTGCGTAGAGCCGACACGGTAAAGGTGGATTCCTCGCCACAGCGCCCCAGGGCATTACGAATGCAGGCCAGCGGTGAAAGCGTACGTCCGTCCGAGGGAGCATAGGTGACCCGTTCGTGACACCAATGGTTCACCTCCAAGATAGCCTCCTGCATGGACAGGCCACGCACGCGTTCCTTAAGTTCCCGAAAAAAGACGACACGCGACGTATCCAAGGCCTCATTGTTTACACGAACAGGCAGGACAAAGTGTCGGAATAGCAGTTCAGGAACAGTCTGCCCCCAAGGCATCTCTGCACGGGCACGAAAACTGGAGCGAACGTTCTGCAGATGGAAGTCCAAGGGATAGTCGGTGATGTCGGCCAAAGGCATGTAGGCAAAGAGGAAACGCAAGGCTTCAGCCTCTTCGGCATCAGTCAAGAGGTCTATGCCCTGGGTATACTGATTGCCAATGATGGTTTCCTTCTCCTGATAGGCTTTCATGGCTTTTGCCCGATAGGCGGCATCCGAGATGAAATGAGGAGCCGTCTGCGCGCAGGCGGAAAACGGACAAAACATGGCCAGCCCCGACAAGCAGATAGGGAACAGGGCTAGGATGAAAAGAGATGACAGAGGTTTCATAAATTATGCTTTTAGTGTATCAGAACCATATCTGAGGGCTTGCATTGTCCGACGCACACGCTCGGCATTCGTCTGCAAGCGGTCGCCAAACTCTGCATCGTGACTGATCGGACTACGGGCTGAGAAATGAAATTCTCGAATACCAGTTGCGTTATGGATGCGCCGGATGTTATCTTCGTTCACCCCACTACCAGCCAGCAAGACGATACGCCCTGCCGCCTGTTGCTGCAAGTCGTGCAAGAGCGGTATCCCTTGTTCTGCCGTAGGCTTTTGCCCCGAAGTCAGTAGCCGGTGAAAACCCATTCGCACTATGTCCTCTAACGCCTCCCGGGGACAACGACAACGGTCAAAAGCACGATGAAACGTTACCGAAAGGCCTTGCGAGGCTGCCAAAAGCCTTTCGCACAGAGTTGTATCCACGTCCCCCGCCAATGTCAGACAGCCAAACACTACTCCGTCCACACCCAGATCTCGGCAGACCTCGATGTCGGAAATCATCCGCTCAGCCTCCAATGCCGAATATACAAAATCCCCCCCACGCGGGCGAATGATAACATGCAAGCGCGTCGATGTAAGCAAACGACGAGCTTGACGGATTTCGCCATAAGAAGGGGTTGTCCCCCCCTCGGGGATAGCTGCACACAGCTCTACGCGGTCGGCACCTCCCGCTTGTGCCGCCAGACAACTTTCCACTCCATTGGCACATATCTCAAATTGGTATTCAATATCTTTCATCGGCTACAAAGATACTGATTTCCCATGATATAAGTGAAGGATGGAGACTTCACTAAAACTTTTTCAAACTTTTTTGTTCAAACTTTTGGCCAATTCACAAAAATATACTACCTTTGCACTCGCAAACGAAAGGAAAGTGGTATACTGCCAACCAGACGAATGCAAAATGCGTCCTTAGCTCAGTTGGTAGAGCAATTGACTCTTAATCAATGGGTCCAGGGTTCGAGCCCCTGAGGGCGTACAAAGAGAGAGGGAATGTCAAGTACTTGACATTCCCTCTCTCTTTATAACACAACTAGCTCCCTTAGAACGGCAAGCCGACGGCGAAGTGGATGGAGAAGTCGCGCCCGAAACGGGGATGAATCAGCGGAAAATGGTGACGCGCTGTATCATAGGCCGGATTTACAGCCTTCATACCCGTGTCGAGACGCAAAATGAAATAATTGAAATTCAGTCTAATGCCTAAACCGTAGGAAGCTGCAATTTGGCGCCAAAAGGTGTCGAAACGGAACTGGCCGCCTGGCTGGTCTGGATAGTCGCGGATAGTCCAGATATTACCTGCATCGACATAGGCCGCGCCGTCAATCTTCCAAAAGAGATGGGCACGATACTCGAGATTCATATCCAGTTTGATATCACCCGTCTGGTTGATGAAGTCAATACGCCCATCCTGTCCCTTGAATGAGCCTGGGCCCAGCCCGCGCACCGACCATCCACGTACGCTGTTGGCACCGCCGCTGAAGTAGCGTTTCTCATAAGGGAGGATGTTGCTGTTGCCATAGGGACAGGCTATTCCGAGGCCGAAGTGCAAGGACAGGGAGTTATCGGGCGAAAAGCGGAAGCTTTTGGAGAAGTCGAGGTCGCCTTTGACATACTGCGCGTATGCAATGTTAAAGAGGGTATACTGTTCCTGGCTGTTCCTGTTCGTTCCGAAGAGGGAAGTCAGTCCATAGAGCAGATTCCCGGCAGACTCCACATTGAGACGGACGCTGTAAGCATTGGTACCGTAGTTGCCCGTGGCTCCATTCAGGGGCTGAGACGTATAGCTGAAGGTGTAGCCCCACTTCATGATGAACAGGTCTTCATAGTTATAGCGTAGGATGGCATTGCGCGAAGTGGCGTTGTTGAGATAGTCCTCGCGGAAGGTCTTCGATATCCAAGGCATGAAGACGTAGTTGAGATCGATGAGGTCGATGCGGTGTTGCCGCTGTCTGTTCAGCTGACTCCATCGATAGCGCCATGCTCCAGTGACGACACGACGATGAAATTCAGGCCGGTTCTGGCTATCGTACATAAGCGAAATCTCGCTGATGGCATTGCTGCTACGGCGGAAGTCGTGGCTGATGCCTGGGAACTTAAAGTCCGGGAATGCCAGCGAGACCTCTGCTCCATATTCAATATAGTCCTGATTCTCATAACCTTCCAAGCCCTTGATTGCCTCGTATGCCCCACGAAGTTTCACATTCAATAACTCGGAGCCACGGAAGAAGTTCCGATTCTGGTACGACAGGACAACGGCTGCTCCAAAATCACCCGCTGAATTCGTGCCCTCCAGTTCTGCATTCAAGGCATGGCGTTTGTTGGTTGTCACGGCCACCAGGGCATTCAGCTGTGTGCTATCGGTGGTGTCTGGCTGCATGGTCACAGTGGAGTTCATCACTGCCCCCAGTGCTGAAAGGTTGGCGTATGTCTCCTGTACGTGTCGTTCTTGATAGAACTCTCCAGAGCGGATGGCATTCTTTACATTCAGCACTCCTCCACGGATGAAGTTTCCCGAAAGGGTATCGGACTGCAACTGCACGTTCCGCACACGGAACCGACGGTGTGGAGTGCGCACCGTCTGCTGCCCCGTGCGATAGTCGTCCACCAGTAGTGTCAGGGCCACCCGATTATTGCCCAGCGTCGTGTCGGCCTCGAAACGAACGAACTCCTTATTGAACAGATAGTAGCCACTGTTGCGCATCAGCCGATTGATGCGAGTGCGTTCTGCATCCAGTTCATTCAGATCGAAGGGCATCCCTTCCCTCAGCCGCGACTCAGCCCGTGTGCTGTCCAACAGATGACGAATGTGCGCGTCGGCTATCCTGTGCTCAATCTCGGTCACATGGTATTGTATGCCGGGGTGAATAGCATAGAGGGCATTCAGTTTGAAGCCCTCCTTGCGTTCCATCAGGTCCACATTGGCACGCAAATAGCCCATATTCTGGACAGCAGCCTCCATCTGATCACGTGTCCGCATTGCCTTGTCGCGACTGTAGATGACAGGGGCCTGTCCCACACGCTGCAGAAAGCGGTTGATACGCTTCGTCGTGTCCCGGCCGCTCATCAGATAGGGAGCCATGGGTACCTTCAGTACACTGAACCACCGTGAATTAGGATGCTGGGCAACATAGCCTTGCATCTGCGAAGTGGGAATGGACTTGTCCGTGGTACGCACCTTGACATCGTTCAGTAGGTACTCCCCTTCCGGAATGAAACGAGAGACACTGCAATTGGCAAGCAAAACCATGCCTGCCAACAACATTACAACGCGGACTAGCGCCTGGCCATGAACTTTCACGCTACAAAGGTACGTAATAATTGAATATTAAAAATTAAAAAGTGAAAAATATTTCTTACCTTTGTGCATATTTCCACAAGTCATGATAAATAAGGTAAGAATTAAGCAAATTCACGGTTTGGAACGGAAGAGAAACCGTCTGGAAGAGGGACTATTTGTAGCCGAAGGCCCTAAACTGGTAGGCGAACTACTGCAAAACATACGTCCACACTATATAGCAGCCACCACGGCTTGGCTTAGAATCCATCCGGAAATACCTACAGACATACCCACCGACACTGTTAGCCCCGAAGAACTGCAGCGGGCTAGCTTACTGCAACATCCTCAGGAGGTGCTGGCCCTGTTCCCTATTCCTCACACTGAGACCGATCTGTCCAAAGTGGCCCTGCAGGAACTAACACTGGCCCTAGACGGCGTGCAAGATCCCGGCAACTTAGGTACCATCGTGCGACTGGCCGACTGGTTTGGCATCCGGCACGTCTTTTGTTCAATGGAGTGTGCCGACATCTTCAATCCAAAGGCCACACAGGCCACCATGGGAGCTCTGGCACGCGTGGAAGTACACTACACAGACCTCTCTGAGAGCCTACGTGCAACTACTGCTCCCGTCTACGGAACCTTTCTGGACGGAGACGACATTTATCAGCAGAGCCTCACGCCGAACGGCGTCATCGTCATGGGCAACGAAGGTCGGGGTATATCAAAGGCGGTGGCCGAATTAGTCGGCCACCGCCTCTATGTCCCCCCCTATCCTACTAACAGACAGACGGTGGAAAGCCTCAACGTAGCCATGGCCACCGCCATCGTCTGCGCAGAATTCAGAAGACCTTCGCCCTCCTTTTAAAGGGTAGGGCTTTTATTCCTCTATCGGGAAACCTTCTTCTGTCTCTTCCTTCACCTCGGCCTCTGCTGCATACGACGAATAAAACGTGTCGTCACCTTCCATCGTGCTTTCATCATCAACATCCTCATCCTGTTCCTCAGTGATGATGTTACCCTCCTCGTCGTACTTCGTATCACTGTTGCAACGTAACTTCTCCACGGGCTCCTTCTTCTTGGCAAAGATGGCTTCCGTCCAAGTTCCCTTCTCCACCTCCAGCACCTCAAAGCCCTGAGCCACCTTGCGCTCCAGCGTCCCCCCCTTGGCATGGATGCGGCTGGTGGGCAACTGTGTCGTGCTGATATCGAAGCTCGATTCGATGATATCTTTGATGCTCAAGGGGATGCTGTCCCATCCACCGCCGAAGTTTCGGTCTATAAGTTCCAGCAGCGTGGCCGCCGTGATGTGCTTCACGTTCTCGTAGCTTAGATCCGTGATGCGCTTCACGAACTTACGTCGTATGGCCACCATACCCTTATGCGAGTCCGAACGGGCAAACGTCGTCCACTCGCCATTCTCATACTTGACACGCTCCCGTTCGTCTGCCGGATTATAGTGCACGACATCAAAACTCAAGCGAATGGTATTCAGCAACTTTTCTTCCGACGAGGAGAAGCCCTCCTCCTCGCATTCCTGTTCCCACAGGGCAGCTATCTGCTCCTCACTGGCGTTCCACACATTGTTGGAATTCAAATCCAGTATCGACTCTATCGTCGGATCCATTTCTTTCTTTTCCTTGTTCATTATTATTTGTGTACTCTTAATGTCAAATGTAAAATAGCAAACACGGACTATTCCGATGAGCACAAAGATAGGAAATAATTGTGAATTCTTGAATAAATATAACAAAAAAAATCGAGCGACACACGATGTTACCTAAATTAAAATCAATTGTTATGTAAGATTTGTGAATTATTTCCTAATTTTGCATGTATGAAAACATATCCCTGTGCTAAAATCAATCTCGGGCTCTACGTAACGGAGCGTCGCCCCGACGGTTACCACAATCTCGAAACCGTGTTCTACCCTATCCCTCTGTGCGACGAACTGGAGATGGAGACTGCTACCAAAGACCTGTTCCTGGCGGAGGGCTTCGAAGTGGCAGGCCCAGCCGAGGAGAACCTCGTCCTGCGTGCCGTACGGCTGCTGCGCGACCAGGGACATCCCGTCCCTCCGCTCCGCATCCGGCTAAAGAAGACCATCCCCTCGGGTGCCGGACTGGGCGGAGGCAGCAGCGACGCAGCCTTCACCGTACGCATGGCGAACGACCTATGTGCGCTGGGGCTCTCCGACGAAGAGATGGAGCACCTCATGACCCGTCTGGGAGCCGACTGCCCTTTCTTCGTGCGTCACCAGCCCGTCCTGGCCACAGGCATCGGCGACCAGTTCACTCCCCTATCGCTCCGTCTCTGCGACCTGTGGCTCCTGCTCGTCAAGCCTGACGACTTCATTTCCACTCGCGAAGCCTACGCTAACGTCACTCCACGTCGGCCCCAGTATCCATTGGCCGAGAGCATCCTGCGCCCTGTAAGCGAGTGGAGCGAATTCGTAAGCAACGACTTCGAGCACAGCGTATTCCCCCTGCACCCCACCGTGGCCGCCATCAAGCAAGACCTTTACGCCCACGGAGCACTCTACGCCGCCATGAGCGGCAGTGGCAGCAGTGTCTTCGGCCTCTTCCGTGAGCGTCCCACCGAGGCCGTCCTCCACGCCTTCGCCCCCCACTTCATCTTCTGTACTAGGCTATAAGTTTTGCCTCCAATCCCAAACTTGGTGCGTTTTTTGTTCTGCCATTTGACACATGATACAGATAGCGCTGGACTTGACGGCCCAGCGCTATCAACCTTATATACGCTATTCTAATGAAAAAGACAGGGTCTCACTTATTGAGTACCTCAGTCAAGACCTGCGCTTCAGTCGCCCCAGATACTCCAGTCTTTGTCTTCCTTGGACCAACCGCCGTTGCCCTGATCTGTGGTTCCTTCACCTAACGTCTGGGACTCAGCCAGCATGTGGAAGAGTGCGATACGAGTCATCTGTGTCTGGGGAACAATATATGTCTGTTTCATTGTCTTTCTCTGTTATAAAGTTCAACTTTTCTTCGGACGGACATACACAGGGGTATGCCCTACGGTTCACTTAACCACTACCTTCTTTCCATTTACGATGTAGAGGCCACGGACGGGCTTCGCTACACGCTGACCGCTGAGGTTATATACACTCCCGTTTTCCTGCTGCAATGGCTCGGGCACGGACGACAAGCCTACCGTGGTATCATCCATTTCCAGGCCGAAGCCCTTCACCTCACCACCTCCACTGAGTTTGCCGGCCTCGAAGTAGGCGCGGTTGGCAACCAAAGTAGAACCTGCCCAGTGATAGAAACCGACAGTGCCCTCGTAGTTGCCCAAGAAATAGTCTGTACCGCCAGTTACTGACTTGCTGACGTATGTGCCCGTGAGTGAGGTTGTGGTCAGGGGACTTGCGGCATAGCCCGTACCGATGTCTACCGTAGCCGATGCACTGCTGCCCTTCAGCAGGACAGGAGTTCCGGCCGGAACTTCCGACAAGGCATCCGACATCGTCAGTGCCGTCTCCGCATCGTTCAGCGTCAGCGTGTAAGCCGAGATGCCGGTGGTCAACGTCACGTCAAACGGCACACACAGGGTAGCGTAGTAGTTGCCACCGACCGGGCCGTTGAGGGAGAGGTCAAGCGTTTCGGCATCCTCAAGCGTCCACTTGGCAACATCTCCACTTACTTCCCACGTAATGATAGATTCGGGGACATAAGAGGGATTTTCGCTAGACCATGAAGAACGGAACAAATAGCTTCTTGCATCAGTCAAGTCCGCACTAATAGAAACTACGCCAGGCGTAAGGATGGTAAATGTATAGTTGGCACCATCATCCGTCCATACTCGAACCGGAGTATTTCTTTCTGATTGCATTTTTGCGTTCTGTCCCTGCATAGATAGGGTATATACACCACCGCTGCCGGTCAGTTTCAATACAGAAGAAGCATTGTTCGCATCTACTTCTATCAGGCCATCGCCCTTACCGGGATAACCTGCTGTGCCATAGCCGATATACTTGTTGCTACTTACGTTCTTGATGCGGTAATATCCCGTTGTCGGATACTTGATACCTGCTTCAAGATGGTTGTTTCTCACCTCATTATACATTGCAAGGTACGTAGCGGCTGCACGCGCGTCATAAATTTCTTTAGTCGTTTTTTTATTCTTCATCGCAAAATACACGTCCTCGGGGGCATCTTCGGTAAAGAATTTACTATATTCCGCTTCTATCATTGCCGGATAATCCGTATAGTACAAATCAACAGCCCCCAGGCCTGCATAGCAGCCGTAAGCATCAGTCTTTGTCAGCACAACTTTCACATAGACCGGACTTGTGGCCGTCTTGTTTGCAGAACCGTCCAAATTCCAGTTCTTATGATAGAGGCCGCCATCCAATTCAGTCACGGTGCAAATGTCGTTTTCGGTAGTACTGGTAAACGACTCCAATGCATCCGTAGCAGTTCCCGTCAATATATCAAACGACCATTTACGAACGGTGTTTCCGTTATTGAACTGTGAATTGCCACCACCATCCAATGCATAAACATCCAAGGCCGCCGTATTATACGAGAATTCAGAGAGACCCGTAATCTTGAATACATACTCTATCGTGCTATTCTGCGCATTGGCATAGCCACCATTATTCTCTGCACTTACCCATTTGGCTGGTGCCAACACGGCATCGCCTGTACGGCTCAGGGCCGTCGCTTCCCCCGTCATGAGTTTTGTAATCGATGTGCTCTCCAATGTGGCAGTAACCCCGTCTATGGAATTTCCGTCTTGGTCTTTGACAATCACCGTGACATCTGATACATTCTGAGTGGCAGTTCTGCTCCCGGCATCCACACGGGTAAAGGTCAATTTTACATGGGTGTAGTCTGCCGCCCAAAGGTCACTAGCGCCAGCGAGTAGCATCGTACTAAGTAAAAGTAAAATTTTTCTCATAGTAGTTTTATAATAGTTAGTATTTAGTTGTTTTGCAAACCTCCGACGTGCGCACGGCACTTTCGGGCGTAAATATACGAATAAAAGTTCACATACCCCCCCCATCGCGTTAAAAGAGGTTAAAGAAGGCAAAATCGTACCTTTTTCGTCTGGGAAGCGAGGGGAAAGATTATGCGACCATCCCCCAAAGGGTTATGTAACTCCTGAAGCCCCTCTTTTTATCGAGGCTCAAAGAGACATGAAAAATCCTTACACTGGCTCGGGGAGGAATGACGGTGGACTGCCCTATTCTATTCCAGTCAGATGCTAATGGAGACTTATGCCGGAGGGATTTCCCCAGACAGAATAGGGAAAAACCATTTGCAGGACGAAAAGAAGTACGTAATTTTGCAACATCAAACCTATAAAACATACAACTATGAAACGCTTACTGATGACAATGATGATGGTCTGGACAGCCTGGATAGGCACATCGGCCATGGACTACGAAACAGCACGTGAAAGGGCCTACTACCTGACGGACAAGATGGCCTATGAACTGAATCTGAACAACGAGCAGTACAACGATGCCTACGAGATAAACCTAGACTACCTGCTCTCACTGAACTCGGAAGCGGATGCGGCCGACGTGCGCTATCTGACTTATCGCAACGACGACCTACGCCACATCCTCTACGACTGGCAGTGGGCAGCCTTCACGGCTGTGGACTACCTGTTCCGCCCCGTATGGTGGCTGAACGGCGGATGGTACTTCCCCGTCTTCCGCTACTATGCCCACGGCTACTATTTCTATAACCGCCCCCGCATCTTCTGGGACTACAGAGGCGGGCACGGACGCCACTACTTCGCCGGCGGATTCTATGCCAACCGTCGCCCCTTATGGCATGGCGGACTGCGCGGAGCACACCACACCATGATAGGGCACCCCCACCCGGGCGGACACAGATATGGCGAGCCTGGCGGCGGGCGCTATGGGCACAATGACCATCGGAGCAACAATTTCGGACGCGGCGAAAATAACCATGGACACTATGGAAACAATTTTGGACGCGACAATAACGACTATGGACGCAACGGCAACAATCATGGACACAGCGGCAGCGACTATGGACGCAACAGCAACAATCATGGACGCAGCGGCAACGACATGCACAGCAGCAGTCGCACCACCGTCACCTCACGAGGTCGCAACAACAGCGACTCGTACAGCCGCGGAAGTGGCACCTACAATCGGGGAAACAATTCATATAGCCGTGAAGGCAGTTCATACAGACATGGAGGCAGTTCGTACAGCCGAAGCGGAAACGCGTACAGCGGAAGCTCACGTGGCAATAGTAGTCCCAACTATAACAGAAATGGCCGCAGTAGCGAATCTTCCTTCACCAGAGGCAATAGCAGAGGCGGTTCCTTCAACGGAAGCAGCAGGGGCGGGGCCTTCAGCGGAGGCAGTAGCAGGGGTGGCAGACACTAAGGACGGAAAGACCACTCAGCCTGGGAAATAATAATAAGTCCAATAATTGGCACCAAAGCGCTCGCGCAACTTATATTCGCGCTCCGCTTTGGTGCCACTTTCGTGTAGCAAATGCTGGAAGACCGCAAAACGGAGATTGAGCGAAGCATCGTCTATGGCTGGAGCCTGAAGGGGGCGAAGATGGTGACGAAGCACCAAGGCCTCGCGATAATGGCGGGGTAGTGAATCCACAGAATAGCAGGTATCGTTCAATACACGAACAAAGCCCTCCAAGTCACGGTTCAAGAGATAAGCGCATAGTAGATAGTCGCGCACAGCAGGACGAGACTTGGGCATGTCGTATATGGTGGCCAGAAAAGATGTGGCCGAAACGTGACTTCCACGGCAATAACCCAAATGCAAAGCCACATGACCAGGCAAGTCGTTCACCAGCAGAGTGTCACTCATTTGCGGAAGCAGGCCCTCACTGCCCCAAGGCTGGGGATAGGCGAAAAGGCGTTCACCCAGTTGCCCAGTCTCACTCAGTGAAAGAGCTGTTGCTGCAGACAGCTGGTACGAGGGATGACGCTCCCAACGTGCCTGATGGAGGGCCCTCCCGTATTGGTGCAACCTGACGTAACGGCTGGCTGCCAGCGTGCGGAGGGTGACGGAATCAGTGTTGGCCAGCAACACGGAAAACAAAGTGAAGAGTAGCAATAGCAGGATATTGGGCCATGCATAGGATGAGAAGGTGGATAGGTGTCGGAGAGAGTCGGGGAAGTTCCGACAGAGCAGCAGTCCGCCCAGATAAAGGGCTATAATCAGTATCACTCCACTCCAGAAGTAGGATGAAAGAGAAGTTCCGACCATCGGGAAGCACCAATGGCATAGCAAACCAGTCAGCAAGAGAGGCCCGCACCAGGCCATGGCTCTAAAGCGCAAAGGCAACCACCCCAGCAGATGCCCAAGGAACAGCCCAAGCAGAGTGAACAGGAAGGTGGGTAGCAGGGCTGCCATGAGCGGATGCTGCACCGTGCTGCCCTCTGAGAGCTGGAACTGGGTCTGAGCCAGAACATCACGTTCCAGAACATAAAGGAAAAGGAACGAAAAGACAACAAAATAGATGACACAGAGGAGGGAAATCCTCCGTGTCATCTTTTCGTATTGTCGATTATTTCTCTTCAATGTCAGGGTATGATTAGAACGAGGAAAAACTGGTTTTGTCTTCTTTCCAGTCGTTGGACATTCTCATTGGTCAGTCCTTCACCTTACGAAGCACGCAAGCCGAACGGGCAGGTAGATAGAGTTGCAACCACCCCTTCCCATCACGGGCCAACTGGGCATCCCAATTAGTAAGGTGGCGGATAGAATCATCGTTCAGGCCATTACCACCATACTTGGTGTCGTCGGTATTGAGCAAATAGTCATAAGCTCCCTCTGGAACCATGAACCCGTAACCGTCATAACTGCGGTTGGGACTGAAGTTGAAGAAAAAGAACAGGTCACCACGCTGGAAAGCCAGTATTTGGTCGCCATCGTTATGCCATATCTCTGTGACAGGGGTCTTCTGTATGTTCTTCTCCTTCTTCAGGGTCTTCAGCATGGCTTGGTCGAAGTCGCCCAGATAGTGAAAGCAGAGTTCCTGGTTATCGACAAGGTTCCACTGACGACGGGCATACTTATGGCTCCAGCCGTTACCCTCACGGGGGAAGTCTATCCATTCGGGATGGCCGAATTCGTTGCCCATGAAGTTCAGGTAACCACCGTTGATGGTGCCGGCCGTCAGCAGGCGAATCATCTTGTGCAGGGCAATACCACGGTCGGCAGTATAGTTCTGGTCACCCTTCTTGAAGTGCCAGTACATGTCGGCATCCACCAAACGGAAGATGATGGTCTTGTCACCCACCAAGGCCTGGTCGTGGCTCTCACAGTACGAAATAGTCTTCTCGTCAGCACGACGGTTCTTCACCTCCCAGAACATGCTGCTGGGCTTCCAGTCCTCATCGCGCAGCTCCTTGATGGTCTTAATCCAGTAGTCGGGGATGTTCATGGCCATGCGGTAGTCGAAGCCATAACCGCCGTCCTTGAAGGGGGCAGCCAAACCAGGCATACCGCTCACTTCTTCAGCAATAGTGATGGCAGAGGAATTTACCTGATGAATAAGTTCATTGGCCAAGGTCAGGTAACAAATTGCATTATCATCCTCATGTCCGTTGTAATAATCAGCGTAGCCCATAAAGGCTTCACCCAGACCGTGGCTGTAGTAGAGCATAGAGGTGACACCATCGAAACGGAAACCATCGAAGTGGTATTCCTCGAGCCAGAACTTACAGTTGGAGAGCAGGAAGTGCAGAACCTCGTTTTTCCCATAGTCGAAACAAAGGCTGTCCCAAGCGGGATGTTCGTGGCGGTCGCCGGGATAGAAGTACTGGTTGGGGTCACCTGCAAAGTTGCCCAGGCCCTCCATTTCGTTCTTCACGGCATGGCTGTGGACAATGTCCATAATGACGGCCAACCCCTGCTCGTGGGCGGCATCTATCAGTTCCTTCAGTTCCTCCGGTGTGCCGAAACGCGACGAGGCCGCAAAGAAACTGCTCACATGATAACCGAACGAGCCATAGTAGGGATGCTCCTGGATGGCCATAATCTGGATGCAGTTGTAGCCGTCCTTGACAATGCGCGGCAGGACGTTGTCCTTGAACTCACGGTACGTGCCAACCTTCTCTGCGTCCTGCGACATGCCGATATGGCACTCATAAATGAGCAACGGGCTGGTGTTGGGCTTGAACTTGCGCACTTGCCACTGATAAGGTTGCTCGGGAGCCCATACCTGCGCACTGAATATCTTAGTATCGTCGTCCTGCACCACACGGGTGGCCCATGCCGGTATGCGTTCGCCTTGTCCGCCCTCCCAGTGCACGCTCAGTTTGAAGAGGTCACCATGCTTCAGGGCAGTCTTGGGTAGTTTAATTTCCCAGTTACCCGTATTCTTGATGCGCTTCATGGCATACTTAGCCTTTTCCGTCCAAGCGTTGAATTCGCCTATCACGTAGATAGCCGTAGCATTGGGAGCCCACTCGCGAAGTACCCATGCTCCGTCAGGAGCGCGATGCAGGCCAAAGTAAAGATGTCCATCGGCGAAATCACTCAAGCGAATCTCCCCACCTCGGGTGAGTTCCCCGATTTTGTTCAAAGCATGTTGATGGCGGCCCTCGATAGCCTCTGCATATTCAGCCAGATACTTGTCATTGCGAAGCAACTTGAGCTGGGGGGGCTCCGGTGTAGCCGACTGCTTGGCAGCGCTCTTTTTCTTTGCCTTGCTCTTTGTGGCGATAGCCTTCTTTGTTGTTGCCATATTCTATTGTAGTTAAATAGTTCCGTTAGTTATGTTTATTTATTCCGTTTATTCTGTCTGCTCAATATCATTTACATAGGTGACCTTACGAGTCTGACCTCCATCGCGAACCGTGAAAATTCCATCCTTCTTATCCCGACGGAATTCGCCCTCGTAGCGCACGCCATTTTTGTCTTCCAAAATGCCATGTCCTTCCTTCAGGCCCTCCTTGAACACTCCCTTGAATTTGTCACCTTCCACTTCTCTCAGGATGCCTTCGCCCTCCATCAGTCCGTCCTTCCACTGGCCTTCGTAAGTATTTCCATTGCTCCAGGTATACTTGCCACGGCCTTCTTGTTTGTTTGCCTTCCACTGGCCAAAGTAAGTGGACCCGTTGGCCCAAGTAAATGTCCCCATGCCATCTTGCTCTCCACGAAGAAAATGACCTGTGTACTTATCACCGTTGGCAAAAGTGGAAATACCCTCACCCGTACGTTCTCCATTGACGTAAGCACCTTCATAGCGATCGCCGTTCTTGTAGGTGTAGATACCACGACCGTGCGGCATGTTATTGAGCCACTCGCCCGTATAAGTATCGCCAGAAGCGTAGACATAGGTGCCACGACCAGTTATCTGATTGGCACGCCATTCGCCCTCGTAGACGTTTCCGTCATTCCAGTCGAACTTGCCCTTGCCTTGTTTCATATCGTTCACCCACGTACCATTGTAGGATGCTCCATTAGCATATGTGTAAATACCCAGTCCCTCGCGCTTGTCCTCTTTCCAGTTGCCACGATAAATGTCGCCATTGTAGTATATCATTGTACCTTGGCCTTGCTGCATGTCGCGATACCAGAGCCCCACATATTTATTGTTGTTTTTGAAATAATAGGTACCATTGCCATGCTGATGATCCTGCAGCCAATCTCCCTCATACTTTTCTCCGTCACTGAATTCATATACGCCATAGCCCTCACGCTTTCCCTTGACATACTGTCCCTGATGCACATCGCCGTTGCGGAAGGTCGTCGTGCCCTGACCGTATGGTTTGCCTCGGAATATTTCACCCTGATAAACGGCCCCGTCAGGAAACGTGTAAGTGCCAACGGTAATGCTTTGCGCTTTCAGAGTTGAAAGTTGAAAGTTGA
>JAFUAH010000024.1 GCA_017464345.1 Bacteroidaceae bacterium
AAGGGGCGACAAGTTCCGTCCATCAAGTTCCGAAGGCAGGTAGAATACGACTTATTCTTTGTACCTTGAAAAACTACCAGGCAGGGATTGGGTTCCTTGCCTGGTTCTTTCTTTTGTAGTTGTTATACTGGCGGTTTGCTTTGCTACTTTTATTTCCCCGCCATCCGCTCACGAAATGAAAGTAGCGGGCGGAAATTTCCGTCCGCCACTTCCTCGGCTAATACAATTCTGCGAAAAGGTCGGGTTCTATTGCTATGTTCCTGTAGCCCTCTATCTTCGTCCTGCCTCTCAGAAACTCATAGCCGAAACGGCAGCGTAGGCACCTGCGCTTATCACAATACTCGCGCTGCTGTTGTATCAATGCCTGTGAGTCTCCTGCGGTCTCGTTCTTAATGCCGTATTGCTCCCAATGCTTGGTGATGGCGTTGCTCTCTGCCTTGCACTGCTCGATGAGGTCAAAGGCTCGGTCACAATAGACTTCTTTCGACATTTCACGACCGTATGCAAAGAGCATCGGCACGACTGCGTTAATCGCTATCAGATTCAGCCGTGCCGTGCTCAGTTGCTTGGCACAGGTCTTGCTCATTGCCCCGAAATGGCTACGGGTCTGCCAATAGGGTGTTGCCGACACATTCAGCAGGCTCGTCACCTCCTTGGCGGTCTCACATGCAAGCATGGACTGCAGCGAGGTCTTGCGCTGATAGTACATATTGGCAAGGAAAGAGAATGCAGGGTGAGGATAGCGGTTGCAGCCTTTCCCCATCGGCTTCCACTGCTTGCCGTCAAGGGGAAGAAGTGAATACTTGTGGGCAAGGTAGAGGTATTCGTTGCGGAGTTTGGCGAAATAGCCCTCGTTCAGTGCATCGTGTTGGAACTGCTCGGGGATGGTGTCAAGTTCCAACAGACCTGCCTGTCCGAGAAAGAGGGCTTCTAACTGAAAGAGGTCGTCGGCACGTTGCTCTATTGCTAACATAGGTATCGACTTCGCCCATCTCTCCATCAAGTCGCCATTAACGCCCATCCCAAAGGTTCGGGCAATGGTTACGAAATAGGCTGCGTCCCATCCTCTAAACTCCTTTGCCCTGCGCCTAATCTCTTCAGTCTGCCATTCCAAACGCTCTGTCTGTATGGCACTGAGCCATGAACGGAGAGTGAGGCGTGTGATATTCTCCTTGACGTTCTGATGGCATACTGCCTGTCCTTGGTCGGATGCAAGCATCAAGTACCGCTTAGTCACTTTCTGCGGCAACTCCATCGGCATGACGCTGATATAATCGCCCTTGCTGTTGATGATGTCGGTATCGGCATTGCCCACCACTGCAAGGACTACGTTGTCATACGACTTGTCCTTGTCCATGCCGTACAGATACCAGTCGGATGCGTTTTCCAATACCGATACGTTGCCCACCCAAAGGGTGCTGTCAATTCTCAACTTGGCATTGAAGAAGTCGGGGGCATTGCCTTGGTAGTTGTATAGTCCTGCATCGATAACCTCAACAGATTTCCCGTCCGTAGTCTGTCCGTTTGCATCCATTATCTTATGCCTCCAAACAAATTGAAGTTGCCTTGTCTTGGCTGTCTTTGTCCTGCTGATTGCCTTTATTCTTGTCATATTCCTTATTTTCAATTTGTAGTGGGAATGGCTATGCACTCCCACCGTGGTTAGTACTTATGCGTGATAGAAGTCGGCTTCTATGACCTCTGTTGCCATTCCAAATTCGGGACAACTGCAAAAATAGGGGTCGTTCTTTCCTATCCAGTCTGCCACATATCCCTTTGGGAAGTTGGCTGCAATGAAGCCGTTAATCAATTCCACATCTAAATCGGTCAGTCCCGTGATGTCTCCGTTTTCCAACATCGGCACGGCGTATGTCGGTATCTGATATGTTCCTGCGAATTTCATCATACATTTTCGTTTAGGATTACTAATAGAAGTCTTTCTTCCACAGGCTTCCCGTTGGATGGGTTGCGCTGTTTCAGCCAAAAGTGACGGGCACCGAAGCCCCAAATGAAGTTGCGTTCAAATTCGGGTCTGCGTGAATGGTATTTCAGTACCCTTACCAGTTCCTGCCTGCTGTTGCAAAGGTTGATGAGGTTCAGCAGGTACACGAATAAGTCCGAGGTGTCGAACTCCCAAAGGATTACTTGACTTTCAATCTCTATGCTCATAATAATGCGGTGTTGATTAGGTAGAATGTCTCATTAGTCTCTCTGTCCCTTACAAGAATGGCAAGCCCGTGTATAAGCCTTATCTTGTCCTCGTATTCGGTGGAAAGGAAGTCAACTTGCATCTTACGTCTTCCTGCCATGATAATAAGGCTGTCTTCGGGTTCGTTCCCTCCCCAATAGCGGCTGTCGCCATTGCCTGGCTCCGTGCGGATTTCCACAATCTCGCCTTCTTGGATGTCCTTCTTTTGCTTGGCATAGGGGATGATAGTCACCCCCATGCCTGTCAGTTGTTCGTCAATGTTCATTGTTGCTATGTTTTGTTTGTTAATATTATGCTGCCAATCTGCGGTTGCCGATTAGGTAGGCGTTCTTCTTCACAAGGTCAATTATACGCTCGTGGTAATCTGTCGGCTTGTTCTGTACGCCTCGGCTCTGAATGACCTCCAACGTGTCAAGGGCAAGTTCTATGGTCTCTATGCGCTTGCCGTCAATGGTGGCGGAGAGTATCAGCGAGTTCTCTTTCAGATAGTAGGCGTTGCGGAATACGCAGTGGTGCATGTGCACACCCTCCTGCAAGTGTTCCTTCACGCTTTCAAGGACATGGACGCTGATTAAGCCGTCGGTGAAGCAGATACCGAAGTAGCGGGATTTGAGACGGCGGAACTTCTCTTCATCCTTTAGTGCTTCCTCTATTTTTTCCTTGATGGCCTTCTCTGTCTCTTTCCTCTCTTTCTTCTCCATCCATCGGTCATGCTCTGCGCTGAGGTCTTTCGGGCATACGAACTTGGCATTATGCAGGTCTTTGCCGAAATAGCGGAGTGCGTCGATATAGTCACACCACATGGGTGCGTCCTCAATGGCATAGTGGTTGCGGATGCATACCTTTATAGATGCCCAGTAAAGTTCAAAGTCCTTGTAATTGTCGTAGATGAACTTTCGGGCAAGTCCGTGATAGCCAGCCTTGACAAGTGTCTCGGTCTTCGGGTTGGTCAGCAGTGACTCGAAAAGGGCTGACGGCAGGGTGTTATGGAAGTTGCCGTCGAAGCCGTTACGCTTCAGTTCGGGAATGGTGTCGAACTTAGGATAGACACTGCATCCGTCCACGATGGGGAAAGCCGTTGAGTGGGTGCGGATTTCAAGGTTTGAGCCACAAAGCCAGTCATCAATGCAATAGGTGAAGGGTGCACGGAGTTTTGATGTGGTGCAGGTGTTCCCATCCTTGTCTATCCATCTCTGCATAACCTCGGTGCATACATATGTGGACTGCTCTTCCTTCCGTTGGTGGGTACGGATAAAGAAATAGCGGAGCACCTGCATGCCATCGACGGCTGTGATGATGCTGAAATAGCCCACTTGCGAAAGTCTCTGCCTTTTCGTTTCCTTGATGGTGAGACGTTTTCCGCAGTGGGGGCAGACGGTTTCTTCCATGCCACCCTCGGTGACAAAGGCGTGTCCGCATTCCATACAGGTGGTGTTTCCGTTCTTCAGCCGGTAGGCGTAGAAGTACACGGAATTGTCGTAGCCCCACTGCATCTGTCTCTTGGTGGCAGGGTGCAGTTTCCTCATTGCTGCCACAACTTGGCGCTGAAAGTCGTTCTTGGGTCTCATAGTCAGAAATTGAATAGCATTGGTTGAACTTGTGCGGTCTGTTCTCTCTTGGCGGTCGGTTTCTTGTGTTCCGCCATCTTGCGGTAGCACTCCTGCTGATACTGTCTGATGGCTGCCCTACGTGCCTCTGCCTTTTCATCGTCGGTTAGTTCCACGACATGGTTCACGGCTACATGCAGGTGTTCCATGGGATTGCCTACCTCGATTTCCTCTTCGTCATAGTAGTGCATTGCCATATTGTAGATTTCGTCGTCCTCGAAGCCGCAGCAACCGCTTTTCCTCACCTCGTTGAGAATATAGGTGGCGCAGTCGTTGATGTTCTTCTTGGGGTTGGCGTACCGCTTGGCGAATAGCGTGTCGTAACTTGCCATCTGCTCTAAATAGGCTTGGATGGTCTCTTTGAATGCTCTTGTTGCGTCCATATTGATATTGTCTTGTTAAATTGTTAATAACCAAAGGAGAAAGATGATGACTGCCACGAAGGACAGGACGAGCGAGAGACATCCGACGAGAATGCCCAACACACTACAGACGATTTCCACGAGGATGCACCACACAAGGCGGAGCACCCAAAGGATGATGCGGAGGGCAAGGTTGCCGAGTACCGCTAAGATGTTGATGGTCGTTGTTCCCATACGCTTGAATTTTTTTCTTTTTGCTGGTTGCTGAATCGAGTGATTTCCTGTCTCGTCCTGACAATCCGCATATTGTAAATCCGACATTTTTTTTGCGTTTCCCGTCGCTTCGGTCAACGTTGTTTCAGTGGCCTTCTAAAAGGTCGGAGACGTGATAAGGCAAGTTTTCCCGTGAAAATACTACCCCTGTACGGCGTGGAGATTTTCACAGGAACCGACGGCTCGAACTTGCACGTTCACGGATGCGGGTTTACCTTTGCCACTGCAACGGCATTGACCTTTGAAGGTGTGCGACACTGGAAACTGAATGGAGGTTTGCGGAGTGGATGCGGATTCAAGATGACGGGAAATCGCTTCGGCCTGCAGCACAGGAAAAGACGGGGGATCATCATAGGAAGGAATGGCTGTTTTGGAAAAGAATACTGGTGGAAAACGGGCGGGTCGGACGAT
This sequence comes from Bacteroidaceae bacterium, assembly GCA_017464345.1. GTDB lineage: Bacteria > Bacteroidota > Bacteroidia > Bacteroidales > Bacteroidaceae > Physcousia. The sequence continues at coordinate 4,863 of JAFUAH010000024.1, forward strand.
GCGCGAGAGCCTGCCCGACTGAGCAGGTGAGAAAGGTGCGGAGGGCTGGAGAGTCGGATGCCAAACACAGGTTTGAGCAGACGGCGTTAGCACGCCCCGCCTTTCTTATCTGCCCAGTCAGGCGGCTGACGTGATACCGCTTTCGGGGTGGGACATTGTGGAAAGCGGATGCTTGGCTATGCTGTGAATGGAGTCTCGTGTGTTGCAAAGGCTACCAAAAGGAAAGACAACGGCGGCTGTCCGGAAACAGGACGTGACATCATAGGCGAGCGTGCTTGCCCATCATGGCGCGTCTTGTTTCTGCCGACGATGCAGACAGGCGGTCTGTGTCGCATGACTACATCAGTGCCCTGGCACCGATATTGTCAGGCGACTTTGACCGCCGAAGGACGATGTGCCTTTGCAAGTAGAAAGGCTGTCATGGGGAAGGAAACTCGTTGTTATGGGTGGGACGGACAATGTGCAAGTGCCTGACCGTGGCAAGGAGAAAGCAGACGCAGGGCAAGGAAGTCTGACGGCAAACGCTGTTCAGGCGGAATGGCGCTTGACCTGCGGCGCTTCCCCTTACCACGAGGCAGGCTCTTGCGATACCGATTCAAGGGTGGGCAGACGTGAGAGAGCGGGCTACGCTTCGGGCTTATTGCAAGGGCGGGAAGGTCGAAAGGCACGAAACGATACCTTGACGGGTGACGGGCAGGGGTCGGCATTGCCTGTATTGCACGCAATTCTGGTAATGCCGACCCCTGCCAGAATGGGAAATGACAAGTCTCGTGCCTTTCGCCTGTGGGCGGGCTGGACATTGGCGTGGCACTGAAAGAGTGGAGCCCGTTGCCGAACTCCACTTCGGTGTTTCGGGATGCCCTACAACTTCCCTTGCTCGTGGTAACTGTAGTAGGCTTCGTCCGTGACGATGACGTGGTCTTGGAAATGGATGCGCATGAGGTCGCAGGCGGATTTGATGCTCCTGGTCAGGTCGTCGTCAGCCTTGCTGGGTCTGATACTGCCGCTGGGGTGGTTGTGGCAGAAGGCAATGATTGTGGCATTGCAGAGGACGGCTTGCTTGATGAGAATGCGCACATCTACGCTCGTCTCGGTGATGCCGCCTTGGCTGATGCGCACGGACTTGATTAGTTTGCGGTCTTGGTTCATCAGTATGACGTGGGCTTCCTCCGTCTTCAAGTCCTGCATCTTGGGCAGCATGTAGCGGTAGATGGCAGTGGCTGACGAGAGGTCGGGGGCAATGCCGGCGTGTGCCGACTGACGGCGCCTGCCCAGTTCGATAGCCGCCATAATCTTGCAGGCGGTGTAGGTGCCTACGCCCTCCACGTCTTTCAGTTCATGGTAGTCTGCCTTGCCGAGTTTGCACAGGTCGCGGTCGAACTTGGCGAGGGTGTGGTTGGCAATGTCCACTGCGCTGTGCTGCGTCGTGCCGCTGCCAATGAGGATGGCAAGCAGTTCGGCATCGGTCAGCGACTGCACGCCGAGGTTGCGGAGTTTGTTACTTGGGCGGTCTTCTTCTGCCCATTGTCTGATAGTGAGTCTTAATGCTGTTGCGCTCATAGTTCTAATTGTATTTTGGGGTTCTACGTTTCATCTGCTTGGTCTTGGCGAGGAAAAGAGCCATCCGCACGTCGGCACCTGCGATTTGCAGCCGCTCGATGAAGTTGTCGGCAGTGCGGCAGGTGGTACAGATGTCGTCAATGACGAGCACTTTCCTGCCTCGGAAGAAATTATCGTCGATATGCACGTTGTCCGTGCTCTCGGCTACCTCGTGGCTGTGGGTGACATGCACCTTCTCACGCTTGCCGAACACCTGCACATAGTCATAGCCGTTGATGGCTCCGCACATTTGGCAGAGGGCAGTGGAGAAACGCTTGTACCTGCGTCTGTTCGTCAGTTCACAACTTGCAGGGATGCACACGATAACCGTGTCCGACAAGTCCATTGCCGAGAGTGTCCGTCCGATGGCTTTGGCTGCCCATGCCGTGGCGTACCGCCTTCCGTCCTTGAAGTCGATTATCCGCCTGTCGAGGTCTATCTGCTCGAATGACGCCCTTCTGAGGTATCGCTGCGGAATGTAGTCGTATAGTGCATATTTCAGCATATCGTCGATGTTTTTGAAGTTTTTATTGACTGGAGCCAGAGGGGTAAACTTTTTCTTCTTGTTGCCCCCTTTTGGGCAGTTTTTTTTATTGGCTGTATGCCGTCCGGGTATAAACTTTTTACATCGCCGACACAAAGGCGTACACTGATAGGGAATGAAGACAAGGAATTTGGGCATATCCATCTGGAATACCCCGATTTTCACGGAAAATCTGTGGAAGGCTGCCAGTGGGATATGCCGCAAATAGCAGGGCGGTACTTGGCGCATTCACGGTACGCCTTAACTTTGCGACGTAAAAGGTTGTAAAGTACCCGGCGTGACGGCAGGAAGTCTGATAAAACATGACCTGCGCAAAAGCGGAAGTGCCCCGACCTCCAAACATGTCCGCTTGGTGGTCGGGGCACTTCACCGCCTCTTGTTGGTATGAACTACAAGACTATGTTAAAAAGCGTTTCGGTAACGAAATAATCTTCCGAAACGGTGGTAGTCTCGTTTTTTATTAGTAACTTTGCACCCGTAAAGAGTTGTTTGACACGAATGAAAATGTAGAAAACCAATGAAGCAGAATTGGGACTAAATCGTTACCCTACATTTTCACCTTCAAAATTTGGCATTGAAAGCCAAATAGATACGATTTTTTTGAATATCTCCTGCAAAGATACGAAAAAAATCCTAATCCCTAATCCTTAATCCCTAATCTTTTTGTACTTTTGCACATATGAAGACCACTTTTATTGTAATCGGAAAGACCACGGACAAGCGCATCGAGCAACTGACGAACGAGTACATCGGACGCATCTGTCACTACATGCCGTTCGAAATGCGAGTCATTCCCGAACTGCGGAACGCCAAAAACCTCAGTCAAGAACAGCAAAAAGAACAAGAAGCAGAACTTATCAAAAAAGCCTTGCAACCAGGTGATTACATCGTTTTGTTAGATGAGCACGGCAAGGAGCGCCGTTCGGTTGACTTTGCCTCGTGGGTGGAGAAACGTATGGCTACCGGTCCGCGCCGTTTGGTCTTCATCGTGGGCGGCCCCTACGGCTTCGCACCTCAGGTATACGATTTGGCCCAGGAAAAAATATCCCTGAGCCAAATGACCTTCTCGCACCAAATGATTCGCCTCCTCTTCGTGGAGCAAGTGTACCGCGCGATGACCATCCTCCGCGGCGAGCCCTACCACCACGAGTAGGCTACCCAGCAACAAGGAACACCTCGCACGTGTCGAAGTTGATTTCCCAGTTGCCACCTTCCGCCGACTCCCAATGATACTGGCGTCCCATGCGGTCCCACCACTGCTGGAAGCGGGTTCCCGTCTCGCCCATGTCGCGCACCAGTTTCTCGTAGAGTTCATCGTCGTGCGCCGTCACTATCTTTGCCAACTCACTCAGGCCGTTGCGGCGTTCGAACAGGGCCTGTATCTCGTCTCTCTCCTCGGCAGTCACGCTGCCAACCAATTTTCTTGTTGTCATCGTCTTATCATTTAGTTATGGTTTCCCAGCCATAGGTTATTTCCTCGAACTGCGACGAGGCATTCGTCCCGCGTTCTTCGATTCGCACTTTCACGGGCAGTCCGTTGCTGTCCAGCGTCCAGTTCAACAAGACATCAACACCCCACTTGCCATGGCCCAGCACGGGCAGATGGTGTGTGGGGCGGCCCAGCAGTCCGGCGTAGTAAGCCACCAGAAACTCGTCGATGTCCAGCCCAAAGGCTTCGTTGAACTCCATCACGCCACCCTTGTTCTCGATGGGCGTCTCGCCGTAGGAGATGTCCCAACTAACCTCATCACCGGTAGCCGGGTATGTGGCATCGACGCGCGTGATGTCACCATTAACGTAGGTCAGGTGATAGATTTCGTAGTCCTCCCAATTGATGAAATTCAGTTGCCCGTCATTGTTGTAACCAAAGACGACATTCTCCACCTCCTGACTGCTCCTCTCCTTCCACATGGCACGTGTGGCAAATCCATCACTGTTGAGGGCCAGTTCCATACGCATGACATCCTCGGTTTGTTGCTTGAAACTGAAAACGATACTCTTGTCGTCCAGCGTCATCGGGAAGGCCGTGTCCCAGTAGCCCATTGTGCCGTTGAAATAAGGCGTCAAGCGGTTGTAGTCGCGGAAATAGGTGGCTGTGACGTCACCCTCCTCCGTACCGCGAAGGTTTATCAGCGTAGTGCCAAACACTTTCTCGGGGCCACGGTAGGGCGATGTCTCTATAGGGTCTTTCCTCCCGCCACCATTCTCGGCAGAGTTATCATCACCACATGCGGCAACCATCATGCCAAACAATACGAAGAGAGCCGAGGCGCCCAGTAAATTCCTGATTTTCATATACTATCGTCTTTATTGGTTTTATTCCATTTGTTGGCAATCTCGAAGGGGTCGAGATAAGGCAGCGCGGGTATGATGTCCGTCTCATCGAGTCCCAGTTCGCGGGCCAGTTCCAGTTGTATGCGCCGACTGGCATTCCTTTCCAGATGAGCAACCACACATTGCTCGTGTCCAGGGGTATTCTGTTCACGCGTGGTGCGGTGGTTAAACCATACACAGCGCCGGCATTGGTAAGCATCGCACAGACGGCAGATGGGGGCATGGTCCCGTTGCAGCAATTGTCGGTTGGGAATGTCCACCCCTTCCTCTAACGAGCCAACGGCCGGCTGCCGGTCGTAGTAGAAGGCCGGGCAAAGGTAGAAACGTCCGTCGGGGGCCACCGTGATGCTGTTGACACCGGCATCGCAGTTGTTCATTTGCCCCAGTGCCATGCGGTCCGTCAGCAGGTTCAATTCCGGCAGGGGCCAATGTCCTTCCCTATAGTCGGACACTACGGCGCTACCCATCGCACGCAGGGCGGCTTCGTACTTCGCCAAGTCCTCCTCCCCAAAGTGGTCCACATCCGTCAGCACCACGTTCAGGCGCCCCACCCTATGGGCAATGTCGAGGATGCGCAGGGGCTGTTCGAAGAGTGTTCGACCCTCAATGCGCAGAATGTATACACCCTGCGGATTCCATGTTTCCGCGTCGCCAGGCATGACCTCCACTATCTCTACGTCCGACTCTGGGTGCATACCTTTCCGTGCATACAGGGAGAACTCCACCTGACTCATGGCCTCAACATACGCCTTAGGCAAAGGCTGGTCGGGTGCGAGGAACTGCACCTGCAGGTTCTCCATCATGGCATAACGCACGGCCTGCTGCAGGACGGAGAGGGGCATGAGTTCATGGCCGAGATCCCTTGTCGGGTAATGGCAAAATGAAGGGCAGTCATCGCCAAGCAACACAATCAGATATTTCAGCATGGACTCTCCTCCTTTCCCTGCACCCGATGCAGTTTGTTCCAAAAATAGTTGTTGGCCCTGACACGTGCCTTGTGCATCTTGCAGATAGCCGTCGAGCGCTGGTAGATGGTGGGCGTGAGGGCGGCATCGTAGTTCTCGCCCTGACACCAGGCACAGCCTTCGGCCACCTCGCAGTCAATGCACTCCTGTGTCGATTGCGTGCAGCGGTCGAGGGTGAGGAAGGGACGAAGCAAATTCTGGTTTATCCCGTCGCGAACATTGCCTATAATCCAGGCATCCTTGGAGCGGAGCGAGTATTGGGCAAAACGCGTACAGGGGTAGAAGTTCCCGGCTGCGTCCACAGCCAGCATCATGCCTGCACCACACCAGTTTCGATTCTGCGTCCTGCAGTCCATCGGCTGGCCAAGATGTTCGCTGAAGAAGGAGCACGTATTGTCGCGGTACAGCCCCTGGTCGATGATGTCGTCGGCCAGCGCTATCAACTGTTCTTGGAACAACTTGTCGTCGCCCTCCTTCCATACATCCTCGAAGACGCAGTTGATGTTCACCTCATGGATGCCCAACTGGAACAGATGGAGCACGCTCTCGCGGATGTACGGCAGATCGGCGGAACTGATGGTTACCTTGGTTCCGCTGTTGGGGAACTGACTGAGCCACAGCGGAATGTTGCGCACGACATCGGCATAGGAACCTCGCTCGCTGTGCTTGTAGACGCGGTTCAAGTCGTGCTTGCGTTCCGTGCCATCAATGGTGATGCCGATGCTCAGATGCGTCTTGTTCTTCTCTATAAAATCCTGAATGCGGCGCTCGTGGTAGTTGATGCCATTGGTGGAGAAGGAGAAGCGATAGGAGTTGAACCAATGATGGTTGCGTCGGTATAGTTCGCGCTTGATGTAGTCGCAAATGCGGTCGATGAGGTCTATTTCCAAGAAGGGTTCGCCGCCGATAAAGTCCCACACGGCACTCTCCTGCGGCATCTCCGCCTCGTGGTCGAGCACGTAGTCGACGGCGGCCTTGGCCACATCCCACGGCATGCGCTCCTTGGCGTTCTTTCCTACAAGATAACAGTATTTACAGGCCAACTGGCAATCCTTCGTAACGATGAAGGTGATGTTCTTTGCCATCCCGTCGCGCCAGGCACCCTTCCGTGTCATCACGGTGTCCAGCGCCTTATCCATAGCGGTACGATGTTCCATAGCATCCACCGCGGCAGGTTTGCAGGCAGCCCGCGTAGCAAGTGGTGTCGCAACCGCCACGGCAAGTGGTATCGCACAATACGGAGCACGACGTGCTGCACGAACTGCGGCACTCCGCCGTGCAAGTGCTGCCGCACTGACCGGTGCAGCCCGACGAGCATGTGCCGGTGCAACCCGTGCAGGAACTCGAACATCCGCCCGAGCAGCCGCCAGTGCAGTAACCCGTGCACGAACTACCACAACCACCCGAACAACCGCCGGAGCAACCTCCCTCGCAACTGCTGCCGCATCCGCTCGAACACGAGCCGCTGCAACTGCCCTCACAACTGCTACCGCAGGTGCCCGAGCACAGATTACTGCAGGTACCCGAGCACGAAGAAGAGCACGAAGAAGCGCACTTGCTGGCACACTCCAGACAACTCGTCGCCGACGACGAGCCCGTACAGAGTGTCTCGCACGTACCTTTACAGGTGTTGTAGCAGGAAATACATTCCGACGAAGGAGTTTCGTCATCCGGCCCGTAACCGGGTTCTATGGGGTCGTCGCCACCACACGCGGCAAGCAGCGTCGGGCCCAACACTACCCCACCCACGATGGGAAGCAACTTACGGGCAGCCTTTTTAAAGAAATCCCGTCTCGACAGATCTTCCTCTTTCTTCATAAGCGATTATCAATTAAAAGGAATCCTCCCAACGTGTCATCACGCTGCAAATATACAAAAAATTACAATGCCCCCAACCTTTTCCCCACTTTTTTCTCAAAAAAAATGGGTTAAGTTAAGTCGATGGAGGGCGACAACGACTATGAATAACGATAATGGCGGCGGTGCTGCAAATACGTCAGGTCGTTCTGGTGGCGGTAGGCCTCCTCCTCGAACCGGATGCGGTAGTAGGCCTTGAGGCTGTCGCGATGCTTCGCACACAGCACCAGCCACTCCAGCACATACCACACAAAGAACGGCAGGAACAGCAACTCGCGCTGCTGCGCCGTATGTATGCGCTCATGGTTCATCTCCTGTGGCGTCAGTTCACGCCGCGCAAACACAAGTCCGCACAGGTTTATGGCCGTAAACTCACCGCCCCACGGGTGTCTCCGTATCCTTATTATCTTCATCGCTCCAAGAATCTATTTAAGCCCTCCGAGAATCTATTTTAACATCCGTACCCTCCCCTGCCCTCACAACATCCCAAATCCCTGCAAAGTTACAAATTCTATTTCATTGATTGTTGAATTGCCAGCAGAAAAAAATAACATTGCTCATATCCGCGATAAAAAGTGCTAAAAACAAAAAGGTGCGCCGCGGGGACGGCCCACCTAGGTAAGCTCTGTTTTATTGCGAAATGGGTGTAAATCCAAAAAATACTTGCCTTTTTGGGATTATAATCCAAAAAAGTATCGACTATTTTGGATTTGAAGAAAAATAGCACTAACTTTGTACTATCATTTATCTTACATTCTCATGATCATACGAAAGCTACAAACAAAGATAGAACAAAAGTTTTTCAGGGGAAAGGCTATTGTTGTCGTAGGAGCACGCCAAGTCGGGAAAACGACACTCTTTAATGAAGTGCTGCGTGGGCGTACGGAAAAAGTGTTACGCCTTAATCTGGATGAGGCGGATGCACGCGAACTACTTACGAACCCTACGATGGCCGAATTGCGACAATTGGTTGCAGACAATCAAATCATTATGGTTGACGAGGCGCAGCGAGTTGTTGACATCGGACTTACCTTGAAGCGCATACAAGACAATTTTCCTCATGTCCAATTGCTGGTAACGGGCTCCTCAGCTCTCGACATGCGAGCTCGCATCAACGAACCTATGACAGGACGAAAGTGGGAGTATATGCTTTTCCCCATAGCAACAAGCGAAATACTTCTATCCAGTGGAATTCTTTCTGTAAAACAGACTTTGGATAACCGTCTCATTTTCGGTTCCTATCCCGACATCCTCAATTATCAAACCGAAGTTCGGGAAACATTGACGAATCTTACAGGCAGTTATCTGTACAAAGACCTCCTTGAAATAGAAGGAATCCGAAAGCCTGCATTGTTGGAGAAGTTGTTGGTGGCTCTGGCCTTGCAAATAGGCAGTGAGGTCTCTTACAACGAACTTGCACAGACTGTAGGTTCCGACAGCAAGACAGTGGAGAAATACATTGACCTCCTCGAAAAGTGTTTTATCATCTTTCGCCTCCCTGCATTTAGCCGTAACCTACGCAATGAACTGAAAAAGAGCCGGAAGGTATATTTCTACGATAATGGCATACGCAATGCCATATTGCAGAACTTTACTCCTCTGGCCTTGCGCGGTGATGTCGGTGCGCTTTGGGAGAACTTCTTCATCAGCGAGCGCCTAAAGGCCAACCACTATGCGGGTCGTTATGCCAAGAGCTACTTCTGGCGCACCAAGTCCCAACAGGAAATTGATTACATAGAGGAGTCCGACGGCCAGTTCTGTGCTTTTGAATTGAAATGGAATCCCCATAAGGCAAACACGTCCATCCCTGCGACTTTCACTAAGACCTATCCAGTGGCAGAGGCTGTTGTTGTCACACCAGAGAACTATCTGCAATACATGTAAAGACAAGAAAGAGGTGCGCCGCGAGGGCGGCGCACAGCGAAATTAATTCATTCCTGAGGGCGTTCGTAGGCGCCGGCGTCGGGGGCTCCGTCGGCCAGGCGACTGACGCCGCGGCGGTCGAGGGGGAAGAGGCGGCTGTATTCGGGGTCGGCGAGGCCGCGGATGGCGGAGAGGGTGTCGGGGGTGAAGTCGTAGAGGAAGTTGTAGGTGTCGAAGAGCTGAAAATGGGCACTGCCACTGATTTCCAACGAGTCGGGCAGGTCATAGACAATGTTCTGGAAACGCTCCAGGTCGTCGCTGACCACGGTGCGTAGGAGACTGTTCTGGAAGAGATAGTCACAGGGATTCTGGTCGTTCTCCGTGATGTTGCCCATGATGACGTCGTCGGCATAGCCCGTGATGACGCAGTTCAGGAAGTAGGCCCAATAGATGTGGCGATAGAGCGCGTCGCCCTCCATGTTGGCAATGTAGAGCGCGTCGCCGCGGTTGGCCGAGAGGGGATAGAACTGGGCCAGGGTGCAGTGGATGAATGTGTGTGCACCGCCCTCGATATGGACGCAATGGCCCAGCGTGTTGCTTATCTGCGTGCCTACGACCTGCGTGCGGCAATGGGTCAGGACAAGGCCGGGGCCGCCGATGTTGTGAACCACGCAATCCGTCATGAGGAGCAGGGGCGGTGTGTCGTCGCCCGTGATGGCCGTGCTGTCGCAGAGGATGCCGTAGTCGCCCGAGTGTATGTCGCACTGCGTCAGTTCGTTGTCGTGCGAGTCGGCATAGAAGTGGAGGCCTCCCCATCGGTTGGGCGTGTTGTCGTAGGGCAGGTAGGGGAACATGCGGTCGGTGCGGTCGCCGCGCAGGGTGACGGGCCGTTCCAGCGAGCCGTTGGCCACGAGCGAACCATGGACGAGCAGCGACACGCCGTCGTGGAACATCAGCGTACAGCCTTCGGGCAGTGTGAGCGTTGCCTCCGGGGCCACAACCAGTGAGTCGTAGACCAGATAGGGACGGCGTGCATCGAGCGTGCGGTCGGCAGTGATGGTTTCGCCGCGCAGGATGACGACGTCCATGCCCGAGGCCGTGAGCGTCACCTCCTGCACGACGCCGCTTTCCAGCGTAAAGAGCAACTGGTCTTCCCATTCGTGCAGTTCGTCGCTGTCGCCTTCGGGCAGCCGTACCTCGATGCGGGCGTATATGCTGTCCTGCCGGCGCACCTCGAAGTCCTCCCCCACTCCTCCGGCCAGGTATTGTCCGTCGAGATTGACGCGGAAGGGCGACTCGCTGCCCATGGCCAGTTCCACGCGGCGTATGCGGAGCCCCCGGTCGCCTCGGTTGAAGACGACGAGCGTCTGCGTGGCCGAACTCTGGTTGGTGACGACGGTGTCGAACGCCACGGTGTCGGCGGAGAACGTCAGCGTGGCCGAGGGACTGGCGGTCCACGAGTCGTAGTCGTCGCAACCCATAACGGCAAGCAGGACTCCTATAACACAAAAAACTACTGACTTCTTCATTGTCTTTCTACTACGAATTACGCGAATTTCACAAATTATCCTGCCCCGATAATCCTGACATTCCTCGTTCTTGTCATTGTCTTTCTACTACGAATTACGCGAATTTCACAAATTATCCTGCCCCGATAATCCTGACA
>JAFUAH010000025.1 GCA_017464345.1 Bacteroidaceae bacterium
GAAAAACGGGGCACAGGGCCTGGACGAAGAATATTTCCCTTCTCCGTGACCAAATCATGGGAGAATTGCTTGCATATCTCCAAAAACTTCACGAACTTTGTGTACAGGTTGCACATAATCAGATTGTATAACTTAAAGGTCGGACGCTCTAAGTTACTAAAAATCTGTGATATGTGCAACTTTTTACTATACATTCTTTTTACTGTCTAATTCCGCCAACGGGTTAGGGTGTTCATGATGACATTCGCACCGTTCGATAACATTTTTATTCTGGTCGGAGCCTGGACTGGGTGTGACTCGTCCCAACGAGTCAGAGGTACCGTAACAGATGTGATGAGGAATAAGGGTAACTTTTCCGCATCGACTAAATGCAGAGCAAACTTTGATGTTTCATTTTTTCTTTATATCTTTGCACACGATAATTAAATATACAGACGGAAGAATGAACAACCGATACATGCAACGCGGAGTTTCCGCCGCCAAGGAAGATGTCCACAACGCCATCCGGAACATTGACAAGGGGTTGTACCCACAAGCCTTCTGCAAAATCATCCCCGACATCCTGGGCGGCGACCCAGAATACTGTAACATCATGCACGCCGACGGAGCAGGCACAAAGTCCAGCCTGGCCTACATGTACTGGCGCGAGACGGGCGACCTCTCCGTATGGAAAGGCATCGCACAGGATGCCCTCATCATGAACACCGACGACCTGCTGTGTGTCGGGGCCACGGACAACATTCTGGTCAGTTCGACCATCGGCAGGAACAAGATGCTCATCCCCGGCGAAGTGATTTCCGCCATCATCGAGGGCACAGACCAGCTGATGGCCGAAATGCGCCAGTGGGGCATCGGCATCCACGGCACGGGCGGTGAAACGGCCGACGTGGGCGACCTGGTGCGCACCATCATTGTCGATTCCACCGTCACTTGTCGCATGAAGCGCAGCGATGTGATTGACAACCGGAACATCCGTCCGGGCGACGTGATAGTGGGCCTCGCCAGTTTCGGCCAGGCCACCTACGAGACGGAATACAACGGCGGAATGGGCTCGAATGGCCTGACCTCCGCCCGCCACGATGTTTTCGCGAAATATCTGGCCGAGAAATATCCCGAATCCTACGACCACGCCGTGCCCGAGGAGTTGGTTTATAGCGGGCGGTACGAACTGAATTCAAAATTCAAAATTCAAAGTTCAAAGTCGCCTACGGGCTCAACTGAAGCACAACCAATTTTGAATTTTGAATTTGATAATTTTGAATTATCCGTAGGCAAACTCGTCCTTTCCCCCACCCGCACCTATGCCCCTGTCATTCGACGTGTACTCGACGAACTGCGCCCCCGCATCCACGGCATGGTACACTGTACGGGCGGTGCACAGACGAAAGTCCTGCACTTCGTCGGCGACAACTGCCACGTGGTGAAGGACAACCTCTTCCCCACCCCGCCCCTGTTCCGCATCATCCAGGAGGAGAGCCAGACGGACTGGCAGGAGATGTACAAGGTCTTCAACATGGGCCATCGCATGGAAATCTACGTCAGTCCCGAAGATGCACAGCGTATCATCGACATCAGCCGCTCCTTCAACATCGACGCCCAAATCGTCGGCCATATTGAGGAAGGTCCCCGAAGCCTGACCATCCAGAGCGAACACGGGACGTTTGCATATTGAGTAATCGACTTGTCGCTTGCAGAGCAAGAATTGAGCGTATCAGAAACATCATTTGCAACAACCCAGTATCCATAAATATTATGAATAATAGAAAATAATGGCAACAGAAAATAACAACATTCTGAGCAAACTGGAAGGACTGGTGGCCCGATACGAGGAAGTATCCACGCTCATCACCGACCCCAGCGTCATAAGCGACCAGAAGCGTTACGTGAAGTTGACCAAGGAATACAAGGACTTGGGCCGCATCATGGAGGCACGGAAAGAATACATGGGCCACCTGCAGAACGTGCAGGACGCAAAGGAGATGCTGGCCCTGGAGGACGACCCCGAGACCCGCGACATGCTGCGCGAGGAAATGGCCAACAGCGAACGGCGCATCCCCGAACTGGAGGAGGAAATCAAACTGCTACTCATCCCCGCCGACCCGGAGGACGACAAGAACGTCATCATGGAAATCCGCGGCGGCACGGGAGGCGACGAGGCGGCCCTGTTCGCCGGCGACCTCTTCCGCATGTACTCGAAGTATTGCGAGACGAAGGGTTGGAAGACCTCGGTGTCGAGTTTCAGCGAGGGCGCATCAGGCGGCTACAAGGAAATCGTGTTCTCCGTGACGGGCGAGGGTGCCTACGGCATCCTGAAATACGAATCGGGCGTGCATCGCGTACAGCGCGTGCCAGCCACCGAGACGCAAGGACGCGTACACACCTCGGCTGCCACCGTGGCCGTACTGCCCGAAGCCGAAGAGTTCGACGTGGAGATTAACGAAGGCGCCATCAAGTGGGACACATTCCGAAGCAGCGGTGCCGGCGGTCAGAACGTAAATAAGGTGGAATCGGGCGTGCGTGCCCGCTACATGTGGACGAACCCCAACACGGGCGAGACGGAAGAGATACTGGTGGAGTGCACCGAGACGCGCGACCAACCGAAGAACAAAGAGCGTGCCTTGGCCCGCCTGCGTACCTTCATCTACGACAAGGAACACCAAAAGTACATCGACGACATTGCCAGCCGGCGCAAGACAATGGTCTCTACCGGTGACCGCTCGGCCAAAATCCGCACCTACAACTACCCGCAGGGCCGCATCACCGACCATCGCATCGGTTACACCATCTATAACCTTTCCGCCTTCATGGACGGCGACATCCAAGACTGCATCGACCACCTCATCGTGGCCGAGAATGCAGAACGGATGAAGGAGGCAGCGCTTTGAAGTTGAAAATTGAAAGTTGAAAATTGAAAGTTGATTATGAGCACAGATAAGGCACCTAGGAACAGGACTTTAACGACAACACCTGATGAAGTTTGTGAACTTTGCCAACGTTTACTAACCCACCAGCAGTTAACAAACGGTATGTCCGTTATTGACAAAACCATTAATGCCGACTTAATGGATGTGCTTCCCCTGTTGCCCGACCAGTTTGCCAACCTCATTATCATTGACCCACCATACAATCTCACAAAAGATTTCAATGGCAATATCTTTACGGCACGTTCACAGACAGACTATATCGACTACGTCCGCCAATGGCTTCCGATTGTAATTGACAAACTGAAGCCCAATGGCTCGTTATATCTCTGTGGAGACTGGAAATGCACTGCCGCCCTACAGCAGGTTCTGTCAGAGCATCTCCATATTATGAACCGAATCACTTGGCAAAGAGAAAAAGGAAGAGGTGCAATGCACAATTGGAAAAATGGAATGGAGGATATATGGTTTGCCGTTAAGAATCCCCAGGATTATTACTTCGACGTTGATGCAGTAAAAATACGACGTCAGGTAATTGCACCTTATAGAGCCAACGGAAAGCCCAAAGACTGGGAAGAAACGGATAGTGGAAACTACCGAATGACTTACCCATCAAACTTTTGGGATGACATCAGCATCCCCTTCTGGTCAATGCCTGAGAATACAGATCACCCTACTCAGAAACCAGAGAAACTTATCGCAAAACTAATCCTGGCATCCTCCAAGGAAGGAGACATAGTGTTCGATCCTTTCTTAGGAAGCGGAACTACCAGTGTGGTAGCAAAAAAACTCAACCGTCACTATTGCGGTGTGGAGGTGAATACCGAATATTGCTGTTGGGCAGAGAAAAGGCTTGAGATGGCAGCAAAAGACCCTTCCATCCAAGGTTATGCCAATGGTGTCTTCTGGGAGCGCAACACATTGAATAAGCAACTGTCCGAGACATTTCCTCAAAAAATGAATCGCGTAAAGCATAAAAATACATCTTTACAAATGAATCTATTTTAGGTATGGACTATAACACACTACTATCTGAAACCGAGCAAAGGGTATTGAAACTGCTGAACGAAAAGGGGCAGCACATTGTTCAGGGGCGTTCTTTGTACTCTCCTCGTGCCGTGGGAGATGCCGTGCAACTGTTTTTGAGTGAGCAGAACGGATTGGTACAATGCATTCCGACTGGTACTTTGAAAACATTCGAAAGCGATTTCGAGAGACGCTCAATGGAAGATATGGCATTTTTCGACAACGAAGACAGATATTACGCAGTGGATTGTAAGACCCACAATCTAAGGACTTTATTTAATATGCCCAATTTAATATCAGTTCGTCGCTTGGCTAATTTCTACAAAAACGATTCGAACTATTTCTGTATATTGATTGTTGAATATGAAATTGATGGCAAACATATTGCATACCGGGCATGTCATTTCAAACCCATTGAGGCTTTTTCATGGGATTGCTTGACTATTGGTGCTCTTGGATGGGGGCAGATTCAGATAGCCAATGCCAATATTTTGAATTTTGACACCAACGTCAATCGGAAAGAGTGGATGCTCCAACTTTGTAACCAACTGGATATGTTTTACGATGAAGAGATTGAAAAGATTGGTGAACGCAAATTATGGTTCAACGACATTAAAGTTTACTGGGAAAATAAATTATGACACGACAAGAATTAGTTGAAAACATACGACGGAAGAGGAGTTTCCTCTGCGTGGGCCTCGATACGGACATCAAGAAGATACCCGAGCACCTACTGAAGGAGGACGACCCCATCTTTGCGTTCAACAAGGCCATTGTGGACGCAACCGCTAAGTATTGCATTGCCTACAAGCCGAACCTGGCCTTCTATGAGGCACACGGTGTGAAGGGCATCGTGGCATTCGAGAAGACGGTACGATACATCCGCGAGCAGTATCCCGACCAGTTCATCATTGCCGACGCCAAGCGCGGCGACATCGGCAATACCAGCAAAATGTATGCACAGACGTTCTTCGGCGAGTACGACGTGGACGCCCTGACCGTGGCTCCCTATATGGGCGAGGATAGCGTGACACCTTTCCTAAGCCTCTCCCCGACCCTCTCCCAAGGAGAGGGAGAGCCCCGGCAACATTGGGTTATCTTGTTGGCCCTGACCAGCAACAAAGGTTCGTTCGACTTCCAACTCACCGAGGACAAGGACGGCGAACGCTTGTTTGAGAAGGTCATCCGCAAGAGTCAGAAATGGAGCAATGAAGAGAATATGATGTATGTGGTGGGCGCCACGCGCGGAGAAATGTTCAAGGACATCCGTCGGGTTGCCCCCCGTCACTTCCTGCTCGTGCCAGGCATCGGTGCGCAAGGCGGCAGCCTCGAAGAAGTGTGCCGCTACGGCATGACCGAGGACTGCGGCCTTATCGTGAACTCCAGCCGCGCCATCATCTATGCCTCCAATGGCGAGGACTTTGCCGACGTTGCCGCCGAGAAGGCAAAGGAAGTACAAGAGCAGATGGCAAAGGAAATTGAGAAAATAATGGAATCGTAAATAAATCGTAAATTGTAAATTGTTAAATCGTAAATTACATAAATGGAATTTTCAGCACAGCAAATCGCAGGCCTCGTCGGAGGCACTATCGAAGGAAATCCCGTAGCCAAGGTGAACGACTTCGCAAAGATAGAGGAAGGTCGTCCGGGATGCATTTCCTTTCTGGCTAATCCCAAGTATGCCCACTATTTGTACGAAACGGAGAGCAGCATCGTGCTCGTGAATAAAGACTTCCAACTGGAGGGAGAGGCCAAGGCCACCCTGATACGCGTAGAGAATGCCTACGAGAGCGTGGCCAAGTTGTTGCAATTGTACCAGAGTATGCAGCAGAAGCGCGTCGGCATCGACTCGCTGGCTTTCATCGACCCCTCGGCCAAGATAGGCAAGGACTGCTATATCGGTCCCTTCGTGGCAATAGCAGAAGGAGCGGAGATTGGCGATGGGGCCATCCTGCATCCTCACGTGACAGTCGGACGCAACGCCAAGGTGGGAAAGAACACCGAAATCTATCCCAATGCCGTCATCTACCACGACTGCGTGGTGGGGAACAACTGCATCCTGCACGCCGGTTGCATCATCGGTGCCGACGGCTTCGGTTTTGCACCTACCGAGAACGGCTATGAGAAGATACCGCAGATTGGCATTGTCACCATCGAGGACAATGTGGAGATTGGTGCCAACACCTGCGTCGATCGTTCTACGATGGGTTCAACCTACGTGCGCAAGGGTGTGAAACTTGATAATTTGGTGCAGATTGCCCATAACGACGACATCGGTGCCCACACCGTGATGAGTGCCCAGGTGGGCGTTGCCGGCAGCACCAAAGTGGGTGAATGGTGTATGTTCGGCGGCCAGGTGGGCATTGCCGGCCATGCCACCATTGCCGACCGCACGCAGGCCGGAGCCCAAGCGGGCATCCCCAACAGTGTGAAGAAGCCCGGAACTGCCGTACAGGGAACGCCGGCCATTGACTTCAGGACATTCTGGAAATCAAGCGCCGTCTTCAAGTCCCTTCCGGAACTGAGCAAGCAGGTGTATCAGATGCAGAAAGAAATAGACGAACTCAAAAAACAACTGGCTGAACAATGAATATAAACAAGCAAAATACACTTTGCAACAGCTTCTCCCTAAGAGGAAAAGGACTGCATACCGGACTGAAGCTGACTGTCACCTTCAATCCCGCCCCCGAGAATCATGGCTATAAAATTCAGCGCATCGACCTCCCAGACCAACCCATTCTGGATGCCATTGCCGAAAACGTCGTGGAGACCACGCGCGGCACGGTTCTGGGTAAGAAAGATGTCAGGGTCAGCACCATCGAACATGCCATGGCCGCCCTCTATGCAATGGGGGTCGATAACGTACTCATCCAAGTAGATGGCCCCGAATTTCCCATCCTCGACGGCAGTGCCGAAATCTATGTGCAGAATATTCACCGGGTGGGCATTCAGGAACAGGATGCCGAAAAAGATTACTACATCATCAGCCGTAAGATAGAAATCAAGGACGAGACCTCGGGTTCATGCATCACACTCCTCCCCGACGAGGAGTTTTCCATTACAGCGATGATAGACTTCCAGTCGAAATTCATCAGCAGCCAGTTTGCCACGCTCGACAACATGGAAAACTTTGAGATAGAAATCGCCTCGGCCCGCACCTTCGTCTTCGTCCGCGAAATAGAGCCTCTGCTCAGGGCCGGCCTTGTCAAGGGTGGCGACCTCGACAATGCCATTGTCATCTATGAGCGACAGACCACCCAGGAAGCCCTAGATGAACTCTGCGACAAGACGGGGGCCGAACACCACGATGCCAATGTACTGGGCTACATCCAGCACAAGCCGCTGGTCTGGGAAAACGAACCTGCCCGCCACAAGCTGTTGGACATCATCGGCGACATGGCTCTCATTGGCAAGCCCATCAAGGGACGCATCATCGCTACACGACCGGGCCATACGGTGAACAACAAATTCGCCCGTCTGATGCGCAAGGAGATTCGAAAGTATGAAGTTCAGGCCCCCATCTACGACCCGAACAAGAAACCTCTCATGGACAACATTCGCATCCGCGAACTCCTGCCCCACCGCTATCCCATGCAACTGGTAGATAAGGTCATCGCCATGGACAAGAAGAGCGTAGTGGCAATCAAGAACATTACGGCAAACGAACCATTCTTCGTGGGACACTTCCCGCAAGAGCCCGTCATGCCCGGTGTGCTCCAACTGGAAGCCATGGCACAGGCGGGTGGCCTGTACATTCTGAGCCGTCTGGAAGAGCCCGAACGATACAGTACATATTTCCTGCGTATCGACAATGCTCGCTTCCGACAGAAAGTGATGCCTGGCGACACGCTTATCCTCAAATGCGAGCTCTTGACTCCCATGGCACACAACATCTGCACCATGCAAGGTTACGCCTTTGTGGGCGAGAACTGTGTAGCCGAAGCAACCTTCATGGCACAAGTTATAAAAAACAAGTAAGTTGAGAGTTGAGAGTTGAAAGTTAAAAATTGAAAAGTTATGAGTAATATCAGCCCTTTAGCATACATTCATCCCGAAGCAAAGATAGGCGAGAACTGTGAGATTGGCCCGTTCTGCTACATCGACAAGAACGTGGTCATCGGTGACAACAATACGCTGATGAACAGCGTGACCGTGCTCTATGGCGCACGCATCGGCAACGGAAACATATTCTTCCCCGGTGCCGTCATTAGTGCCATTCCCCAGGATTTGAAATTCGTGGGCGAAGAGACAACGGCCGAAATCGGCGACAATAACAAGATTCGCGAAAACGTCACCATCAACCGTGGTACGAAGGCCAAGGGAAAGACCGTCGTAGGCTCAAACAACCTGCTGATGGAGGGTATGCACGTGGCACATGACGTTATTGTCGGCAACGGTTGCATCATCGGTAACGGTTCCAAGTTGGCTGGCGAAGTCATCATCGACGACAATGCCATTCTGAGTGCCCACGTACTGGTACACCAGTTCTGCCGCATCGGTGGTTACACCATGGTGGGCGGCGGTTCCAAAGTAAACCAGAACATCCTCCCCTACACCATGACGGCACGCGAACCAGCCAGTTATTGCGGCCTAAACCTCGTGGGACTGCGTCGCCGTGGTTTCAGTCGTGAGACCATCGACCAACTCCACCGCACCTTCATGATTATCATGGGCGACGGACTGTTGGCAGACAAAATTGAGCACGTGAAGACGGAGATTGGTCTGACGCCCGAAACAGAATACATCCTCGAGTTCATTAAATCGACTGAGCAACGCGGTTTCATCCGATAAATGGCACTATTGTAAATCATAAAATACTATGACCTTACGAATTACGCTCATGAGCACTGAAACGGAGGACTTCGTGCTGGAATTCAAGATTGACGCAGATGCTTCCTTTGCCGACCTCCATCGACTGATACTCCGCCATTGTGGCTACGAGGAGGCACACGGGCAACGCTTCTTCATCTGTGACGACAATTGGCGTCCCATCCAGCGCATATTGCTCAGCGACGAAGAAAACGTAGATATCGACGAAGACGTATATCTCATGCACGACACAGACCTCGGCGAATTTCTCGAGGACGAAGGCCAACGCCTGGCCTATCGTTTTGACCCCGAAAATCGCCGGATGCTTCTCCTCGAACTGACAGAGACCACGTTTGGCGACCCCGTTCCAGCCGAGGGGATACTGACGCGCCGTCACGGCCAATCGCCCGATCAGTATCTCATTGCCGAAGAGCCTAAGCCCGCAACCACCAACACTATTTCCGAAGAACTGGAAGAAGAGTTCTACGGCGAAGATGGATTCGAGGAGGAAGACCTCGACATGGAAGGGTTTGACATACTGGAGTGATTAAGAATTAAGAATTGGGATGAGGACGTTGGTGGTATTGCTCGGCCCTACGGCCGTCGGAAAGACGGAACTTAGTCTTTCTTTGGCAGAGATGCTGGGCTGCCCCATCATCAATTGCGATAGCCGCCAACTATTCTCTGATTTGAAAATTGGTACTGCTGCCCCCACTGCTGCCCAACAGCAGAGGGTGCAGCATTTTTTTGTATCCACGCTGGGGCTCGACGAGTACTATAGCGCAGCACAATATGAGGCCGACGTTCTCCATCTGACCCAAGAGTTGTTCCCAACCCACGACACCCTTCTGCTCTCGGGTGGAAGCATGATGTATATCGATGCCGTATGCAAGGGCATCGACGACATACCGACCATCAGCGACGAGGTACGCACCTTAGTAAAGAAGCAACTGGAGGAAAATGGGCTGGCGGAACTAGTGGAAACACTGCATAAACTCGACCCCGAATATTATACTATCGTTGATAAGCAGAACACACGTCGGGTAGTTCACGCCTTGGAGGTCTGCTACATGAGCGGCCGTACATATACCTCCTTCCGCACACAAAGCCAAAAGCCGCGCCCCTTCCGCATCATCAAGATTGGACTGAACCGCCCGAGGGAAGAACTCTTCCAACGCATCAACGAACGCGTAGAGCAGATGATGCACGACGGGCTGCTGGACGAGGTACGGCGCTTTTCGGTCTACCGCCATTGCAATGCCCTGAACACCGTAGGTTACAAGGAACTGCTGCACGTGTTGGACGGCGAATGGGAACTGCCCATGGCCGTAGAGCGCATCAAGAAGAATACCCGGGTCTATGCCAAAAAGCAATTGACATGGTTTCGCCGTGATGAATCTATCACATGGTTCCATCCCGACGATGTCGAAACGATAAAACAATTCATAAACACTAAGTTACATGAAACAAATCTGGCTGAAAACTAAGCACATGCTATACAATATCTATGGCGGCCCATGGTGGAGGCGCATCATCGTCTGGTTGCTAACGATGCTCCTGCTGATACTGTTGCTTTTTGGGGCCGTGGATGTCAATTTCCTATGGTTGTTCGGCCGCTCCCCTGGCTTCAAGGACATAGAACACCCCACCACCAGCGAGGCCAGCATCCTCATCAGTGCCGACAGCGTGCCCATTGGCAAGTACTATAACGAAAACCGCACCCCCGTCGCCTATCAGGACATTAGCCCCATATTGGTGCGCACCCTGATTTCCACCGAGGACGAGCGCTTCTACAGCCATCACGGCATCGACTTCAAGGGCATTTTTGCCGCCATCAAGGACATGGCTGGCGGACATGCTCGAGGGGCCAGCACCATCACACAGCAGCTGGCTAAGAACCTCTTCCGCGTCCGCACCAAAGAGGAATACTCCACGGGGTTACTGGGCAAATGGCCCATTACACGTCTGCTCACCGTCAAGGCTAAGGAATGGATTGTAGCCACGAAACTGGAAATGCTCTTTTCCAAAGAAGAGATTCTGACCATGTACTTTAATACCGTGGATTTCGGAAACAACGCCTATGGCATCAAGACGGCCTGCGAAACCTACTTTGCCACCACACCCGACAATCTGACCTATGAACAGGCGGCCACGCTCATAGGATTGCTGAAAGCCACCAGCACCTACAATCCCAAGCGTAATCCCAAGAATAGCACGGCCCGCCGCAACGTGGTGCTGGCCAACCTCTATAACAATGGGCAGATGATTATCAACGGGCAACTGGCCACACCGCAACAGTTGGATAGTCTGCAAAGCCTGCCCATGCTGACGGCCGAGCGCCCGAGCGGCAAGAGCAACCTCGGCCTCGTCCCCTACTTCCGCGATGCCGTCCGGGAGTACATTGACATGCTTTGCCAACGCGGACTGATACCAGGCTACGACGCTGAAAACCCTCTCGAT
Organism: Bacteroidaceae bacterium; assembly: GCA_017464345.1. Classification (GTDB taxonomy): domain Bacteria; phylum Bacteroidota; class Bacteroidia; order Bacteroidales; family Bacteroidaceae; genus Physcousia. The sequence continues at coordinate 11,217 of JAFUAH010000025.1, forward strand.
CTGGATGGTGGCGGACTGACCATCTACACCACCCTCGACACCCGCATCCAGCAACACGCCGAGGCCGCTGCCCACAAACAGATGCGCATCATCCAACAACGCTTCCGCGAACATTGGGGCAGCACCCCACCTTGGCGTGATGCCATGCACCGCGAGATTCCCAACTTCGTGGAGGATATTGCCAAGAAGACGACTGCCTATAAATACCTGGACAAAAAGTATAACGGCGATGCTGACTCCATCACCTTCTATCTGAATCAGCCCCACCCCGTGACGGTGTTCACATATGACGGCCCCACGACGCGAGACATGAGCACGATGGACTCCATTCGCTATATGGTCAGCTTCATGCACTGTGGTCTGGTGGCCATCGAACCCGACACGCGCCAGGTGAAGGCCTGGGTGGGCGATGTCGATTATAACTCGTGGGAGTATGATAAGGTGACGGCCATGCGTCAGCCCGGTTCTACCTTCAAACTGTTTGTCTATACCGAAGCTATGAACCAGGGCATGACCCCGTGCGACCGTCGCGTGGATGAATGGAAAGCCTACCCCGATACCGTAGATGGCAAGCCTACCATCTGGAGACCGCACAACGCCAACGGCTATTGCAGCAATGCCAGCCAGCCCCTGAAGGCCGCCTTTGCCCAGAGCATCAACACCATAGCCGTTCGGCTGGGCTACGACTGTGGCATCCCCAACGTTATACGCACGGCCCACGCCATGGGCATCGAGTCGCCGTTGCTGAACAAGCCCGCTCTCAGTCTGGGGGCCAGCGATGTCACGCTTATGGAACTAACTAATGCCTATTGCACCGTCGTCGACGACGGCGTATGTAACATGCCGCAGCTGATTACCCGCATCGTGGATCGCAACGGCAAGGTCATCTATGAACCGAAATTGAAACGTGAACAGGCCATTCCCTACCGTTCAGCCTACATGATGCAAATTCTCCTGCGTGCCACCATGACCGAATCTGGCGGCACATCGGGCAGCCTATGGCAGTTTGTCCGCCCATTGCAGGGCAAGGTTGATTTCGGCGGCAAGACCGGCACCAGCAACAATCATGCCGATGCCTGGTTCATCGGCGTTACCCCTGGTCTCGTGGCTGGCGTATGGGTCGGCGGTGAATACCGCAGCATCCACTTCCGCACCGGCGAACTAGGCCAGGGCAACCGTACGGCACTGCCCATCTATGGCGAGTTCATCCGTTCCCTGCTGAACGACCCGCACTTTGCCCGCTACTGCCGCAAGTTCGACGCACCGAAGGAAGAAATCAATCCACAGTGCTGGAGTTGCTCGGGCGTTTACTATGCACCACCCGTTCCCGAAGAGGCGAGCGAAAGCGGCGAAGAATAAGATTAAACCGCCCCAAGATAGAGAAAAAAGGAGTTAAAATTAAACGAATATTTGCCTATTTAGTCTAATATCTATATATTTGTCTATCATTTGCAAGTAAAACAGGACGCAAGTAAAACAAAACTAACTATACAACATGAAAAACGTATTCAAACGACTGGCCTGCGTGGCCGTTTTCGGGGCCATCGCCTCTGTATCAGCTTTAGCCAAGCCTAACTATGTGGCTTACCTTTTCACCTATTTCACTGGTAATGCTCCTGAGAAGGAACAGATTTGCTATGCGTTGTCGAGTGACGGCTGGAACTACACCCCCATGAACGACGGACAGCCCGTGATTGCCAGTGACTCCATTGCACTGACCAAGTGCGTCCGCGACCCGCACATCCTGCGTGGAGAGGACGGATACTTCTATCAGGTGGTGACGGACATGAAGTCGAGCCTCGGCTGGAGCAGCAATCGTGGCATGGTGCTCCTGCGCAGTCGCGACCTTATCCACTGGGACCACCACACCATCCACTTCCCCGAGCGCTACAAGGGCACCATGTTCGAGCATGTCACCCGCGTATGGGCCCCGCAAACGATTTATGACGAATCCGTGGGCAAGTACATGGTCTATTTCTCCATCCTGACGGACGACGGCTCCTGCCCCTATGACCGCGTCTATTATGCCTATGCCAACAAGGACTTCAGCGAACTGGAGGGTGAGCCTCAGGTGCTCTTCGACGTAAAAGATGCCGCTATCGACACCGACATCGTGCGTGACGACGATGGGCTCTACCACGTTTTTTTCAAGACCGAAGGCCAGAAGCAGAAGGGCATCAAGCAGTTCATCACCCCCGATCTCCACGACCTCTCGAAGTGGGAGTTGCAGCCCGGCTTCTGCCAGGACACCAACAAGGCCGTTGAGGGCGCAGGCGTGTTCCGCCTCTTCGACGGTACGTGGGTCTTGATGTATGACTGCTACACCAGTTACCACTACCAATTCTGCAAATCTACCGACCTGCGCACTTTCAAACAAGTGCAGGACACGCAGACCAGCGGAGCCTTCACGCCCCGCCACGGCACTGTCATCGCCATCACGAAGCAGGAGTACGACCTGCTGACCAGCTGGGATGCCTTGCAAAAGGCTGAACGCGAACTGAAGACACGCCCCACTCCCACTCTGACACTGAAGCAGCTCGACCAGCGCAAGGGCCTCCTCGACGAGACTCACAAGGCGCTCAACGGCAAGGCTTCTGCCAAGGCCTATAAAGCCCAGGCTACCAAGATTCAGAAATTCATTAAATAACTGCACTCTATGAAACGACTCATTTCCCTTTTACTCAGTGCCGCATTGCCATGGGCGTTCGGCATAGCCGCCAACACTGTGACCACCGTGTCGCAGGTGTCCAGCGGAGTGAAGCTGACCACCGACGTAGATTATACCATCACGGATGCCTCTACACCGTTCACCACGTCGGGCAGTGTAGATATCGTAAACACGGAACACGCCGTGGTAATCCTGAAGAACATACGCCCTAGCGAAGTCATCAAAAACTATCTCGGCTACATTTACATCAACGGAGCGCCTGCCAAGAGCGACGACAATTGCCAAGTGAAGATGTATGCTCAGGGAGCCATCATCCTGCCATACGCCAAGACCATGAATCCCCTGACCTGTTTCAAAGAACCCAACTTTGAGGGAGACTCCTATAGTGCCTACAGCCTGGGAAGTAATGGCGGTTTCATGAACACGTTGGTGGCCCGTACGCTGAACAACCAGATTCGCAGCTTTAAGCTGAAGCGTGGCTACATGGTAACCTTTGCCGTCGGCACGGGTGGCTGGGGCTACAGTCGTTGCTTCATTGCCGACCAGGAAGATTTGGAGGTGAATACTCTGCCCAGCGAACTAAACGGAAAGATATCCAGCTATCGCATCTTCAAGTGGTACAATGCTCAGAAGAAGGGACTTGCCAGTAATGGCGGTGCAGCTGCCAATGCTGCATTGAAGACTTCCTGGTGCTATGACTGGGCTCAAGGCAATGCTTCGCTGCAGCCCGATGTCGAATGGGTGCCCAACCACATCTATGAAGACTGGCCATCCCCTGCCACCTGCGGCGGCGTGACAGGCTCGTGCCACATGAAGACCAATAACGAACCACGCAACCAAAGTGACGACCATCCACAGGACCTGGCCACCATCTTGGGGAACTGGCAGAACCTGATGCGCACCGGCATGCGTTTGTGCTCCCCGTCATCGTGGGACGGAAGTGACTATTGGAATGGTACAGGCTTCATCAAACAGTTCCTTGACAGCATCGACGCACGTGGTTGGCGTTGCGACATCGTGGATGCACACTGCTACTGGCCCGAGGGCAACTTTGGTTACTTGCAGTCACATTGGTGGCCCTCAATGAAGCGCCCCATCTGGATTTCAGAATGGATATGGGGAGCCTCCTGGAACAACAACGGATGCTGGGGCAGCGGGGTCACGGACAACAACATTCTCAACACCACCAAGAACATCCTGAACACGCTGAATAAATCTGGTGTCGTGGAGCGCTATGCCTATTGGAACAGTGAGTCGAAGGGGCACATCTACGAAAACAACAAACTGACAGCTCTGGGCGAATACTATGCCTCGATGGAGACAGGCCTGGGCTACAACAAAAATTATGAATTTATCCCCAAGGCCGTCTATAAGGCTCCTTACGGTCTGTCAGGCTCCTACAACAAGACGAAGCAGACCATGGACCTCACTTGGAGCGATCCTAACGGCGACATGATGGACAGCATCGTCGTGGAGTGCAAGTTGCCAGGCAGCACCAAATGGGAGCGCCGCGCCACCGTGACAGCCAAAGACAAGAGCAGTGCCAGCGATGTCAGTTACACCTATAGTGAGACACTGAGCGAACCTGGCATCTACTACTATCACGTGGTAGACTACTACAACAACGGCAAGAAATTGACCTCCGGCGAAGCATCAGCCACTTTATCGGCAGCTACAGCAGTGGGGCAGCTGCAATACGGCGAAATGAAGATTGCCAACACCGATGTCATCACCACCGACATCGCGGCCCAGGATGTAGCTCCCTATGTCGTAACAGGTATGGTGTCCAATAAGAACACGGCCAACGGCATCACCAATCAGGTGCAAACACTGGCCAAGACCAGCTTCAAGTTCCGTCTGTATCCCTGGCAACTGAAAACCCCTGTCAGCATCACTACGGCCGAAACTCTCAACTACCTTATCCTGCCGGCAGATGCCATCTATCACCTGCCCGGCGGCATGACACTCATGAGCCAGAAGGCTGGCTTGGTTCGTGGCGACGAGGTGCAAGTTGTGTTCCCCGAAGCTTTTCCCGAAGACGTCACTCCAGTTGTTGTAGCTCAGCAGAATACCTCTGTTGCTACATACGCCCCCGTCTCCGTGAGGGTCTATGATGTTACCAACACAGGCTTCAAGGTGAAGCTGGTGCGGCAGGAAGGCACAACGGGAACATTCAACACACAGAACATAAACTACTTTGCAGCATCCCCCGGTCAGGTCTCCATTGGCCAAGGCAAGATGCTCACGGTAGGTCGCGATACCGAAACACCCGTCGGAGGCAATGCGCGTCAGACGGTGGTATTCCGCAACACAGAGGGCGACTCGCTCTTCCTGCAGAATCCCTACATCATCGCAGCCTCACAGACCGATAACTACGACAAGGCCAGCATCTTCCGCTTGCACAGCCTGTCCAGCACCACCATGGGCACCTATGCAGCCAGCATCCGCCGCCAGGTAGATGAAACCAGCACCTCCACCACCACAAATAACGCCAAGACCAACGGCGACTACATTGGGTGGTTCATCATCAGTGACGACCCAGAGAGCACTGGCGAAGAGGAGCCCGTTATCACCACAGCCATCAATAGCATACTGGGGCAGCAGGGCTTCAGCGTCAGTGTGAGCGACGGTGCCATTTATGCTGACGGCGCAGGACTGCGCGTCTACAATGCCAACGGCACACGCGTGGCACTGGGCCAGCGGCTACCCAAGGGTATGTACGTAGTAACGGACGGACGCCGTTCGACCAAAGTCATGCTGAAGTAGCACTCCCTCCTCTGCGGACTGAGACTTCGGCCTCCGCAGTTTCCTTATCCGCCCCGTACTGGTTGCACTTTCATCCCGTACAGGTTTCATTCCCGACCCGTACAGGTTAAACTTCCAACCTGTACGGGTCGCTTCGTTGACCTATTCGCGTGCGCACGCGTAATTCTATAATTATTATATATAAGAAAAATAATGGCCAAGATGCGACAACAGCAAAAAATACCCACAGCGTGCAGAAATGTTAAATCGCGTTAAATTAGTAAAAATATCCATGCCGAAAGTTTAACAGAACTTAAATAAAAGGTATATTTGTAGAACGAAATGTGAAAAAATGTAGTGCAAAAGGCAGGAAGAAACGCCCCCCATGCCATATCGCGCTGCATATTGTCGCATATAAACGCCTATAAAACAAATATATAACAACAAATAAAACCTCAAACTCTAAATGTATGAAAAACCGTTTAAGCAAACTGAGTAGGAAGGCATACTTCATGCTGCTCCTACTGGCGGTCAGCGGCATTTCGACATCATGCAAGGACGAGTACACGCTGGACGACGAAAAGCCCACGTGGCTCAGCAGCAGCATCTATGACAAGTTGCAGGGGTACGGAAACTTCTCCTACTACATCAAGTTGCTCAGCGACCCTGACGTCCAGCCCCGGAATGCCCGCTCCTTCACCGATGTGCTTTCAAGAACTGGTTCGAAGACTGTGTTCGCAGCCAACGACGAGGCTTGGGAGGAGTTCTTCAAGAAGAATGCACTCAGAGCCGAGACAGACCCTTGGCACAATGCAACCTCCTATGAGAACCTGACGCTCAACCAGAAGAAGTTGCTCATCCACACGAGTATGCTCAACAATGCCATCGTCATGGAGAATCTCTCGGCCAGCACGTCCGACATCTCTTCGCGAGGCGATTTCATGCGACGCTACACCGACGTGGAGCTCACCGACAGCATCACCTACGTAGACGGCAACTCGCTGCCCACCAACTACAACGTGGGCAATGAAGAAAAGGACTACTGGGCACGCTTCCGCAAGGAAAACGGCGGCAACGGTGTCTACCTCGTCACCGATGCCTCCTCCTCCATGATGGTGCACTTCACCAACGAGCACATGGTCAAGTGGAACGTCACAGACGACGACTTTGCCAAGTTCATGGGCACGCCACGCACCACCAGCGACGTACACATCTACGATGCCAAGCTGCTGGAGAAAGACCAGGTGGCAGAAAACGGATACATCAACATCACGGAGAAGGTGATGGCCCCCCTGCCCAACATGGCTGAGGCCATCCGCACCAACGGACAGACCTATATCTTCAGCCACATGCTGGACCGCTGGAGTGCCCCCTTCTATAATGACGAGGTGACCAAGGCCTACGAGGACCTCATGCAGGCACGCGGCATCACCTGGACCGACTCCATCTTCAGCAAGCGCTATTTTTCGGAGAACAGTTACAACCATCTGACCTTGGCCAATGACCCGGACGGACAGTTGTTCAAAGACGCCCGTAGTACAAAAGTGCTGCTCAAGTTCGACCCGGGATGGAATGCCTACGTCGGCGACGACGACCGCTGGAACAGATCGCGCACCACGGCTCCCCAGTACGACATGGCCGCCATGTACGTCCCCAACGACGAAGCCTTGCGCAAGTACTTCTCCGAGGGTGGTGGCGGATGGAACCTCATCAAGACCTTCTACCTGAACGAGGGCACACCCGAGGAAATACCCTACCAGGCCCCCACCAACAACGAAGAACTCTTCCGCCAGATAGACCAGATACCCATCTCCGTGCTGAACTCGCTCATCAACGTCATCATGTTCAAGAGTTTCGTCGGCTCCGTCCCCAGCAAGATGACCGACCAGACAGACGATGCCAACGAGCAGCTCTTCTATCCGGAGGACGTCGATCACATCAAGCAAACCGTACTGGCCAACAATGGTATGGTCTACATCATGGACAAGGTTTACGGCCCTGCCGACTACACCTCCGTGGCCGCACCTGCCTATATCACCAACACCAACAAGGTCATGAACTGGGCCATCTACAATGGTTCCGAAAAGGGCAAGACCGACTACATGGGTCTGAACTACTACGCCTACCTGAAGGCCATGCAGAGCCGCTTTGTGCTCTTCCTCCCCAGCGACGAAGGTATGCAATATTACTACGACCCCGTCAGCTTCCCCAGCACGAAGAGCCGTATGCTCAACCTCACTTACCGCAACGCTTCTTTCCCCATCAGCTACAGGGTCTATTCATATAATGCCGGCACCGGAACACTGGGAGCCAGCTATTCTGCCGAGAACATGACCAGCAGCGAAATTGTGAACCGCCTGAAGGACATTCTCGAGAGCCACACCATCGTGCTCGACGGTGTCGATGAAATAGATTCGGGCAAAGATGAATACTATGTCACCAAGAACGGTTCCGGCGTCAAGGTTTCCCGCGAGGATGGCAAGGTCGTGAAGGTGCAGGGCGGTTTCCAGATTGAAAACGAGGAACGTGGCATCGAAGGCACTATCAGCGATGCCAACCGTGGTGCATACACCGAACTACGCGGTCTGCAGAACAACAACGTCACCGACGAGCAGAACATGGCCAACGGTACCACATACATTCTGGACAGCCCCATCATTCCGGCCAGTCGCAGCGTCTACAGCCGTTTGTCCAACGACGGTAAGTTCGACAGCGACACCTACAACGCCTTCTGTGACTTGTGTATGGTGGACGAAGCCGTCATTCGTGGTTGTGGACTAGTGGACGAATTAAACCTGACCTCAGAGGAGGAAGAGACAGAAGTGAAGAAGTATTCAGTCTTCCACAACGGTTCCTCCACCGTACGCAAGAAGCCCAGTCTGACCCCGGATTACTACATCCAGTTCTTCAATAACTACCGCTACACCATCTTCATCCCCACGGACGATGCCATCGCCACGGCTGTCTCCAAGGGACTGCCCACGTGGGAGGAGATACGTGCCGACTACAAGGATATGGAAACCGTGGTTCACGAGCTGGACTCGCTGCGCACCGTAGTGGAAAAGAACGAACAGGACGGCGAGACTCCCAAGACCGAGGATCTCAGTCGCATCAACGAGCTCTTCCCCATCGCACAGGCAGACAGCCTTCTGCTGAAGACAAAGGTGACCTATCTCATCAACTTCGTACGCTACCACTTTGTGGACAACAGCGTTTTCGTGGACAAGAGCACACTGCCAGCAGCTGACTACGTGACTGCCAGCTACGACAACACGAAGGGCCTCTTCTGCAAGGTGAACATGCAACGCCCCTCCAGCGACATGTTGCAAGTCAAGGACGACAACGGCGGTGACTGGCTCACCGTCAGCGGCAAGTACAATGTCATGGCGCGTGACCTGACCTGCTCCAAGACACCCACCAACGAGACCACCATGAATGGTATCACCATCGACGGTTCCAGTTTCGCCGTCATCCACCAGCTGCCCGGCGTGCTCAATCACACCGAACTGGTGAACGGACGCTACGACTCGGCATGGTCTTCGGTGAGCAACGCCAAGAAATACCTCAAACGATTCGCCATCCACTAAAAACCGCGAAACACCATGAATAAATATATTAAGACCATAATGCTCTGGGCAGTCGTGCTGTTCACACTGCCTGTCAGCGCACAGATAAGCCGCATCAGCGGTACTGTATCTGACGAGTTCGGCGGCATTCCTGGCATTCAGATCAAGGAGCTGGATTCAAACAACCGTATCGTCAGCAGTGCCATCTCTGATGCCAATGGTAACTTCACCATGACCGTGAAGAGCCAGAAGAACAAACTCGTCTTCCACGGCATGGGCTACACCGACAAGACCTACCCCATCAACAAGAGCGTCTACAAGGTGAACATGACCGAGTCCGTGAAGGAGATGAAGGTGGTCAATGTCGTGGCCAAAAAGAAGGCTGCCACCACAGGTCTCGACATTCCACAACGCGAGTATGCAGGTGCCGTCTCCAGCATGAAGATGGACGACCTCGAGGGTTTGGCCTTCGAGTCTGTGGACCAGGCTCTGCAAGGTCAGATTGCCGGTCTCGACATCGTAGCCAATTCCGGTAACCTCGGTTCTGGTACGACCATGCGCCTCCGTGGTACCACCACCATCAACGGAAACGCTCAGCCTCTGATTGTCGTCAATGACCACATCTTTGAACTCCCCGAGGATGCACAGACCATCAACTTCGAAGATATGGACAACGAGGAGCAGTTCTCCACCCTGCTGAACGTCAATACCGAGGACATCGAGAGCATCACCGTACTGAAGGATGCCGCCTCTGCTGCCAAGTGGGGTGTGCAGGGCTCCAACGGTGTCATTGAGATTAAGCTCCGCCGTGGTCGCCGTGGCCCCACGCAGGTGAATTTCTCTTACAAGTTCAACGGCACTTGGCAGCCCGACGGCTACAAGATGCTCGACGGCGACGGCTACACCATGATGCAGAAGGAAGCCTTCTTCAACCCGACTCAGCTCTCCAACAGCATTCTGGAGTTGGACTACAACCAGAACTATCCCTACATCTACAATCACTACACCCACAACACCGACTGGCTCGATGCCGTGAAACAGTTCGGTAAGGAGCACCGCTACTACATCAACCTCACCGGTGGTGGCGAGAAGGCCACTTTCCGCATCGGTGCTGGTTACAACAAGGCCACAGGCTCCATCATCGGTCAGAAGATGGATCAGTTCACCGAGAGCACCACATTGGATTATAACGTCAGCGACCGCATCCAGTTCCGTGCAACCGTGAACATGACTTTCACCAACAACCATAAGAACTACGGCAACGACATCCTCAACCGCGCCTATAATGCCATGCCCAACATGAGTATCTACGAATACGACGCGCAGGGCAACGCCACGGGCAACTACTTCAACATGCTGCCTTTGGCTGCCAACTGGGGACACTCTTCAACCACCGGTTCGACCAACAACGGCCGTTACACTTCGTGGGAACTGCGCCAGATGTTCACCAATGGCAACCCCGTGGCACGTGCCAACGATGCTTGGTGGCTGATGAAGCAGTACAATCTGACCCCGCAGTTCGATGTCACCTACAAGCTCTGGGGCAAGGACAACGACCAGCATCGTCTGGACTATGTCGGCGACGTTCAGCTGAACATCTACAACACCAGTGACGACACCTATTGTCCCAGCGAACTGAAGACTATGCCATGGGTTTGGGGCGGTGACAACAATGCCAGCCTCACCAGTAACGAGCGTAATGCCGTCACCAACAAAGAATACAAATCGTTGGAGTTCACCACACGTCACGAATTGCGCTACTATTCACATTTCAAGAACACCGACCACTCGCTCTCCGGTCTGGCCCGCTTCGAGATGGCTACAGGTAGCAGTTCCACCCAGAATCTGGGTCTCTGGAACGTACCTGACGGCATCACCGACCCCACAGTCGTAGCCCTCATCGACGCAGCCAGTGCCACCAACAACGAATGGCGTCGCCACAGTTTCTTCGAGCAGTTGCACTATTCCTATAAGAGCCGTTATTCCGTAGATGCCAGTCTCCGCACCGACGGTCGCACAGACTTCGGTCGTGCCCACAAGTACGGCACTTTCCCCTCCTTCGGTGCACGCTGGAACATCAGCGATGAAAAATTCATGGAGAAGACCCGCAAGGTCATCAGTATGTTGGCCTTCCGTCCCACATGGGGTATCACGGGTAACACTGGCGGCGCTGGTGGCAACCAGTACAACAAGTATAGTTCTGCCGGATACTACAACGGACACTCCATCGTACGCCCCGGCAGTCTGGCTCTGCCCAACCTGAAGTGGGAAAAGACCCAGCAGTGGAATCTTGGTTTCAACCTCGGTCTGCTTGACGACCTGCTGACCTTCGAGTTCGAGGTCTACAACAAAAAGACCACCGACCTGCTCATGAGCGGCCTGCGCATCCCCAGTGCCAACGGTTTCAGTTCACTGGCCTGGACCAACGACGGCGTCATGCGTAACAAGGGTTGGGAGCTGAACGGTTCTACCGCCAAATTCCTGAAGAAGGGCAAGTTCTCCATGCGCTTGCGTGGCAACGTCTCTCAGAACTTTAATGAAGTTGAAGAGATGAGCGAACTCCTCCTGCAGGACCTCAATGGTTCCGAGACCTGGAATCCCACCAACTTCTCCTATCAAAAGCGTGTGCAGCGCCATAATGCCTTGGGTTCCATCTACGGTCTGCGCTCTTTGGGTGTCTATCGCTATGACTACAACCACAACGGCTACGACAATACCACATTCAAGGCATACGGCTACGCTGAAGTAGACCAGAACGGCAATCTCTGCCCCAATGCGGACTACGCCCGCCAGTTCGGTACGGGCTACGATGCAGCCGGCAACCCCATCAACACCGCTGCCGCTGCCGCACGCCGTGGCGAGGACAGTTCCTGCCCCTTGGCTTTCGATGCCAGTGGCAATCTGCTCACCGATGCCAAGGGCAACCCCTTGCGCATGTACTACTGCTACAGCGAGGGATCGCGTAAGGCCTTCGAGGGCGGTGATGCCATTTATGAGGACATCAATCACGACGGTTCTATCGACCGCTACGACGTAGTCTATCTGGGTAACTCCAACCCCAAACTGTATGGCGGTTTCGGTATAAATCTCTACTACGGTCGCTTCGAACTGAATGCTTCCTTTAACTTCCGTATGGGTAACCAGATTCTGAATCTGGCCAAGAGCCACTACGAAAGCATGACGGAAATCACCAACCAAAGCTACGCCACCACATGGCGCTGGCGTAAGAATGGCGACCCGACGACTGACATTCCGCGTGCACTGACCGGTGTGAACAGCTACAAGAGCTACAACTCACTGGTATCTGATCGTTACGTGGAGGATGGCGACTACCTGCGTTTGCAGTACATTCAGTTGAAGTACAACTTCGACCCCGCCAAACTGAAAAAAATCGGTGTGCGCACGCTCTACCTCTCCGCTACGGTCAACAATGTCTTCTGCCTGTCCAAGTACACGGGTGTTGATCCCGAAGTCAGCATTGGTGGCTTTGGCATAGCCGTGGACAACAGCAAGACTCCGCGTTCGCGTTCATTCACATGCAGTGTTAACTTAGGCTTCTAATATCTTGGCACTATGAAAACATACAATAAACCCATAAAGATGGCCCTCCTGTTGGGCACTGTGGCCTGGACGCTGTCCTCGTGCCAAGACTGGCTGACCATCTATCCCCAGAACCAGATTGTAGAAGAAAACTTCTGGGAAGACAAGAGCGACCTGGAGGGTGTGCGCTATGCAGCCTATCAGCAGATGTGCAACACCATGCAGACGTTAGCCCTTTGGGGTGACCTCCGGTCCGACTCCTACAAGTTAAACAGCACCGACCGCACCGACGACGGCACCGTCGAACTCTACCAAGAGATACGCGAGGGCCGCATCGAGCGTGACTCTGCCAGCACTTACTTCGAGTGGACTGGAATCTATCAGACCATCAACTATTGTAACAAAGTCCTTCAGCACGGTCCCGAAGTGCTGGCACGCGACAAGCAGTTCACCACTGCCGAGTGGTTGCAGATGAAGGCTGAAATCACCGGCCTGCGTGCCCTTAACTACTTCTATCTGATTCGTGCCTTCAAGGATGTACCCTATTCCACGAAAGTCGTCAATAACGATTCCGAGGTGATGTACTTTGGTGCCACCAACCAGTTGGTGGTACTCGACTCCCTGATAGCCGATGTGGAGAGCGTGAAAAGCCAGGCTCGCAATCGTTTCGGCAAGACTGCCGACACCAAGGGCCTTATCACCAATGCCGCCCTCTATGCCTTACTCAGCGATATGTATCTCTGGCGTGCCTCCCTTCACGAAGGGCGCTACGGCAAGACGGCCACAGACACCGTCTACATCACCAATGTGGCAACAAATGACAGCAACTACGTCGTACACACCGTAGAGGGTGACTACAAACTGGCCATTAAGTATGCCGACGATGCCATGGAATATCTTGACAAACAGAATGACCGTAGCAGTCTCAGTTTCGGTTCCACCACCTATGAGATGCTCACCTATGGTTTGAACCATGTGCGTCTCTACAAGAATCAGTTCACAGGCTTTGCCAACGGTAACACACCAGACCTCATCGCCTATGAACAGATATTCGGTGGCAACAGCGAGGAAGGCATCTTCGAACTGCAGTTCAGCACCGACGAAAAACGCGAACACAGCCTCAATGGCGGTTCTGACAATCCTGGTGGCCCTTGGGGCAACTCCAACTACACTCACCTGACGGTCAGTGATGCAGCCTTGAAAAAGATTTACGAAAGCGCTTCCGACGATCGCCCACGCGATAGTCGCTTGTGGTTCTCAGCATGGAATCAACTGGTGGGTCAGTCACAGGCCTCCGCAGACTGGTATTGCTTCAAGTGGAGCAACACTTCACGCACTTCCGACAACCGCTTTCAGCTGGCTGTTCAGAGCGACCGTAAGTGTCAGTCTATGAAAGTCAAGTTTGTAGGTTCAAAAGAAAGCAACTGGATCGTCTATCGCCTTAGTGATGTGATGCTGCAAAAGGCAGAAGCCCTGGCTGCCATTGGCCAGAACACAGAAGCTCTGAAGTACGTAAATGCCTTGCATCGTCGCTGGTTCTGCAATGACGCTGCAACCAATGAACAGCCCGACGAGAACCTTAGCAGCACCCTGGGCAACGCACCATCTGCAGCAAATGCTGAAATCGCCGTCCTCAACGAACGCCAACTGGAGTTCTTGGGCGAAGGCAAACGCTGGTTCGACCTCGTGCGCTATGCCGAACGCCATGCCGGTGGACAGGATGATACAAAAGATCCACGCGAATGGACCGAAGAGAATCCCGTCGGCAATGGATTGGCAGGTGTCAAGGACATGGTGAATACTTTGATGGAGGGCGAGTTCAGCAAACAGATGTGCACCCAGCTCATCAACCGCTTCAAGAATCGCTATGGTCTTTACAATCTGATTTACTATAAGGAAATCCAGGCCGGTGGCGGCAAGTTGGAGCAAAATCCAGTCTGGAACAAATCTATGTACGACTAACCTAATAAAGGAGAAAGCGTATGAGTAAGTATAAAATCAATAGGAACCTCACACTCCTGGTCGTGACGGTGCTCTCCTTGGGGCTGACCCAGAGTTGTAAGGAGGACATCGATATGTCCAATCAGTACACCTTCACGGAGTATACGATTTCCAGTTACCTCCAGGAACACAAGGACACCTATAGCGAATATCTCAACCTGCTGGAAGAGGTGCACGTCAGTTCACGCTCCGAGTCTTCGGTACTGCAGTTGCTGACGGCACGTGGCAAGTACACGGTATTTGCCCCTACCAACCAGGCTATTATGAACTATCTGGACACGCTCTACACTAAGGGCATCATTTCCGCCCCTTCATGGGACGGCTTCGATGCCCATACTCTGGACTCCATTCAGAAGATTATTGTCTACAACAGTATTATCGACGGGACGAAGGATGACATAGAACCCTATCAGACCAGTGCGTTCAATGACAACGAAGAACTGGGTATTGCCTCTATGAATGACCGCAAGCTGCGTCCCGTCTATGGCAACAACCCCGATAGTATTTTCATTAATGCCACGATTAAGATTCCCGACAGCATCGTGGTGGATGGTGTAAAGAAGAAAAACGACAATGAGGAGCGCCAGATTATCGGCGGCTATGTTGTGGACTTGAAGAACCGCGACATCTACACGGCTAATGGCTACATCCACCAGATGCGCGACGTCATCGCCCCCAGCAACGAGACATTGGCCGATCTGCTGCAAAGCTACATTGACGAAAATGTGGGCGACTACATCGTCATGGCTAAAATGGTGCAGGCCACCGGACTTACGGATACCCTATCGAAGGTGAAGGACGAGGTCTACGAAAACCTCAAGCAAACCGAAGACCCGCGTCTCGATAAATTGCCTAATTTCAACGAAGACGACAACGCTAAGGGTGGCAACGGATTCCTGCCCGAACACCGTTACTACGGCTACACCATGTTTGCAGAGCCTGATGATTTTTGGCGCACGGAACTGGGTAAGGAACCCAAAGACATCTCCCCTGCCGACATCCAGGCATGGGTCGTAAGTAAGGGTTTCTATCCCGAGGCTAAAAACAACACGAGTTACAAGGACGAGGACAATGCTCTGAATATGTTCCTCACCTATCATCTGTTGCCCATGCGCCTACCGTCCAACAAGTTGGTCATCCACTATAATGAACGTGGGTACAACTACAAGACATCTACGGCTCCCACCGTCCCAACCTATGAAATTTACACCACCATGGGTAAGCGCCGACTGATAAAACTTTATCAGGCCGGGGCACGCTTCTCCGCAGACGGAGAAAGCAAGATTTACATTAACCGCTTCCCCGAACTGAACAATGGACGCCATGAAGACTACTCAGAGAAAAGTGGATGGGAAACGCCGGAGACCGAGGGTATCGTAGTAGGCACAGAGAGCGCCACCAACCTGCTCAACGCCATCATCTATCCTATCAACAAAGTGCTGGTCTATGATGAGGCGACGCGTGAGAACCTGCAAAAACAGCGCATCCGCTTCGACCTTACCTCCATGTGCCCCGAGTTCATGAACAACGATCTGCGTGCTAATCGCGAGGTATTGCTCTACACAGGTATGCCAGCCGATGAAAACTACAAGTATCTGGACAACATCGAACTGCGCAAGGGCACTAATTTCTACTATCTGAGTGGATTGGGTAAGAATTGGCTAAACTGGCAGGGCGACGAATTCAATATTCGTGGCAAATATGAGGTCATTTTCACATTGCCTCCTGTCCCCAAAGCTGGAACTTACGAAATTCGCTTCGCTGTACAGTCCAATAGTAACAAGCGTAGCATGTGTCAGGTCTACTTCGGTAAGAACAAGAGCAATCTGCCCGCCATGGGTCTGCCCCTCGACCTGCGCCAGGCTGGTACTTATCGTGCACTGGCCAGTGGAAATGTGACTTCAGCCCTCGTCGGATGGGAAAAAGACACCGACGACGACGATGACTACAATGCCGAGGTAGACAAAAAGATGCGTAACAATGACTTCATGAAGGGCCCGGCCATCTATGCCGGCACCCCAGGTGGCAGTAATTACGCCCGCTCCAACGAGCAGAACCTGCGCCGCATCATTGTCCGCGAGTACATGCAGCCCGATGTTGTGTATTATCTCAAATTCAAGAGTGTACTCGACGACGATATGAAGGAATTCTACATGGACTACTTCGAATATTGTGCAAAGGAGGTATACGACAATCCGATGACTCCGGAAGACATTTGGTAAACTTCGTTCAATAGATAACAGATAATGATATGAAAACAATCAAGAAATACATTGGAGCGATTATGCTAGGGGGAACAGTGCTGGCTCTTCCCAGTTGCTCCGACACCTGGGACGACCACTATACCCCCGGCGGTGGCGATAACACTGCTGCGACCGAAACTTTGTGGGACATCATCTCCAGCAAACCGGAACTGAGCCGTTTCAAGGAGATTGCCGAGAAAACAACTTATTATCGTGATGAGATGCATCCACAGAACAACTACACGTTCAAGGACATACTTCAGAGTCCTATGCAGGTGACTGTATGGGCGCCCGAGAACGACGCTTTCACGGATGCAGAATTCACTAAGTGGCAAAACTTGCTTGAAAGCAACAACTACACCGTGCACCAGCAGTTACTCGGTAACACCGTCACTATGTGGCGTCAGGTGGCTACAGGTGCGGGTATTGACACACTGACTATGCTCAACGGCAAGAAGGCGGCCTTCGATAAGCAACAATTCACTATTCAGGGGTTATCGCTTAACGATAAGAATATTGCCGCCTCCAACGGTACACTGCACACGTTGAAGACAATCCTTCCCTTCAAGTTCAATATCTACGAGTATCTAAAGGATGAGGAAAATGCTACAGCCAACAGCGTGATGCTCTTTCACGACTACATTGCAGCATACGATACCACTTACTTCGACAAGAACTCTAGTATCGAGGGCAACCCCGACGCAGATGGTAATCCAACGTACGTGGATAGTGTCTACATAACCTCGAACTCACTCTTCCGCGGCACACATCGTTTCCCAAAGGATGAGAACACAGAACAGTATGAGATGTATGACGAATGCTTCGGTGCCAACATCATTGCCGAAGACTCCACCTTTATCGCCATCTTACCCACCGACAATGCTTGGAATCAGGCCATCCAGAAGTTGAAGCCCTATTACAACTACGCTGCGAAGTATGCCGATAAAGTGGAACTGAACAAGAGTAGCAACAGTAGCACCGTCTCCCCACGCACCATCAGCAATGTGGACTCGCTGCAAGAGAAGAGTATCCTCATGGACATCATTTCACCGCTCTGCTTCAATCTCCACTTCCAGCCCAACGGCAGTGGTAACATCGGCCGCTGGCAGTTGGACGACTTCATGGCTAACAACAGCAAGGCTGAGTATTTTCTCAACACTTTTGGAGACACCATTCGTTCCAATACGGATGGCACCTGGGACAAGAGCGAGATGCTGAAGGGCCGGCAAGTATCCGTCAGCAACGGCGTTGCCATTGTGGCTGATGAATGGAACGTACCTGCCAAACTTTACAAACCCGATGTCATCGTGGAAA
The DNA here is from genome assembly GCA_017464345.1 of Bacteroidaceae bacterium. Lineage (GTDB taxonomy): Bacteria > Bacteroidota > Bacteroidia > Bacteroidales > Bacteroidaceae > Physcousia. Next base: position 29,294 of record JAFUAH010000025.1, read on the forward strand.
TTAATGGTAATACCATCTACAATCCCAACATCAAGGGAACCTACGTGAACCGCCCCTTCAGTAACGAGGCAGCAGCAGCGTGGGTGGACAGCACAGGCCGCGTCACCGAGAATAATTTCTTTTACGTGGCACCAGCTATCGCCGGTGGCGACCCCGTTATTGAATTCAAACTTGTGGGCACGCATGGCGAAAACTATGAAAGTGAAGTCATGAGTGGTAAATATGATGTCTATGCCGTCATGGTTCCCAATTTCTATCAGACCAGCACCGACAGCATCGAAGGCGACACACTGAAGCACAAGTTCGTGGCCACCATGTACTACTGCAATGGCGCAGCCACCGGACGTGATGCCAACAAGAAGAGCGGCACAGTGGAATATTTGGGTGAAAAGGTACAGGAAATACTGCTGTTCGAGGATTTCGAATTCCCCTACAGTTACAAGAACCTGCTCCACTCTTATCCCACATTGCAGCTTACCACCAAGACCACGGGTACTGAACGTAAGACCGGCGGTTATAGCAATGACTTCTGTATCGACCGTATCATTCTGAGAAGTAAAGATTAAGACTATGAAAAAGACAAGCAATAGATTCTTGCACATAGACCTCAAAAGAGGGTTGTGCTTAGCCATGCTTTCGTGCGTATGTTTCTCTACTGTGTATGCTCAGGCTGAAACAGAAGAAGAGGATGCTGCAGCGGTCAATGTCTACAACAAGCGCAAGGCAGAAAAAGAGAAAGCAGAGAAACAGTATCCCATGCAGACGGTGAAGGGAATAGTCACCGACAATGCTACAGGTAATCCATTGGGCGGTGTACGCATTCAGGCTCTGGGCTACGAGAAATACTCAGTTCTGACTGAGGAAGACGGAACCTACAGCATCGACGTACCAGAATTCGTGCACACATTGTATCTCTATGTTCCTGGTTACGCTACCCAGCAGTTGGCCATCAAGAAGGGCAAGGAAGCCAATGCTTCCATGCTGAGCGATGTCTTCAACAGCTACTATACTGATGGCACGAACATTACCGCCAAGGCCACTGCCCATCTGGACCAGACAAGTAGCCTCACAGTAGAGACAGACATGGAAAATAAACTGGCCGGTGCTCTGCACAGCATCAGTCGCAGCGGATTGCCCGGCCAAGGAGCCTACCTTTCCATTCGTGGCGTAAATTCGCTCAATGCCAATGCTCAGCCACTTATTGTCATCGATGGTAACATCATCGACCCCGAATATGAGCGTACCAGCCTCCATGCAGGTTATTTCAATAACTTACTGGCTGGCATCGACCCCGAAAATGTGGAAAGCATCGAAGTGCTGAAGAATGGTACTGCTCTCTACGGTGCCAAGGGGGGCAATGGTGTCATCATTATCAAGACCAAGCGCGGACACAGCATGACCACAAAAATCAACGTTCGCCTCTATGGTGGTACGGAGTTCACTCCTAAACGACTGGACATGCTCAATGGCAATCAGTATCGCAGCTATCTGGGCGACCTGACAAAGACCGTGAAAGACGTGGACGTTCTGAATGGCCTCAACGGCATTGACAATGTCAATTGGGCCTTCCTCAACGACAATCCCACGAACTATTATTACAAGGTTTTCCACAACAATACTGACTGGCAGAAAGATATGTATCATAACACCTTTGTCCAGAACTACAAGATTAATGTGGAGGGTGGCGATGAAATCGGCATGTACTCCCTGTCCTTGGGCTACAGCAAGGCTGATGCGACCCAAAAGGGAACAGACTTTAGCCGTCTGAATCTGCGCTTCAACACCGACATCAAGATTGCCAGCAAACTATCCACTGGTCTGGACATTGCCTACAATCAGACTGCCTACAATGTGTTGGACAACGGATGGAGCGAAGACTACGACATGCAGAACATCGGCAGTACTAATGTGCTGGGTCTCATTCAGAGTCCCATGCTCAATCAGTATGCCTACTATCACGACGACAATCTGGGTTACTTGATGCGTTCCAACGACTACGCAGGTAAGTATGCCAGTGGTGACAACACCACATGGGTACAAAATCCCTTCAAGTTCCCCAGCTACATGGGCATCAACGAGAGTCTACGCAACCCCTATTGGATATTACAGAACGGCCAGGGTAAGAACAAGAATTACGCTGAACTGACACAAATTAACATCAATGTCAGTCCCAAATACCAAATCACCAAGCAGTTTAGCATCAGCGATCGCTTCAATTACCAGTTGAACCGCAACAATGAGAAGTATTTCCTTCCCAGTTCGGGTGCTACTCCCTACATGCTGACAGACTTAGGCACCATCCATGCCGTGCTGAAGTCTCAGTTCACCAAGGAAACAACCCTGAACAACGACTTACGTCTGGAATGGAAGAACAGCTATGGTGCACATAATGTGGATGTATTCGGCGGATGGCGCTACAATAACTATAGTTATTCCTACAGCTTCATGCGCGGATACAACAACGAAAATGACAAGCTGCCCAACATCTCGAAGAACATGCAGTACATCAACTACGGCGGTTCGAAGGACAACTGGGTGGACATGACCTACTATTTGGATGCTTCCTACAACTTTGCCCATAAGTATTTTGCAGACTTCACTATCAGCAGTCAAGCCAGTAGCAAGTTCGGTAACAACACTAAGGACGGCTTCCAACTCGGTGGTGTCAGCTGGGGCATCTTCCCCAGCCTGCAACTTGGCTGGCTCATCAGCAATGAGAAGTGGTTTAAGACGGGCAAGGGCATCAATTACCTGAAACTGACAGCAGGCGTGGATCAGAGCGGTAATGACGACCTGGATTACTATGCAGCCCGTACCTACTGGGAAAGCCAGCGCGTAACAGAAAACACCGTTGGTCTGGTGCTGAGCAACATTGAGAACAGTACCATCCAGTGGGAAACTGTGACAAAATGGAATGTTGGCCTTGAAGGCTCCTTCCTCAACAATCGTCTCCATGCAGCCATTGACCTCTATCGCCATAAGGTGGACAATCTGCTTACCATCAAGGATCTGGAATACGTCTCTGGTATGCAAAAATACTGGACCAATGAAGGCTCCATGCGCAATACGGGCTTCGACTTCTCTGTCAATGCAGCCTTGCTGAACAAGAAAGACTGGAAGTGGGAAGTTGGAGGAACCATTGGGCACTACAATAACCAAATCACCAGCCTGCCCAACAACAGTCAGGTAACGTTGCCTGGTGGAAAGGTCGTCAACGGCTATATCAGTAGCATCTATGGTCAGGAAAACATCCTGACTGCCGTAGGTTATGCCTCCGGAAGTTTCTTTGGCTGGCAGACTGCAGGAGTCTTTGCCGACAATGCCGAGGCCACTGCTGCCAATCTGAGATACCCCACTGGCTTGGCAGATGCTGCCAACCAGTATCGTCCCTTCCAGGCTGGCGACGTACACTTCATCGACCAGAATGGTGACGGCATCATTGACGACCAAGATAAGGTGGTCATTGGCAATCCCAATCCCGACATCTATGGTAACCTCTACACCAGCCTCACCTGGAAGAACCTTCGTCTGGATGTGAACTTCAAGTACTCACTCGGCAACGACATCTACAACTACCAGCGTTCTATACTTGAAGGCATGAACACCACCTACAATCAGACGATTGCCGTGCTGAACCGCTGGACTTACGAAGGTCAGCGCACCTCTATCCCCAAGGTTTGCTACAACACCAGCGACGACTGGCGCAACAATGAGCGTATGAGTGACCGCTGGATCGAGGACGGTAGTTATCTAAAGCTGAAGAACGTTCGTCTGACCTATACCATCCCCTACTCCAACAGTTGGCTCCAAGGGTTGAAGGTCTGGGCTGAAGGCAATAATCTGTGCACCATCACACGCTATTTGGGTACCGATCCTGAAACCTCAGTTCGCAATAGTTCGCTCTATCAGGGCATCGATGCCGGACTCGTTCCCAGTGGCCGGAGCCTGAACATTGGTGTGTCTATCAACCTGTAAGACGTTGAGAGTTGAAAGTTGAAAGTTAAAAGTTTTGACAATTGACAATTATGAAAAACAAAGCTATTATAAGTTTACTGATGGGGTGCATGGCCATGGGCACGATGACCACATCATGCGAAGACATGCTCTCCCCCGATAGCGAGCGCCATAGTTACACCGTGGCTCAGGACACGCTCTACAGCTATTGGGGCATCATCAAGTCCCTCCAAAACGTGGCAGAGCGCTATGTAGTGTTGGGCGAATGCCGTGGCGAACTCATTAGTGGCACGGGCTATATCAGCGATTCCATCACGGCCATCCTGGACTATGACATGAGCAAGGCCGTGGACGGCAGTTGCCGTTATCTGAAGGTCAGCGATTACTACCACATCATCAACTCCTGCAATGCTTATTTAGCCTACTGCGACCGTGAGCGCAAGACGGGTACGCTGCAGCCCTACATGCTGAAGGAGGCCGCCCAGGTGGAGGCCATCCGTGCATGGGTCTACCTGCAGATGGTCCAGGTCTATGGCGAGGTTCCTTTCTACACTGAGCCTCTGCTCACCACCGACGACATCAGTGCCTTCATGCAGAGCCACCGTACGGTGACCATCGACAATCTGGCCGACGAATTGGCACCCAGCCTGACACAGGCCTTGCAGATTGAGAATGAGTATGGTATGCCGGAGTACAACACTTACAATAAGGTCTGCCACAGTTCCAAGGTGATGATTCCTCTCAACGTCATCCTTGGCGACCTCTATCTGGCCAAAGGCGACAAGGCCAGTTGCACCTTGGCAGCACAGTACTACTATGACTACTTGTCTAACACGCAAGACTTGGGCCGTGTGATTCCCGGTGGCACGATTCCTACGAACATTCACTATGGGTTTAAAGCTGATGGTATGGAGCAACCCATATATTTGCACACTGGCGAAATTCCTTGGTCATCGACAGGTGCAGTTAGCAGCACGCAAGAAGCCATGACTGCCATACCCTCCTCCACTAACAAACTTTGGGGTACCGTTCTCCGTGGTGTCAATGCCCTGTATGGCTACGACAGTGAAATCCGTGTACGCACAGAGGACACCAGTGACACCACTTCCACCACCAGTGCCTCCATTGTCCTGACCGCGAAGTACGACGTGAAGCAGCTGACCGCCAGTGACGCCTACTTCAACCTTTGCAAGGCCCAGGACTTCGAACTCTACATTGCTGCCAATGCATCACAAACCGAAGGTGCCAAGCCTACCGTAGACCCAGAAATAGGTGATGCACGCCAGTACTGGGTAAATGATATTTTCCAGACCTATCCCAACGGACTGCGTAGCACTGAGAAGTTCATCACCAAACTGAATCCACATGGTGCCTTCAGTACGGTTGGGTACATGATATACCGCAAGAGCATGATATGGTTGCGCTATGCAGAAGCCCTGAACGGTGCTGGCTATCCCAGCTATGCCTTTGCTATCCTGAAGAATGGTCTTTGCAATAATGACAGTTGGTATCCCACAGTCATTGATCCTGCCGAAATAACCAATGATTGGTATTCCACAAATTATGTTACAAATTATGACTATGCCATCAAAGAACGGGTATGGGTGTTGCTCAATGACTCTTTAGAACATTGGCCTACAAGCAAAGACTACTTCGACACAAGTGACGAAATGGAAGATTCACTGGTCTATTACGTAGACAACGGCATCATGACAGAAGACGAAGCCAATGCTTTATACAAGTATTACAATATTCGTTCTTTCGAGAACTACCCAGACACCAACAGTGTAGCTGTACTTAACTACATCGATGCCCGTGAGGTTAAACGTGCCCCCAGTTTCCTGAACTTCAAGTTCTCGTCACTAGATGGAGAAAATTTAGACGAGATTTTCTGGCGTCCAGCACTGAATTCTAATAACTTGAATTTTACGGCCAGAGCCTTGACAAGCAGCGATGTAAAGATATCCCATGGTATCCATAGCCACGGGTGTGGTGCGTTGCGTTACAACGAGCGGAACAGTGTTTACAACTACGTGGACATGGTGGCCAAGAAGGCAGCAGACTATGGCTATACTCTCAGCAAAGAGGACATCTATAGCGGCAGTTACGACGATGTTGTGCAGAAGGCTGTCGAAGACCTCATTGTGGACGAAGAAGCGCTGGAACTGGCTTTCGAAGGCTGTCGTTTCTTTGACTTGCTGCGTGTGGCTCACCGACGCAACGACCCCAGTTATCTGGCCAAGCGTGTAGCTCTTCGCAATCCCGCTCTGCAGGGTAAACTCATGAATCCCAGAAACTGGTACTTCCCCTTACCCTAACCCAGAAACAAACTTTGATATGCAAAAAGAGGTATGCTCGCACGGCATACCTCTTTTTGTTTGTCATACGAAGTTTATGAACTTAATGAGTAGACAATGGCCGAAAAGATGAGCACAAGAGCACTCAGCAGATAGGGCCAAGTGCGGAAAAACATGGCCCAGCGATAGCGGGGAACGTCAAGTCTAGGCTTTTGCAAAGCATCCAATGAAGGCAAGATAGCAAGACCTGCCACATAGAGTAGCACCACACATCCCCAAGAAAAATGCACACCTGCGACCTCATTCCCTGGTAACTGTACTGCGAAGGTCATCAACGAATGTTGTATGGTGACCATGCCCTCCAACTGTGGACGTAGAATACCTATCAATGTTGGCAATAGTAAAAGCAGGACACCCTCGTAGATGATGAGCGTGGCCAACGACACGTACAAGGGACTAAACAAAAGGCCCATCAAACTGATACGATGGAAGTAGTGCAGTAATAACGGCAGGACACCCATCTGGGCCGACAGGGAAATCAGCCATGCCTTCCATAACCAACGGGCCCACATAGAGCGAGGCATCCCAATGGCGACTAAACGGCGATAGTAGAGTAGAAGCCCCATGACTGCCGAGAAGGAGAGTTGAAATCCCACATCGAATAGCATGGCCGGACTCAGCAAGAGCAGCAGAAAGGCAGAGAAACCTAAGGTATGCCATGTGTCGTGCCCCACCAGCCGCATCTGGGCTATGACCATCAGAGACATCATCAGTGAAGCCCGACACAGGGATACAGGGAAGCCCACCACCAAGGCATAGCCCCACATCAATGACAGACCCACAAATCCCACTCCATAGCGCCAACGATATTGGAGCAGACGCAGGAGACATAGGTTGAAGAGTCCGAACAATATCCCTAAATGTAGCCCTGAAAGGGCCAGTATGTGGCTGGCCCCGGACTGTTGGTAAAGCCCACGAAGCGAGTCGGGCAAGTGTGCACGCTGTCCTAAGAGCATGGCCTGCAGGAGGTATATGGTATCCTCTGGCAGTCCGATGTTTCCCAGTCTCTGACAAAGCATCGTCAGGCAATGGGCCGCCCATACGGAATGCCCGTCAGCCAACAGGACAAACGGTGGCAGACAGGCGCGAATGAAACCTATCGCCAGAAAAAAGACGAAGAGAGCCAGACAGGCAAGCTCTCCCCTACGTCTTACAGCAAAGACGGATAACGAAAATGCGGCCAATACCCAAGGGCACACATAAGACCACAACGTATCACCCACAGGCAGACCACACCGATACAATGTGTCGGCCAACAAAATGCCAGCGGACAAAGCTGCCGCTAACCAAAGGAATAGGAAACGTCCAGATAGCACAGGAGGAACGTCCTACTGTCACGTAAGTGACTTCAAGGCATCGATGCGGGCCGATGGATGCTCTGTGCCGAAGACGAACGAACCGGCCACCAGAACATCAGCCCCGACGCTGGCCAACTGTCGCCCAGTCTCCAGATTTACGCCACCATCTATCTCTATCAAGGCTTGGCTGCCCGACTCCTGAATGAGCCGACGCAACTGCTCCACTTTACGCAGCGTGTTGGGAATGAACTTCTGACCGCCAAAGCCCGGATTGACAGACATCAGCAGGACGAGTTCCACCTCGCCAATGATATCCTGCAGGAGGTGCACGGGTGTGGAGGGACAGAGTGTGATGGCCGGATGAAGCCCGGCCTCACGTATCTGCTGAAGCACCCGATGATGGTGAGTAACGGCCTCATAGTGGATGTTCATATAGTGGGCACCCAGTTCGGCCACCTGCGGAATGAACTTCTGGGGCTCCACTATCATGAGATGCACGTCAAGGGGCTTCTGACACAGACGAGCCACATGCTTCAAGACTGGAAATCCGAAGGAGATGTTGGGCACAAAGACCCCATCCATGACATCGAGGTGGAGCAAGTCGGCACGGCTCTGATTGAACCATTCCATCTCCTGTGCCAAATGACCAAAGTCGGCACTGAGCAACGATGGTGCTACTAACATGACTTTAAGGGCTTGTAGGTTCTGGCGAAGTTGAGAATGTATTGCACTACCACAGGATTGGGTTGTAGTGTGTAGGGAGGTAGAGGTTGCATCATAGGCTGTCCATGGAATTAAGAATTATGTGATTTGAGATACTTTCCATTTTTATAACGAAAGAAGCCTGCCTAATATTGCATTAGACAGGCTCTTTTTTTATTATCTACTTCTCTATCTTCTATCTACGCAGACAGATAAAGGTCGCGATGATGGGCCATGCGTCGTAAGTTGATGAGCGCATAGCGCATACGGCCTAGTGAAGTATTTATGCTGACACCTGTCTCCTGTGCAATCTCCTTGAAGGACATATCGCGGAAGTAGCGCATGTAGACAACTTCGCGCTGCGCCTCTGGCAACATCTGTATCATCATCCGCACATCTTCGTACGACTGGTCTACGAGCATCTGGGCCTCAATGTTCGGCTCACTCAGGGCCGGGTCATTGAACAGGTCGGCCACCAGTTCGCCGTCCCCGTCCAGAAGTTCGTGAGAAAGTATGGTACGATTGGGATTATGTTGCATGCGCATATTGTCAAGCACCTTATTGCGGGCTATACGCATGAGCCACGAGGAGAACTGTCCACTCTCTGTGTACTGACCATTCCGAATGGCCATGATGGCCTTTACGAACGTGTCCTGAAATATATCGTTGGCCAACTCCTCATCAGGAACCATAAAGCGGATATAGCCAAAGACCTTATCCTGATAGCGCCCAAAAAGAACATCAAATGCTTGGAAGTCGCCTTCTTCGTACAAATGCACCAACTTCTCGTCGGTCATCTTCACGTAATTGTTCATTACCTTTCTATATTAAAGATTCTGGGGTAATGTTGTTTCGATAGGCGTCTGTTTTAATGGTTATCGGATGCAAAGATAAGAAATAATTCACAATTCACAGTTCACAATTCACAATTATTTTACGTCAAGGGCATAAATTCTGTCTCCCGCCTGATGAAACGCGTCCTATTCTACACACTCTGCCGCAAAATGTGCACCGCGCAGGAAGTCCTCAACGGACATCCGACGCTTACCGGCCAGTTGCAATGACTCTATGTTGAGCCAACCCTCCCGGCAGGCTATGCGTAAGTAGGTCTTATGGTCGGTGTCGATGGTGCCGGGAAGTTCTTTTCCATCCACTCTCGTAATTGGGAGGTTCAGCACTTGACATTTATATATCTTCAGCATCTGGCCGTCGAGGGTGGTCCATGCGGCAGGATAAGGCGAAAGGCCACGCACGAAGTTGTAGGCCTCGCGGGCAGTCAGTTCGGCCCAGCGTATCCGGCACGTATCCTTGAATATCTTCGGAGCAGGACGCAGGGGACCCTCCACGGTGAATTGATCTTGCGGAATGGGGTGCACAATGCCACGCTCCACGTCATTGACAGTACGGAGCACGAGGTCGGCACCAAGGTACATCAGGCGGTCGTGGACAGCCTCCACGTCATCGTCGTCGTGGATGGGTACAGCCTCGCGGTAGATGACCTGCCCTGTATCAATGTCGTGGTCAAGAAAGAAAGTCGTGATACCAGTCTCACGGTCGCCATTGATGATGGCCCAGTTGATGGGGGCGGCACCCCGATACTGCGGCAGAAGGGCGGCATGGAGGTTGAAGGTGCCCAGGCGCGGCATGGCCCAAACCACCTCGGGCAACATACGAAAGGCGACCACTATCTGAAGGTCGGCAGCATAGCTACGCAGCTCGTCGAGGAAAGTCTCGTCCTTCAGCCGTTCGGGCTGTAGGACAGGGATGCCGTGGGAAAGCGCATACTGCTTGACGGGGCTCTGCTGGAGCACGTCGTGGTGACGGCCTACGGGTTTGTCAGGCATCGTGACAACGGCCACGACACTATATCCGCCCTCTACGAGACGACGCAGGGGCTCGACGGCGAAGTCCGGTGTACCCATATACACCAGACGGAGTTTCTTTTCGGGTTGGCTATTTGAATTCATATGAATAGTTTATATAGCGTGAGACGATAGTTTTATATAGCAATGGCCGATGGTTGTATAACCTCAGGCCGACGATTGCATAGTCCCTTATTCGTTGCTTATGTCGGCCAACATTTGGCGATACATGGTGAAGACGCGCGACTTACGGATGAAGCCCACGAAACGGCCGTCGCCATCCACCACGGGCAAAGTCCATGCCCCAGTATGCTCGAAGACCTTCACTACAGCCTCCATCTCGTCCTGTGTGGAGAGACGGGCCGCCGGCTGGGTCATGAGCTGACTGACACGCAGTTGGCGATAGAGTTCGGTACGGAACATGATGTGACGGATGTCGTCGATATACAGGATGGCCACCAACTGGCGGTCGGCATTGAGGACGGGAAATACGTTGTGGCGCGAGACCGAAATCTGCCGCACAACCTCCTCCAGCGTCATCTCGGGCATGAGAAACTTGCTGTAACGGTCGATGACGGAGTCCATTGACATCAGCGTCAGGATGGCGCGGTCCTTGTTATGGGTGAGCAGTTCGCCACGGCGTGCCAGACGCATGGCGTAGATGCTGTGAGGTTCAAAAAGGTTGATGGTCAGGTAGGCCCCCAAGGAGACAATCATCAGGGGCAGGAACATCTGGTAGCCGCCAGTCAGTTCGGCAATGAGGAAGATGCCAGTCAGCGGAGCGTGCATGACACCACTCATCAGTCCGCACATGCCCAGAAGGGCGAAGCTGTTTTCGGGCAGATACACACCGAAGACGTCGTTGATATTCCACAGACGGGCGAAGACGAAGCCGGCAATGCAGCCCAGGAAGAGCGTGGGGGCGAAGATTCCACCGCATCCGCCACCGCCATTGGTGGCTGTGGAGGCAAAGACCTTGAACAGGATGACCAGCACGAGGTAGAGCAGGAGCAAGTGGTCGTGACCATAGAAGAGCGAATGGTTGAGCGCCGTCAGCCAGTCCTGTTCGCCCCGTCCGTTCAGCAGGAGTTCGATAAGTTCGTAGCCCTCACCGTAAAGCGAAGGAAAGAGGAAGATGAGCACCGAAAGCATGGTTCCGCCCAGCACCAGACGGGTGTATGGGCTCTTCAGTCGGCGGAAGATGCCTTCCAGACCGTTCATCGTACGGGTGAAGTAGAGCGATATGAGCCCACATGCCACACCAAGGAAGATGTCGGCAGGAATGCGCGAAGAGGCAAAGGCGTAATCAACGTGGCACTCGAAGACGGCCCCCCACCCCGACAGGGCGAAAGTGACGCTGGCCGCCGTGACACAGGACACCAGCAAGGGCACCAGCCACGCCATGGTCAGGTCTATCATCAACACCTCCAGCACGAAGACCAGACCGGCGATGGGGGCCTTGAAGATACCGGCCACTGCACCTGCGGCCCCACAGCCCACGAGCAGCATCAGCTGCTTGGAGTTCAGGCGGAACAACCGACCCAGATTACTGCCAATGGCTGAGCCCGTCAGCACTATGGGGGCCTCGGCACCAACCGAACCACCAAAGCCGATGGTGATGGCCGAGGCTATGACGCTGCTCCAGCAGTTGTGAGGCTTGATGACGCTTTGCTTGCGGGCAAGGGCAAAGAGAATCTTCGTCACACCATGCCCGATGTCGTCGCGCACCACACGCCGTATGAACAGTGAAGTCAGGAAAATGCCTATGACGGGATAGAGCAGGTAGAGCAGATTGGTGGAGGAAATGCTGAACTGATGGGTCAGCAGATACTGAATCTGTGCAATCAGCCACTTCAGCGTCAGACCGGCAAGGGCCGTGAATATGCCGACCAAGAAGGCCAGGAGCAAGATAAAATGCTTCTCTCCCAGGTATCGCCGTCTTACGATGAGCATGGTCCCCAGGATATGTTCCGCCGGTGTTCTGTGCTTGGTTTTATGGGTCATATGGGTCCTATTGGGCTTATGGATTGTGACTTATTTCCTAATCACTGATACGGTACCGTCCTTGGTCAGTTTGATGATGCTCGACGGGCGCCTGTCGGACTTTCGGCCACGAGCGAACTGCACGATGTAATCGACCTTTGAGGTTATCTCCTCGGGGATGTCGTAGAAACTCCGGGGCGAAGGTTGTCCACTGAGATTGGCTGAAGTGGAGACAATGGCTTTCTGAAACCGATAGCACAACTGTTGCGAGAATTGCTCCTTCGTCACTCGCATTCCCAAAGAGCCATCTTCGGCCAACAGGTTCGGTGCTACATTGACGGCTTCATCCAGTATCAGTGTCAGAGGACGTTCGGCATAATCCACTAAGTCCCAGGCCACATCAGGCACATTGCGAAAGTATCGCTGCATACGGTTGGCAGAGTCCACCAGGCAGATAAGCGCCTTGGAATCCTCGCGCTGCTTTATCTCGTAAATACGCTGTACGGCATCGGGGTTCGACGCATCGCAGCCCAGTCCCCAGATGGTGTCGGTTGGATAGAGTATCACCCCACCCTTCCGAAGTACCTCTACGGCGTTCTTTATATCAATATCGCAATTCATACTTTTATATTTTTTTGAAGTTAAAGGGAGTTAGAGGGAGTTAAGGGAGTTAGAGGAAGTTAAAGGGAGTTAGAGGGAGTTAAAGGAAGTTAAAGGGAGTTAGAGGGAGTTAAAGGACGATAGTTTTTCTCTTGTCTTGACAGTTTTTCTCTTGTCTTGACAGTTTTTCTCTTGTCTTGATAGCATTTTCTCTTGTCTTGATAGCATTTCCTCTTGTTTTATTTCTCAAGAAGCAGGACATTCGTCCTTTAACTTCCTTTAACTTCCTCTAACTTCCTCTAACTCCCTCTAACTTCTTCTAACTCCCTCTAACTCCCCTTCTCATCTTTAAAATTCGCTGGTGAAGTGGAAACGAATGTGCTCGAAGTCTTGCTGGGCCATCTGTAGGACATAGCCCGAATCGGCCAAAAAGACGTCGCGTCCCTCACGGTCCTTGGCCATGTACTGGTACTTGCGCTTCTTAAAGGCCTCCAACTGGACTTTATCGTCGCTCTCTATCCAGCAGGCCTTGAAAAGGCTGATGGGCTCCCAACGGCACTTGGCACCATATTCGTTCTCCAGCCGGTACTGGATGACCTCGAACTGTAACTGGCCGACCGTACCTATAATCTTACGTCCGTTGAACTGATTGATGAACAACTGGGCCACGCCCTCGTCCATCAGTTGCTCGATGCCCTTCTGTAACTGTTTGGTCTTCATTGGGTCGGCATTCTCGATATACTTAAACATCTCCGGCGAGAACGAGGGCAGGCCACGGAAGTGCATCACCTCGCCCTCGGTCAGCGTGTCGCCAATCTTGAAAATGCCGTTGTCCGGCAGTCCGATAATGTCGCCCGGCCATGCCTCGTCGATGGTGCTCTTGCGCTGGGCCATGAACTGCGTGGGACTGGAAAAACGCAGCGTCTTGCCCTGGCGGACATGCAGATACGGCGCATTGCGGACAAACTTGCCCGAACAGACTTTACAGAAGGCGATGCAGGAACGGTGGTTGGGGTCGATATTGGCCGTTATCTTGAAGATGAAGCCAGTGAATTTGGGCTCTTCGGGCGAGACCTCGCGCTCCTCGGCCTGTGTGGGACGGGGCGACGGAGCAATCTCCACAAAACAGTTGAGCAGTTCCTCCACACCAAAGTTGTTCAGTGCCGAGCCGAAGAAGACAGGGGCTACACGGGCATCGAGGTAATCCTGCACCTGGAAGGGGTCATAGACACCATCGATGAGTTCCAAGTCGTCACGGAGTTTCTGTGCATCGGACTCGCCGACAAAATCGGCGAGCACAGTACTCTGGATGTCCACCTCCACCTTCTCCGTCACCTTCTGCTTGTCGGGGGTAAAGAGGTTCAGGCCCTGTTCGTAGATGTTATACACGCCCTTGAACTTGGCTCCCTGGTTGATGGGCCATGAGAGGGGGCGCACCTTGATTTGCAGTTCCTCCTCCAGTTCGTCGAGCAGGTCAAAGGGGTCCTTGCCTTCTCGGTCCATTTTATTGATGAAAATGATGACCGGTGTCTTGCGCATACGACAGACAGTCATCAGTTTGCGGGTCTGGGCCTCCACGCCCTTGGCGCCATCTACGACGATGATGCAGGAATCGACGGCCGTCAGCGTACGGAAGGTGTCTTCGGCAAAATCCTGATGACCCGGAGTGTCGAGGATATTCACTTTGTAGCCCTGGTAGTCGAACTCCATAACGGAGGTCGTAACGGAGATACCACGCTGTTTCTCAATCTCCATCCAGTCGCTGGTGGCCGTTTTCTTTATCTTATTACTCTTCACGGCACCGGCCACTTGTATCTGACCGCCAAACAAGAGCAGTTTCTCCGTCAGGGTGGTCTTTCCCGCATCGGGATGTGAAATGATGGCAAAGGTGCGTCTTCTGGTTATTTCTTCGTTCATATGATACTTTTTTACAATTCGAGGTCGCCAGCCTTTTCTTTTTTATAGGCATCGGCCAGCAGGGCCAGCAGGTGCGAGATGGAGGCCACTGCGGCCTTGGTTTCCTCCGTAATTTCCTTCTTTTGCAGGCGCAGCAGCATCACGCCATAGAGGCAGTTGAAACAGGTCTCCAACTCACCGACGGGCTGAACCTCGGCAGTCCCCTCTGCTCCCCCCTTCCGACTACGCACACGCAATTCCACTATATAAGGCAAAACCTTGTAGTATGCTGTCGAGTAGAACGGATGCCGGGGACTACTGAGAAGTTGCTGATGGAGGTCGATGAGCAACGAGAGCGTGCCACGGTTGATTTGCAGATGGCCCTGCTGCTGACAGCCCTCTTCACGCATCATGGCGATGAGGTTCTCCAGCCACTCCGTCTCCTGGTCCAGTTCCTCCCCCGTCAGCCGGAAGGCAGGCAGGTATTCGGTCTGCAGGCGGTCGATGTCGAGCCCAAAGGCCCGTATGGTATCCTCCACCTGCCACATATAGAGCAGGTACTCACAGATGTTTGTTTTTCTCAGTTGCTGGGCTATCTTCACGGTTCTTTCTCCTCTCGTATGCTATAACAGGGTGCAAAGATAAGGATTTTTCCCCACTCTACCAACTTTTGAGCCAAGCAAAAGGTACATACGCCTCATCTACGGCCCCGTTTCACCCCAGCCATGCAAAGACATTGCATCAGGCCGGCATAGGATCCGATTAACCGTAGGCGAGCGATTAATTAAACGCAGGTGAGCGGTTAATTAAACGCAGGCGAGCGGTTAATCTCTTTCCCTATGGTTTCTGCCCGTGCATTGTAGTTGAAGGAGAAAAAGAACTTGCAAGAAAGCATTTTTTGTCCCTATTCTTTTGATAAATCCATCATTTATATTAACTTTGCACACAGCACCAAGCAGATAAGACCTGGGCACACTCCCAGCATTTAACACAAACGAAAAAACATAGCAACCATGAGCCAGAGTGAAAAACCCTACGTAATCGGCCTTGACCTGGGCGGCACCAATTCGGTGTTCGGCATTGTCGATGCTGATGCCAATGTAGTAGCAGAAACTTCCGTGAAGACACAAGGGCACGGCGAATCGGTGGAACTTTACGTTGCCGACTGCCTCCAAGCCCTCCAGAAGATTATCGACCAGGTGGGCGGCATCGGGAAAATACGCGCCATGGGCATCGGAGCCCCCAACGGCAACTACTACACCGGCTGTATTGAGTTTGCCCCGAACCTCGAGTGGGCCCGAAAGGGCGTAGTGCCCCTGGCCAAAATATTCTCCGACGCGCTGGGCATACCCGTGGCCATGACCAACGATGCCAATGCCGCCGCCATCGGCGAAATGACCTACGGTGCGGCCCGTGGCATGAAGAACTTCATCATGATAACCCTGGGTACAGGCGTGGGCAGCGGCATCGTCGTGAACGGCCAGATGGTCTATGGCTGCGACGGCATGGCCGGCGAACTAGGCCACGTCATCGTAGAGCCCAACGGACGAGCATGCGGCTGTGGCCGCAAGGGCTGTCTGGAGACCTACTGCTCGGCCACAGGCGTGGCACGCACGGCACGCGAGATTATCAGCACCACCGACCGCCCCACCCTCTTGCGCGAAATCCCCCTGGACAAGATTGAGAGCCGCGACGTGAGCATTGCCGCCTCGAAAGGCGACGAAGTGGCCAAGGAAATCTTCGAGCAGACAGGACGCATCCTGGGCGAGGCCTGTGCCAACTTCGCTGCCTTCAACAGCCCCGAGGCTTTCATATTCTTCGGTGGACTCACCAAGGCCGGCGACCTCCTCATGGAGCCCATCAAACGAGCCTATGAGGAGAGTGTGCTGAAGATTTACCGTGGCAAGGCCAAGATGCTTATCAGCCAGCTGGACGATGCCAAGGCCGCCGTTCTGGGCGCCAGTGCTCTGGGCTGGGAAGTGGCCCTGGAGCGGGGCGTAGAGAGAGGATTGGTCTGATGCCGGACGACAATACAGAATCATAATACAAAACTCACACCAATACATCCATTTATGAAAAAATCATTATTACTCTTAGGGTTGATAACGGGAACGTTTGCCCTACAGTCGTGCGTGGACAATGACTACGACCTCGACGACATCGACATGACCATCGGCCTGGGTTCCGATGATGCCGTCTTCTGGCTGCCCAACAGCAGCACGGAAGAAATCGTGCTGGGCGACTTCATCAAACTGAAGGATGGTGACTACATCCAGGTGGAGACGGACGACAGTGGCAAGGAGTTTTATTGCATCAAGGCCTCGGGTAATGACAACATACAGGTGAGCGTATACGCCGGTGCCCCTGCCGGGACCCCGATGGACATCACCTATGGAGGTTTCGACCCCATTGACCTCTCGATGGACCCCGAAGGCATCAAGGATCTGAATCTGGACCTGGCTGCCCCCATGCTGCTCGTGGACATCGAAAACGACGCCCCCGTGAACATCGACTGCAAGATGGTTTTCGACTGCTACACCAGCAACAGCCAGTCTGCACCAGACGCTGAAGGCATAGATCTTACCAAGTTCTCCGTGGCCGCCAACAGCACCGCCCACTATTGCTTCACCGACAACACAATGCCCGGATATAGCTATGGCGGATATGATTACACGTACAAGCAGTCCACCAACCTGCACAACAAGGTGATGACCATGCCTGACAAGGTACAAATGAACGTAAAGGACATCACCATGACCAACGTCGCCACCTCGGGTTCTGCCATCACAGAAGACGTGAAGGCCACCTTCACCCTCTATTCCCCCCTGACCGTAGGACCGAACTTCTCGTTCACCAACGACAGTAATGAAAAGGGACTGTACAGCGAAATGAAGATTGATGACGATACAGACCTCGACATCAAGGCCATTTGCCTGAAGGCAAAAGTGAAGAACAACATGCCCATCGACCTCGACGTCACAGCCATTGCCATGGAAGAAGACGGCACGACCATTGCCAACATCAAGCCCCTGAAGACCAATAAGGTGCTGGCCGGACAGACCACAGAAATCAACCTGCGACTGGAAACAGTGGACGGCATCCCCTTCACAAGCTATCTGAAAGAAGGTGCGACCCAGAAACTGGACGGCGTGAAGCTGAGCATCAAGGCCAGCGGCAACGCCACCAGCAGTGCAGCTCCCCTCCGTCCCACTGACAGCATCAAGGTGCAGGACATGCAGCTCGGCATCATCGGCAGGGTAATTATCGATGCCAATTAATTAATCCCCTAAACGACAGAAAGCTATGAAACAAATATTCAGACTTGCATTGGCAACTACGGCCCTCCTGTTCGTACAGGGGCAGGCTTCGGCACAAAACCTGAGCAGTGCATACTTCCTCGACGGCTATGCACAAGGTCACGAACTGAACCCCGCAAAGGAGTATGACCGCAAGGGATACTTTGGTTTCCCCCTGAGCAATATCAACATTGGAGTAAAGGGCAACCTGAGCCTGACAGACGTGCTGAAAGAGAATCCCAACGGTAGCGGACTGGTGACCTATCTCCACCCCAGCCTCAGCAACAGCGAGGCCCTGAAGGGATTCAACAACAACAACAAATTGCTCTCCGACATGCGCATCGAGCTCATCAGTGTGGGATTCCATGCCTTCAAGGGCTACAACACCGTCACCGTGGGTGCACGCATGAACATGGGGCTCAACGTACCGTATGAACTCTTTGACCTCACGCGCGAACTGAACAATAAGGACTACAACATCAGCGACTTTGGCGGAACGGCCATGGCATGGGGCGAAATCGGTCTCGGACACAGCCGGCAAATAAACAAGGCATGGCGCATCGGCGGCAAGGCCAAAATACTGCTGGGCGGCGCATACGCCAAACTCAACATGGACAACCTCAGCCTAAACCTGAAGGACGAGAACCAGTGGGTGGCTACAGCCAACGCTACCGTGGAGGCCGGCGTAAAGGGATTCACCTGGGGTGAACCCAAAACGAAGGAATACTCCAACCGATACAAGGCTACGCATCCGGGAGCCACCACCTATCAGGAAGTGGACTTCGACAATGCAGACATAGACGGCCCCGGACTGAACGGCGGTGGTCTGGCCTTTGACCTGGGTACAGAGTGGAATCTGGAAGAACAATTCGGTGTGAAGGGCCTGAAAGTAAGTGCCAGCTTGCTGGATCTGGGCTTCATCAAGTGGAAGGACGTTGCCGTGGCAAAGAACAATGGAGACCCCTTTGTGTTTGAGGGCTTTGACGACATCCGCGTGAAAAACGGCAGTGGTACGAAATTTGACGACCAGGCAGATGACCTGGAAGACCGTCTGGAAGACCTCTACCGCCTGGAGGATAAAGGCAACAAGAGCGTGACCAACATGCTGGGCGCCACGCTGAACATCGCTGCGGAATATACACTCCCCAGTTACAAGCACTTGAAATTCGGTTTCCTGAGCACCACTCGCATTCAGGGCGTATACAGCTGGAATGAAGAGCGTCTGGCCGTGACCGTAAGTCCTGTCAAGATGTTTGAAGTCAGTGCCAACGTGGGCGTAGGCACGCTGGGCACCAACGTGGGCTGGATTATCAACTTCCATCCCCGTGGTTTCAATCTCTTCCTGGGCTCCGACCACAGCCTGCTGAAGCTCAGCAAACAGGGTGTACCTCTGAAGAGCAATGCCAATTTTGCCATGGGTATCAACTACCCCATCGGCAAAAGCCGCATCGAGAAGAAATAAAATGCTCACATACTGAATATCTAAGCCGTGGATTCTTCGTAATTCACGGCTTTTTTTGTATCTTTGCCCTCAAATTAAAATTCACGTGTATGGTCATACAATTCTTCTGCACTACCCAACAATCTATCATTGCCACGCAATGTGAGTGCGAACTCTCACCCGAAAACATCCAGAAACTCTGTTGGCTCTATGGCCAAGCCACCATCATGGACGACTCCACGGTGTCTGGCTACTTTGTCGGCCCGCGCCGTGAAATGGTGACCCCATGGAGCACCAATGCCGTGGAAATCACACAGAACATGAACATCCAGGGCATCACGCGCATCGAAGAGTACTTCCCCGTACAATCAGAGGATGCCGAGTACGACCCGATGCTGCAACGCCTCTACAAGGGACTGGACCAAGAGATATTCACTGTCGATATTCAGCCGGCTCCCATCCGCCTGATAGAAGACCTTGAGTCCTACAACGAAGAGGAGGGACTGGCTCTCAGCCCTGAAGAAATCGAATACCTACGCAGCGTAGAAAAGCGCTTGGCCCGCAAGCTGACGGACTCCGAAGTATTCGGTTTTGCACAAATCAACTCGGAGCACTGTCGCCACAAGATATTCGGCGGCACCTTCATCATCGACGGCCAGGAAATGCCCTCCAGCCTGTTCCAGATGATTAAGAAGACCACACAAGAGAATCCACATCACATCATCTCGGCCTACAAGGATAACGTGGCCTTTGCCGAAGGCCCTGTGGTGGAACAGTTTGCACCCGCCGACCACTCCACCAGCGACTACTTCGTCATCAAGAACATTGAGAGCGTCATTAGCATCAAGGCAGAGACACACAACTTCCCCACTACGGTAGAGCCCTTCAACGGAGCATCCACAGGTACGGGCGGTGAAATCCGCGACCGTATGGGCGGTGGTGTAGGCTCGTGGCCCATTGCTGGAACGGCTGTCTATATGACCAGTTATCCCCGGACGGACGAGGAGGAACACGAATGGGAAAAGATTCTGCCCGTTCGCAAGTGGCTGTATCAGACACCCGAACAGATTCTCATCAAGGCCTCCAACGGAGCCAGTGACTTCGGTAACAAGTTTGGCCAACCGCTGATTTGCGGTTCTGTGCTGACCTTCGAACACCAAGAACATGCTGAAGCTCCGGCGTATGGCTATGACAAGGTCATTATGCTGGCTGGCGGCGTGGGCTATGGCACCAAGCGCGACTGCCTGAAAGGTACCCCGACGAAGGGCAACAAGATTGTCGTGGTGGGCGGTGAGAACTACCGCATCGGACTGGGGGGCGGCTCGGTGAGCAGTGTCGATACCGGACGCTACTCCAACGGTATCGAACTGAATGCCGTGCAGCGTGCCAACCCCGAAATGCAGAAACGTGCCAACAATCTGGTGCGTGCCCTCTGTGAGGAAGACGTGAACCCCATCGTCTCCATCCACGACCACGGTTCTGCCGGGCATGTCAATTGTCTGAGCGAACTGGTAGAGGAATGTGGCGGACTGATAGACATGACCAAACTGCCCGTGGGTGACAAAACGCTGTCAAGCAAGGAGATTATCGCCAACGAAAGCCAGGAGCGCATGGGCTTGCTGATTCAGGAAGAGCATCTTGACCACGTACGCAAGATAGCCGAGCGCGAACGGGCTCCGCTGTATGTGGTCGGCGAAACCACAGGCGATGCCCATTTTGCCTTCGAGCAAGGTGACGGAGTAAGACCATTCGATCTGGACGTTGCCGACATGTTCGGGCATTCGCCCAAGACCGTGATGGTTGATAAGCGCGTAGAGCACCACTACGAAGATGCAAAAACTACTGGAACGATAGGAAGCCACCTGAAAGATGTGCTTTCTCTCGAAGCCGTAGCCTGCAAGGACTGGCTCACGAACAAGGTGGATCGCAGTGTGACGGGAAAGGTGGCTCGCCAACAATGCCAAGGGCCACTGCAGTTGCCTCTCAGTGACTGTGGCGTCGTGGCGCTCGACTATCGGGGCCACAAAGGCATTGCCACGGCTTTGGGGCACGCCCCACAAGCAGGACTTGCCGATTCAGCAGCAGGCAGTGTGCTCTCCGTTGCCGAAAGCCTGACGAACATCGTTTGGGCACCCCTATCCGAGGGACTGGACAGTGTCAGCCTCTCTGCCAACTGGATGTGGCCCTGCCGTTCGCAGGAAGGAGAGGATGCCCGCCTCTATCGCGGTGTAGAAGCGCTGAGCGACTTCTGCTGTGCACTGGGCATCAACGTTCCCACGGGAAAGGACTCCCTATCCATGACGCAGAAGTACCCCAGTGGGGAGAAAGTCATCAGTCCGGGAACCGTCATTGTCACCAGTGGAGGCGAAGTCAGCGACATTCGCAAGGTAGTGAGCCCCGTCATGGCAGACGAGCCCCAGTCGGCCCTTTACCATATCGACTTCTCCTTTGACCAGTTGCGCTTGGGCGGCAGTGCCTTTGCCCAAAGCCAAGGCAAAGTGGGCAGCGACGTCCCCACGGTGACGAATCCCGAATACTTCCGCGATGCCTTCAACACCATCCAGGAATGTGTGCGCCGTGGACTGCTTTTGGCTGGTCATGACATCTCTGCAGGCGGCCTCGTCACCACGTTGTTGGAAATGTGCTTTGCCAACACCGAGGGCGGTCTGAAGGTGAACCTCAACAACTTTGCCGAAGAAAATATTGAGAAGATTCTCTTCGCCGAGAATCCCGGTGTTGTGGTGCAGGTGGCTAATGCCCACGAAAAGGAATTCAAGAAACTGCTGGAGACAGAAGGCGTAGGCTACGTCTATATCGGTGTGCCCTGTAAGGACCGCACCATGCGCATCCGCAAGGGTGAATACGAGGAAACGCTGGAGATAGACACTCTACGTGAGGTATGGTATGCACCATCCTATCGTCTGGACTGCCGCCAGAGCATGAATGGCTGTGCGGAAGAGCGCTTTAACAACTACGCCCATCAGCCCGTGGAGATTAATTTCAATCGCAACTTCACGGGTAAACTCAGTCAGTACGGGCTCAATCCCGATCGCTGGAAACAGTCCCTGTCCCGTTCTGCTGCACCCAAAGCTGCCATTATCCGCGAGAAGGGCACCAATGGCGAACGCGAAATGGCCTACTCGCTTTATCTGGCAGGCTTTGAGGTGAAGGATGTCATGATGACGGATCTTGTCACGGGCCGAGAGACACTGGAAGATGTGAATATGATTGTCTTCTGCGGCGGTTTCTCCAACAGCGATGTGCTGGGCTCTGCCAAGGGATGGGCTGGTGCCTTCCTCTATAATCCCAAAGCCAAGGAAGCCCTTGACCGCTTCTATGCTCGCCCCGATACCTTGTCGCTCGGCATCTGCAATGGCTGTCAGCTGATGGTGGAACTTGGCTTAATTAAGAATGAGGGACTAAAGGCGAAGAATGAACTGAGAACACGCATGTTGCACAACGATAGCCGGAAGTTCGAATCGGCCTACCTCGGCCTGACCATACCCAAGAATGAGAGCGTCATGTTCGGTTCGCTCAGCGGCAGCAAACTGGGCATCTGGGTGGCCCATGGCGAAGGCAAATTTAGTTTGCCTGGCAACGAAAGCGACTACCATATCGTAGCTAAGTACAACTACGAACAATATCCGGGCAATCCCAATGGATCGGACTACAACGTGGCTGGCATCTGCTCGGCCGATGGTCGCCACCTGGCCATGATGCCCCATCTGGAGCGTGCCATCTTCCCCTGGCAATGCGGTTGGTATCCCCAGAAGCACAGGAATGATGAGGTGACTCCATGGATTGAGGCCTTCGTGAATGCCCGCAAGTGGGTTGAGGAGAAAATGGGAAAATGAGATATTGAGAAAATGAGAAAATGAGACATGTGGGAATTATTTACTAACTTCTTCCGCATCGGGCTGTTCACCATCGGTGGCGGTTATGCCATGATACCGCTCATCGAATCCACAGTAGTGGATGAAAAGCGATGGATAGAACGCGAGGAACTGCTCGACTTGATAGCCGTCGCTCAGTCGTGTCCGGGCATCTTTGCCATCAACATCGGCATTTTCATCGGCTACAAACTGCGTGGCGTGAAGGGGGCACTCGTCACCACACTGGCCACGGCCCTGCCCTCGTTCATCATCATCTTGACGATTGCACTTTGTTTCAACCAATTCCGCGACAATCCCTATGTCGAGAAGATTTTCCGAGGTATCCGTCCGGCCGTTGTGGCACTGATTGCAGCCCCGGTTTTCAAGATGGGCAAGATGGCCCAAATCAGTTGGACGAACGTCTGGATTCCCATTGTGGCCACACTGCTCATCTGGTTGCTTGGGGTCAGCCCTATCTACGTTATTCTGCTGGCTGGCATCAGCGGATACATCTACGGACAAGTAAGAGAAGGTAAACTATGATTACACTCTATCTACTGCTTTTCTGGACCTTCTTCCAGATTGGTCTCTTCGGCTTTGGCGGAGGCTACGCCATGGTCAGCATGATTCAGGGTGAAGTGGTCACTCACTACCACTGGATGACAATGGGCCAGTTCACCGACATCCTGGCCATCAGCCAGATGACCCCTGGCCCCATTGGTATCAACACGGCCACATACGTGGGCTATACCAGCCTCACCAATGCAGGCTATGCCTGGTACTGGGGTGTCTTGGGCAGCACTATCGCCACGTTTGCCGTCGTCCTGCCATCTTTCATCCTTATGCTCATTATCAGTCGTTTCCTGATGGCTTACAAGAACCATCCCACGGTGGAACACGTATTCAGTTGGCTACGTCCGGCCGTCATCGGCCTGCTGGCAGCTGCCGCCTTATGTCTGATGACCAAGGAGAACTTCTCCACACCTGCCATCTGCCCGTGGCAGTTCTGGTGCAGCGTTGGTATCTTCCTCTTCGCCCTCGTCTCCCTCATCGTGTACAAGATGAAGCCAATCCCCCTCATCCTGCTCTGTGGCTTGGTGGGACTGGTGCTGTTTTAGGCCCGTACAGCTTTGCCTTGCAACCTATACAGTTTGGGGCTCCGACCTATGCAGGTCGGAGCCCCAAACTATGCGGAACGAAAGCCCCCTCTACCGGAGAGGCAATGCGGAGGGCCTACTCAGCCTCTTTGTGGTCGTCACCTTTGTCATCCAGGGTCTCTTCCGGCGTTTCATCAAATTCGGTGACTCCATTGTCGATGAGCAAGTTGTACCACTGGATAAGTTTCTTCACATCAGAGACATGTACGCGGTCTCGGTCGAAGGCAGGAAGCACCTCGGCCATGAACTGGAAAAGTTCATCCTTCGAGGCTGTCTTGACATCCACCGAAAGCACCTTTCCACCGTTCTCCTTAGTCTTGATACTGTTCAGGACCTGACGCAAGGATACCTCTTCTTCATCGGTGTACATGGCGATATCGGCCAATGATATAATACGGTCTGTCGCAAAGGCAGGCATGCGTTTGTGCTGGCTGTCAAGTGTCTCCACAATGAGACTACGGTTACCACGGGACACCAGTTTGTAGAGTCCGGGCTTGCCAGAAATGGCGAGAATTGTTTTCAGCATAACTGTAATTTTAATCTTTTTAATATTTTAGGATTATAATATTTCTGGAACCAAGGAGCGTAAGATGCTCTTCAGTTGCTGTTTGACGTTCGTCTGCCCGTCGTTCATGAGCACATAGTCTGCCCTCTGGCGTGCAGCCTCGGGATGCTGTCGTTGCAGACGCTGCTTGATTTGGGCTTGCTCCAGTCCGTCACGTGCCATGATTCGTTGAACACGCACCTCCAGAGGAGCATCCACAAAGAGCACATGGTCCACCTCCGTCTCAAAATGACTTTCGTAAAGTATGGCACTCTCCACAGCCACCAGTGGGGCGTGACGGAGGGACATCCATTCGCGCAAATCGTCCCGAACGGCAGGATGGATGATTTGGTTCACTTGCTTGTAATGTTCCTCTGAGGAGAACATGTACTGCGCCAAGTGCACTTTGTCCAGTTGGTTTTGCTCATCATATAAGTCTTTGTCCAAGGCTGTCAGTGCATCGATGACGTCAATGTCGGTAAGCGTGATTATGCGAGCGCGAATATCGCAGTTGTAGACAGGAATGCCAAAACCCTCTGTCAGTACACGACAAACGTAGGACTTGCCACTCCCCATGCCACCCGTAACACCCAGTCGCTTCATGATCTCAGTCTTCCTCATTGATGTTTTCCACCAGGAAGTCCAGTTCCTGTGGTTCGAAGCGAACGTTCGTCACCCCTTCGGGTATAGTCTTCAAGTGGACTGGAATTTTCGTTACTCCCTGATTTTGCAATTCCAGCAGTTCTTCGTAGGTGATGACAAACACGAAGTTACGCCGCGTCACCTCTTTGCTGCGTGCATAACCGATGGTGTAGGTGACCTTGATGGTGGAAGGGAATGTACGTAACTGCTTGTCACCGGGAAAATTCAGTGAAACGACTGGCACTTCCACACTACTCTCCATGTAGACATCCACCAACGCCGTCACATTGACCCTGTCCGGTTCCACCTTCGCTCCCCGAATGGGGGCCAATTTCACTTCCACAGTCGTGTTTTCCTTCAGGTCTGTCAGACTAACAGGTACCGTACGTACAGCCGTGAGTGTGTCCAAAGTGGAAGAAGCAGCAAAGACCTTCACGTCGGCAGGGTCTGTCTGCAACTCCATCAGGTAGAAGCGTGGATTGGTCTCCACCTCACCGGTAACCACCACAGGCACCATGGCATGCATACCATGGTTGTAGTAGAATTCCAGCGTATCTGGACGTATGGACTGCACTTTGGAGGAAGAAAACAGACGTTCCTGCACAGCCTTCTGTATTTCGGAAGGGGACAGGCGTACACGACCATTGGCCGTGCCGTTATCATAATCAGGGAATGGAATCTGTACGGGAGGAATCTTGTGGTTCCAGTATCGCAGCAGCGTGGTCCCCTTCTCCTTCACCGTGACGCGCAACTGGTCGGGCAACGGAGTAGTAACAACCACCTCTTCGGGAACGTCCACCAGTTCCAACGGCACCACGATTTCTGTCTCGAAAGTCTCATCTAGGGTTTGCAACAACCAAAAGACTGAAGAAACGAAAAGGAAAAAGAGAAAAACCAAGAACTCTCGGTTCCTGGCCGTAAACAGGAGTGTACGAACCTTTTTCCACAAAGTCTGTATCCGTAACCGATTCATCTCATCCTCTTTCGTTCCGTCGGACTGACATTCACATCTTGTCGTTAAGCGGAGCCGTGGCGTATACCGAATTGCGGTCTACTTTCACCTTCACGTCACGGGCTATTTCCACCATCAGCGTATTGTCGCTCTCATCGATGGACTTCACCGTCCCATACAGTCCGCCAGCCGTCACCACGGAGGAACCCACAGTGATGCTGTTGCGGAAGTTCTGAATCTCTTTCTGCTTTTTCTGTTGCGGACGAATCATGAAAAACCACATGATGGCAAAGATGACCACCATCATGATAATGAATTGCATGCCGCCACCCTGTGGCTGGCTTGCCTGAAGCATTACAAATAACATATTCATAGTCTTTTTGCGTTTTTGTTTCTTTTTATATTATAACCATAAAATTATGGCACCGTGAGTTCCCGTAATGCGAGTCTCACAGTGCCTTCTTCACCAAACGTCCCTCATTGAGCAAACGCTTGGCCATCGTGTCCAACATTCCATTTATAAATCCACTGCTGCGGGGGGTACTGTACATTTTGGCCAGTTCCACATACTCATTGATGCTCACCGAGAGCGGGATTTCAGGAAAGGAGGTTATTTCGGCCAAGGCCACCTGCATGATAATCAAATCCATTTGCGCAATGCGCTCCAAGTCCCAGTGCTCGGTCTGCTCCTCCACCAACTGGCGGAAGTAGCCCTCGCTATCAATTGCCGTCCGGAAGAGTGTCCGGGCAAACTCAATATCATCGTCATCTTTGAACTCTGGCAAAAGCTTCTGCTGAGCTCCATTCGAAGCATCAAAGCGACGTATGGTCTTCAGGACAAAAGTGTCCACGATAGACTTATCATCATTCCAGTACAAACTGCGCTCCTCCAATATATCATCCAGTTCTTCATTGTTTGTCAATAATTTACGATAAATCTGTCGCCAAAGTTCCCGATCCTCTTCATACGAACTTTTACCACTTGCAATGTAGGCTTGGTAGAAGTCCTGTTCCGTGATGCGCGTATAGATCCGGCGGAGGAAGTCTTCCTCATCTCCCCAAATGACACTCTGGCTTTCCTGGAAGGCGGCCAGTTCCTCATTCATCCTCAGCTGGGCTACAAAGCGGTTCTCCACAAACTTCGTCGAAACAACTCCAGGTTCGTTCAGACGACGGGCCCGGCTCTGCTGCATTTCCACGATACGTGTGGCCATGTGTGTCAGGCTAACAATAAGAAGGAGCAGGGTGTGATACAATTCGTAAGCCTTGTCCAGGCTAAACATGAATTCTTTCTCGGCAGCCTCCATCGTTTTACCTTCGTTACCATAATAAGCGTAAACGAGTTGAACTACCTTAATTCTAATCAATTCGCGATTAATCATATACTCAAATTATCAAAGAATGCTGTTTTTTTGCCTAATTATTGTGCAAAATTATACAATTTATGCTAAATAAAAGCACTTTATGCCATTTTTTTTTGGTGGAAAGAAAAAATATATGCAACTTTGAACCCGAAAACTCAAACATTATCAATCTATTATGGAAGATTTCAAAAGAAGCGAAGAAAATAACCGGGAAAAAGGAATCGTTTTTTCACGGACGGTCAAGGCTGGCAAGCGCATCTACTACATCGATGTCAAGCGTAATCGAAAGGACGAATTGTACTTAGCTTTCACCGAAAGCAAGAAAATAGTCTCTGGTGCCGAGATTGCCAATCCGAGCATAACTTTCGAGAAGCACAAGATATTCCTGTACAGAGAAGATTTCGACAACTTCCTGAAATCCACCCAGGAAGCCATCGCATACATAGAAGGACAGCAGGGCAAGTCGGAACCACGGCCTGAAAGCAATGAGGCTGAAATCAAAATCGACCTCGATTTCTAATTTCAAAAGGGTTGATACAGATTACGAATTACGAAATTTGGCAGGAAATCAAAAAAAATCGTAATTCGTAATTCGTATTTCGCATTTATTTTGTATCTTTGCAGCCGCTTTCGGAGCACATCCGTGTGATGGCGAATTAAGCAATGAGAACTTAATTTAGAGTAACACACTAAAAAACAAAGAACAAATGAAAAGTATTGACATCAAAGGTACCGTACGTACCGAGACTGGCAAAAAGGCAAGCAAGTTGGCCCGCAAAGAGGGGCTAGTACCCTGTAACTTGTATGGTGAAGCACGCGGCGAGAACGGTCTGCCTGTAGCACTGAGTTTCACCGTGACCACAGCAGGCCTGCGCAATCTGGTTTACACTCCCGAAATCTACAGCGTAAACCTCGACATCGACGGCAAGCAATACACCGCTGTCATGCGCGAGTTGCAGTTCCACCCCGTTAGCGACCAGCTCCTGCACGTCGATTTCTACGAGGTAACTCCCGAGAAGCCCATCGTGATGGAAGTCCCCATCAAGCTCAATGGTCTGGCCGAGGGCGTACGCGCCGGTGGTAAGCTGGCTGCCAACGTCCGCAAGCTGAAGGTACGCGCTCCCTATACGCAGATTCCCGAGCGTCTGGACATCGACGTGACAAACCTGGGCCTGGGTAAGACCATCAAGGCCGGCGAACTCAAGTTCGAAGGTCTGGAACTGGTAACGCCCGCCAGCGTTGTCGTATGCCAGGTGAAGATGACACGTAGCGCCATGAGTGCTGCTGCCAAGGCTCAGGCATGATAGCCCTACTACGCCGTCTCTTGGGACGGAGTGAAAAGCAAGAAACGAGCATGAAGCACCTGATTGTCGGTTTGGGCAACATCGGTCCTGAATACGATGGAACCCGCCACAACATAGGATTCAGAGTATTGGACGCTCTCGCACGAGCGTCCAATACTTCTTTTCAAGACAAGAGATATGGTTTTGTGGCCCACATGCGGGTCAAAAATCAGGAACTTGTCCTTCTGAAGCCCTCTACCTACATGAATCTCTCGGGCAACGCCGTTCGCTACTGGATGCAACAAGAGAAGATTCCTTTGGAAAACCTACTGGTCATTGTCGATGACCTTTCTCTGCCTGTAGGCACCATCCGCATGAGGCAGAACGGAGCCGACGGGGGGCACAACGGACTAAAGCACATCGCCCAGACGCTGGGCACACAGTCCTATAACCGCCTGAAATTCGGCATTGGCAACGACTTTCCCCGTGGTGGCCAAGTGGACTTCGTGCTCGGCCGTTTCTCACCCGAAGACAACAAACTCGTGGACGAAAAAGTACCCACCGCCTGTGATGCCATCAAGGCCTACGCCCTCAGCGGTATGCAGTTTGCCATGTGCAACTACAACGGGAAGTAACATCGTGATACCTTGTCCCTTTCACGTACTCACGGGGCTCAACTGCCCCCTATGCGGCACACAACGGCTGGTTGTGGCCTTGCTACATGGTCATTGGGGCGAAGCATTCCATTACAACCCCTTGCTTTTCACGGCAATACCGATTGTACTCGTCGTAGGCCTGCTCTGGTTCACGCACAAAGGGCTAAGACCACGCCTGCGAGCTCTTTATGCAGACAAGGCCCTACTTTTATACTTGATTATTTTGTTTTTATGGGGTATTGGACGTAATTTTTACGGAATATAACCGCCCTTTTACTTTTTTTTCGTAATTTTGTATGAATTTTTATCTGATTAAACCTATAACTACAAAATTATGACAACAACATTCAAACAACTGAGTCTTGACACGATTTGGAACTTGTCGTGGAATCAAGCCAAGAAACACTTTATTATCATTTTTGCCATGAACGTCATCATCTGGCTGTGTAGACAAATCAGTGGATTGTTTGCCAACACTACGCCTTTGTTGATGATGCTGAAGGATACGGTCAAATATGACGACCCAGAGTTGATTGCCAACATGATGACGTCCATGCTACTTAGTATCTTGCCAATGATGCTCCTTGGCAGTTTCATCGGATGGCTGGCATCGTCCTATTTCAGCGTATCCCTGTACCGCCTGCTCATGGATGGTGTAAAAGAAATGAAGTTGGACATGACCGAACGCATCAAAGGGGCATGGACTGGCTACATCAACTACATCATTACGGTATTTGTGTATAACCTCGTAATTGCCATTGCCACCTGTCTTTGCATACTGCCTGGTATATTCCTATCGGTGCGCCTGTTGCTCGTCCCCATCATTGCAGCCAACAAGCCCCACCAATCCCTGGGCGACACCTTTAGCGAATCATGGAATCTCACCCGCGGACACTTCTGGACGCTGATTGGTTATGGCATCGTTGCCGGCCTCATCAACATTGTGGGCTTCATCTGCTGCTGCGTGGGTGTACTCTTCACCATGATTATCACCCAGTTCATGCTGGCCAATGTTTATTACATGCTCTCCTATGAAGAGCCCGAAGAGAAAATTGTAGTCGAAGAAGAGATTACCGCCACGGCCTCCGAGGCATAATTCTAGCTGAGTTATGACCGGACTGGTTGAAAGATTCCTGAAATATGTGTCGTTCGACACGCAGTCGAGCGAGGAGTGCGAAACAGAATGCCCCAGTACTGCCAAGCAATTCTGCTTAGCTGAGTATCTGCGGGACGAACTGACTGCGCTGGGCTTGCAGGACGTGGAAGTGGACGAACATGCATACGTCTATGCCACGTTGCCGGCCAACACCACCAAGACGGTGCCCACCATCGGCTTTATCGCCCACATGGACACCAGTCCCGATTGCTCGGGTCAGGATGTCACCCCCCGTATCATCCACAACTACAATGGCACAGACATCGTGCTCAACGAGGCAGAAGGCATTGTGACCCGTGTGGAGCAATTTCCCGAACTGCTTCAGCATGTGGGCGAAGACCTTATCGTAACCGACGGCACCACCCTACTCGGGGCAGACGACAAGGCTGGTATTGCCGAGATTGTCACGGCCATGGCCTACTTGCTGGAGCATCCCGAAATCGAGCATGGGCGCATCCGAGTGGCATTCAACCCCGACGAGGAAATCGGCATGGGTGCGCATCGTTTCGATGTAGAGAAGTTCGGCTGCCAGTGGGCATATACCATGGACGGTAGCGAAGTGGGCGAACTGGAGTACGAAAACTTCAATGCAGCCGCGGCCAAAGTCACCATCAAGGGAAGAAATGTACATCCGGGCTATGCCAAAGGAAAGATGGTGAATGCCAACTATCTGGCCTACCGTTTCATCGGTCTGCTCCACCCACAACAGCGCCCAGAGACGACGGAAGGTTACGAAGGCTTCTTCCATCTGACCAGCATGAGCGGCACAGTGGAAGAGGCCACACTGAGCTACATCATCCGCGACCATGACCGGGAGAAGTTCGAGGCAAGGAAGAGGGATTTCCAAGCTGTCGTTGATTTCCTAAACAAGGAATTTGGCGAAGGTACAGCCACCGCCACTGTCCGCGACCAGTATTACAACATGCTGGAACAGTTGCAGGACAAACCACACGTCACCGACATTGCCCGTCTGGCCATTGAGCAGGCATGTGGACATTGCACGGTCATTCCCATCCGTGGCGGAACGGACGGTGCCCAGTTGAGTTTCAGGGGTCTCCCCTGCCCCAACATCTTTGCTGGTGGTCTGAATTTCCATGGTCGCAATGAGTTTGTACCCATCCAGAGCATGGAGAAAGCCACCGAAGTGATTGTCAACATCTGCAGACTGGTAGCCCAAGCAAGCAGATAGACTAGTAAGACTAGTCCGACTAGTCAAGCTCGAATAGCCTAGAAAACATGAACAACGAAGCCAGAGTCGATAAATGGTTGTGGGCAGCCCGCATCTTCAAGACACGGAGCATTGCCGCTGCCGCCTGCAAGAAAGGGCAGGTATGCATTGACGGCAAACAACTGAAGCCCTCACGCATGGTAAAGGTCGGCGACACGGTGGATGTTAAGAAACCGCCTATCACCTATTCCTTCAAGATACTGCAGGCCATCGAACATCGCGTGGGTGCCAAGCTCATCCCCGAAGTGCTGGAAAATGTAACCAGTCCCGAACAATACGAATTGCTGGAGATGAGCAAAATTAGCGGTTTCGTGGATCGTGCCCGCGGTACAGGCCGACCGACTAAGAAGGAACGCCGCGCACTGGACGACTTCAAGGAAGATACCCCTGTATTCTTCAGTGACTTCGATTTTGACATGGACGATGACGAGGTGTAGAAACCACGAATTGCACAAATTAACACGAATAGAACATGAAACGACTAACGCTCTTTATCCTACATTTAGCATTCCTCGCCGTCATGGCGATGGCTCAGACCGACGTGACGACGCAGTATCTCAGCAATCCGTCGTTCGAGGCAGACGCCATCAGCACATTGCCTGCTGACGCCACACGCGGGGCCTACACAGCCGCGTCGGTCGTGGGCTGGACCCTGTCGGGAAGCTACGGCGTGAGCGACATCATGACCGCCAGCGCAACAGCCACGGACAACAACTTCGGACGGCCCGGGCAGCCCAGCGATGGCAAACAGATGTACTACATACGCAATGCATGGTCGGCATCCACGGCCAGTCTGCTCCAATCCGTCAGGCTCCCCGCTGGTACCTACCGCCTAACCGTCGATAACAAATGCATCACCCAGTCCAGCCACACAGCCAATCTGGTGGCAGGCAGCGAGCAGACCTCCCTGCCCTTCCAAAGTTCGATGCCCAATGACTGGACCACAGCCGAGGTCCTGTTCGAATTGCAAACCGAAACCACGCTGCAAGTGGGTCTGAGCGTCAGCTTCGGCAGTGGTTCGGGCGGCTCCATACTCATCGACAACTTCCGTCTTTACTACTATCCCGACGGCTACACGGAACCTGCCGACCCGACGGAGCAAGACGTGGAGAGCCCAACCGAAGGCGTCGTCACGGGCGACTTCGTGGCCGAGCAGGCCATGATGGTCGACCTGCTAAAGATGCTGGCCAACTTTGCCACCTATCTGGCCAACGACTATCAGGCCTGTGCTGCCCCTAACAGTCTGGGCGAGCAGTGTGGCTGCTTCCGCGGCGAGAGTACCATGGCCAGCAACGAGGCTGGTGTGCGCACTAATGCTGACCTCTCCATGATTTGCGCCTTCCTCGTGAAATACGCCAAGCCCACTGGCATCAACCTGCCCACAGGCATCAGTTGGGAGACCCTGGAAGATCTGGCCATGAAGACCCTGGTCTTTGCCTACTCAACTCACAAGGCCAACCGACTGAAGGTTTGTTCGGGCGGCGACTACTGGGGAAGCACCTCGGGCAGCGACCACGTCTGGGAGTCATCGCTCTGGGCCATGTCCGTGGCCTACTCGGCCTTCTTCCAGTGGGATAAGCTCTCCGACAGCCAGAAGGGCTATATCTACAACCTCCTGAAGGCCGAATGTAATTACGAACTAAAACGCACCGTGCCCACGGGCTATGCCGGCGACACCAAGGCCGAGGAGAACGGCTGGGAAGCCGACGTACTGGCCGCCGCCCTGGGTCTGTTCCCCAACGACCAGCTGGCCCCGCAATGGTTCGACCGCCTGCGCCTTTTCGCCATCAACAGCTACAGTCACACCAACGATGCCTCCAACCAGACCGTCCTCGACCCCTGGTATGACCAGAAAACCGTGGCCGATCTCTATCAAGGCCAAAACCTCTATGACGACTACACGCTGCAGAACCACAACCTCTTCCACACCTCGTACCAGAACGTGGTGATGCAGGAACTGGGTGAAGCAGCCCTGGCCCTGAAACTCTTCCAGACCGGGCTGGGCTACGAAGAGAAGTGGAAATCCAATGCACTCATGCACAACAACCAGGCCGTCATGGACAACGTGCTCTGCTGGCTGGCACTGACCGACGGCGAACTGGCCATGCCCAACGGCAACGACTGGAGCCTCTTCCTCTACGACCAGATAACTAGTTATACCACCCAAGCTTGCTTCCTGCGCGACCCGAACGCCCTGATGCTGGAAAACCTGGCCTACAAGAACATCAAGGCACGCCAGCAGACCACCACCGACGGCTCGTGGCTCCTGCGCCCTGATGTCCAAGCCCGCCGCATGGGTGTGGAGGCCCACCGCGTCATGATGACCTACTTGATGCACCTGGCCCTCTCCACGGCTGACCTAGTCCCCACTGCGTGGGAACAATTCCGCGCCGCACGCAGCGAGGCCCGCATATTGCCCTGCCAGAATGTGGTACGCGCTTTCACACGCGACCGCTTCACTACCTTCTCTTGGAGCAAGGGACTGAACAGCTACACAGGCTACATTGCCTCGAACAGCCCCGATAAGAACAAGATTATCGTCCCCTATCGCGCCAACAACACAGGCAACTTTCTCGGCTGGTACACGGTCAGCGGCCAAAGCACTAATGCTACTCCCGTCATCAACGGCATTTACCAGTTGCAAGGCGACGGCTACACCATGAACGGTGAACTGAAGACCAACGGCAACCAACTGGACAATCGCTTTGTCCTCTACTCCACCCCGGGCAATGCCGTCATCTATCTAGACCATGTCCAAGGTCTTGCCAACGGCACCGTCACGGGCGAATACGGCGGACTGATGGCCATCTCGGTGGATGAACTGACTAAACCCAAGCGCACACTATATTACGATAACGGAAAGGAAGATGAGGATTTCGCATGGAAGCAACTGGACGGCTCGGCTCTGCAGCGCTTTACCACCAACTGGCTGAACATTGACAACGAGGTGGGCTTTGTCTCGAAGAGCGACAAGCAGATGGCCTTCGGCGACCGCAGCAACAACAACAGCATCATGACAGCCAGGCTCTACCCCTCCTATGCCAACAACAGTCGTTCGTTCCAGAATGGCAGTGTAGTAGATTGCCGCAACATCACCTACTACAGCAACATCACCGCAGCAGAGACGCAGCGCATGGAAACCGAACTGCAAGTGCTGACCGATGCCGTTCCGGCAGGATGGAACGGAGCCATAGTCCCCGACCCCGACGGAACGAATTACCTTCTGCTGTCCCACTTCCGTGGAAGCAGCACGGAAGCCACCTTGTCTGGCATCGCCTGCAAACTGGGGGCTCCTGTCTTCGAGGCCAAGACCACCATCACCGCCAGCAAATCCACAGCCACCCTCCTGGCTGCTGAGAACAATAGCGTTGCCAACGTACTGAAGGTCTTCGTCAAGGGTACGGGCCTCACGGCCCAGCAAGACCCAGACAATGACGAAGCGGCCTACCTGACGGCCAGTCAGAGCACCAGCGTCGAGGTCCACATTGTCACTTCTGCGTCTGTCGTCAATGGCCAATTGTCCCTCGGTGCCGGCCAGACGCTCCACGTCTATGCCGAAAACGGAACGCTCAAGAGCGAGACAAAAGAGTGGCCCAACGCGTTCCAACCAGGTAGCGACCAGACAGGCTACATCGTCAATCCGTCCTTCCAGGGCAATACCACGGCAGGATGGGAAGGCACCAACATGACCACCGATTACAATGAGGTGGAGAAGTGGAATGCCAACTTCGACTTCCACCAGACCATCACCGGACTGCCTAAGGGGCTCTACCAACTCTCCTGTCAAGGGTTCTATCGCAATGGCTCGGCAGAGAATGCCGCCACGCTGCACAGCAACGGCAAGGAGACAATCCATGCCCGGCTCTATGCCACCTCTTCTGCCGAAGACGTAAACACGCCCCTACCCTCCATCTGTGACGAGGCCGGAAAGAAAGGCCCCGTGGGCATATCAACCACTGTAGGCTACATCCCCAACACCATGGAACAGACCGCAACCTACTTTACAGCGGGCCTGTATCCCGTCAGCCTACAGGTGAAAGTCAATGACGACGGTCTGCTGACCATCGGCGTGCGCAAGACAACCCTGGTCAGCAATGACTGGAGCATCTTCGACAACTTCACCCTGAGCTACATGGGCCGGGATGGCGACGAAACCGACATCAATGCCGACATCCGCCTCCCTTTCGCCCCCAGCGGCACGTACACCCTCGGAGGCGTTCGCGTCGCTGAACATAAGGCACAGCCCCAGGGCATCTACATCGTCAATGGCAAGAAGGTGGTAAAATGACCGAACACATAACCGCCTAAGTGTAAATTGTCAAATTGAGAATCTCTATGACAGAGAGACTGGATCATACAGACCTGAACATACTGCGTGCCCTGCAGAAGAACGCACGCCTGACGACCAAAGAACTGGCTGCAGAAGTGAATCTGAGCACGACACCCGTCTTTGAACGGTGGAAACGGCTGGAACGCGGCGGCTACATCCAGCGCTACATTGCCGTGCTGGATGCCCAGAAACTGAACTTGGGATTCGTGGTGTTCGTCAATGTAAAACTGCGCCGCATGAACCACGACATCGCCCTTGACTTCGTGCAGCGCATACGCGAGGTGACCGAAGTGACGGAATGCTACAATATCTCGGGCAACTTCGACTATCTGCTGAAGATTCACGCTCCCGACATGCACGCCTACCAAGAGTTCATCCTGAATAAGTTGGGCACCATCGAGAGTGTGGGCAGCATCGAGAGCACCTTTGTCATGGACACCATCAAACAGGAATACGGTATAAGCATATGATTGACCGAGCGACCATAGACAAGATAATGGATGCAGCGAACATCGTAGATGTGGTCTCCGATTTCGTCACGCTGAAGCGGGCTGGTGCCAACCTGAAGGGGCTCTGCCCGTTTCACGACGACCGCACACCTTCCTTCATGGTCAGTCCGGCCAAGAACTACTGCAAGTGCTTTGCTTGCGGAAAGGGAGGAAACCCCGTCGGTTTCATC
This sequence comes from Bacteroidaceae bacterium, assembly GCA_017464345.1. GTDB lineage: Bacteria > Bacteroidota > Bacteroidia > Bacteroidales > Bacteroidaceae > Physcousia. Next base: position 66,546 of record JAFUAH010000025.1, read on the forward strand.
ATGGAGCACGAGCAAATTTCCTACCCCGAGGCCTTGCGCTATCTGGCTCGGAAATACGGCATCGCCATCGAAGAAAAGGAAATGTCGCAGGAGGACCTGCAACGGCAAGACGACCGCGAATCGATGTTTATCGTCAATGAGTGGGCCAATCAGTGGTTCCAGCACCAACTACACGATACACCAGACGGACGGGCCATAGGCCTCACCTACTTTCGCCAGCGCGGTTTCCGCGACGACATTATCCAGAAGTTCCAACTCGGTTTCTGTCCCGACCAGAATGTTGAAGTAAATACTACGGACAAGGACGGCACGACACGACTGCTACGCTTCGGCGTGATGAGCAACGATGCACTGAAGGCCGGTTATCAGGAGAAATATCTTACTAACGACCCCGAGACGGGACTGGGAACAGGCATCAGCATCAAGAACGACCGCGGTGCCCTGCGCGACCGCTACTGGGGGCGTGTCATCTTCCCCATCCACACGATGTCTGGCAAGGTGGTGGGCTTCGGCGGACGTGTGTTGGACGCAGCCACCAAGGGTGTGAACGTGAAGTACCAAAACTCCCCCGAGAGTATCATCTACTCGAAGAAACGGGAACTCTATGGTCTGTTCCAGGCCAAGCAGGCCATCCGCAAGCACGACCTATGTTTCCTGGTGGAGGGCTACACCGACGTGATGGCCATGCACCAGAGCGGCGTGGAGAACGTGGTGGCCTCCAGTGGCACAGCACTCACCGACGACCAGATACGTCTCATACACCGACTGACGGACAACATCACCGTCATCTACGATGGCGATGCGGCAGGCATCAAGGCCTCACAGCGCGGTATCGACATGCTGCTGGCACAGGGCATGAATGTCCGACTGCTCCTGCTGCCCGACGGCGACGACCCCGACTCCTTTGCTCGCAAGCACAATGCCGAGGAATTCCAGCAATATCTCGGAGAGCATCAGGTCGATTTCATCAAATTCAAGACCGACCTGTTGCTGGAAGAGGCCAAGGGGGATCCCATGGCCAAAAGCAAACTGGTGAACAACATCGTGCAGAGCATATCCGTTATCCCCAATGAGATAACCCGTGCCATCTATGTGCAAGCAACGGCAGCCACCATGCAGATGCAAGAGGGGCTCATCACCTCTGCTGTTGCCCGACAAGTGGAGCAGAATCTGGAGGAAGCCCGGAAGCAGCGAGAACGGGAACGAGACAGGAGAAACCTGAATCAAATTGCAAGCGGAAGCACACCCCCACCGCCATCGGCCAACGAAGAAGTCGCCGAGGTTCTCCTCCCCACGTCCGACATCCCCCTACCCCCTTCCGATTTACCTCAATCGGCAAATGCTACAGGAGCTCCATCCTCTGCTGAAACGGCTCCATACGCTCCGCTCGTGACTGGCATACGCAACCGCGAAGAACGCCGATTCCACGACAAAGAAGAAGAACTCGTCCGCCTTATCCTGCGCCATGGCGAACAGATGGTAGGCACAATGCACAACGACAATGGCGAGGAACAGCCCATCACCATCATAGAGTACATTGCCGCATCCCTCATCCAAGACGAACTGCAACTCTCCGTACCTCTGCACAAGACCATAGTCGAACTGGCTCTCCAGCACGTCCATGATGCTGGTTTCGTGGCCGAAAAATTCTTTCTCAACTATCCCGACCCCACCATCAATTCCTTCACCTTCGATATGGTCACCGACAAGGAGCAACTGAGCCGGATGCACCAGAAAAAACAATCGAACTACAGCGAGCCAGAAGTCAATCTGACAGAACTGACCAACCATCTGCTGACGGACTATAAGATAGAAATCGTCAATAAGGAGCTCAAGCAAATCATGCGCGAAATGCAGGATCCCGAACTGATAAAGGACAAAGACCGCTTTACGACTGTCATGACTCGTTACAAAGAGTTCAAGGACATAGAAAAAAAACTCGCCCACCAACAAGGTGGACGAGTCATGAAATAATGTTTTTTAACTCATCTAATTGAATGAACCGATGCATCTAATTAGATAGGCCAACGCATCTAATTGAATGGATCTGTTCAACTAACTGAATGGAACCGTTCAACCAACTGACAGCAGTAGTTTTCCCGCCTGGTCTCGCCTGAACGGCAGTGAAAATCTAAAAATATGTTAAATTCATGTATTTGGTGTACTTACAATGTGTGTACACTTTCCTTGCTTTTATCGTGACTTTTTCCGAACTTTGCACTGTTCGGACAAAATATGAAACAAGAACTAATGTCTATAAACATCATGAGCAGTAAAGCCTATGGTTAAATAAGAAACTTCCCCGATGATGCAGGGGGGGAAGACTGGCCTCAGCGAAAGCAACTTCCCCCACGGAGATGTCCTACATCCCCGGCATGTTGTATTGCCGGTCGATGAGCACAGTATCGTCCCCGGAAAGGACACAGAACATCTGAAATGGATTATGCAATGGAAATGACAAAGATACGCACATCTGAAACCGCCTACGGTGAAGGCCTGACCGCCCCCACATACTACATTCTCTCTCGTAGAGAGAATTACGTATGGGGCTCAGCCTTCACCTACGGCACAAACTCCAATTTTACTCCTTCGGTCTTCTTTGCGGCCAGAACAAGTATGAGCAAAAGGCCCAGAGTGCTTTCAAAAACTTCATATCGACGACGGTTTCAGCAAATGATTCCACACCCCACTCCAGAAGGCGCTCCACATACTTTCTTTGTAACACAATTCATGTTTCCAAGCATTCCCCTTCCAACGACGGTACTTAAAATGCGTACGTCTGAAAAAACCGGCTGGCAATTCGGCGACATACTCAGGATTAAGAATGTCCTGTAAAACCCTTTCTTTCAGATTCGGTTCAAACTGGATACGGGTGAATATATGTACGTCAAGTCCCAGGTCATCGATACATATAGCATTGAAGATGTCATATAGTCTTCTCATACCATACTGATTCAATACACCTTCCAGCCAGGACCAATCCACTTCTTTTCTGTGAGCATTCACAAACAAGGCCCAATCTAAGAGTTGCCTCAACGTAATTCCTTCTGAGGCAAAATGAATCATAATATGTTTTAGCAAAAACAAGGCATGTAGGTTGGGCGATGGCAAGTACACCTTCTCTCCATACAACTCCACAACATAACTATCATCCTTAGCAAGTTCTTTGAGCAGTTTTTCAAATTCAACATTCGATTTATGATGGTGTACATTAATAAAGTCATAATGATTCTCCACCATAAACTCACCCCAATTAAACACAGAATGATGGTGGTGTGAGTTGTCAATCTCAAACTTCTTCGTTTTGTTCGTGCTATTCGTGTTCGCCTTCAGAAGAGCCGCATCCGCTTCCTTTTGCTGGCCAAACAGCCAGATGTCTATATCCCCACAAGGTCTGTGTTCAGGCTTAGGCCAATCTAAGGAACAGGCGTAACCTTTCAGCACCATCATCTTAAAACCATGCTGATTATAGAAGGCTGCCATTTCAGCTATTGTCTTACGATACCGTTCACTGCGGTATTCATACCCTTGCAACACCTCACCGATCCATTGCAACAATATAATCTTTGGTGGCCGTTGCTCATCCGATAGTTGCTCAATCCCGTCAACTATAACGGCAGAAAGCCCATGCTTACCTGCCAAGGCTTTTATGGCATCCCAATCCATTCGCTCATGCATTGGGACAACAGAATAGTTTCCAATGCCCAAACGCACAAGCGACAAAAAAGTCTCTCTCAAATCAGCAGTTACCATCAACTGTTAATACCCTTAACTTACCCCAGAATCTATGAACTACGCTCTTCACTATAAACTTTTAATAATATCCGCATAGTTGGTGATTACATATTCCACATCTTCATCTGACAAGTGAGTGTGCAAGGGCAATGTCACCTCATTGACAAAGAGGTTATACGCATTGGGATAATCTTTGATATCAAACCCAAGTGCTTTGTATGCAGTCATCATTGGTAATGGCTTATAATGCACGTTACATGCAATACCACGCTCTGCCATCTTCACAATCACGGCCCTGCGCTCTTCATCAGAACGACCAAGCAGACGGGTCATATATAGATGACCACTACCTGAGTGATTCTCTCCATAATGATTCAACATGGCCACTGGCAAATCCTTAAGGGCTGCATCGTATATGCCTATGATCTGACGGCGACGATGCAACATCTCAGGATAACGTTTCAGTTGTGCCAGTCCTATGCCTGCCATAATGTCTGTCATGTTACATTTGTACCAGGGGCCTATGATATCATACTCCCATGCACCCAACTGTGTCTTGGCTAATGCATCTTTGTTCTGTCCGTGGAGAGAATACAACTGACAGAGACGGTAAAGATACCCGTTCCAGGTTTCCCCCTCGATATGGGGTACCGTAGACCAAGTATCATAACGGACTGCTTCTTCTCCAAACGGAAAATTCCACGTCAGTGCACCACCCTCTGCGGTGGTAAGGTTCTTCACGGCATGGAAACTGAAAGAGGAAAAGTCGGCTATGGCACCTGCCATCTTCCCGTGCCACTTGGCACCAAATGCATGGGCATCATCAGCTGCCACGATAATACGGCCTATACGCTTCTGAATCTCATTGGCCGGACGGAAAAGATGTTTTTTTGTCTCTACAACAGAATATACCTTATCAAAATCACACACGATACCGCCCAAATCCACGGGACAAATCACCTTCGTACGTTCTGTAATGGCATCAGCCAGCTGGTCATAGTCCATCTCTACACCATTTGGCTGAGAATCCACCATCACTACCCTGCAACCAATATGTTGGGTGACGGATGCCGTAGCCGTATAGGTATATGCTGGAACTATCACTTCATCCTCAGGGCCGACACCTATCAGCCGCAGTACCATTTCCATTGCAGCCGTCGCAGAATTCAAGCACACAGATTGGGGCGTACCGCAACATAGCGCTATTAAGTGCTCAAACTCTTTCGTTTTCGGGCCCGTCGTTATCCACCCAGAGTGAAGAGCGTCTGCCACTTCACTTATTTCGGCCTCCGACATATCGGGAGGTGAAAAGGGCACATTTCTCAATTTCGTATTCATATTTTATACAATTATTTTCTTATTACTGACTCAATTATTTCCACGTATTTCTTTGCACCCACCTCCTTGGTGAGATTTTCTAATATAAACTGTCGGGCGTTCTTACCCATTTCTTTACAACGTTCTGGGTTATCTTTCAGCGTCTTGATGGCAGCAACAAACTCCTGAACATCCCCCGCATGGGAAAACACGCCACAATGGTTCTTTTCCAGAATCTCTTTCAATTCTCCTTCATCAAAACTTGCAACTACCGGCCTTCCGCAACTCATAATAGACCAACTCTTGGAAGGCATGGCACTTCCGCCAAGACCTTCTTTGCAGGAAACAATACAAGCATCTCCCAACGAGTACACTTTACTCACACGCCCAAAGGGCTGCAAGGGCAAGAGTCGTACATTGTTCAAATGTTCCGTCTCTATTATGCTGCGTAGTTCCTCCTCCAGACCGCCCGTCCCCAAAATCACGAACTGGATATTTTCGTTTTCGTTGATGAAGCACTTCGCTGCTTGCAGCAAGATTTCGATGTTCTGTGCATTCCCCAAATTTCCAGCATAGACTATGGTAAATAAATCTCGTGACAGCCCAAACTCCTCAAATAGCGGATTATCTTCCCTCGCAACTGGCATAACAGCATTTTCATCCACCCAATTATACACCACCTCTATCTTTTCCGCAGGTACCCCACGGGCAACCATGCTGCACTTGATATCGTTTGAGATGGCAATAATTTTGTCTGAATTCTTAAATGTCACATTCGACACCCACATTCCAATCTTCCAAAGCACTCCGCCTCGATTAGCCAGCCCTGTCCCACTCAGTGTCTCAGGGAACAAGTCCTGCGCATTATACACAAAGCGTTTCTTCCTGCGAAACAATCTCACTATGGGGAGTTTCAATCCTTGAATAGGCGGTGTACTATCTATGAACGCCACATCATAGTCTTCCCATAGCATAAAGTGTAACTGGACGATTTCACACAGCAGATAGCGAAAAGCCCGAAACACGGGATTCTTTCCCTCGCCATACATATGGAATCGATGCACTTTGACCATCCCGTTACAAAAGGTCTCATTCCTCCCCCACTTGGCTTCCGCTGCAACATTGCGTGTCGGGGTTGGTACAGTGATTAGAGAAACAATCCCTTGTTTCGCGGCCTCTTCTGTCATATCGTCAATGACGAACAACCCTGCGCACTGTTCCGGATGGTAGTATGAAAATGGTATCAGTATCTTCATTCCATAATAATCATGACTGAATCAATCAGTCCTTCTGCTGTCTCAACTGCGAGTTTGGCTGTTGCTGCAGTCACAATCACATGACCAGAACGGTCTAGGCTTGACTTCACTTCTTTTACTTCATCACCTGGCCCTACATAGATTTCCGCATCATACACATCAGAGCGGTTGAGCAGCTCTGCATTCTCAATAGCAATCACCTTACCAGGCTCTGGTGTAAAATATCGAATAGCCACTCCCTGCGGTTCTGCGACAGGAGTCAAATTAGGCTCTACACCCAATGCCACATCAACAGCAGCCCCCACCATATCGATACCTGTACTCAAATGGGTAAGCTCTGTGGATATAAAGTCCCCACCCAATCGGGCCCCAATCTCCATAATATATGCCTGATCATCCTGAACCTTGATTTCCGCATGACAAGCACAGTTATTGACTTCCAAAGCTCTCACGCCCATGATGGCCGCACGCTTCACTGCTTCCACGATGTGCCCCGGGAATAACGAAGGCTGGTTGTGTCCTAATTCCACAAAGTAAGGTGCTTCGGTGGTTTTCTTGTCTGTCACTTGCAACACATTTACCTGCTTGTTCCATACAATTATTTCCACACTAAATTCCGGTCCGTCGATAAATTGTTCAAGCATCACCGATTTATCACGGCTTTCCTCTTTTGCACGTTCAAAAAGTTTCGCAAACTCCGCTTCATCAATATTGCCATTTATCTTGGCAATCCCCCTACTGCCACTGTTCCTTGATGGCTTCAAGATAGCATCACCTGCGAATTCTATGCAAAATGCCCCCCAAGCTACCTCTACATTGCTGAAGCATTTGGATTTAGGACTTGGTGCCCCATATTGCTCAAACGCTTCGCGCATAAGGTTCTTATTGGTTGCTCTGATGGCTAACTCCTTTGATATACCACTCAGATGTAACTCATCATTGATACGTCCCATCACGTTCATGGCCACTTCCGAACAAGGGTGTATCACGCCATCAATATACTCTTCTTTTGCAATTGCCACCAACTTCTCCTCATTCATCAGTCCACCTGGCACTATGGCTTTATCAGCCAATGCCATTCCTGGAGCATTGGAGTCGTCATCAACAGCTATCACATAGTAGCCCATCTCACGGGCTTTCTTGATGACAGGAATCTGTAGCAGCCCTGCCGCCAGTACCATAAGTTTCTTCATACAGCTTCCAAAACAATCTTGGCAATATCTTCTATATCGTCATAGTTATATCTTTGGTCTATCGGAATCGACAACATCCCATCTGCCATTCTTGCGGAAACAGGGCAGACAGCCCTTGCTTCATCACAGATAGGCCACAAGACAGGTGCATATACACCTCTTTTCGCCAGTTTTTGCTGCACTTCATCACGATTACTCACAAGAATAGGTAACGAGAACGGTGCACCATCCAAACATTTTTCTATTCCTGGAATGCTTTCCACTTTTCCTTTCAGTAAGTCCAAAATATGCGCCATGTTCTTTTGCCGAGCATAACGGATTTGTTCGCCATTCAGTACCGCCAGCATATCCATTCCTGTTTGAGAAATGCGGTGAACACCGGAGAAGTTATCCAGTTCGCCTTCCTGTCTGCGCAACTCGGGGAAGAAGCTGTTCTTCTGAGCCGCATCTTGAGAATAATTATAGTTTGCTTTTAGTCTCTGACTGTCTCTTCTCACTGTCATAAACTCCGTCTCATTATCCTCAACCACGGTTTCATCCATCGGAACTTTGCTGATAATAACAGAGCCGTCACACACACCTACCGACTTGCGGATACTGGTCACATAATAATCCACCTGCTCGTTGTAGATGTCAGACAAGCAGAATGTACAATGCGAGAAGTCCTCTATACATATACAGTCAGGACAACTGCACTTTATCACAGAGACTGCATCCTCCGTAGAGGCAGAGCCATAGAAGTTCATAGTCAAGGCCGCCTTTGGCCGCACTGTAACAAGCAAATGGGAAAGAAAATCCAAGTCTGCCGTCAGGTCATCATTCAAGCGATAGAACTCTACCTTCCATTCGGCTTTCTCAAACGGATCTACCATTGAGTGGCAACAATACGCTGGAATCAGTACCACTGGCTCCACATCGAATCCTTTCAGATTCAACGCCACAAGATGAAGTGCCTCCCTTCCCGACCTCAGCCAACTACAGTGCCCATATCTCTCAAACGCTCCAAAATACCCATCTGGCAGTAATATCCCAGGATATTCGCTACCGAACTCTCTCATTTTCTATCTTCGTCTATATTAATATGTTCACGGAAAAGGACGGTCTTAATCGTTTTGAAAAAAATCTTGACATCAAGCCAGAAGGAAATATGCTCAGCGTAATATACATCGTTCTTCAGTTTGAGTTCACCGTCTGCGCTATTACGATAATAGGCTTGGTTATAGCCAGTGATGCCAGGCTTCACCGTCAGTATGACTTTCTCATGCTCATTATATTTCTCCAACCAATCCAGAGGATCAGGGCGAATGCCTATAAGACTCATCTGACCTGTCAGAACGTTCAAGAACTGAGGAATTTCATCCAAACTGGTTTTACGTAGAATTTTTCCGACCTTAGTCACTCTGGGGTCATCATCTCCATTATAAGTACTACCATCAGCAAGGCGAATATCTGGAGCATTCACTTTCATGCTGCGGAACTTCAGCATCCCTAAGGGGCTGCCTTTATAACCAATACGCTTACCTGCATAGAAAATGGGGCCTCTGTCATCAAAGTAGATGAAAGGAGCAATCACAATGATTATTAGTAATACGAAAGGAAGAGCAATAAGTGCAAAGATTAGATCAATTAGTCGTTTGAAAAAGTGTACGTACATTAATTCCTTTTGTTAATTATAGATTCGTAAATGTCTAAATATTTTTGATAACTCAGAGACTCTTCATATTGCATGGCATGCTTTCGACAAGTCTCAACGTACGTTTCTCTCGGCTTCGAACAGACCTCTTCAATAGCTTTTACTAAAGATTCTATATCTCCCGTTGGAACAATCTTACCAGTTCCCGCTGTTATTAATTCAGGTTGTGCTGTGTTACCATAAACAATGGCAGGTGTCCCACAAGCCATAGCCTCAACTATCGTAAGACCAAATGTCTCTTCATAGGAAAGACTTAGTAGCACATCTGCTGCAGAGTAAAATTCCGCCAGCTCTTTCACACTGTTTGTACGAGATATCGCAATCACATTATTAGGAAGAACATTACGGTCATTCTCATTTGTACCAATAAGCACTATTTGGTATCCTGAGGGGAGAACTTTGCTGAGAGCGGCAAAGTCATAAATGCCCTTGCGCTCTTCAAAGCCAGAAGCGACGGCGAGTAGCATCTTATTGTTACCAATATTCAACTGCTCACGGATATTACTTTCTATATGACTAAACAGTTTAATATCCACTCCGTTGTAAACGACATTTATAGGAAAATTCTTTAGATATGACAGCTCTGCCACCCCCTTGAGCCATGAAGAGACTGTAGTTATCTTCATCTTCTCTATTGCAGTAAACAAGCGTTTTTTTAATGAGTAGTTACTCTTGCAGCGGTCAAATAAATAGCTTTTAGGAAAATCATGTTTTTGGGGACAAGACAAGCATTGCTTCTTCCATTGTTCACAATGTGTTCTTTCAAAGTGAACGCAATGCCCTGTCATCGCCCAGCAGTCATGCAGAGTCCATACTACAGGAATGCTCTTCTCGCGAAGATAATCGAAAAGAATGGGATAATTGATAAAGCAACCATGAATATTGTGGATATGCACAATATCTGGTCGTATGCTATCAATAACCTTCAAGAATTTTTTTGTAGAGTATCTAGAACCTCTGCCTTGAGCATCAAAAAGCGAACTCTCCACATAATGAAACATCTCACCTAGTTTCGTTTCGACTTGATAATTCTTCAGGCTGCTCTCATTGAAATAACGCGCTCCATGGGCTACATAGACATTCCATCCATCCTTTATGGCTAGTTGTCCGATACCTTCAACAATCTTACCTGTTGAGCCCCAGTTTAAGGCTACGTTAATAATTAAGAGTGTGTTCTTCTCCATCTCTTCAACATAGTCTTAATCTTATAGCGCCACACGTTTGGTATATAGTTTTTCAGCGAATCTATAACTCTGGACTTCAAGGGCAATTCGTAAGGAATCGCGTCAAAGCCATTTTCATTAAGAGCCTGATATACTACGTCTCTTATTGGTTTCCTTTTGGTCGGTAGTCTCAGGTTCCCATTATAGTTAATTATATCACTCAATTCAACCTCGGTAGCATCCAAACCAGGTTCGACACTAGCCCATAATTGCCGTCCTTTATCAGAATTCACCAATGCACAAGATACACCTCTAATATCGAACAATTCCGGATGTGTATTCTCTATTCCCCAAAAGTCTCCTATCGTTATGTCGCCCGGCCTATTGTTCTGGGAATAGGGACAAGCGTAACAACTTTCCCTATAAGTATTACCCTCAAGGAAATTATAGTAATAGGGGTCAAGCGATGCAATCTTCAAATGTTCCTGAATACGTCCATTATTCTTTGACGTCACATTGAGCGTCAGTGACCATTGATGCCTCTTCTTGCTTCTAAATTCGACACTGCTTATTGCACCATATTTATCAGATAACCATTTGAGGTAAGTAGCATATAATTTACGGCTTGGTACTCCATGACAAATGATATCCACGCAATAAAGATTGTCATACCCCTTCGTGAGATAGTTTTTTAAACCTGCCACTTGGCAAGGCCCCCCCGTAAATAAAACGATTACTCCCTTATCAAGATACTCTTTAACTTGGGTGTAGATGTTCCCCATACTGCTTTGAACGTATTTCGAACCTCTCAGTTGCCTTGCCTCTTCCAATGTAGTTGCTATCACATGATGTGGCATCAATGAATCATCAACCCCACAACCACAAACAACTCCATTCTGACCACAAACATATTTCGCCATTTCATAGAACAGACCACCTGACGAGCATTCTTTCAAGTCAGCATCTGATGTCGTTTTGGCCGCATAGCCCTTTTGTTCTTCATGACAGACATTAACGGTATGAATGGGGCAGGCTTTTAGACACTTTCCACAATTGACACATTTATCTTGGTCAATATGCGGCTGCAAAAAGCCCTCCTCATCCTCCTTAAAGGCTATTGCATGTTTATGACAGGACTGTTCACAAGCCCTACAGCCGCAACAGGTTTGTCCTATGATTGAGATATTCTCCATACACTCGCCATTTATCGCATAATTAGCTTAATGAGTTTTTTAAGTATTCGTGTGACTTTTTTCTTACCTCCCCTATCCGAGGATTCACCAACTGGTAATCAATTGAGGAAGATGCAGCCATCAGACCTTCTGTTACTGAACCAACCAATCTTGTATCCAAAAGACCAGCAATTCTCAGTATACTCTCAATCCTGGAATTGTACCGTGGTGCTTTCACCACTATCACCTGACGGTTCAAGTTCAGCGAGAAAGCCGTTCCGTGGAAGGAATCTGTCACCACATAATCCGCATGTGCGATGTGGTTCACAAAGTCTTCAGCAGAATTGCCAAAGCGGTTCTCTGCTCCCTTAATGAAATCGAAAGTGTCGGCAAAGTTGATGATGCGCAGCCCTTTCTCCTTGGCTATGGCTTGTGCCACTTCCTTAATCAGACCATTCCTGTTTAAATTATACACAAACACATATCCTGGCTTTGGGGCATTCTTCACGGATGCGAACTTTCTCCAGTCATCCCCTCTCAGCAACAGCGTAGGGTCAACCACGTGAACGCCTTTGTCAAAGCCAAACTGGTGAAGTATCTTCAAACCGTCATCTTCACGTACAGAGATATGGTCGTATTTGGCAATATACTCTTTGATGATGGCTTCCTCTTCTGGCGTAAAGGAGTTCTTGCCAAAGCTCCCTGCGTAGGCAATACGTTTCTTGCCTTCTGGTGCAAAGCCCAGATAGTAGGCTTTCAAGTCCTCTGGCGGATTGTTATTCTGTGTGTTCCACACCTGGTCACTTCCGCTCAGATAGGCATCTGCCAAAGGGATGTCATTGATGATGTCCTGATAGCAGCTGTATCTCTTTCTGGAGAGATGAATATACTTACGTAGAAATCTGTTTACATCGTGGTATTCTATCAAATTGACCACAAATAGCGGGGGCAATTTAATAAGTTTCTTCCATGCCGGAACATTGTTCTTGGGCCAACATCCCCTCTTGAAAGAAATACCTTCCGGCACGAAGTCCAGCACTTCTGCTTCGTGTCCGAGTTTTTCAATGGCGGTCTGTGTAGCATACGTCTGCAACATGGAGCCGAAATTGGTGATTCGATGCAGGGTGATAATCTCAACCTTCATAGGATATAACACAATGGGGATTATATCTTGTCAGACCAATCCCATAATACAAATAACTTTATCATTATGCCTTGCTGCACGGCCCGCATTTGATAGAAGTATCACGCCCATGCTGCAAATCGTCAATAAGTTGCAACAGGTTTCTTGCAGCAATCTCTGCATTCCAGATTTCTGTAATTGTTTTATAAGCTGCACGCCCCATTTTTTGTCTTTCGACCGGATGCTCTATTAACCATTTAACATTTTCATAGAACCTTTGTTCTGATGAGTAAGTCAGGCCACTTATTCCATCCTCAACCAAATAAGGTACAGAACCAATAGCGTTGTTCGCCACAACGGCACAAGCACTATTCATGGACTCATTCATCACAGCCCCCCATCCTTCGTTACGGTCACTCGTAAAAATAAATATTTCACTTCGTTCCATTGCAGACCGCGCTTCATTCATGGGCAATGCTCCAGTCATCTTTACACATCCGTCCAATTTTTTTGAACGAATCAAAGCGCGACACTTTTCATCAAGGCTTCCACTACCAATCATTTTTAAGTGAAAATCGCAATCATGTTGCTTCAGATACTCAGCCAATTTGATTGCTAATTCTGGGTGTTTCCATCCTATGGGTCTTGCGACCCATAGGATGGAAACACCCAGAGGTGCTTCAATCTTTTCTTCCTTTTGCTGCATTAATACGTCCAACGATTTATACGTTTTCATTTCTGGGAAATACCCCCACTTATAGCAGCGATTTTTGAAGAAGCCCAATAAATTGACATCTTGTGCCGTATAGGCACTACTGCAAAGAAAATACATTCTGCGTGTTTTCCAAGCCTTCAGCCAATGAATAGGTGCTTTCAGATATCGCAATCGACTTTTGAAGAGGCGTTCAGAGCAGCGAAACGTCAATCTCCCCGCTTCATACCTCTTTCGCGTGAGATCTAAATTCTCGGCATCAGTAATTACAGCATCAGCTCCATCTATAATAGACTGAACCTCCTTATTGGCTGACGATGAAATATCAACCAGATAGGGCGCTTTCAATTCCTTAAATCCAGAAAGAGTTCTCCATGCTGTCATGGCTGTTGTCGCCACAAAGCAAAATTGTCCACCAGTCGCTTTCCAAGCTGCATCACAAAAAGGCTTCTGATGAGGGCTTAAATAGTTTGAAATAAACACCAATTTCATAAGACTTATAGAAATCTAATATTTATCCTTAGCCTTGCTAATATAAAAAACATTTGAAAGATGTTTACAATCCTCTATGCTCAAACATGAGCTAAAATCAGCATTATATCTTAATTTTTGTCTTATTCCACTTTTGCATTATCATATACAACCAAAAAGGCAGACAAATAAGATATACATAATTAATCAAATTAGTCGCTAAATAGCCCCTTGAAATCGTGTTATAACAATATCCGTTGAATAAAGCTAAAGCTAATATGGCACCCGGTGATGTTGAGTGAGCACGGTAATTCGTCCAAAACAAATTCACAAACCAGCCCAACAACAAGGGCCACAAAATGACACCTAACCAACCAAAAGAAAAGAATCCCTCCGTGAAATAAAGAAAAATAGCTCCATGATCCGCCGTACCTATAATTTTAATCTGAGACCTCATCAAATAACGCCCGTCTGGTTTCCAAGGGAATACAGAACGAGGTATAGGTGATAGTAATGCGTTTAAAATTGGTTCGAAATATACATAATCATGTTCGCGTTGACAGTAATCCATTGTGACAGCAGAGAACCAATACACTGAATAATTTTCATCTGCGCCTCCTTTAATATCATTGTAGGAAATTTCATTAAGAGCCTCACGATTAAGGCCTTTACTATATTGTCTTGTCTTATCCATTATGCTAAAGCCTAAAAAAACGCCTGTAGCTAAAACAATCGCATATACATAGTTCACACGACGTGGACAAGGCCATAAATAATAAACAGTAATCGCAGATGCTATCATAACGACCAACCTCGCACGAGTGCCTGCGAAAATAAATGAGATAACTATATACAGCATTAAAGGTATATACCACCATTTCATACCCTTGACTTTTCCCCTCATGAGGAACAAGCTGAATGCAGCTTCATAAAGATAGAGAAGTTCCAAGAAATAATGCTCTATGTCGTTATGCACTAAATTAAGTTCATTGTCTTCTGCAAAAATACTGAAATGCACCCCACGGAAAGAGGAATAGCCAACGAAAGCTAAAGCAAAGCACAATATCGCAGCCCACTCCATCCGTTTGAGCTTAAAACAATTATTCCAATGACTGAAAGATACATTTATCTTCCTCGTAGAAGCAAAAAGTAAACAGATATAGGAAAGTAAGGCTCCGACATGAAACAACGCCAAGTTGGTTTTAGCATCTACATGATACCTCTCATTGCCACCTGTATAATACGGAACTATGCAATAATAGACATAAACCATACTTATGATAGTAAGAGGATGAAATATGAGAGCCCGATCCTTACTAAATACCACCTTACAGAAGTAACCTACAATCAGAACTATTAAAGCAAAAACAGACAATTGTACTATCATAATTATGCTTTTCTTAAAGTGGAACGCACAGATATAATGATACTCTTAATACCATTCTTTTCTTCACTGGTGAGACCTATAGAATAGATCAAATAGGCGTATACCAATGCTGTAATCATCACATTGATGAGTATTCCCCATACACTATTCAAATCGTGATATACGAGCAGACAAATTCCCGCAGACAACAAACACGGTGGCAATATTTGTACGACTACATTTTTCACAAAAAACCTCACCTTAAGATCTGCAATCCTTCTCATAATAATAACTCTACAGACTGAAGCAAAGGACTCTGCTAACATATACACGACCATAGCCATGCTAGCAGAAGCTCCCAAAAGCAGAAGGGCGATGGAGACTGGTAGGGCAGACATTCGCAGACAAGATACAATAATAGAGAACCATTTAATATTTCCAATAGCTTGATTTGCAGATATTAGCCCTATCGTAAGCTGGGAACACAAACTTGCTATTATCATCATTCGCGCAAAGAAAACAGTATCAGGTGGATACTCTCCCAACCATATTTTTAGAATATCTGGCAACATCACACAGATTGGAATAGCCAGCATTGCCATCAAAGAAAAACCTATTTTTCCCGCTGTCATAGATAGCCTCATCGTTTTATCCAAATCTCCACTTCCATAACTTTTTAATATCTGCGGTTTTATGGAATTTATTGCCGAAGCAGAAACCAGAAAAAGAGGACTTTCAACATGGCTGGACAAAGCAAAAACAGCATTGGTCGAAGGACCAAAAAATTTATTAAACATGAGTGCATAACCTTGCCTGTTTGCAACAGCACCAAAAACATCCAAAAGTGTCCATCCTGCAAAATGTATCATATCTTTTATCCTCCGGAAACCAACTAATTGCAATGAAGTAATCTCACGATATCTCATCAGAGAATACATTGAGAAACAGGAAAGGGGAACAAAACTAATGAATGCCATAAAGATTCCATAAAGAACCAACTTATCCATTAAAGAATACAATACAATAAAAGCAATCATCAATTTTAAAGCTGAATCTAAAATCCCAGCGATAGCTATTAGCCAAAACTGTTCATTAGCTATTACCATGGCTCTGAATGGAGTTGCAATAACATTAATAAACAACGTCATTACCATACAATGGAAGACTATGATAGACGCTCCAACTCTGTCTGGTGGAATATTTAAGAATCCATCAAATAAAAAGATACCTATCAATTCCAATAGAACAGCTAAAGCCCCCCCCATATATAAATGGAGTGAGAAACAAGAAGAAAAAACAGATTTTGTCTCTGTATTTCTCTGTTCTCCCATGCTTACAGATATAAAACGGACGGATGTTTGAGACAAAGACTCCGAAATAAATGTAATCAAAGCTATTACGCCAGCAATAAGGTTGTATATACCATAATCAATTTCTCCAAGTGACTGAAGAATGATACGAACAGTCAACAAGTTGAACACAACATTCAAAATGAGCTGAATGTAATTGATGCCAGTGTTAACGGCAACTCTATGAGCATTAGTCATAAATAGGGGCTAGAGTATTCAACAAAACAACCAATGAATGGAATAGAAAAGAAATATTTCTCTCTGGCAGGTTGCTTATAATGCTTTTCTTGTGCTACGTAACATGAGGCAATCCATAGCTTAATGTCTTTCTTACGTTAGTCTTTTGAGCAGGTTTTATAATTATAAATGAATAGCTTTTTTATAAGAATATTTTTCTACATAACGTCCACTCCTATCCGTTCGAAAAATCGAATTAGATTGTCGTTTTGCTCACCACACTGAAGGAAGAGCGACGTAACATGAAAACCCATCTTGCGAGCACTCATCAATCCTGCACTCTTGATGCCTAAAATCTTGATGGTATCCTTTTGAGAAGCCAAGGAAAGATAGAGACTTTCTGCCCCTATGCTCTTCTCTAAGATGGTACAACCCTCAAATACAGGCCAGACAAGTTCTTCGCGTGGATGGAACTTACAGAAGATTTGCCTTCCTTCTACACTGGCTTGTTCTTTTAAATGAGCAATGACTGCCTTAACTTTTTCGGGATTAAGATAAGTTACAAGTTTATCTACAATGAGTAAAATTGAACCGTCAGGGATATTTAAGCTTTTGACATCATATAGTGATTTAACACCCGTCAGGTATTCTTCATCCGATATACCTACAAGTTCACGTTTTGAACGGTATGGTTCTCTAACCGCATTAGGATATAGAGTATAAACTTGCTTGAAGAAACGTAGCCCACCCATTGCTTCGAAGTCTCGGTCATAAATGACACCTAATCCCATTAGATACTTGAAAAAGAATTTTCTTATAGTGTAAGTGATTGTATATTTGTCAAAACCTACATGAGTATCTATGTTGGGGAAATAAGAGAGTATTCCATCCTCCAACCAGATATATTGGGTATCTTTATTCTGTTTCTTACAGCATTTCAAACAATACTGAACAGGAGGTGTCCAGTCACAGACTGCAAATACTCTGTCGTATGGTTTGACAATCTGTTTTCTTAACAGCTTATTATCTTCACGGTGCCACTTTATTCTTGCTTTTAAGGTCTTGTTTTCTGCAGGAAAGTTACCCGTCAAGAATAGGCATGTTTCAAAAACAGCTTGTAATTTGACCTTTAGTTCATCACCAAGGTTGAAATCCCGGAACAGTACCAAATGATTCTCGTCATCCTTGAATCGCCCCTGCGAGAGACCACAAGCAAGAATCAGATGTGCTTGAGTATGGCAAACAAATAGGTTTCTCATATCTCTTATCTCTTTACTCTTCCACTGGCATCACCCTCCATCAAGTTCTCTACCTCTTGGACCATGACCCAGTTATAATCTCCTTTTAAGGTATGTTTCAAGCAACTAGCGGCAGTGGCGAACTCCAATGCCTTCTGTTCACCATTATAGTGCAACAAACCAAAGATAAGACCGCCCATGAAACTGTCGCCACCACCCACACGGTCAACAATATCGGTGATATCATAGCGGCGGCTCTCCAATAGTTCTTCACCATTGTACAACACACCACCCCATGTGTTATGGTTGGCATTGATGGCACCTCGAAGGGTGATAGCCATCTTTTTGCAGCGTGGGAACTTCTTCATCATCTGCTGGCATACGCTGATGAAGATCCGTTGGTCTATCTCACCACCTGTGCTTTCAACGTCAAAACTCTCTGGCTTGATACCGAAGACCTTTTCACAGTCTTCCTCGTTTCCAAGAATAATATCACAACCAGCCACTAACTCAGGCATCACCTCAGAGGCTTTCTTACCATATTTCCACAGGTTGCCGCGGTAATTGATGTCACAGCTGACGGTGACGCCCAGCTCATTGGCAGTATTGATGGCTTTCAGGCACTCTTTAGCTGTATTCTCAGACAAGGCTGGTGTGATACCTGTCCAATGGAACCAGTTAGCATCCTTTAAGATTTCTTTCCAGTTAATAGATCCAGGTAAAACGGTGGCTATGGCACTATCCTCGCGATCATAGTACACTTTGGAGGGACGTGCGTTGCTACCGGTTTCCAAATAGAGGATGCCCATGCGTTTACCTGAACGCTGAATATGGTCAACGCCTACCTTATGCCCCCGCAAATCCATAATGCAACGTTCCGCAATTGGATTGTCAGGAAGGCAGGTGATATAATCGGTTTCTATACCATAATTGGCCAGTGATACGGCCACGTTAGCCTCAGCACCGGCATAGCTCACATCAAAACGGTTTGCCTGTATGAGCTTTAGATAATCTGGTGCCCCCAGCCGTACCATTATCTCTCCAAAAGTTACTACTTTCGCCATACTATTCTATCATCTGATAAATAGATGTCACATCCAAAGTTCTGTAAATAGACGGGGTGAGAGATTTCATCTGATGACCACAGGTCTTGGCATAACTGCTGAAGATCTCGTTGTTCTCGTGGGTCAGCGAAACCTCCTTCTCAGACAGCACACTGCCCGGATAGCCGTCATAGCCCACCAGATAGACTTCTCCATCAGTCAGGTTCAGACCAAGCTGGATAGCCACGGTTGTAACAGAATCCTTATACTCATCAATGAAGGAGATATCCTTCAGCTCGTAGGTGCTGTTTCCTGCATACTCTGGCACCTCAGTTCCCATTGTTCTGGGATATGGAGGAAGCACACAGGTTCCTGCATACTTGGCTTTCCCCACGTTGGAAGTCAAACGATGACCTTCATTACCCACAAGACAGTAGAAAGTCGATTCCTTGCGACCCAAGAACAGTTTTGCATGTCGTGCAGTGGCAAGGACTAAAGCTGTATCTGGGTGATGGTCAAGATACTCGCAGATGGCCGCAACATGCTCTGCCACGGTATTACCGCCACCAATCACCAAAACTTGTTTGAACTTTTTGGAAACATCAAGGACTGGATACTTAGCATTATCCTCTTTTTTGTCCTTACGGTTGTCTAGTGCCCGCACAATGCTGTTAAAGGAATATACGCGGTTGCTTACCCATTCCATTACCTCCTTCTGGGGGAAAGAGTTGGCACCTGAAATCATATAAGGCAGACTACTTCCCCAACGATATTTCTCATAAAGAGGCATAAAGGTCTGGACAGCATCACCCAGTTCGTTGAAGTTCACCTTCAGTCCTGCATGCTTGTTCAGATAGGTGAGCAGAAGCTCCATATTCAGGTTTCCAGCACCACGCCCCATGCCAAGGATTGTGGCATCCACGCTATCCACACCACATTCCATAGCCGTGAGGGTATTGATGAGCCCCAACTGAAGGTTGTTATGTCCGTGGAAACCAATCTGACAAGTGAGATACTTCTTTAGGTTGGCAATGATGACGCGCACTTCATTAGGTGAAACACTTCCGTAAGAGTCCACCATATTGAAGATTTTGATAACACCATTCAACTTAGGAAGCTTTTCCAACAAACCCTCATATTGTTCCCACTTGGACATATACATCACGTTGAAGGCTACTTCAAAACCGTACTCTTTCACCTGCTCTGCCAGCACAGCTGCTCTGTCCAGTTTCTTGGGGTCAACCGCCATACGGATCATATCCACCACACCCATTAAGGGAGCAATCAGATGCTCCAAATCTTCAGACTTGGTACTCTTCTCATTGAGCATCACTGCCAGTTTCTGTTTGGAGTTCTCTCGGATGTGTTTTAATACAGACAAAGGGCAATAGCCAAACTTACCGCAATACTCCTTCTGAGGAGTATTGCGGTAGCCTAATTCCAAATAGTCAATCGGGAGACCATTCATCGCCTTGATGTAGGCATCCACGGTATTTTCGTTGAAGTCCCAATTTGTGTAATATCCACCATCCCTCAACGTACAGTCAAGTATTTCCATTGTCCTATTTCTGCAGCTTGGCTGACATGATTTCATTTACTTTCTTCAGGTCGTTAGGCGTATCTACCGCCACGGTCTCAGAATCCACTTCTATGAACTGCACCTTGTAGCCGCTCTCGATGAAGCGCAGAATCTCAATATCCTCAATCGCCTCAATCTTTGCCTTGCCGTACTTCTTTCCGTAATCACAGTAGAACTTCAGAGCGGCAGGAGTAAAGCCATACACACATACTTGCTTGTAGTAAGCATAGTCAATGCGTCCTTTCGGATAAGGTGCTGTAGAACGGGTCAGGTAGATGCCAATTCCTTCTTTGTTGGTGATGACTTTAGGGATAGTGAAATTCACCACATCCACAGGGTCGGTAATCTTGGTCATCAGGTTGGATACCTGAAGTTCCTTGTTGTCAAAGAACGGAAGAATAGCCTTCTCCATCACCTCAGGCTCCATCAGCGGCTCGTCGCCCTGGATGTTCACATAGAGGTCGGCAGGAATATTCTCTGCTACCTCACCAATGCGGTCTGTGCCGGTACGATGTGATGTAGAGGTCATGATACAATTCATATCGAACTTCTCGCAGGCATTATAGATGCGCTGGTCATCTGTAGCCACGTAGAGCTTGTCAAAATACTTCACTTGGCTGGCGTGTTGATACACCCACCAGATCATTGGCTTACCACAAATATCAGCCAAAGGTTTGCCCTGGAAGCGAGAACTCTCGTAACG
Organism: Bacteroidaceae bacterium; assembly: GCA_017464345.1. GTDB lineage: Bacteria > Bacteroidota > Bacteroidia > Bacteroidales > Bacteroidaceae > Physcousia. The sequence continues at coordinate 87,836 of JAFUAH010000025.1, forward strand.
GGCGGGGATAACTCCGATAATTTTCATTGTCTATAATACTTTATATAATTATTTCGTGATTTTTTCCTGGCTTATTTCCAAATTCATGTTATCATCTAATCCTTAGTAACTTCTTTAGAGGAGCCATAAGTAGGTCTCGTTCACTCTGGTTTAATCCAAATTTATATAAGAGAGCGACATAAACTAAGACGTATCCCACAACCCACAGAGCCAAAGCAATCCATGATGTAATCTGAACTTGACGAGTTACAAACACAAAAACCGCTGTTACAATAATTGGAGTAATATTCATTCTCATTATTTCTCCCCAGAATTTTTTTATGGCAATGTCTTGTTTACGGGTGTAGTAAATGTTCATAATGATGCCCTGCCCCACTACTAATGCACCTGCCACAGCAATTGCACAACCGATCTCCCCCCACCATTTTGCAAAAAGATATTGTAAGCCCAAAGAGAAAACAGCTATAATAATATAGAGAACTGAGCGGAAAGCCATCTGGTTACGGGCTTGAAGGATGGTAATTCCCAAGTTTTGTATCAATGGGACATAAAGGGAGGCAAAGAACAGCAACGCAATCAAATAAGAACTACCATAATCAGGCCCTGCCCATAGAAGGACAAAAGGCTTACCGAAAGTCAAGAAGCCAAACAAGATTAAGGCCATTACGATGTTTTGTATCCTTCCTGTTCTAATAAACAAGTCCGAAATCTCCTTATTGTCAGACTGCTTGGCCACCATTCCTGTTACCTTGGGGAGGAATACGCCCGATATTGCGGTTGAGAACTGCAAATACATGGATTGTAACTGAATGCCCACTGCAAAATGGGCAATAGCAATTGTTCCTGCAACAGCACCTAAAATGAATTGGCCGGTACTCCAGTATATTCTATCCATGATTGCATTTAGAAAAATCCATAATGAATAGATGGAAACCTCCTTAAGGAATGACCATTGAAATTTGCCGTAATGCAGTTCTATCTGCAAGTTTCTCTTACAATAGATGTAATTAATAATCAGTGTTATTACATTGAATGCCGTTTGAGCTATTACCATGGCGATAGCCTTATATCCTATTGTCAATAAGGCAACCATAATAACGGTATTAAGTACAACTCTGCAAATGTTAATCACCTTTGGAAAGACAAACCTTTCGTAAGCTGACATAATACTTCCGAAAATGCTCATCGGGAAAGTAAATGCTATATTTAAGGTTAGGATTAACATCATTATCTGGGCATGGGCCAGCTCTATAGCCGTCATTGTATTCCCGAACATTCTATCTACATTGAAATACAATCCCAGTCCAGCGGCAAAAGCTATTGCACCTATAATAAAGTATAGAACGAAGAACATTCCGAATATCTTATACTGTTCTTTCTGCTTACCCTCCGCCCTAAATTTTGCGGTATATCGCACAATAGCATTGCCAAAACCCAAGTCAAGAATTGTAAGATAGCCAATAACAGATGAGACCAAGGAATACAAACCGAATTCGCTTTTCCCCATCATACGCAACATATATGGTGTATAGACAAGTGCTACAACAGCATTCAGAATTATTAAAACGTAATTCAATGCTGCTCCTGCTTTAAGTTGGTTTATATCCCTAAGATCTCCTTTCATAAATCAATCTAATCAAAGAAATTATCGACTATATTATAGACCAATAACATATGAAAGAAATGGACTTCCTATACCTAAATTCAAATTGCTTAGTTTATGGAAGCCCTACCCTTTTGCAAATCCTCCTGTATGTAAGATTGGAAGTTATTTAAATTCAAACAACGCATAATAACCTAATTCTTTTCTCTGTAAATACCATATGTAAGATGCATATGTTTTCAACAAATTGAAAACCACACGACCATGGTAAGCTATAAAAGATAATGAGCAGAGGGCTAAGATAGCCGATGAGTGGGGATATTAATATTTCCTCCAGACCATCTTGTTCACGACTCTCGTGTAAGACTGGACTATCTTGACCACCTTCGTGCTCACGTTCTCCTCCACGTAGTCGGGGACAGGAATGCCGTGCTGAGCGTTGCGGTTCAGTTCCACGGCCGTATCTACGGCCTGGAGCAACGAATTCTCGTCGATGCCGGCCAAGATGAAGCAGCCCTTGTCCAGGGCCTCGGGACGCTCCGTGCTCGTGCGGATGCACACCGCTGGGAAGGGATGACCGACACTGGTGAAGAAACTGCTCTCCTCGGGCAGCGTGCCTGAGTCCGACACCACCGCGAAGGCATTCATCTGGAGGCAGTTGTAGTCGTGGAAACCAAGGGGCTCATGCTGAATCACGCGCCTGTCCAACTGGAAGCCGCTCTGCTCCAGGCGTTTCCTTGAGCGCGGATGGCACGAGTACAGGATGGGCATGTCGTACTTCTCCGCCATGCGGTTGATGGCTGTGAAGAGGTTCGTGAAGTTCCGCTCCGTGTCGATGTTCTCCTCACGGTGGGCGGAGAGAAGGATGTAGTTCTTAGGGGTGAGTGGTGAGAGGTGAGAGGTGAGAGGATTGTCCTGCAACTCCCGGCTTATACGGGCATGGATGTCGCTCTGCTCTATCTCCTTAAGGTTCTGGTGAAGCACCTCGGCCATC
>JAFUAH010000026.1 GCA_017464345.1 Bacteroidaceae bacterium
ACTTCACGAACTTTGTGTACAGGTTGCACATAATCAGATTGTATAACTTAAAGGTTGGACGCTCTAAGTTACTAAAAATCTGTGATATGCGCAACTTTTTACTATACATTCTTTTTACTGTCTAATTCCGCCAACGGGTATAATAGGTATATAGAAACAACCACATTGATATGAATAACAGCATGAAAAAGACAATGATAGCAGCAGGCCTCCTGCTAATGGTCTGCATGGCGGCATGGGCACAGGAGGGCCTGCCTCGCGTGTATGACGAGACCATTGATCCTATGGTGCAGATAGAACAAGCCGTCGGCGAAGCCGCTAAGACAAACCGCTTTGTGGTCTGTCAGGTGGGCGGCAACTGGTGTCCTTGGTGTCTCCGCTTTGCCGACTTCGTCAGGAACGACGCTGCAATCAGTAAGGTTATCGACGAAAACTTTGTCTATATCCACGTAAACTACAATCCCCGTAAGAAAGACAATCCTGAACGGGCACAGGCTCTGATGCACCGTCTTGGTAATCCTGCCCGTTTCGGATTCCCCGTCTTCGTGGTGCTCGACGAGCAGGGCCGCATCCTGCATACTCAGGACTCCAGTTTCCTCGAGGAAGGCAAGGGCTATAACCACGACCGCGTGCTCCGCTTCTTCCGATGCTGGACACCAAAGGCGATGGAAGATTGAAAAATTGAAAAATTGAAAGATTGAAATGGTCAAAGAAAGCCTGAAACAATACATCGAGGCGGAGATACTGCCTCGCTACGACCACTTCGATAAGGCACACCAACGCGCCCATGCCGAGATGGTCATCTGCCAAAGTATGCAACTGGCGGAGCGGCTTGATGTCGATGCCGGCATGGTCTATGCCATCGCTGCCTATCACGACACGGGACTTGCGGAGGGGCGTGACCTCCATCACGTAGTCTCTGCCCGCATCATCCGCGAGGACAAGGAACTGTGCCGCTGGTTCACCGAAGAGCAAATCTCAGTGATGGCCGATGCTGCCGAAGACCATCGCGCCTCGGCCAAGCAACCGCCGCGCACCGTCTACGGTCGCATCGTGGCCGAAGCCGACCGCTTCATCGACCCCGTCACCATCGTTCGCCGCACCGTCCAGTTCGGGCTCGACCACTATCCCGAACTCTCTCGCCAGGAACACTACGAGCGTATGCTCCAGCACCTCCATGAGAAATATGGCCGTCAGGGTTATCTCCACCTCTGGTTCGAGGATTCGCCAAATGCAGAACGGTTGGAACGCCTGCGCCAACTTATCGACGACGAAGCGGAACTTCGAAGACTCTTCGACGAGTTTTTTCTTTAACCACAAATTACACGAATTATAGCCTGCTATATATTATAAGGTTATAAATAATTCGTGTAATTCGTGGTCAAGAAAAATAGTAATCTGTGGTCTAATAATCATTGACGAAGTCGAACGCCCGATTCAGTATTTCGTTATAAGGCTGTGTGCGCTGGAGGTCGGCCAGGGCATGGTCGAGGAATGCCTTCGACTGCACCTCGCGACGCGTCACAGGCTTGTATATCTCGTAACTCTTCAGACGAAGGTACTGGCTGTACTCCTCCTCCCCGTCGAATCCACGCGGCACCTTCTTCAATGCCGTGTCCCACGGCAGGTGGAAGTCCGCACACCCTAGCAGGGCCTCATGGAAGGCTTGCCCATTGAGCATGATGTCCTCGCGAATACTGGCCATGACCTCCTTCGTGGGATTGTAGAGGCCCGAACAGATGAAGAACGTATCCGTCGAGGGTTCCAGATGGATGTAGTAGCCCGCCATGCCCGACTTCTTTCCTCGGGGGCACACATACACACCCATGTGCCACTTATAAGGCCGCTTGTCGTCCGTAAAGCGCACGTCGCGATAGATGCGGTACGTAATGTCCTTCAGTCCTAAGTTCTTCACGCGCGGGTCGAACTGCTCCACGCCATGCAGGAAACGCAGCGCAAACTCGTCGAACCGCTGTTTCACGTCCAGATACTCTGCCTTGTGTTCGTCGAACCAAGGCTTATTGTTGTTCTCCGCCAGGCGGGTCAGGAAGTCGAGTATAAGTTTCATTTGATGTCATTATCTTTAACGCGATGCAAAAGTAATGATTATTCCCGAATGGACAAAGGACTGGCATGATATATTTCCACGCTATGGACATTGCGGTTAAAGGTTAGTAATGTTAAGCCCTCAAGATTACCCCGAATGCGGTATTGCGACGATAGCGGATTATGCGTAACTTTGCAGCATGGTAAACGTCATTACATATAACAAGGCATACCGCGACGACTTTGTGCGGCTAAACAGAGAATGGATAGAGACATACTTTCGGTTGGAGAAGTCGGACCTTCATACGTTCGCTCATATCGATGACTATATCATAGGTCGTGGTGGGCAGGTCTTCCTGGCACAAGACGATGAGACTGATGAGATTGTGGGCTGCTGTGCCCTTATTTCTCATCCAGAAACGCAAAGCCACGAACTGGCCAAAATGGCCGTTTCGCCGCAGCATCAGGGTCGGCACATCGGGAAACAACTGGGACAGACGCTTATTGATTATGCCCGGAAGCATGGCGTGCGGCATATCTTTTTGGAGGGAAATACACGCCTAAAGGTCTCTATCGCACTATATCGCCAGTTGGGTTTTCGCGAGATTCCCCTGGAAGGGGTGGCGTATGAGCGTTGCGACATTCTGATGGAACTGAACTTATAGGGATATGAAACGATTTATATATTGGACAATAGCCTTGCTCGCAGGCGTAGGCCTGGGAGTGACGGGCATCGGATGGGTGACGGCGACGATGACGTTCATTGCAACCGTCTATACGAGAGTGTTCCAACTGCTGGCGGTACCTACCATCATACTGACCGTGATACTGACGCTGGCATCCTTCGGACGACAAGGGGAGATGCGGCGCATCTTCCTTTGTGCGCTGGGCTACACTTTGGCAACGACTTTCGTGGCCTCAGCGGTGGGGCTCGCTCTATACCTTACTATAAAGCCGGGGCTGTTGCCGCTCGATGCCGCTGCTGCGGCTGCGCCCACCGAGGTTTCCACAATCACATACACAGACCATCTGCTCTCCGTGGTGCCGGACAACGTGGTACGTCCCTTCCTGGAGGGCAATGTGCTATCGCTTCTGCTGTTGGCTTTTGCTGTGGGGCTGGCCCTATCGCGTCTGCCGGAGAATGAGCCGCGCCGTACGCTCATAAACGTACTACAAGGCTTGCAGGATGTCTTGTTCCTGCTCATCCGTGGACTTATCTGGACACTGCCCCTGGGCATTGCGGCCTTTGCTGCGCAACTGTCGGCTCAGTTGAGTAGCGGCGTGGCCGTAGATGCCATCGGGCAGTACGTGTTGGTCATTGTGGGCGGCAACATCGTACAGATGTTCGTCGTGCTTCCGCTCTTTCTGCTTGCCAGGGGGCTCAACCCTGTGCGCACCTTCCTGCGCATGATGCCTGCTGTCATCACCGCCTTCTTTACCAAGAGTAGTGCCGCCACGCTGCCTGTGACCATGCGCACGGCAGAGGAACGGCTGGGCGTGTCGCCACAGGTATCACGCTTCGTCCTGCCCCTGTGCACCACCATCAACATGAACGGTTGTTCGGCCTTCATCCTCGTCACCTCGTTCTTCGTCATGCAACATGGCGGTGTCGCCCTCACGTGGCCCACGCTGTTGTTGTGGCTCGTGGTGTCGGTGGTCGCGGCGGTGGGCAATGCCGGAGTACCGATGGGGTGCTACTTCCTCACGCTATCCCTGATGGCTGGTATGGGGATGCCCCTGACGGTGATGGGGGGCATCCTGCCCATCTATACCCTGCTGGACATGTTGGAGACAGCCGAGAATGTTTGGTCAGACTCGTGTGTGGCTGCAATGACAAATATTGAGGAGTTGAAAGTTAAAATTTAAATATATGCAGAACTTTATATTCATTTCGCCGCACTTTCCACATACGTACTGGCAGTTTTGCCAGCGGTTGAGGCAGAACGGTGTCAGGGTGTTGGGCATAGCCGATGCACCATACGAGAGTCTTCCAGGGGAATTACGCGAAGCCCTGACGGAGTACTATCGCGTGGATTCGCTGGAAGACTACGATGCCGTCTATCGGGCCGTAGCCTACTTTGCATTCCGCTATGGGCGCATCGACTGGATAGAGTCGAACAACGAATACTGGCTGGCACAAGACGCACGACTGCGCACAGACTTCAACGTCCGCACGGGCATACAGAGCGATAACATCAATGCCATCAAGGAGAAGTCGGCCATGAAGCGATACTATGCCTTGGGACATATCCCCACGGCACGGCAGATAAAGACCGACGAGGGACTGGAGGCCGCACGGCAGTTCGCACAGCAGACGGGCTTCCCCCTCATCGCCAAACCCGACGTGGGCGTAGGGGCAAGCGGGACGTACAAAATACACGACGAGAGGGAACTCTCCGACTTCTACGAGCGGGCGACGCTACTCCCTCATTACGTCCTGGAGGAGTTCATCACGGGCGAGATATGCAGTTACGATGCCGTCATCGATACACAGGGCGAACCGCTCTTCGAGTCCATGACCGTCTGGCCGCCTTCCATCATGGACATCGTGAACAAGCGGCTCGACCTCTCCTATTACGTTGATAAGGACATGCCCGAGCCATTGCGTACGCTGGGCCGCCGCACGGTGAAGGCATTCGGCGTAGTGAGCCGCTTCGTCCACCTCGAGTTCTTTCGCCTCGACTGCGACCGACGAGGGCTTGGCCGCCGGGGCGACTTCGTGGCACTGGAGGTGAACATGCGCCCGGCGGGTGGCTATACTCCCGACATGATTAACTACGCCCACTCCACCGACGTCTATAAGATATGGGCCGACATGGTGGCCTTCGGCGAACGGCGCACCGAGGAAGGCGAACAATACTACTGCGCCTTTGCCAGCCGTCGCGACATGTACCGCTATCGCTATTCGCACGAAGAGGTACTCTCACGATACAGCGCGGATATGGTGATGTGCGAGCGTATGCCCGACCTCTTCGAGGCAGCAATGGGGCAACAAATGTACACTGCGCGCCTGAAAACCATGGCAGATGTCCAGAATTTTATTAACTTTGTACACGAAAAACAATGAACATACAATACGTGAAAGCATACAGTCAGGCCTTGGGCCGCGATATGGAGTACAAGACCTACGGCACGGAGGGGCAAGCCGTACTGGTGTTCCCCTCTCAGGATGGCCGTTTCTTCGATTATCAGGACTTCGACATGGTGGGCGTACTCTCTGGATTCATCGACCGAGGGCTCATACGCCTAATCTGTGTCGATAGCATCGACCGCGAGACGTGGTCGCTATCGCAGGGCGACCAGCACCAGCGCATCCAGCGCCATGAGCAGTGGTACCACTACATCGTGGGCGAACTCATCCCACAGGTACGGCGCTATCCCGACGAGACCTTCATCGCCACGGGATGCAGCATGGGCGGATACCATGCCGCCAACTTCTTCTTCCGTCGCCCCGACCTCTTCCATACGCTGCTCTCGCTGAGTGGCCTCTACTATGCCGGCTACTTCTTCCCCAACTACACCGACCCGCTCGTCTATGACAATTCGCCCTACGACTTCCTGCACAACATGCCCGACGACCATCCCTACTGGAATCTCTATCGCCAGCGCCGCATCATCCTCTGTGTGGGTCAGGGAGCCTGGGAGGACGAACTGCTGGAAAGCACGCGCCAACTCGATGCCCTGTTGCACGAGAAGAACGTGCCCGCATGGGTGGACTACTGGGGCCACGATGTCGCCCACGACTGGGCCTGGTGGCGGCGACAGGTGGTTTACTTTATGAGGCACCTGTTAGAAGAGCACTCGTATGGATATATAATATAGTGGGCGAAATCCCTCTACATATATAACACAAGGAATGAAAGGCCGACTCTGTAACAGATTCCTGCCAGCGTCCTTTCATTCCCCTACGATTGTCACTACCACGCGGCGCGGGCCACCCACGTCGCGAAATTCGCAAAGGTAGATGCCCTGCCATGTGCCCAGCGCCAGCCGTCCGTTCGTGATGGGGATAGTCAGGCTCACGCCGCTCAGCACCGACTTCGCATGTGCCGGCATGTCGTCCAGCCCCTCCAGCGTATGCTCGTACTCTCTGCGTCCCTCGGGTACAAGGCGGCTGAAAATCGTCTCCATGTCCTGCCGCACGTCCGGGTCGCAGTTCTCATTGATGGCCAGTCCACAACTCGTGTGCTTTGTAAAGATGTTCACCAGTCCCTCCTTTGGCAAAGGAGGCAACTGCCCCACAATTTCCTCCGTCACCAGATGAAAACCGCGAGCCCTCGCTTTTAATGTAAACTCTATTTGTTGTATCATAGTTCATTCCCAATTGCTGACAAATATACTAAAAATTATAAAATAATTCACAATACAGCTCTGATTTAATCAAGACATATCCAGTTCCTATTCTCACATTATTGTCCTTTTAACGAAATGTTATATATTTGCATTCTACACATTAAAGGTCTTGATTTCAATAAACGTAATGACTTTACAATTGATAATCATAGGAGTTATAGCCATATTTATATATGTGGTTATAAGGCGTCATTTAAAGAAAAAGATTCATAGGCTCGCGCAAGCCCATAATGAGCGTGTCATACAGGAGAGGCTTGAGCTGTATCGCGACTTCTTTGACCATTGTCTGGCATATCCCCTTGACCGGCAGCAACGACGCTCTATCGTATCGGAAGAGGATAATTGTCTGGTGATAAGTAGTGCCGGAAGTGGTAAAACATCCTCAATTGTGGGCAAGGTCAAGTATTTGACGAAAGTGAAAGGAATCGACCCTAGACGCATATTGCTGATTAGTTATACCCACAAGGCTGCGGCAGAACTGACCGAGCGCATGGGCATTGCCGGTCTGCGGGGCTATACCTTTCATAAACTGGCCCTCGACCTTATTGGGCAAGTCACGGGACAGAAACCGTCCATCTGCGATAACACCGACGCCTTATTTGTCCAAATTTATCGCCAGTTACTCGGGACAAAGAACTTCCGACAAAGTATCGTTGGGTACTTCGTCGATTATCAAATACAAGAGAGCGACTGGGAGAAGCGAAAAAACGAACGTCGGCAAAGCCTGTCGGAGGTTAAGGACGTACGTATGAAAGCCATGTTCCCTGATATGGATGGCAATACGATATACGTCCGCAGCGAACAGGAGCAGAAGATATGTTTCGCCCTGTCGTCGCTGGGTGTACGATTCAGGTACGAAGAGCCATACGAGTATCCTTTGGCCGACGAGATGCACTCGCAATACCGCCCAGACTTCTCTATTTACTTTGAATCGGGCGGGCAGCAACATCGCATCTATCTAGAACATTTCGGCGTAGATGAGCATGGTTTGGTGCCAACTTGGTTTGCATCGGACAAGGGCATAACGTACGAGGAGGCTAACCGTCTATACGGCGACGGCATAACGTGGAAGCGTACAGCTCACATGAAGCATGGGACAACGTTGATTGAAACCAAAAGTGCCGACTTTCACTACTATGACATGCGGCAGAAACTCAAGACCTTGCTGAGTGATGCAGGTGTTCCTGTCAGAGAAATACCTGAGGATGAACTCTATAACATGGTATTGCCCGAGGGCTGCAAACGGGAGAAAGCGTTTATTCGCTTGGTCGTTACATTCATAACCTTGCTGAAATCGAGTTGCAAATCTCTGGACGAAGTGCTCCGTTCCATCCATGATGAGCGTAGCACCTTTATAATTAAAAACATTTTCCAACCTGTATATGAGCACTATACCGATGCGCTAAAAGAAAATGGGCAAATAGATTTTACCGATGCCATTCAACAGGCCACAGCCCTTTGTCGCATCCAGCATCCCGTGGCCTACGACTATATTATTGTCGATGAATTTCAGGACATATCCGTCGATCGGTATCAGTTCTTGAAGGCTCTTCGTCAGGGCAATCCGCCAGCACGGCTCTATTGTGTAGGTGACGACTGGCAGTCCATCTATCGTTTCTCTGGTAGCGATATATCCTTGTTTAACCAATTCTCCGACTACTTCGGTCCTACGGATGTGAATAAGATAGAGACAACTTACCGCTTTGGCCAGCCACTCGTAACCCTCTCCTCGCACTTCGTTCAGCGCAACGATGCGCAAATTCGCAAGGACATACGCCCGTTCAGTTCACAGGCAAAGACAGGACTTTACTTCTATGCTTACGAGCGGAACAACTACTGCCACTTTATTGGTCAGCTCATAGCCTCCATACCACAGGACAAGAGCATCTTCCTCTTGGGCCGCTATTCTTTTGACGATTATTACCTCTCCTTTACGTATCAGAGCGTGAAGGAGGGCGACCATTTTTATTACATCATAGGTGGACGGAGAATAGAGTTTCTGACGGTGCATAAGTCAAAAGGGCTGGAGGCCGACTATGTCATCCTATTGCAGTGCAACAAAGATACATACGGTTTCCCCTCACAAGTCAGCGATGACCCTGTCCTCGACTGCGTTTTGACAAAGAGCGATCGCTACCCTTATAGTGAAGAACGCCGCCTCTTCTACGTCGCCATCACAAGAGCACGGGTGCAGACGATGGTACTCTACGACCAGCGTTTTCCCTCCCTTTTCGTCAATGAGTTCCTCCATCCCGAAGAAGTCACTGAGGTTAGTTACGCTAAGCACCCCAATACCAACAAAAAATGGACGCGTGCAGCTGACCGCTTCCTCCTTCAGTTACATGGTGAAGGCCATAGCATCAAGTACATTTCCGATAAGATGGGACGAAGTCAGACTTCCATTGTCATGCGCTTAGGCAAATTGGGGGTAGAATGAAGCCTCATGTAGATTCTGACTTCATTCCTCTCCCATGCCCTCGCTTTATTACAATCACTATCATACCACATAGTAGGAGCGATAGTTCATGATAGACCGAGAAGGCTATTATTACATATTATATGAACAGTCGCGCGTAGTACTCGGCCTTCTTTTCGAGGCGCATGGGATAGGCGCGGCTGGTGCTGGGCATACGCCACCAGCGGAGCAGGCGTCCGAAGGCTTCACCCTCAGCGTATTCGCCAATCCGGGGCATGGGCATGGGGAGTTGCTGCTGGAGTTGTTCGCTGGCCTTACCGCCCGTGGTGACCACGTCGTGGCAATGGGGCATCTGGCGAAGCAGGACACCCAGGTCGGTGGGCTCCAGAATCTGGAGATGGTCGTCGGAGGCATTGTCGCGCAGGCGGCAGACGCGTGTGGCGGTGTCGTAGAAGGCAAGGCCCCGCTCCAGGCAGAACTGGATGATGCGCTCGCGACTGAAGCGTTTCTCGTCTGCGAGGACAAAGTGCTGTGGGTCGGAGAAATGCAGGAGGCCCATGATGCGCCAGAAGTCGTTGATATAATTAGGATAGAAGAAGTCCATCGACCAGCGTGTCCGTGGAGGTGGAAAACTGCCAAGGAAGAGAAGGCGCCCGTTTTCAGGCAGGAAGGGCTGGAGGGGGTGAGACTCGATGGACATAAAAGGGTTGATTAGAAGGTAAAGTTACGATAAAGTGAGCGAAAACGTTAAAAGTGTAAGGATTTCTTCATTAGGGATCGAGTAAAATCACCCATTCTCTAGTGCCAGTAAAGGTCTCAATGACGAAGGTCAGTGTGTCTGCATCAACCTCGGTCAGAGGCATAGAGACATAGACATCGGTGGAGTAAGCCGTAGGGTCGCAGTCTTGACGGTGATGGAGGCGCAGGTAGGCGTGGCGGTCGACCATGCTGTCCACGATGTAACCCCATGTGTGCTGCCCCTGTCCCTGTGTCTTGGGCAGAAGGTGGAGGTTGAGGTAGCGGCTAGTGCGCCAAAGGCTGACGACATTTGTAGGGTCTGTCTGTGCCACGGCTGTGGAGTCGTGCAGCAAGGGGACACCCGTGAGGGAATAGAGTGTAGCGCGGTCAGTCTCGCGTGTGAAGCCAGCCAAAGCGCGGTAGGTGACGTCCTTTTTGAGTCCCGTTTGTGGGTTGGTCAGCGTCAGTCGTGTGTCATCATCCAACAGAATACTAGTCATTGTGCCTTCGTCGTCAGTGGGGCAGTCGACCATCTCGGTGATAATGGAGGGGTAGGGGGCATCGTCGTCGTCATGGCATGACGACAAACAGAGGAAGAGGAGGAACAGCGTGAGGCTAACGGGCTTTCTCATAGTTCAGTACCGGATTGGCATACATGGTCAGCAAGCGTTCGCGAAGGAAGGCTTCGTCTTTGTTGGGAATGTCTATCAGGGCAATGCGCGATGCAATGTAGCGTTCGAAGGCCTGCTTCTCCTTATGGGTGTAGTGGGTAGCATGGGTCGGTGCACCGTTGAGCAGGTCGAGTGCCACATAGTTCCCGGGGAAGAGACGATAGTGGCGGTGTATCTCGCGGTCGATGCGGTGCGCCAGTTCGGAATAGAAGTCTTTGGGTGCAAGGTCGGTCAGTTCGTCAATCCACGTGTTGATGCAAGGTGCAGTGTGGTAGTGCACGTGTCCCTTCTGGCCGAAGATGCCCGTCTTCATGTTCATGAGGTCGTCCTGTTTCGACTTCTTCCATGCTGGGTCGTCGCGCTTCTGCTGGAACTCCTTCGCCTTCAGGTAGTCACACGGGTCATATTCGTAGCTAATCGAGAGCGGGACGATGTTTAATTGGCGGAGAGTGTCTATAGGTGAAGAGTGAAGAGTGAAGAGTGAAGAATTAGAGTTACTTTCGTCCTTTTGCGGGATGTCTTTATTCTCGGTATGGTTACTTTTATTCTTCACTCTTAACTCTTCACTCTTCACTTCCCCCGACATCGCCATCATCTTCAGCAGCGACACCTGCGTGTGGTCACTGGAATCCTTGGCGCGGCCTTCGCGCTGGGCAATCCAGATGTTCTCCTTCTTTTCTTGGATGGCATAGTGCATGTAGCGACTCATCAGTAGGCTGCTCTCGTAGAGCTCGTGGCGCGAAATGTTGCGGCGTACGATGAAAGCTTTGTTCAGGCGAACGAGGGTACGTATCCAGGGATAGATGAGCAGGTTGTCGCCAATAGCTATCTCACAGGTGGTGGGGAACTTGGCGTTGGCCAGCATTAGATCCAGTATGGCACTGTCAAGCACAATGTCGCGGTGGTTCGAGAGGAACGTGTAGCGCGGTGTGCCTGTCTCGATGGCCTGGTGGTCGAATGTATGGCCCGTTGAGCATTTCCTTAATATATAGGCCACCACGGGCTTCATAAAGCGTAGCTGGAACCCCAGGGTGGAGTTTATACCTATGGTTGCCAAGCGCAGCACGCCACGGCTCATGCCCAGAGGCAGGATGGGGGCGATGCCCTTCAGTATGCGCGAGAACTGGCGGTCGTTGAGCAGGCTCTCAATGGCCGGCCTGACCTCCTCATCGTTGTAAGGGCGAATGGAATCAAATTCATTCATAGGATTAGAGATTAGAGATTAGAGATTAGGGAATAGGGTTTGTTTGTGTTCGTTATTGGGAATAGAGTGGGTATAAAACTCTATTCCCTAATCTCTAATCCCTAATCCGATATTATCTTCAATAATTTCCGTGAGCACGTCCTTGATGTCGAGTCCGGCGGCGCGTACCTGCTGGGGGATGAAACTGGTGGCAGTCATGCCTGGCGTGGTGTTGATTTCCAAAAGGTTTATCTTGTCGCCTTCGGTGATGATGTAGTCGATGCGGATGATGCCGTGGCAACCCAGGATGTCGTAAATCATCGAGGTCAGTTGTTGCACGCGCTCCGTCAGTCGCTCCGAGATGCGGGCAGGCGTTATCTCGGCCACCTGTCCGTTGTACTTTGCGTCGTAGTCGAAGAACTCGTTCTGGCTGACTACCTCCGTCACGGGGAATACGTGGCCGCCCGTGCGTGTTTTGTAGCAGCCGCAAGTCAGTTCCGTGCCCTGCATGAAGGCCTCCACCATCACATCCTCGCCCTCCTTCAGGGCTACCTCGATGGCAGGTCGCAGTTGTTCGGGCGTCTTCACCTTCGTGGTGCCGAAACTGCTGCCGCCGCGTGCAGGCTTCACGAAGCAGGGCAGGCCGATGCGCGAGATGATGTCCTCGTCGCTCACCTCCCTCTCGTGCCCAATCTTCACCGTCAGGCTGTCGGCCACCGAGACTCCCAGACCGCGCATGTAATTGTTCAGCACGAACTTGTCGTACGTCATGGCCTCGATGAGCACGTTGCAGGTGGAGTAGGGCATACCGATGAGGTCGAAGTACCCTTGCAGGATGCCGTTCTCACCTGGTGCCCCGTGGATGGTGATGTAAGCATAGTCGGGCTTCACTATCTGACCGCCGTCTTTGAACGAAAAGTCGTTTCTATCCACCACACTCCTTGTCCCGTCCTGTAGTATCGCCTCCCAGTGGCGTGCATGAATCTCTACCTTATACACATTGTACCGCTCCTTGTCCAGGAACGACTCAATGCCCTCTGCACTCCTCATGCTGACATCGTGCTCTGCAGAGTCTCCGCCGCAGACGATGGCTATAGTTCTCTTATTATTCATAGTTTTATTTCTTTCCATATTTGCCCGTAAAGTTACGAAGAAAATTCGGGAATACGTCAGAATCGTCATGGCGTTTTCGTGCAAAATAGGAAAATCCAATGAAATATTTGCACTTTTGGAGGGAATGTACTAAATTTGTCCCGTCAAACCTTCAAAACGATTGCCTATGAAGTAAACTGAGCATGACATAGTGCGTGCATCTTGAACATATTGGAAAAGCGTTACGCTGTTATTCTGGATTCTTGAAATTTCGACACTTTCAAACATTCCATCCAGGAGTAAAGCAAGGACGCTCACGCCGCGTGCGTGGGCTTTACTCAAGTATTGGATGGATAGGTCGTCGAAAGCCTCAAGAATCAATAAAACAGAGTTTTGTCCGCGCTTTTTTGTGCACGTATGTGAACGTCCGCCGTTCTCCCTCTTTTCAAGGACAAGCATTAACTGATTATTAATATTTGTCCGCGTAAGGAGCGGACGTTAAACAAAAAGTTATGAAAAAGTTATTTATTTCAATTGTCCTAACATTAATTAGTCTTTTTGCATATGCGATTCCTGGTGGCTGTTACTCAGGAGAGTCTCGCGCACATAGAGATCGCTGCGCTATTCAAATTAGCAACAATACTCTTAACGTCATAAATAGAGAAGGAGACGTAATAGCCCGTTGGAGTATCGTAAAGGACGAAAACGGAAAACTTACGCTCAAGTCTGCGCTTGGAGCGACGGCAAATGCAACATGGTGGGAAGAGGATGGAAAGATATATTTGAGATGGAATTATGAGTTATATACTCGTATGGAATAAAAGAAAGGAACACTAAAGAATAACATTATGAAACGTATCTTGAACCTTTTTTTGCTCATTGCGTTGTTTCTTCCCGTATCTGCGATGGCCGACGATGGCAAAGTCTGTCCTGTGGAAGGTGGAAGTGTTCAGGCAGAAGTGACAAATAGTCCTATTGCGAAAATTGAGGGCCCTAGCAAATTTGGCTACGATGTAACATTTGTGCTTATGAATAGTTCGCCCAATTTTGTGAATGCTACTTATGTTCTTCGGGATACACAAGGAAAAACCTATAAGCAGGCTCGTGTTCTTGTTGTTCCCCAAAAGTCTTCAGAACCCATTAACGTACATGTAACAGCAAATAGTGGTAAATTGACATTTGTTGTAGATGTAATAGGCGCAGATTGTAAAGAAAAGTAATAAACCTTAAAAAAGAAAAGCTATGAAAAAGATAATTGCACTTCTGGTACTTGCAGTGACACTTATAGTATTGCAGTCTTGTGACTCCCTGGCGAGCATGTCCAATGAGGATGCCTATCGAACAGGTTATAACACAGGTGTCTGGCTTCGTGGGGGGGATAAATCGGAATATATTAAGTAAAAGATATGCCTATCAGAAAAATGCAGGAGGGGTATTCCCTCCTGCATTTTTCTTTATATTAGTCGTCTCCGCCACTTCTCCAGCAGGGCGGATATGTCTTGTGGTAGTTAGCTGGTGAAATCCATATCCTGACCTACGCGTAAAAATTATAGCTAATCGTTTCCATTTAATAGCGGTAATTCTCCCAAAAACTTGTCGAAGTCGCTTTGGAACAGGTGGTCTTGTATGATGCGGAACTTCTCAAATTCCGTCTCCGCATGTTCCTTGGCTTCTTCTGCCGAAACTCGACCTACCGTTTGCAATACTTCGTTGCCACCTGCCGCCAGAATGGTATCTATCTGCTTAGCCCAGTCTTCCATTGTCATGGGGATGTGACGTTTTGCCATCCGTTCTGCCAGTTCAAGTACACCATTCACCAATTGTCCCATGTCTGCCAGTTCCACTTCTTTCAGATAGTTCTTGGCTATCGACACATCTGTCTTTACAATTTTCCCGTCAGGAGCATTCTCCCATGTCGTCAGTCCCATGTGTTCTTGTTCGGCATCGGCCCGTTCCATGATTAGTTCTGCTGCTGTATGCTTATGAACGGCATAGTGCATCTTGTTCTGCATCATCTTGAAGAAAAGTTTGGTTGTGGGAGCATCTCTATTGTAATCTATTGCCGTGGTGTAGATGTCCGTCAGTTTTTGATGAAAGCGTCGTTCTGACAGACGAATCTCGCGAATCTCTGCCAACAGGTGCTCAAAGTAGTCTTCGTCCAGGAAACTACCGTTCTCCATCCGTTTCCTGTCAAGTACATAGCCACGAATTGCATATTCGCGCAGCACACTCGTTGCCCACTGCCGGAACTGAGTGGCACGAATCGAGTTTACACGGTAGCCTACACTAATGATGGCATCGAGGTTATAGAACTGGGTCATATAATTTTTGCCATCAGAGGCAGTTGCCGAGATTTTCTCGGTAACTGACTCTTTAACCAATTCCTCAGAAGCAAAAATATTCTTCAGGTGTAGTCCCACATTGTCTGTCGAGCAGTCAAATAGTATACCCATTGCTTTCTGGGTACACCACACGGTCTTATCCTTATAGTACACCTCCACACCTTTTTCCTTCCCCTCTATCTGAAATATCAGGAATTCGGCTGTACTGTTTCTTATTTCTCTTCTTTTTGTCATGGCCATAATAACATATGCCTTTCTTACATTATTCGTCTCCGCCACTTCTCCAGCAGGGCGGTCATGTCGGAGGGAAGTTCGCTGGTGAAGTCCATCTGCTCGCCTGTGCGCGGATGGCGGAAGCCGAGAGTACGGGCATGGAGGGCCTGACGGGGACAGAGGTCGAAGCAGTTGTGGATGAAAGCACGATAGGAGGCGGTGCGGTCGCCGCGCAGGATCTCCTGACCACCGTAGCGCTCGTCGTTGAAGAGGGTGTGGCCGAGGCTCTTCATGTGGACGCGGATTTGGTGGGTGCGCCCCGTTTCCAAGCGGCACTCGATGAGGGTGACGTGGCCGAGACGTTCCAGAACACGATAGTGCGTGACGGCAGGCTTGCCTGTCGGGTTGTCGTCGGGCAGGATGGCCATCTGGAGACGGTCCTTCGGGTTGCGGCCGATGTTGCCGCGGACAGTACCTTCTTCCTCGGCAAAGGGGCCCCAGACGAGGGCATTGTAGAGGCGGCGGGTCGTGTGTACGAAGAACTGGTGACAGAGGTCGGTCTTGGCTTCGGGTGTCTTGGCGATGACGAGCAGGCCGGAGGTGTCTTTGTCGATGCGGTGGACGAGGCCCACGGTGGGGTCGTTCGGGTCGAAGCGTTTGTCGTCGCGCAGGTGCCAGGCCAGGGCATTGACCAGTGTGCCGGAGAAATTGCCGCAACCAGGATGCACAACCAGGCCAGCGGGCTTGTTCACGACCAACAGGTCGTCGTCCTCATAGACGACGTTGAGGGGAATGTCTTCGGGAATGATGTCCCAGTCACGCTTCGGGCGGTCGAGCATCAGCGTGACGACATCCAGCGCCTTCACCTTGTAGTTGCTCTTGACAGGATGACCGTTCACCTGTATGAAGCCCGCCTCGGCAGCCTTCTGTATGCGGTTGCGACTGGTGTCGCCCAGGTGGTCCATCAGGAACTTATCGACGCGCATGGGGCTTTGGCCCTTGTCGGCCACGACGCGGCGGTGCTCATATAAGCCCCCTTCGGGAGTCTCCTCTTGGCTTTCCCCCAAGGGGGACGAAAAATCCTCATTGGCAACAAGTTCGTCGTCCAAGAGGTCGCCCAGCAGTTCGTCGTCAATCTTCATCCGTCACTTCTTGGCTGTCTTCTTCCTCGTCGTCGTAGTCAAACAGTTCCTCCTCGCTCTGTCCACTGCCAACAACCAGTGTGATGACGGCATCCGTGGGCACGCGTTCGCCGCTCATGACGGTGCGTCCCTGGCACTTCACGCTATAGACCCAGTCCTTGTCGCCGTCCTGATATTCCACGGGGCCGACGCGGAAGCCGAGTTGCCGCAGGCGGTCCTGCGCCTCACGCAAGGAACAGTTGTCGGCGATGTCGGGCAGCGCGGCCATGGGCGATTGACGGGAGTTGATGGTCAGGTATATCTCGCGTCCCGACTTCACCTTGCTGCCGGCCTTGGGCAGTTGTTTCATGATGGCTCCAGAGGGTAGTGAACGCTCGTAAGTGCTGTCCACCACCATAGCCTTCAGCCCCTCCATCTCCAGTGCATACTCAGCCTCACCGATGAGCTTTCCTTCCACTTCTGGCACGATGATTTCCTCTCCGTGGTGGGTGTACTTGTCTAGCCATATCCATACGGCAAAGACCAGCAATACGGCCATCAGGGCTATTGCCATCAGATTGCCCCATACGACGGGGCTCAAGAGCTTCTTCTTAATGTCAGTCATATATGTTTCTCATTGGAAGTGTTCGGGAAGTCCGCCAACCATTTTTCTACTAATAAAGCGATACTCTGTACAAACTCTTTGGCAGTGGGGTACAACTTTTGTTTCGATGGCATTGGCTATCAGGATAGCACTGGCTGCATAGTAGCAAGCATAGTACATCCGATTGACGGCCGTGTTGTAGAACCCATTATCTCTGTGGCTTGCAACCTCGGCAAGAGTCTTTTGTGCATTTTCTATGCGATAGCGCACAATACTGATACGTTGCTCGTCTGTCAGTGTTTTCATAGTCGCACACCGTCATTGACAACATTAATATAGAACGGGGTTACCTTGTTGCCCCATTGCGCTTTAGCCATGATAAGTGGATTAATGGCGATACCCGATTGCAGTTCTATCTGGTATAGGGGAGAGAAAATGGCATCCTCGTCTCGTCCCGTAATGGCAGGCTGATCCACAAGGATAAGCAGGTCTATGTCCGAGTCGGGCCTGGCCTCTCCTCTCGCTTCGCTTCCGTAGAGCCAGGTCTCTGTCTTATATGGCAGTGTACTAAGTGCCTTTCGGATGGAACTTGTGATTTCGGGTCTCCTCATATTAGTTGGAATATCTTGGCACAAAGTTACGAAAACTTTCCCGATAAACAAAAAAGAGCAGGCGAAAACCTGCTCCTCTTAGTCTCTAATCCCTAATCCTTAATCCCTAATCTCAAGGAATCAAGAAAGGATTACTTGCCGTGGCGCTCGTCGGCTACGGTCAGCTTCTTGCGGCCCTTGGCACGACGGGCGGCCAATACACGACGACCATTGGCTGTGGCCATTCTCTGACGGAAACCGTGCTTGTTGTTGCGACGGCGATTGTGGGGTTGGAATGTTCTTTTCATTGTTTTATATCGTTTTTTGTTATTTTCGGCCTGCAAAATTACGTACTTTTTTTGATACGTGCAAATTTTTTCGTACTTTTGCGCTCGAATTTGAAACAATATCCCAAATACAAACTAATAATATCGTTTTATGATTAACTCACAAGACATCAAGAAGGGCACCTGCATCCGCATGGACGGCAAATTGTACTTCTGCATCGACTTCCTGCACCGCAAGCCGGGAAAGGGCAACACCATCATGAATGTGACACTGAAGGACGTGGTCAGCGGCAACGTGCTGGAGCGCCGCTTCAACATCGGCGAGAAGCTGGAGGACGTGCGCGTGGAGCGTCGCCCCTACCAGTACCTCTACCAGGAGGGCGAGGACTACATCTTCATGAATAACGAGACCTTCGAGCAAATCACCATCCCTGCTGACCAAGTGACGGGCGTGAAGTTCATGAAGGAGGGCCAGAACGTGGAGGTCGTGGCCGACGCCAGCACCGAGACCGTGCTCTACGCCGAACTGCCTGCCAAGGTGCACCTCCAGATTACCTGGACAGAGCCCGGCCTGAAGGGCGACACCGCCACCAACACGCTGAAGCCTGCCAAGGTGGAGACGGGTGCCGAGGTACGCGTGCCCCTGTTCATCAACGAAGGCGAAATCGTGGAAATCGACACGCGCGACGGCAGTTACCTGGGTCGTGTGAAGGCCTAAATCCCGTGGAGCGCCGTCAGGAACGGCATTCCATCCCCCCCTTATCCCCATGCCCCAGAGGCCAGAGCCTCACAAGGGTGTGGGGATTTCTGTATCCAGAGATGTCTGAGGTCGTATAGGAAAGAGTTATTCGCAGGTGAGCGTTTAATTAAACGCAGGTGAGCGAATAATTAAACGCTCACCTGCGAATAACGTTGTCGTTGGCGACCTCGCTCCGTGTCTCCTACGGATAGGGCCGTGTCGACGGCAGTCTGGGGGGGCAGTATGTAGGAGAAGATGCCCCGTTACGGCATAAAAAAGGAGATTTCCTTTGTCCTGCGCCCGACTTTTCGTATCTTTGTGACGGATATAATAATAGGAAAGATGAAATACTCACTCATCATCCCCGTATTCAACCGCCCCGACGAGGTGGACGAGCTGCTGGAGAGCCTGACACGGCAGACGCTGGGACGGCAGCAGTTCGAGGTCGTCATCGTGGAGGACGGAAGCGAGGTGCGCTGCGAGGACGTGGTCGGCAGGTATAGCGACCGCTTGGACGTCCGATACTTCGAAAAACCGAACTCCGGCCCAGGGCAGTCGCGCAACTATGGTGCAGAGCGCAGTCGGGGCGAGTACCTGATTGTGCTGGACAGCGACGTGGTGCTGCCCGAGGGATACCTGGCAGCCGTGGACAAGGAACTCACGGACCGCCCTTGCGAGGCCTTTGGCGGCCCCGACCGTGCCCACGAGAGTTTCACGCCCGTGCAGAAGGCTATCAACTACTCCATGACCTCGTTCTTCACGACGGGCGGCATACGTGGTGGAAAGAAGAAACTGGACAAATTCTATCCCCGCTCCTTCAACATGGGTATCCGCAGTGACCTCTATCGGCAACTGGGCGGTTTCTCCAACATGCGCTTCGGCGAAGACATCGACTTCAGCATCCGCATCTTCAAGTCGGGTGCTCGTTGCCGACTTTTCCCTGAGGCCTGGGTATGGCATAAAAGGCGGACGGACTTCCGCAAGTTCTTCCGGCAGGTGCACAACAGCGGCATCGCGCGCATAAATCTATATAAGAAGTACCCTGACAGCCTGAAGCTCGTCCATCTGCTTCCCGCCTTCTTCACGGTGGGCGTGGTGTTGCTCGCGCTCCTGTTCTTCGTGGGGCTGGTATTGGCCGTGCTCGGCCTTGTTGCTGGTCGTTCGGCTCAGGGCTGCAACATGGGCATGGTGGTGGTCTTTGCCGGCCTGATACTGATGGCCTTCGCTTTGGCTCCCCTCCTGCTCTACAGTCTGATAATCCTCATCGACTCCTCCGTGCAGAACCGCAGTCTCCGCGTCGGCCTGCTCTCCGTGCCTGCTTCCTTCATCCAACTCGTGGGTTACGGCACGGGCTTCCTCCGCGCCTGGTGGCTCCGCTGCATCTGTGGCCGCAACGAGGAACTGCAAGCATTCCGCAAAACGTTTTATAAATAAGAGATAGACAACGGCGAATGAACCGAATGAATCGAATACATCCCTTAACGATTCGTCTTATTCGTTACATTCGCCGACGAGAATAAATGTAAAGTAGATAATAAATAGGAGATAGACAACGGCGAATGAACCGAATGAAT
>JAFUAH010000027.1 GCA_017464345.1 Bacteroidaceae bacterium
AATCGAATTTGAGAATTTCTTTTCTATTAGAGATAGAATAAGAATCGACTTCAGAGCAGGAAACATCAATACAGCTCTTGCACGGGAGTTAAGCCATAATGTGATGGAGTGGAACGGTGTGCCCGTACTTAAAACTATTGGCCTGTTTGGGCCTAATGCTTCTGGCAAATCGAATATTCTGAAAGCCATTACTTTTTGCTGTAGAATGATTTTGGAGTCACACCTCTACAACGAAGGTGCGACATTCAATTTCGAGCCTTTCAAATTTGATGGCTGGCAAGATAGATCAAGTAAGTTCTTGATTGATTTTGTGTACGATGGAGTGGAATACGAATATGCTTTTGAATTAACACATGATCATATCATCAGTGAAAGTCTATATCATTACCCAGTTGGCAGACGTGCAAAAATCTTTGTTCGCGACGCTGACGGAAAATACAGCTTTGGTACAGGCGTTATGGCTAAGCCTTCGGATGTGGTTACAAACACCAGTGAAAAGAACCTTTTCCTAAGTCGTGCCAGCTCTATGAACCGTGATATAGCACAAAAGTTATATCGTTATTTCATGAATCAATTCCTGCTGGGGCTTGTGAACGTAAACGATATGATGGTGCTGGATAGTTTCAATGCCTACAAGAAGGTGATACTTAAAGCACTTGAAATATGCGATACAGATATTACTGACATCGAGGCAAGGAAAGAGCAAATGCCTGCTCCTGTAGTTGTTCCTGGTCAAACAGAACTATCATACAAACTGGTGGATGTGCTTCGCTTCAAGACGTACCATCGCAACCAAAAGGACATTATGTTCGACATGGACATGGAAGAATCTAATGGTACAAGAAAACTATTCCAGATTCTGATACGACTCTTGGATGTGGTAAAGAATAAGAAGAGCATCATGATGGACGAGTTTGACATGGGATTGCACACTCGTCTAGCTGATTTCATTCTCGACTTGATTCATGCTTCAGAAAGCAGTCAGTTATTGTTCACGTCCCACAACACGAACCTTATCGATGTCAAACGACTGAGACGTGACCAGATTGTTTTTGTCAACAAGTCGGAACAAGGTGCAACGGAAGTGTATTCATTATACGACTTCAAGGATTTCCGTGAGAATATGGATGCCGAAAAGGGATATATACAAGGACGCTTTGATGCTGTGCCTTATATTGATTCATCGGTATCAAGTATCAAACAATTATTGGAAGATTGATTATGGCAAGCAAAAGAGAGCCGTCACCATCTTTGCGAATGCGAAAGATTGCCCTTGTTATTTGCGAGGGCGAGACAGAGGTCTGCTATATCAACCTTCTAAAATCGTGGCATAAGTCACCCATCAGAATCATTTCGCACATAGAAGGTACAAAGATCACACCATCGTTGGTTGAGAAGCGTACAAAGGAACTCAAAATCTCACAATGGGATAAGGTGCACACATTCCTCATGTACGACATGGATGTGCAGGCCATCAATGAGAAATTGCAGAAATGTAAGGCAGAAATGCTGCTTAGCAATCCTTGTTTTGAAATATGGCTGCTACTTCATGCCAAAGACCAAAAGGCTGCAATCGAAACGGACGCCCTCATCAAAGAGTTGAAGAAAAGCGCTCCCGTGTGGAAGAATTATTCTAAATCGGCTTTTACCGACACACAAAAGGCATACTTGAATGACAATACTGACTTGGCTGTTACAAGAGCCAAAAAACTATGCGAGTTCCAGAATCCTTCAACTGGGATTTACAGATTAATCGAACTCCTTAAAGAAAATAACAAATAAGATATGAGCCATATAGAATCTGTTTTTGAAAGTAAATCAAAAGAAAATGCGGAAGCAGGAAAGTATCTGCAGCAATGGCATGTAGCAAAAACTCATGTACCTCAATTGTTGAATACTATTTCTCACTATTTCCCTCATTATAGTTTGCATGACTCAACTCATTCGGAGACCATACTAAATAACATCGAACTTATAATGGGGGCGGAGGTAATAGATAAGTTATCTATCGTCGATTTGTGGTTATTATTATCGGCATCATATTATCATGATTTAGGGATGGTGATAACTCGTGATGATAAGTTGGAATGCTTGAAGGAAGGATCTGCGTTTATCAACTATGTAAGAAGTAAGCAGAACGATGAGACATCACCAATGCACAACTATGCTCTTTGTTTTGAAATAAAGGACAACAAACTTTTTCATAAGAATAATGAGATAACTCCTGAGAACATAGATGCTCAAAAATTTTTGTTCGCAGACTATATAAGACAAGAACATGCTAATAGGGCTACTGCTCGTATTCAACATGAGGGGTCAATGCACCTACCGGGAAGTAGTATTCCTGAAAGAATTATCAGAATACTTGGGAATATATGTAAAGCTCATGGACAAAAGCAGAAAGACCTACTGGAATTAGCTCAAGAAGAGAATTCTGGATGTGGCACGGAAAAATGTCATCCTTTGTTTGTCGCATGCATGTTGCGGTTAGGAGATCTGCTTGATGTTGATACAAATAGGGTATCCAAAGTCTTGCTGAGTTCACTGACCAGCATTCCTTCTGACTCTTTGCTGTATAACCAAACGAATAGGGACATTACTCATATCAATATAGGACGCAAACTGATAGAAATTTCAGCAGAATGTGAAGACATTAAAGTGGCTAATCTTTTAAACGACTGGTTTAAAATGATTGACGTTGAGTTACAATTTCAAAGTAGGAATTGGTATAAGATAGCTCCGTCTATTGATTTTGGTTCTCTACCATCTGCCGGAAAACTAATCGTGAGACTGAAAGGATATGATGATATCAGTGGAAAGAACAGACCACGATTTGAGATAAATTCATTGAAGGCCATTGAAATGTTGCAAGGAGCTGGATTATACAATGATGCAAGTCAGAGTATACGGGAACTGCTGCAAAACGCAGTAGATGCCACCTACATCCGCGTCTTCATGGAGAATCCGACTCTTTCTGATAGAAGCGAGTTTAGAAAGAAATGCGCTGAACACGTAATTAACGTCGAACTTAACAAATTGGCAGTAGAGGTGAATCGTGTAAAGTGGCATTTGAAAATACAAGATCAAGGTGTTGGTATAGCTCCAGATGAGGTCATATACCTAACACGAACTGGTAGCTCGAGCCAAAATCAAAAAAAGAATGATATCTGTAAGAAAATGCCTTCTTGGATGCGTCCATCTGGTGCATTTGGTATTGGATTTCAAAGCATTTTCCTTATAACGGATAAAGTCACCTTAGTCACTAGAAAATGGGGCACTGATGATGTTGTTAAATTGGAAATGTGGAACCCATCTGGCAATGAAAAAGGCAATATTTTACAAAAAACTTACAAAGACGAATTTACGAATTTCGGCACCATTATAGACTGTGACTTATATTTTGACATGCATTCAGGATGGACTGTACACTCTAATGAAAAGGTGTCATTGGAGACAATAGGAAATTTTGACTTTGCCGTTGATGAATCTTTAGATATACAAGCTGCTAAACTTATTGATGAGATTAATAAATTTGCAGAGCAAACCAATGTTGGTATTCATTTCAAGATGAATAACAAAGAGTATGACTTTGCCGTTAAAGAAGAAGATGCATACGACTATTATGATGAGGAAACAGGCTATGAAGTAAGAATAGGGTCTCAATACAGAAAGACAGCTTTATATTACAGGAATCAGTATGTAGAAAAATTCAATAGCAATATTGAGTTACTAAATTTTAGTGTCAATATCTTAAGTGGCAAAGCAACAGAACTACTAGAGTTGAGTCGAAATAATGTCTTGAAGGAAAAGAAAGAAGAAATTTCTGAAAATGTACTTAAAGCAGTTCTCAGATATTTGATATCAAAATATGAATTACTAGACAAAGAGATTAAAGACCCGATAACCAAGCTCAAACCATTGGCTGCTGCTATATTGGAAGAAAACCGTGAATATATAGAAACACACAACATAGAAACCAACGGTTCCTTGCCAAACGACTGGATGTCGTTAGATTTTTTGGGGAAATATGCTGGTGTTGACGAGAAAAAATCTATCGGACAATTATTCCAATTTGGCAGAGCTGAATTTTGGAATAACGCTAATTCTGAATTGCGTTTTTATAATAAGAAAAACAAAAAGTCGCCATTTGTTATAAGTCAAAATGGTTTAAATACTCAACCGGAATGCTTTGACTTCCTGAAATTCGTACTTGGTCGGCATTTAACAAATCTTGTATACACCTCTGAGTGTATAGTTCTTTCAAAAGACAGTGACAAGGAACTTATCGCAGATACAAAAGAAGCAAAGCTAAGATGGTTTAAGAACTATCTAAATGGTGGAACTTATGCCAGAGGTTACATGCCCTGTTTGAAAAAGTATTCAAGCCTAAGGCTGAAAGATATTAGTCATGAGTCTACATTCCGTAATTTTGGGGCGACATACCCAGTCATGATATGCCCATACGTAAAAACATCAACAGAAATCTTATCTGTATTCTTTACCCATAGAAGTTTAGAATTTAGGGCAGACGAAAAGGTAGTTGATTATATCTACAATCACCGCTATAGTGAGGAAATTTCTAGGGAGCAGATAAAGGATAAGTTAAAAGAGTTCCAGGAAGAGTTCCAGCCTATAGTTGACGAGATAAATTCTTCTATCAATAAAAAGAGGTAATACATGATTAGAAAATCCATCATATTCACCGATGTACCACTGCTAAAGGCATTCCAGTATAGGGAATTATTTCAATTGGTGCCGTTCTTCTATTTTGAGGGAATGCCATTTTCGAAGTATTCTAGACATTTCCCTGCTGTACTAGAATATGAGTGCGAAGATAAGGAAGAGGCTCTGCCTATGGAGGCCGAACTGCTGAATCGTGGTCTCAGCGAAGATGTGGTGAAACTTGGAAGAACTCTACCAGAGTCGCAACGGGTTAAGCGCGAAATATTGCATCTGTTGACTGCATTGACCAATTATTGTTTCTTTGAATATAATGCAAGCGTGGGATACTATGGTGTTCAGGCTCCGATGGGTGATTTTAGCACTTTATCTCCCAAAGAAACCGAGAAGTTCAATAATCAAATAAGTCATTGGACGATTCCTGCATATTTGTACCCAAAGGTTGGGGAAGTACTTCAACAACAAACGTTCACGGATTGCACTGAATTTTGTGAAGAGGCAACAAACTTTATGGACTATTATACCAATAATCCGGAAGCAGACCATCAAAAGCAAATACAGTTTCCTCCGGCTATGGAGTTCTGCCTAGACAGATATATTGCTATGCGAGGCGATATGCGCAAAGGCGTAAGACATTGCATCTCATTACTGGCTGATGGCGTGGAGTCCTTTAATTATAAGCGAAGTGTATCAACAATGGCGACCATAGCTTCTATCGAGGGTATGGCTAATATTGATTTCAAACTATATGGAACGGCAGACGAAACAAATAGGCCGACTGCACGTTTCATTAGGTATTTGAAACGATATGTTGCTGGACGTTCAGAGGAAAAATACAAACAGTATTACAGTAGGCGTGGTGAAATCTGCCATGATGGGAGCATATTCCTCGGTGACGATGATCTCTATGGAGATATCACTGAACAAGATAGAGATTGGTTACTTAGACTTGAGATACAACAAGCAGCGCGAATTGCTTTGTATAATTGGTTAAGAAGAAATTAGAAACAATCCAACACTGCTACGCATTATAGGGAAAAAAACTTAGGACAACATGAAACATGAGGATGTCAATTGTTACTGCTACATGGAATAGCAGTAAGACATTCAAGAAAAATCATCAGGTTTGTGAATTTTTCTGTGTTTTCTTTTGGTTGTTTGGGGAGAAATATGTACCTTTGCAGTGATTTTGTAACATGTTGATTATCAATGGTTATTTCCGTTTTTGCGACATGTGTGCAACATCCGGTGCTAACGCATTGATAGTCAGTTAAAGTCGTTTTCGAGGAGGTGAAGTAAACAGAAAATTTCAAGTCTATGGGTATGGCCCTCTGTGCAATGATACACAGAGGACCATACTTTTTGCTTCTCTTTAGGCTTGGGGCTTGCAAAAGAAAAGCGTGAAAATTCTTTGCATGTCTATTGTTTTTTTGTAATTTTGTGGCGCAAAAGGGCAGGCGTGCCCGATAATATATGGATTTGGTGAGGAATGTGTGAGCACAAAGCTCTGTAGGTGCTGAATTTAGCAAATGAGATGTGGAAAATGGATTATCCACGTCTTTTGCATATTTTATTTTAGCCCAAATTCATCCCTAACATGATAAATAAAAGGTACATTACTAAATAAAACTATTATGACTAAACTTTTACAATTAAAATCATGGCTCCTATTACTGCTAATGCTTATAGGAGCCAGGGGTGCGTGGGCGGATGATGCATATTATACGCTTGATACGACTAATTCAAAAAATGAAACGACAAACAACGGCTATGCGGCCTCTGGTACTGTTACTGTCGGAGGAATAGGATGGACTTTCGAAGGTAATGGGAAAATAGAGCCTTGGCGTTTAGGAGGTAAAAGTATAACTAAAATTGATCGTACAGCATATACGACAACAGCCATGGGCGCCGCAATAAGCAAAGTGGACTTAACCGTTGGTGAAGCTTCGAGCATCACGGTTAATTCGTTGAAATTGGTTGTAGCAAGTGACGCTTCGTTTAATAAGGTTATTGATGAAGTTTCCAAAACTTTTAAAGCTTCCTCTACAATTACTTTTACCCCTACAAGTGGTGATAGTTGGGCAGAAAAAGCTTATTATAAATTCGTTTTTAATGTAACTGTATCGGGCTCCAGTAATAAATTTGTCGAGTTCAAAAAAGTGGAGTTTTATGCAGCTGCCGCAGATGTCTCTGTTACTGGCGTTTCGTTGAATAAGACTTCTACCTCTCTCGTTGTGGGTGGTACGGAAACCTTGACCGCTACCGTTGCTCCCGACGATGCAACGAATAAGAACGTTACCTGGGCATCCAGTGATGAAAACGTTGCCACGGTTGTCGATGGTGTAGTTACCGCTATTGCTGCCGGGACGACCGATATTACCGTAACGACCGAGGATGGTAGCTATACGGCCACTTGTAAAGTTACGGTGACGGCTGGAGCTGTAGCCGTTACGGGCGTGTCATTGAACAAGGAAACAACAACCCTACTTGTGGGGGGGGGGGTAGAAACCTTAACGGCTACGATTGCTCCCGACGATGCGACGAATAAGAACGTTATCTGGGCATCCAGTGACGAAACAGTTGCCACGGTGGATGAGAGTGGCAAGGTGACTGCTGTAGGTGTGGGTACGGCTAATATTACCGTAACTACGGTGGATGGTGGTAAGACGGCTACTTGTGCCGTTACTGTGAATCCCGTAGTCGTGGAGAGCGTATCACTGAACAAAACAGAGACTTCCATCACGGTTAGTGCCACTGAGACTCTGACAGCTACGATTACTCCAGACAATGCAACGAACAAGAACGTTACGTGGACTTCAAATGACGAATCCGTAGCCACCGTGGACGGTGGTGTGGTTACCGGTGTTGCTGTTGGTACGGCTACTATCACCGTAACTACCACAGACGGAAGTAAGACTGCCACTTGCGCAGTGACTGTTGCAGCTGCTCCTTCTGAAGAAACGATTACATTCTCTGAACTTGAATATGCCAATGCAGCAGAAGTAACAACGGTAAATGGAACCAATGCAACATTAACATTTGATAAAGGTACGAATAGTAATGCTCCCAAGTATTATACCTCTGGTACAGCTTTGCGCATGTATGGCGGTAACACGATGACCGTTACAGCAACAAAGACGATTAAGAAGATTGAACTCACATTTGGATCCAGTGATGGCTCAAATACTATTACGACAGATGTAGATACCTACAGTGATGGAACCTGGTTGGGTAGCGCAAAGAGTGTTACATTCACTATCGGCGGTTCGACTGGTAACAGACGCTTGAGTAGCGTTAAAATTACTTATGCCCCAGAAGGCCCTGCTGTTAATGTTACTGGCGTATCGCTGAAGGAATCAACCACGCTCTATGTGGGTGGTACAGAGACCTTGACGGCTATTATAACTCCCGACAATGCAACGAACAAGAATGTTACTTGGACATCCAGCAATGAAGCAGTCGCCACGGTTTCCAATGGCGTTGTTACTGCTGTAGCCGTAGGTACGGCCACCATCACGGTGACTACCGTGGATGGCAGCAAGACCGCTACCTGCTCTGTTACCGTAACCGCTGCCCCCGGTTCGGAGGCACGTCCCTATACCGTGGCAGAGGCTATTGCTGCCATTGACGCAGGTACTGGTGCTGGTGTGACAGGCGTATATGCCACAGGTATTGTATCGGAAATCGTTACCGCCTATAGTTCTCAGTACGGTAACATTTCCTACAACATCTCTGCTGACGGCTTAACCACTAGCGCCCAGTTGCAGGCCTATCGTGGTAAGAGTTACAATGGTGTGAACTTCACCAGCGAAGACGATATTCAGGTCGGCGACGTAGTAGTTATCTATGGTGATCTGCAAAAATATGGCTCCACATACGAGTTTGGTGCTGGAAACAGTTTGGTATCGCTCGTTCGCAAGGCCGTTGCCGGTCTGTCCTACGAAACGACTTCGTATAATGCCAACCTTGGTAGTGCTTTTGCTACTCCAGAACTGACGAATCCCCATGACTTGGCAGTAAACTACAGCAGTAGCAATACGGGTGTTGCTACCGTGGATGCAGAGACTGGTGCCGTTACTCTCGTGGCTGCCGGTGAGACCACCATCACGGCAACGTTTGCAGGCAATGCCTCTTATCAGGCAGGCAGTGCATCGTACACACTGACCGTGATAGACCCCAGCGAGCCTGTCGATATCTGCGTGCTCAATAGCATTACGCCCACCACATTGACTGTTGGTGACATGGGTGATTTCGTCTTGAGCGCAGATTTCGTAGATGGTGTAGTAGAGGATGATGACTACGAAATCAGTTGGAGCAGTAGTGATTCTGATATTCTGGAAGTTGCTGGAACAACCTATGAAGCCAAGGCCGCAGGCAAGGTGACTGTAACCGTTCGCGTTGAAGTCCTTGACGAAGACATTTATAATAATGTAGAGAAAGCCTTTGAGGTCACCGTAAAAGCTCCCAAGACATACGTTGCTTTGGTGGCAGAGTATGATGGTAAGTTCTATGCATTAAATTCTACGTTTAGCAGTAATACCTTTAGCGCAACAGTCGTGAATATTGTTAATCATAAGGTAATTAACGGTCAGACAGATGCTGTTTCATGGTTAGTTACTGAAACTGATGGTATGGCAACTATTCTTAATAAGGACGAATGCACATATGTAGGTTTTTCAGGAAAAAACCTTACGACAAGCGAGTCTGACTGGACTGTAGATAATACAAATTCCACATGGAATACAGGTGCTAATAGAACTATTCTCTATCGTGAAAGTGCAAATGGATTTAAGAATTATGCAACATCTAATGTCAATAGTTCGGACTACTCTGGTTACACTACGGCCTACACCTTTGCTGACGGTTACACCCGTGAGGTGACGGGTGGCAACTTTGGTACCATCTGCCTGCCCTATGATGTGGCTGCCGATGATTTCTGTGGTGTGAACTTCTACCAGATTGCCGCCAAGACGATGAATGGCGAAAAACTGAAGTCTGTCACGCTGGAAGAAGTGACGGAACTGGTGGGCGGTGCTGCCTATCTGTTCCAGGCCGACGAAGAGGCAACAAAACTGGTTGCAGCCTACAGCGGTAGTGAGGCTGATGAAGAGATTCCCGCAGATGTTAGCGGCACGGGTCTGACAGGAACCTACGCCAAGCAGTACATTCCCAAAGGCATGTATATGTTGAAGAATGGTAAACTCTACTATGTAGATGCCGAAAATTACGTGTATTCGGGTGTCAACAAGGCCTATATCGATTTGACCGATGTTCCTGAGGCTGGAGCCAACGTAAAGGGTATCGAACTCTTCAGCGGCGACCTGGAAACGGGTATCCAGTCGGTAGGGGACGAGACTACGGAACGTGTTGTCTATAACCTTTCCGGCCAGCGTGTACAGAAGCCTGTTCGTGGCGTGTATGTGGTGAATGGTCAGAAGATTGTAGTGAAGTAATAGTAGTAATTACACGATAAAGCATAAAGACACATGAAAAAGATATATTTGCAACCCACAACGACGGAAACTCCGTTGCTCCTCGTACAGTTCCTCGCCCATAGCATCGAGGGCGCAGAATCGGTAACGGAAAGCGATGACATCAATGAAGATGATGAGGGCGATGCCAAGTCCGACAAGGATTGGGACATTTGGGAAGACGAATACGATTACGACCATTACTATTACGATTGACCGTATCTGTCTGCTGTAGGATAGGGGAGACTATGTCGATAGGGCGGCACAGTCTCCCCTTATTTAATTCATAATGAAGGAAACGAATATGTTTTTATCAATTTTTATCAATTTTGATGTACTTATCTTGAAAATGGCAGGAAATAATTTTGAAGTATGAAAAGAAAATCGTACCTTTGTGCCCGATTTATGCCGCAGAGGCTTA
Organism: Bacteroidaceae bacterium; assembly: GCA_017464345.1. GTDB lineage: Bacteria > Bacteroidota > Bacteroidia > Bacteroidales > Bacteroidaceae > Physcousia. The sequence goes on from JAFUAH010000027.1 coordinate 10,573, forward strand.
GATAAGTGGGTCACGAATGGCTCCGCCTCACGGTGAAACCCGTTAAAAATAAACAAATAAAAAATGTACGCAATCGTAGAGATTAACGGTCAGCAGTTCCGCACGGAAGCCGGAAAAAAACTTTTCGTACACCACATTGTGGGGGCGGAAGCCGGTCAGACTGTTGAGTTTGAGAGAGTGTTGTTGGTAGACAACGACGGTGCCATCACCGTAGGTGCTCCCGAGATTGAGGGCGCCAAGGTTGTAGCCGAGGTAGTTACTCCCCTGGTGAAGGGTGACAAAGTGCTCGTCTTCCATAAGAAGCGTCGCAAGGGATATCGTAAGCTGAATGGCCATCGTCAGCAGTTCACGGAGTTGACTATCAAAGAAGTTATTGCTTAACAATTAATTTAGGAAGGAGAACAAATTATGGCACATAAAAAAGGTGTTGGTAGTTCTAAGAACGGCCGCGAAAGTGCAGCCCAAAGATTAGGCGTTAAGATTTTTGGTGGTGAGAAGTGCATTGCAGGCAATATCATCGTTCGTCAGCGTGGTAATCGTCACTATGCTGGCCAGAACGTGGCAGAGGGAAAGGACAATACCCTATATGCCTTGACTGATGGCATTGTATGCTTCAAGAAAGGTCGTCGCGACCGTAGCACTGTCAGCGTACTGCCTGAGGCCTGACCTCGACAACGCACACATCAGACAGAGAAAAAGGGAACTATGTCGCACGACATAGTTCCCTTTTTCTTTATTTAGAAAAATCTAACCATTATACGCTTTTTTATGAAAAAATGGGTCGGAATTTGCTTGTTTCAAAAAAAATGCGTATTATTGTCCCCGAGAAACACTATTATTAACCCATTAACCAAAGGAGGATTGTTATGAACAAAACGGTTTTTGCCTATGATGAGGCTTACGAGCTGGACAATGTTTACAACTGTGACAATAACGAACTCTATGCTACTCAGAGTGGTGGAGAATCCTCAGTCTGGTACAATTAAGGGTTCTTCGTAAAATCTGGTATTTCTATGGGCTTGCTGCCTGCAGATGCACTGAGGGCTGACAATTCCGTGACACACGACCATAGCGCTGCGTCACAAACGGTGATGTCGGGGGCTATTCCGTGGCGTAGAGCGTGGACGAGACGGCGATCCATGACGTAGTTCATTAGGTTCTCCACTCCAAGGTGGCGGCCTTCTGTGATGAGCTGGCGCATTTCGCTGCTCCAGTGACTTTCTATCTTGGCTTCAGCTTCGGCACCTGTAATAGGTGGTTGTCCGTCGAACTGCAGAGTGGGAAGTGGGTATTTTTGTGCGAAACCCAGTGTACCACATAGTGTTTGCAGACGATTGTAAGGACGTGGAGTACGTTCATCAAACTGCAACAAAATGGTTCGGCCGCGTTCTGTCTTAATGAGAGTATTATTGATGTGTCCTGGAGCACTCATACTGACGAGCGATCGAAGATGATCGGAACTTCCAATGTCCATCAGCTGGCATACGGGACCCAGTCCATGAGTCGGATATGGGTTTCCTAGATGGTCACGGACTGTGTATGACATCCACCCTTGGTCTGTACGCAAATCGTGGATATAGGCTCCCTCGCAGTGGCTGATTTCACCAAATAGCCCCTTCCTGTTCATTTCCATTATGCCCAAGTGGAAAGTGTCGTAGCAACAATTCTCGAGCATTGTACAGTAACGTCCCGTCTCTCGGGACGTAAGCACGAGTTGCCAGCATTCCTGTACTGTCATAGCAGCTGGCACTTCCAATGCCACGTGCTTACCCTGCTGCATGGCATAGACGGCCATGCGGGCGTGGCTGCCCCAGTCTGTACAGATGTATACAATATCTATTTGCGTATTCTGGCACAGCAAGCGCCACTGGCTTTCACCTTGAAAGAGGGCTATGTTATGCTGCCCACCCTGTTCCAACAATGCCTGTCCCTGTCGGAGCGCATCGGCTGAGAGGTCGGCCAAGGCTATAATTTCGGCATCTGGTATGCAGGCATATCGTCGGAGGGTGGCCGTGCCACGTTGTCCCAGGCCGATGAGTCCAATCTTTACTTTCGTAGGCTGAATGTTTTCCATATTATTCTGCTTCGTGAATGCAAAGTTATACAATAATTGACAATTGACAATTGATTATTGCCAATTTATTCGTATCTTTGTAAGCGAATATGGAAAGAACATGCAGAAAAGTGACAATCATCTTGTGATAATGGCGGGCGGTATCGGCAGCCGTTTCTGGCCTATGAGTACGCAGGAACGTCCCAAACAATTTGTGGATGTGCTGGGTACTGGACGAACGTTGATACAACTGACCTTGGATCGTTTCAGGGGTATATTGCCTATCGAAAATGTATGGGTTGTGACTTCAGCGGCATATGCTGCGATAGTGCACGAGCAATTGCCAGAAGTGCCTGAGTGTAATATCTTGCAAGAACCCTGTCGTCGCAATACAGCTCCTTGTGTGGCCTATGTGAGCTGGCGCATAAAAGCCACTAATCCCCATGCAAATATTGTGGTGTCGCCCAGCGACCACGTTGTACTTGATACAGAAGAGTTTCGTCGTGTTATCATTTCCAGTCTTAAGTTTGCCAACGAAACTGATGCCATCATCACTTTGGGTATGAAACCCACACGGCCTGAGACGGGCTACGGATATATTCAGGCAGATCTCTCGACAGCCAGTGTACGTAATCGTGAACTCTACCGTGTAGATCGCTTTCGTGAAAAACCGGATGTAGGTACTGCCCGAGAGTACATCAAGCAAAATAATTTCTTTTGGAATGCAGGCATTTTTGTTTGGAATGTTAATACTATAATTAGCGCATTCCGCATTTATGCACCAGGGATATCCAACATCTTTGAACGTCTGTTGCCATATTATGGTAAATCGAAGGAACAGGCCCTCATCAACGAATGGTACCCTCAGTGCGAGAGCATATCGGTAGATTACGCCATCATGGAGCATGCCGAAGAAATCTTCTGTTTCCCCGCCAGTTTCGGCTGGAGCGACCTCGGCACTTGGGGCTCGTTGCGCGAGAACTCGGAGCGCGACCAGGCTGGCAATGCCCTGATAGGCCCCCGTGTGGAGGTCTACGGTTGCCGGAATTGCATTGTCCATGCCACCGACGAGCATCGCGTGGTCGTAGAGGGATTGGACGGCTACATCGTGGCCGAGAAGGACGACGTGCTGCTTATCTGCCCTTTGGAGCACGAGCAAGACATCAAAAAATACAGTGAAGAACGATGAACAAGAATATAGCACTGATAACGGGTGTGACGGGTCAGGATGGCTCGTACCTAAGTGAATTCCTGTTGGAGAAGGGTTACGAGGTTCACGGACTGATACGTCGCAGTTCGGTGGATTTCCGTGAGCGCATCGCCCATCTGGAGGGAACGCCCAACTTCCACCTCCACTATGCCGACATGAACGACTCGATGTCGCTCGTCAAGCTGGTGGGGACCGTCCGTCCGACGGAGATTTACAACTTGGCGGCCCAGAGCCACGTACAGGTCAGCTTCGATGCACCGGAATACACGGCCAATGTAGATGCCGTCGGTGTCCTGCGCATCCTGGAGGCCGTGCGCACCAACCATCTGGAGCAGACGTGTCGCATCTACCAGGCCAGTACGTCGGAGCTCTACGGTAAGGTGGAAGAGGTGCCCCAGAACGAGAGCACCCCCTTCCATCCCTACAGCCCCTATGCCGTGGCCAAGCTCTACGGCTACTGGATAGTGAAGGAGTACCGCGAGGCCTACGGCATGTACTGCTGTTCCGGCATACTCTTCAACCACGAGTCGGAGCGCCGTGGCGAGACCTTCGTCACCCGCAAGATAACCCTCGCTGCAGCTCGCATCGCACAGGGCAAGCAAGAGCGCCTCTATCTGGGCAACCTCAGCAGCCTGCGCGACTGGGGCTATGCCAAGGACTATGTGGAGTGCATGTGGCTCATCCTGCAGCAGAAGCAGGCCGAGGACTTCGTCATTGCCACCGGCGTGCAGCACTCGGTGCGCGAGTTCTGCTACCTGGCCTTCCGGGAGGTGGGCATCGAACTGGAGTTCCAGGGCGAAGGCGCCGAGGAGAAGGGCATAGAGAAGGGCACCGGTCGCGTGCTTGTGGAGGTGAGTCCCGACTTCTACCGTCCTACGGACGTCGTGAACCTTTGGGGCGACCCCACCAAGGCCAAGACCAAGCTGGGCTGGAACCCTGGTAAGACCTCCTTCGAGCAACTGGTCTCCATCATGGTGCAGCACGACATGAAGAAGGTGGCCGGCGACAGCGCCGCCAGTCATGTCCGCATGAACCTGGCCGAGTACCTGGAGAAGGGCGTGGTGAAGTGAATAATCGTTAGGACAATAAATAGCCCATAACCCATGAGGATATTTATCATTTACTGATTTAATGGAAAAGAATGCAAAGATATATGTGGCCGGACACCGGGGCATGGTGGGTTCGGCCATCGTGCGTGAACTGGAGCGTCAAGGCTACCACAACACCATTACGCGCACACACCGCGAACTCGACCTCTGCCGGCAGACTGAGGTCGAAGAGTTCTTCGCACAGGAACGCCCTGAATACGTCTTTCTGGCTGCCGCCAAGGTCGGTGGCATCGAGGCCAACCAGAGCGCACTGGCCGACTTCATGTACGACAACATGATATTGGAAATGAACGTCATCCATGCCGCCTGGAAGAATGGCTGCAAGAAACTGGAGTTCCTAGGCTCCTCCTGTATTTACCCGCGCATGGCTCCCCAGCCCATGCCCGAGAGTTGCCTGCTGACCAGTGAACTGGAGAAGACCAACGAGGCCTATGCACTGGCTAAGATAAGCGGACTGAAGTACTGCGAGTTCCTGAACCGCCAGTACGGCACAGACTACATTTCCGTCATGCCCACCAACCTCTATGGCCCCAACGACAACTACCATCCCACCCACAGCCACGTGCTACCGGCACTGATACGCCGTTTCCACGAGGCCAAGGAGAGCGGCGCTCCCACCGTCACCTGCTGGGGCGACGGCAGTGCACTCCGCGAGTTCCTCTATGTCGATGATCTGGCCAACCTCTGCGTCTTCCTGATGAACAACTACAGCGGCAACGAGACCGTAAACGCCGGCACGGGCAAGGAACTCAGTATACGTCAGCTGACCCAGCTCGTGGCCAAGGTTGTTGGCTACGAGGGCGAAATCCTCTGGGATACTACGAAACCTAACGGCACACCGCGCAAACTGCTCGATGTGAGCAAGGCCACCCGCCTGGGCTGGACCTACAAGACCGAGTTGGAGGACGGCATCCGTCTGGCCTACGCCGACTTCCTGAATAATCCCATGCGGGCCGAGCGTTGAACGATGAAGAAGCTCCTTTCCCTGCCGCCCAACCTTGTCTCCTCCTTCCATGCGATTGAGGGCGTTTCCCCGGACGAGTTCTTCTGCATCAGCGACCCCATAGGCTATCGCGTAGGGTCGGGTGGGGGCACCCATTGGCTCCTGCGCCAATGTTGGCAGACCGAGACGGCAGCCGCCTCCGGCGACGAATATCCGGGCTTCATGGACTGGCTCGCACGAGAGAAGCGCATCCTCCTCCATGCCGGCGGCCAGAGCCGTCGCCTACCAGGCTATGCGCCCAGTGGAAAGGTGCTCACGCCAATACCCGTCTTCCGATGGGCCCGTGGGCAACGACTCTCGCAGGACTTGCTGCAACTGCAGTTGCCCCTCTACGAGCGCATCATGAAGGCGGCTCCTGCCGGGCTGCATACATTGGTGGCTTCCGGCGATGTGCTCATCCGTGCAGGCCAGCTACAGGAGATTCCCGATGCCGACGTCGTTTGTTACGGTCTCTGGGTGGAGCCCACGCTGGCCAAGAACCACGGTGTCTTCCTGTCGCGGCGAGAGTCGCCCGAACAGCTTGACTTCATGCTGCAAAAGCCCTCGGTGGAGACGCTGGGCCGGCTCATGCACACCCACTTCTGCATGATGGACGTGGGCATCTGGCTCCTGAGCGACAGGGCCGTAGAGCACCTGATACAGCGTAGCACGACGGGCGAAGGTATTTGTAATTACGACTTGTATAGTGACTTCGGCCAGGCACTGGGCAACCATCCTACGAAACCAGACCCCACGCTGGGCAGACTGACGGTGGCCATCCTGCCCTTGCCTGACGGCGAATTCTACCACTACGGTACCAGCCGCGAACTGCTCAGTAGCACGCAGGCCGTACAGAGCCTGGTGTGCGACCAGCGTGAAATCATGCACCTGCGCGTGAAGCCGAAACCTTCCATCTTCATACAGAATGCCCATTGTGAGGTGGCTCTGACTGCCGAGAACCCGAACACGTGGATTGAAAACGCCTGGGTCGGCCCTCACTGGCAACTGGCCCAGAACCATATCATTACGGGCGTGCCCCTCAACGACTGGCAATTGGCTTTGCCCGAGGGCGTATGTGTGGATGTTGTGCCGGTGGGCGAGCAGGCTTATGCCCTGCGACCTTACGGCTTCGACGATAGTTTCCGTGGTCTGATGACCGACGGGCAGACTACCTACCTTGGCCGTCCGGCCCATCGTTGGTTGGAGAACCGACGTCTGCAGGATGAGGAATGGGCCGCGACGCTCGATATCCAGCTAGTCCCCCTCTTCCCGGTCTCTGAGGACATCGCCCTGCTGGGACGGATGCTGGACTGGATGATAAGTGAGCAACCCTCGACGGACATCCGTCGCCAGTGGCTGGAGCTGCCACGCCTGTCCGCCGACGAACTGAGCGAGCGTGCCAATCTGCAACGTCTCCATGCCCAGCGGCTGGAACTACGGCGCGAAGTCTTGCCCGAACTGGCTCGCAACCATCGGAGGAGCGTCTTCTACCAGACCAACCTCGATGCCATGGCGCGTGAATTCCACGCCCTGGGCGTGCCCATGCCCGCACCTCTGAGCGATGATGAGCCCCTGCTGAAGCGCATGGGCGATGCCATGTTCCGCAGCCAGTTGTTGCGCCTGCGGGGTGAGGACGGCAACGCGCAGGAGGCACGTGCCTTTGCCCTCCTGCGCGAGGGACTGACGGAGCATGTGCTGGCTCATCGGCAGTCGCCCCGGCTCGATGTCTATAGCGACCAGATTGTCTGGGGACGTAGTCCCGTACGCATCGACATAGCGGGCGGATGGACGGACACGCCACCTCATTGCCTGACGCACGGAGGAAACGTGGTAAACCTGGCCATAGAACTGAACGGGCAGCCGCCATTGCAGACCTATATAAAACCTTGTCGCGAACCGAAAATTATCCTGCGCAGCATCGACCTCGGGGCAACCGAGGAGGTACGCACTTACGAGGAGTTGCAGGACTTCGTCCGTATCGGAAGTCCCTTCTCCATACCCAAGGCCGCCCTGTGTTTGGCAGGTTTCCTGCCACGCTTCTCGTCGGTAGCCTATCCCACACTGGAAGCCCAGTTGCGTGACTTCGGCTGCGGCATCGAGCTTACCCTGCTCAGTGCCATTCCGGCCGGTAGCGGCTTGGGCACTAGCAGCATCTTGGCTGCCACGGTACTGGGAGCCGTCAGTGACTTCTGTGGGCTGGCTTGGGACAAGGCCGAGATTTGTAACCGGACGCTCGTTCTGGAGCAGTTGCTTACGACGGGCGGCGGCTGGCAGGATCAGTACGGTGGTGTGCTGCACGGTGTCAAACTCTTGCAGACCCGGCCGGGATTCGAGCAGACACCACAAGTGCGCTGGTTGCCCGACACCCTATTCACCGACCCGCAGTACTTGCCCTGTCATCTGCTATACTACACTGGCATCACGCGCACGGCCAAGGAGATACTGGCCGAAATCGTGCGGGGGATGTTCCTGTCCGAAACGCAGCGACTGGCCTTGCTCGACGAGATGAAGCAACATGCCCTCGACCTCTACGACACCATTCAGCAGGGCAACTTCCAGCGTATGGGGCATCTCATAGCTAAGACGTGGGAGCAGAACAAGGCTCTGGACAATGGCACCAATCCCCCGGCAGTGGAGCAGATTGTGCGTCAGGTGGAAGACCTCTGCTTGGGCCTGAAGTTGCCCGGAGCCGGTGGCGGCGGTTTCCTCTACATGGTGGCCAAGGACCCCGATGCCGCCCTGCGCATCCGTCAGATACTGACACAGAACCAGTCCAACTCGCGTGCCCGTTTCGTGGAAATGTCCCTGAGCCGTACGGGACAACAAATTAGTCGGAGCTAAGCACGCTTAGCCACGAATTGCATATTTGTAGTTTGTATATTAGTGTCGGCGGTTACTTTTTTGGATAAGTTTCGCCGTTCGCTGTCAATTCCAGTGCACGCTTAACGGTCTTGTCGTCCTCGTTAAGGAAGCGGATGTAGTCCTCCGCATCGCGTATGTCGTAGATGATGTTGCCGTAGATGGCGCGCTCGAAGAGTTGGCGACTGCGGTACAGCATCAGGTTACGGCGGCGCAGGCCTTGCTTCTCGGCGTATGCGGCGAATTTCTCCAGCAGGCCCTGTTTGGCAAGGTAGGCTTTCAGTTCTTCCAAGGTGCCGCACTTATTGAGTTCGCTGCGGTTCTCGTCGCAATAGTCGAAGGCGAATTGCCGGATGTGTCCCTCATAGACGGCCTCCCGGAAGTAGGAGGTCACGTAACTGGTGTCCTCGGGAACGAAGATGTCTGGCGTGATGCCGCCCCCTCCATAGACGGTGCGCCCGATGCGGGTCTTGTAGGCATCGCCGGTCTGGCGGATGCTGTCTTCGATGAAATATTCGCCACGCTCGTAGCGTTCGATGAGTTCGTTCTCGTAGTCTTCGCCGTGACCGGGCTCATACGGCTTCTGGATACAGCGTCCCGAAGGTGTGTAGTAGCGTGCCACTGTCAGGCGCACCACGCTACCATCCTTGAATTCCATGGGTTGCTGTACCAGTCCCTTGCCGAAGGAGCGGCGACCGACCACCATGCCACGGTCGTTGTCCTGTATGGCTCCGGCAAATATCTCGCTACTGGAGGCCGAGCCCTCGTCTATAAGCACGACCAGAGGCATACGCTGGAAACTGCCGTGCCCGTCGCAGCGGAAGTCCTCGCGCGGCGACTTACGCCCTTCCTTATATACAATCAGCTGTCCCTTGGACAGGAATTCGTTGGCCAGTTCGATGGGAACATCCATGTAGCCGCCACGGTTGCCGCGCAGGTCGATAATCAGGCTCTCCATGCCCTCTACGCTCAGCTCGGCCAGGGCTATCATAAACTCGGCGTACGTCTGTTCGCCGAAACTCTTTACACGGATATAGCCCGTCTGCTTGTCAATGAGATAGGCTGCATCGATGCTCTTGACGGGAATGTCGCCACGAACCACCGTGAAGTAGAGAGGATTCAGACGGCCACGGCGCACAACTTCCAGACGGACGGTGGTACCCTTCGGCCCCTTCAGGTACTTCTTCACGTCCATCTGGTCGATGCCTACGAGGTTGATGGTATCGGCCTTGACGATGCGGTCGCCGGCCATAATGCCGACGCGCTCGGCCGGCCCGCCTTTGATGGGCATACTCACGCAGACGCTGTCGTTGGGCATGGTGAAACTGATGCCGATGCCCGAGAAACTGCCTTTTAGGTCTTCGCTCGCTTCCTCGGCATCATTGGCCGGGATGTACGACGAGTGCGGGTCGAGCTCGGAGAGTATCTTCGGCATAGCCTGTTCGACGAGCGAGTTCATATCGACGGTATCGACGTACTGGTTATCAACCATCTGTAAGAGATAGTTAATCTTGTTGCTACCCGTGTTGATGATGCTCAGTCGGTTGCCCGAGAAGTGGTTGGCATAGAAAGTGCCAATGAGTATGCCGGCGATGAGGCTCAAGGCTATAAGTAACGGGGTAAGACGTGATTTATTGTTCATAACGTTCACTATTCAATCTTCAATACGCAATCTTCACAGCTTAATCTTCAATCTTCAAAAGAACAACCTCAATTCCCGCGCGGCGCAAGAGGTCGATGCCATCGGTGAGCCGGTAGGAACGGGAATAGATGACGCGCTTGATGCCAGCCTGAATGATGAGCTTCGAGCACTCGATACAGGGCGAGTCGGTGACGTAGAGCGTGGCCCCGTCGCTGTTGTTGCCCGAACGGGCTATCTTGGTGATGGCATTGGCCTCGGCATGGAGCACGTAGGGCTTTGTCAAGTTGTTTTCGTCCTCGCAGACGTTCTCGAAGCCAGAGGGCGTGCCGTTGTAGCCGTCGCTGATAATCATCTTATCCTTGACGATGAGGGCGCCGACCTGGCGGCGCTTGCAGTAGCTGTTCTCAGCCCAGATGCTTGCCATGCGCAAGTAGCGCAGATCCAGTTCTTTTTGCTTCTTATCCATGTTTGATTCCATTTCTCTTGAGTAGGGCATCGATGGTGGGCTCCTGTCCGCGGAAGCGACGGTAGAGCGTCATGGGAGCTTCGGTCGCACCACGGGACAGAACCTCATTACGGAAGCGGTTGGCCGTTTCGCGGTCGAAGATGCCGTGCTCCTTGAAAACGGCAAAGGCATCGGCATCAAGCACTTCCGCCCATTTGTAACTGTAGTAGCCTGCGGCATAGCCACCGCTCATGATGTGGCTGAACTGTACGCTCATGCAGGTGCCCTCGACGGGCCGCATCAACTGGGCGTCTTTCCACGCCTCCTGCTCAAAGGCCAGGACATCGGCATCGAAGTCCTGTTCCAGAGTGTAGTAGGCCAAGTCCAGCAGTCCCAGACTGACTTGTCGTACGCAAGCATAGCCGCACATGAAGTTCTTGCTGCGGATGATACGGTCTATCAGTTCCTGCGGCATCGATTCGCCGGTTTCGTAGTGGCGGGCAAAGGTGTTCAGGAACTCGGGTTCGGTGACGTAGTTCTCCATGAACTGGCTTGGCAGTTCCACGAAGTCCCAATAGACGTTCGTGCACGAGAGACTTTCGAAGCGCACCTTCGAGAATAGGGCGTGGAGCGAGTGCCCGAACTCGTGTAGGAAAGTCTCCACCTCACCCAGTGTCAGCAGGGCTGGCTTCGTATCTGTGGGCTTTGTGAAGTTCATCGTCACGGAGGCGTGGGGACGGCTCTCGCTGCCGTCGTCCTCGTCAATCCATTGTTCCTTGTAGGTGGTCATCCACGCGCCGCTTTGCTTCGAAGCACGTGGGTGGAAATCGGTGTATAAGATGCCCAGATAACTGCCGTCTTCGTCCTGCACTTCCCAAGCCTCCACGTCAGGGTGATAGACGGCTATGTCCGTGCGCTTGTGGAAGGTGATGCCGTAGAGGCGTGTCGCCAGTCCGAAGATACCCTGTTTTACCTGCGACAGTTCGAAGTAGGGGCGCAGCATCTCGCTGTCGATATTGTAACGTAACATGCGCAGTTTGTGGCTATAGTACGAGAAGTCCCAGGGCTTGAGTTCGTAGTCTGGGCCTTCGGTCTCGCGGGCCAGGGCCGTCACCTCCTCCATCTCGCGGCGTGCCGCAGGCATGTAGGCTTCCAGTAGTTCGCGGAGCAGTCGTTCCACGTTCTGTATGTTCTCGGCACAGCGCTTTACGAGGATGAAGTCGGCAAAGGTCTTATAGCCGAGGATGTTGGCCAGCTGGCGGCGCAGATTTACGATGCGCGGTACCAGTGGTAGGTTGTTATTCTCGTTGTCGTGGGTACAGATGGTCATGTGGGCCATGTACATCTGGCGGCGCAGCTCCCGGTCGTCGGCGTACATCATGAACGGCCCGTAGCTGGGAGCGTGGAGGGTGAAGAGCCAGCCCTCCTTACCTTGTTCGCGTGCGGCCAGAGCTGCTGCCTCGCGCTGGCTGTCGGGCAGACCACAGAGTTGCGTCTCTTCGGTCAGCAGCAACTGGAAGGCATTGGTGTCCTTCAGTACGTTCTGCTGGTATTGCAGCGTCACTTGCGATAGTTCCATCTGCAAGCGCATAAACTCCTCCTTCTCCTCTGGTGACAGCAGCGCGCCGTGCCGTACGAATGACTGGTACATGTTGTCCAGCAGCGTCTGTTCCTCGGGCTCTAAGGGACGGTGGTCGGCATGGATGGCCTGCACGCGCTGCCACAGGGCCTCATTGAACATTATCTTGTTGCTGTGTTCCGTCAGGATGGGCGACATCTTTTGTGCCAGGGCATCCATCTCGTCGTTGGTGTCGGCACTGATAAGGTTGAAGAAGACGTTGGATACACGTGTTAGCGTGCGATCGCCCTTCGGTATGATGGTGTTCTCGAAGGTCGGTAGTTCTGGGTTGGAGGTGATGCGCTCGATGTCGGCGTCGTCGCGCTTCATGCCCTCCATCATGGCCTCTTCGTAGTGCTCGAAGCGTATCTTGTCGAATGGCACGGTCTCGTACGGAGTGCCAAAGGTCTTGTTTAGAAAGGGGTTAGCAGATATATTACTATTCATATTTTCTTTATCCATGATATCTTCCATTTATTTAGGGAGGTTGTCGGTCTGCCAGGTCTGCATGTCGCCATGCTCGTCGCTGTAGATGAAGTAGGCTTGCAGTTCGGGATGTCGTGCCAGCACCTTGCGGGCCTTGTCCAGTCCCATGACCATGAACGACGTGGCGAAGGCATCGGCCATGGAACAGGTCGGGGCAAGAACGGTACTGGATAGTATGCTGTGCTGGACGGGATAGCCCGTATGCGGGTCGATGGTGTGTGCCAGCTTGCGTCCGTCACGGCTGATGTAGTATTTGCGGTAGTTGCCGCTTGTGGCCATGGCGCAGTCGGTGAGATGAAGGATGGTCTGTAGTTCTTGGTTGGTGCTAGTGGAGTCCTCGACGGGCTTATTCACACCGATGTTCCATTTATCTCCCTTGGGATTGTGGCCGCCGACGATGATCTCTCCGCCAATTTCTATCATATAGTTCTGTATGCCACGACGGCGGAAGAGACTGGCCACCTGATCTACACCGAAGCCCTTGGCTATAGCGCTGAAGTCGATGACCATGTGTGGGTCGCCCTTTACCAGCCGGGTGTTGTCTAGGCTGATGCCCTGCCAGCCCACGTATTGCAATAGCGAATCTACCTGGGCAGAGTCGGGCAATGCGCCGTTCTTGAACCCAAAGCCCCAGGCATTGACCAGCGGCGCCACGGTCACGTCGAAGCATCCGTCGGTGGCCTGGCTGATTTGTTGGCTCTGGATGAGCACGATGCGCAGCAGACTGTCGGTCTCGTCGCTCGTGCCGGCGTTAATCTGGCTTAGGGTAGAATGGGGGTTGAACATCGAGAGCGATGCATCGACACGTTGGAGTTCGGCCATAATCTCGCTGTGTAGCACCATGTCCGATTGGTACGTGGCGTGCCAAACGGTGCCGAAGATTGTTCCTTCATCGTGCTGGAAGGAAGGGGGATGGGGACGGTTGCGCCCGATAATGAACGCCGTGGCGACAATCAGAAAGAGGAGGAAGGGAACTTTCCACCATCCGCCTCGTTGCCTGCCGTTGGCCTGTTGTGGGTTATCTTTCAAGGAGTCCATGTTGCTTTGCATTCAGTTTCTTGCTGGTTCGACCTACGTCGAATATCAGATTTATTGTTCCGCCGAAGGTGCTGCTGCCATTCTTGCCGAAGCCCGGTGTGTAGTAGGGTGCGCCGTAACTGCTGACCGACTGGTGGAGGCGAGCCTTGAAGCGCAGGTTCCAGCCGAGGCGGATAAACGACCAGAGTTTGGTCTCGCAACCGACCGAAAACTCCAGCCATTGCATACGGCCCTTGAGGTCTTGCATGTCGAAGCCACTGCTTCCGCCCCACACTGCGTCGGTGAAGTCGGGGTCGGCGAAGTCATACTTAAAGGAGGAAAAACCATAGCGCACGCCAGCCATCAGACGATTGCCATTGTGTTTCTTGTTGAGGTTATAGTCCATGCCTATGCGGAAATAGGGTGCTCGGGTGTGAAACGTATTGTTGTTCTCGCGCCCTTCGCGGTCGCTCTCGCCAATGCCCAGTTCGCAGAGGGGGAAGAAATGATCACGGAAGTTCAGGCGTGCACCCACCTCTATTTGGTCGAATTTGCTGCCGACAGCCTTCATCACGGGTCCTGCAAGGTCTGCTTGAACGGCCACGCCGCAGAAAAGTGGAGCCTTGGGTATCACCTCTTTATTGTCCTTGGCTAGGAGAGGCAGGGCGACGAGACTAATCGTCAGTATGCAGATATATCTTGATATTCTCCAGTGAAGCATAGTTTACCGCGGTGTTGGCAATGACAATGGAATCGACGTAGCTGTCGGCATCGTCGTAGTCGATGGCCGTTAGTGTGTGGAACATGGTGGTGGGGCAGTCGGGCGACTCGAAATGCTGGAAGTTCGTCTTTTGGACGCGCAGTACGACATCGTAGGAGAGATCGTACTCCCATTTATAGAAACTGAAGGTGAGCGTGTCGGCTTCCTGCCAGTAGCTCATGGGCAGAGTGATGGCCGTCTGCCGTATGCCCCGGTTATAGAGCACGGAGTCTGTGCCTTGGGCTGTGACGGTCAGTGTGTCGGTGAAGGCATAGCTGTTACCCGTCTGTGAGTCGTAGAACCCGACGTTCAGCATGACCACGTTGTTCAGCGTGCAGTCAATGCTCTCACAGGCTCCAATGGCAAGCATAAGGAGCCCTGTCACGAATATGCCAAATGCCTTACGCATCAGATTTCCTTCTCGATATGGTATTTGTTACGCTCGCTTGAGTTGCGGCTGACCAGTTCGCCCAGGAAACCGGCCACGAACAACTGTGTGCCCAATATCATCATTGTCAGTGCAATATAGAAATAGGGATTGTCGGTGACCAGACGTGCCGGTACGCCATGCATCAGACAATATACCTTGTTGGCACCGACAGCGGCTGCGGCCACGAAGCCCAGCATAAACATGAGCGTGCCGATGAAGCCGAAAACGTGCATGGGCTTCAGCCCGAAGCTGTCAAGGAACCACAAACTAAGCAGGTCGAGATAACCATTGACGAAGCGGTTCCAGCCCATGAACTTCGACTTGCCGAACTTTCGGGCCTGATGGTGCACGGGCTTTTCGCCAATTTTTGCAAAGCCTGCGTTCTTGGCCAGATAGGGGATGTAGCGGTGCATCTCACCATAGACCTCAATGTTCTTCACGACATCACGGCGGTAGGCTTTCAGTCCGCAGTTGAAGTCGTGAAGATTATGTATGCCACTCACCATACGGGCCGTAGCGTTGAAGAGTTTCGTGGGGATGGTCTTCGACAGGGGGTCACCCTTCCGGCGGTTCATCTTGTAGCCGCTCACCAGGTCGTAGCCGTCCTCCACAATCATACGGCGAAGTTCGGGAATCTCGTCGGGCGAGTCTTGAAGGTCGGCATCCATGGTGATGACGACATCGCCTTCGGCTCGTTCAAATCCGCAATAGAGGGCTGGGCTCTTGCCGTAATTGCGGCGGAACTTAATGCCCTTCACCTCGGGATGCTCGCTTTGCAACTGTTCAATGACTTGCCATGAGCGGTCGGTGCTGCCGTCATTTACGAAGATGATTTCGTACGAAAACCCGTTGGCCAGCATTACGCGCTGAATCCAGGCTTGCAATTCGGGCAGCGACTCTTCCTCATTAAACAAGGGGATAATGACAGAAATATCCATATTGTGGCTTTACTAAATAAGGCTAATTATTTCATTTATTGTGCATTGTCTTTTTGCCAATCAGTCCTAGTAACGTTGTGGGTATCGTAAGAATGAAGGCTAGAAGCGTATTCATCCATAACATCTGCATTGTAGCCTTGGCTGGAATGCGGAAGACGGTCAGCACTTGTTGCACTATAGTTTGGGTATCCTCTGAATCAAACATTTGCTCCAGCATCTGATGATATTCTGGTATTGCTAATAGTTGCTCCATTTGCATAGCCAGACGACCATGGTCAAGAAATGCAAAATAAGTATATTGTACAGCTGCCGTCAGCAATATAGCGTAGAAATAGATGCCTAAGACCATTCGCCATGTATGCCCGAAGGTGAGGCTTGGCTCCACCTGTAGCCTCCATCGACGAATGCTGAATATGGCTATAGCCCAAGCTAATAGGGCCAGTAAATTGCTTATATGTCCCACTGGGATATTGTTCAGCCCATACATTGATGCTAAAAAGCTCATACTTGTCGTAATGCCTACTAACGTACCACGCTCCATGCAGTATTGTCGTATAGTGTAGCCTTCCCTCATTCTCCTTTTATTAATTGCGTGCAAAGATACAAATAAAGTATGAGATAAGAAAAAAACTATCATAATATTTGGCCATATGACGGTAAATGACTATCTTTGCAGTCGCAAAAATGGGAAAGTCCCATACGGCATGCTCCCTTGGAATCCCCCAGGGCTTGACCGCAGCAAGGGTACTTGGTTGTAGCGGCGCGATATGGTAAGCTTTCCCACCCGCCTCTTTAGCTCAGTTGGCCAGAGCACGTGATTTGTAATCTCGGGGTCGTTGGTTCGAATCCGACAAGAGGCTCAAAGTTATGTCAAACGACAAACATTACAACCCTGCCATTTATGCACGTCTGCAAAAATTTGCAGCAGAGCATGACTGGCAGGGGATTTTTTTGTATCTATGCACCCTTTCCAATGCATACTTTCGAACAGCGGGATATATTCTGGGGGAACGCATCTTTCCAGTGCTTCCCGAGGACGAGTCATGGGCCTTGGCGATAACTCTAGTCCGAGAACAGCCAAAGGCTTTTCTTGTAACGATGCTAAAGGCTATATATGAGGGACTTACATCTGGTTCTCTACACCTACGCTCTAATGGCTCAAAAATTTTCTTGGTGCAGGTGAAAGACCATCCGCTGGATGTGCAAAAGACGTTGTTAAAACTGCTTCCGGCAATGAGGCGTCCGGAAGATGTGATATGGCTGTTCCGCCAATTGGAGATGGAGGAGGGGGAACCGCGGTTGCCATATCTGATGCGTACCCCGACCTTGCCTTCAGCCTACGTGCTGTTCCGTACGCTGCACTACATAGAGCACGACCGTGCCCTGCTCGTCCGCATGGCGCACTTCCTGATGAAGCGTGGCGACGGTCCTTCGTTTAACCTAGCTAGCTTGATGAAGGTATATTACGGGCTGGACGAACTGAAGGGAACCTTTTCGTTGCGACTGGAACCCTTTCAATTGGCACGAATCGACAATTCCTACGATGCCTTTTGTGAAATCATGCGTCGTTGAACTCGGGGGAGTATCTACCTGAATTCTACGACGGTAATGCCGGCTCCTCCGAACTGCACGTGTTCGTCGTGGGCATTGCGAACCTGAGGGACGGTGCGCAGGTATTGGCGGATGAGCTGGCGCAGGATACCGTTGCCCGTACCGTGGAGGATGCGCACTTGGGCGCTGCCGACGAGGATGGCATCGTCAATGTAGCTGGTAATGGTCTGTATGGCTTCATCACCGCGCATACCGCGTACGTCAATTTCCTGTTGGAAGTTCAGCTGTGTTTTGTGCATCTGTTCCAGAGTGGAGCGACTGATGTATTGGTTCGTCTGTGGAGCGGCCTGTGGCTTCTTCTCCCCTTTGGCTGGTTCCAACAAGTCTAAGGAAATGGTGGTGCGAATCATACCGAACATCACAATGGCTTTCTTGCCCTTGATTTCTTCGATGGTGCCGATGCCTGTCTGTCCCTTAATGCGGACAGTGGAGCCAGCAGATAGGGCAACCCCACCCCCCAGTCCTTCCCGAGAGGGGGGAGTAGATACATTCGTTCCCTGAATTATTTGGTCTAGTGCGTGTCCACTCCCATCCCCCGAGAGGGACTGGGGAGTGGAACTTTTCTTCTTTTTTCTCTCTTCTTGTCGTTGCTTGCGGGCCATGATCTGCTGCATCTTGCGTTCGATGGCGGCATCCCGCTCTTGCTCTTCGGCAGAAAGCTGGGCTCGGAACTCAGCCAGTTCCTGACGCACTTCTCGTGTACGCTCCCGTTCGGCCTGTGCCTCCTTTATTTCGCGTATGGTATTTTCCACCATGGCGTTGCTCTGTGCCAGTATATCCTCCGCTTTGCGCTTGGCATCGGCAATGATTTCCTTGCGCTTGCGCTGTAGCTCGGCTATTTCCTCCTCGTATTTGGACAGAGTGCGCTCCATGTCCTTTTCACGCTGGTGAATGGTCTGGCGTTTGCCTTCCCAGTAACGTTTGTCGCGGACGATGTCCAGTAGGTACTTATCTGCATTAATGTAGTCCTGGCCTACAATCTCCGACGCGTCGGCAATCACCTCTTCGGGAATGCCTATCTTGCGGGCAATCTCAATGGCAAAGGAACTGCCGGGATTGCCAATCTCCAGACGGAAGAGGGCTTGCATCTGTTGGCGGTCGTAGAGCATACTGCCGTTAATAATGCCTTCGTGTGAGTCGGCATATTGTTTGAGGTTCTGGTAATGGGTGGTGATGACACCGTAGGCTCCCTTGTGCACGAACTGGCGGAGCATGGCCTCGGCCAGGGCACCACCGATGGTAGGCTCAGTGCCGCTACCGAACTCATCGATGAGGAGCAGACTCTGCGGGGAGCAGCCACGCATCATCTGCTTCATGTTCATCAGGTGCGACGAGTAGGTGGAGAGGTCGTCGTTAATGCTCTGCTGGTCGCCAATGTCGATGAAGATGTCGCGGAAGATACCCATCCGTGAGCTCTCGCCTACGGGGATGGGCAGAGCACATTGGAGCATGTATTGTAGTAGGCCCACGGTCTTCAGGCAGACGCTTTTGCCGCCAGCGTTGGGGCCACTGATGATGAGAATGCGTTCTTTCGGAGTCAGGGTGATGTCGAGTGGGACAATCTTCTTCTGGTGGCGGCGAAGTTGTAATTCCAGCAAAGGATGGCGTGCCAGTGTCCAGTCAATCAGCGGGTGGTCGGTTACCTGTGGGACGACGGCGTTCAGTTGTTGCCCAAGGCGATATTTGGCCAGTGCCAGTTCAATGTCGGCCAAGAACTCGTATGCCCGCAGGAATTCAGGCACATTCACCCGTATCTCGTCCGTGAAGGATTGCAGGATGCGGATGATTTCGCGCTTCTCCTCAGCCTCTAACTCACGCAGGTTATTGTTGGCCTCTACAACGGCAGTGGGTTCAACGAAGATGGTCTTTCCCGTTGCGCTCTCACCGTGTACGATGCCCCGGATGCGACGTTTCAGGGCTGGTGCCACGGGGATGACTAGGCGTCCGTCGCGGATGGTGGGCATCACGTGACTGTCAATGAGTCCTTCCTTTTTGGCACTCTCCAGTATGGCATTCAGGGTACGGCTGACGCTGCCTTCCGTTCGGCTCAGTTCGCGTCGGATACGTGTCAGTTCGGGACTGGCCGTATCCTTCACGTGGCCGTATTTGTCGAGAATGGCCTCAATACGTTTCGTCACGGCATGGAAAGTGAAAACACCCTCGGCCAACTGGTTTAGGGCAGGGTAGGGGCTCTCTTCCGCCCGTATGACCTCTATCCACAAGTGCAGCGTGTCCAGTGAACGTTTCAGTTCCCACATCTCCTGCTCTTCGAGATAGACTCCCTGTACCTTGATGCGGTGCATGGGCAGGCGCATGTCGAAGAAGTCTTCGCCAGGCAGTTGTAGTTCGGTGTCGATGATGAGGCTGATCTCGGTAACAAGGCTCAGCCGGAAGCGCACTTCTGTGGCATCGGTCAGGAACGCCATGTCATCTACCCGTTCTGTCCCGAGCCTGCTGATGCAGTGCCCCTTCAGCAGTGTCCGTATTTCGTCAAAGGCAAGCTTATGTTCGATGTCTTTAGTCATAGGTTCTTCTCTGGATACATTGTGTTCCACCAGGTCGGGTCGTCTTTCAGCCAACGCTCGAACCAGGCGTAGATGGTGTTCTGCCACTTGATGCGCTTCGAGTAGTCGAGGATATGGTGGTTCTGTCCCTTGACGGTTACGAAGGCCGTTTCGCGTCCCAGAATCTTCAGGGCCGTAAAGAGCTGAATGCTCTCGTTGATGGGCACGTTGGTATCGTCCGAACCGTGCATGAAGAGGATGGGCGTGTGGATGCGGTCGGCCAGGGTGAGCGGAGCATGATCGGTGAAGAGTTCACGGTTGTTCCAAGGGTAGCTGTTGGCCGCAGAGATGGTGCTATAGGAATAGCCCCAGTAGCCGTAGCCCCAGTAGCTGGTGGGGTCGCTGATGCCGGCGTGGCTCATGGCGGCGGCGAAAATGTCGGTCTGCGTTTGCAGGTACATGGTCATGAATCCGCCGTAGGAGGCACCCAGGCAGCCAATCTTTTCTTTGTTCACGAACGGATGCTCCTGACAGAACTGCTTGGTGCCCTGGATTATGTCATCGGCTGTATAATCGCCATAGGCATTCACGTGGCGGGCGGCAAACTCTTGTCCGAAGCCCGTGCAGCCCGAGGGCTGAATAACATAAACCACATAGCCCATGGCAGCCCAGCCGTGGAACGAATAGTAACTGTCGAGGTAGCGGCCCACAGGCGAGCAACCGCCGTAATAATAGACCAGCATGGGGTATTGCTTCGAAGCATCGAAGTGGGGGGGGAGATAGTAGCGACCGTAGATGGTGTCTCCCCGTTCAGCACGGAAGTTCCATTCGCCGAACTCACCCAACTCGATGTCCTTCATGCGCACGGCATCCAAGTCCTCTACCAGTGTCTCGCGGTTCTTCTTTAGGTCGAAGACGTAGAGGCGGTCGCTGTTAGAATGGCCCTGTCCGTAGTAGGTGAGCAGGGGACGCTCTTCGGCAATATCGAAGCGCAGCACGTAGCGTTCCGTCAGCGGCAGGCGCTCGGCCTTGGCCGTTTGGGGATTGATGCGGAATATGTCCTGATTATCGCGGTTCTCGCACAGTGCGTATATCATGCCGTCGGCCTTCGACCATTGCCAGCTGACGATGCTCGGGTCAAGGTCGGCAGTCAGTGGGGTTATCTTGTGGCTGGCCAGGTCATAGCGGAACAACTCCTGTTGAATCATGCTCGCCGTCATGCCTTCTGGCGTACGGTTGCCGATTCCACCGAAGGCTTCGGGGCTGCCTTGGAAGACGATGCTCTGTCCGTCGGGGCTCCACTGTCCACTGCCGGCGAACCCATCGTGTGCGTAGAGGGTGTCGGCTTGCATGGTCTGTAGGTTGAGTACAACGGCAGTCGTGAAAGTGAAGGGGCGCTTCGTGAAGTCGTTTGCGTAAATGTGCAACAAAATTTGCTTACCGTCGGGGGAAACTACACCGGATACGTTGTGCTGGCCCAATGTCAGTTGGCGCAGTTGCCCAGTGGCAATGTCCAGTAATTTTAGGTTCGAGCGGTTGCGCCACCCTGGCTGACGGTCGTCGGGCGTGAGCACCTGGAACACCTCTTCGTCCTCTTTCGGCCCTTGTGTCTGGTCATAGACAAGCATCTGCTGTTCGCCAGGCAGGAACCATCCCGACTGGTTGGAGAGGTCGTTGAACAATGCCGTGTGCACACTCGTTTCGGCATCCACCGTCTCGTATTGTGTGGTCATGTTCGCCAACGTGTGTGCGGCGATGTAGTTGTGTCCCTTGCTGGTCCATTGGCGGAAGTCCGATATTATGCTGCGGTGTCCCGTCTTCAGGTCGATGAGATATTTGGTGCGGTCGCTGTTGGCGTCGGTGTGGGTCAGGCTTTTGTCGAGGGTGAGGAAACGTCCGTCGGCGCTGATGCTGACACCGTTCATACGCTCGCCGTACATCAGCGTTTTCAGTGTGTAGGGAGCCTTTCCCGTGGGGTTCAGTGTTAGGTGCTGTTGGCAGTCGATGCTCACCCGTAAGGTGTCAGCCTCGTTGGCCGTCTGGCGAATCTTCAGCACCACATCATGGCGTCCTGGCACCAGATTCTGGTCGGCTCCCTGCTGGCCGTTGATGTAGATTTGGAAGTCCTTGGGACCGCTGACTTTCACACTGACTTTCGCAAAGTTCTGGTTCTCCACGGTGAAGCCTGCCAGACGTACAGCATCAGTGGCAGGTGCCGCCAGCACAGAGTCCTCCGTCACGGTGCCCTGTTTCCAGGCCAGCGGACTGACACTGTTATCCATCAGGTTTTTACTCAAGTCCCATGCTTTTCCGTTGACGTCGGCAGTATCTGTCATGAAAGGACGTTCGGAGGTATAGGGTTGTGTGATGCGTAGTTTTTTTACCTGCACTTCTTCTGCACTCAGTGTGATGCCAGTAATGATGAGGAAAGTCAGAGTCGGAAATAGGTGTTTCATCGAGTCGTAAGATTAATTTGTGTGCAAAGATAATAAATAAAGTTAAATGCGAGTGACGTTCTTGACGCCTTTTATGGTTTTAAGTTTTCGTATGAGGACATTCAGTCGGTCCGTGTTCTCCAGCATGACGGTCAGGTGACCGGAGAAGAGCCCGTCGTGGCTGTCGATGCTGATGGAGCGCATGAGCATCTTTTCCTCCTTGGAGATTACTGAGGTGATATTGTTCACAATGCCCATGTCGTCCTGCCCCACGATGTGTAGCGTGATGCTGTACTGGCTGCCGTGCTTCGATGCCCAGCGGGCACGCACCACGCGCCACGGTGAGCGTTCCTGCATCTGGCGGGCGTTGGGGCAATCCACACGATGAATCTTAATGCCGCCCTGACTGCCGACAAAGCCAAAGACCTCGTCGCCGTAGATGGGGTGGCAGCACTTGGCCAACTGGAAGTCGATGCCTTTCAGGTTCTGGTCGATGACCAGCACGTCGCCGCTCGGCTGGTGGCGGTCAGTGTCGTCCTCCGTCGGCATCACAAAGTTGGCTGCCGAACGTGTCTCCACGGCATCCTCTCCGCGTTCGTGACGCTGCTGCGCCAGATAGGCCTCCAGCACTTGGTTCACGTCCAGCCGTTCCTCGGCGATGGCGCGATAAAAGTCCGTGACGACCTTGAACCCCAGTCGCTTGATGGTGTGCATCAGCGTGGGTTCCGAATATTCGAGCTTGCGGTTCTTCATCTTCCGCTCCAGCAGTTCCTTGGCCAGCGTGGTTTGTCCGGCCTCAGCCTCTTTCAGACTCTGGCGTATCTTGGAACGGGCACGCCCCGTGGTGACAATGTTCAACCAGTCCTGTTTAGGAGTTTGGTTGTTAGCAGTCAGAATCTCCACTTGGTCGCCGCTTTGCAGTTTGTAGCGCAGGTTCACGTTCTTGTGTCCGATTTTGGCTCCGGTGCAGCGGTTGCCCACTTTGGTGTGTATGGCGTATGCAAAGTCGAGCACCGTGGCTCCCATGGGCAGTTTGAAGAGGTCGCCCCGAGGGGTGAAGACAAATACCTCGTCCTCCACCAGATCCATCTTGAACTGCTCCATCATCTGCATGTCGTCGCCCGTCTCCAGGGCAGCACGGATGTTGGCCAGCCACTCATCGACTCCGCCCTGGCTGCCCTTGACACCCTTGTAGCGCCAATGGGCGGCCAGACCGTGCTCGGCGATGTCGTCCATGCGCTCGGTGCGGATTTGCACCTCCACCCATTTCTGTTCGGGGCCCAGCACGGTGATGTGCAGGCTCTCGTAGCCATTGGACTTCGGAACGGAGAGCCAGTCGCGCATACGTTTGGGATTGCTTTGGTACATGTCCGTGATGATGGAGAACACCTGCCAGCATTCGGCACGTTCCCGCTCCAGCGGCGAGTCGAGGATGATGCGGATGGCAAAGAGGTCGAACACGCCATCGACATCTACTTTCTGTTTCTTCATCTTCTGCCAAATGCTGTGGATGGACTTCGTGCGGCCCTTCATGTGGTACTTTAGTCCAGCGGCTTGCAACTTTTCGTCGATGGGGCGGATGAAGTTCTCGATGTATGCGTCTCGGCTCTTCTTCGTCTCGTTCAGCATGTCCTTGATGTGGTAGTAGGCATCGTGTTCCAGATACTTCAGGCTCAAGTCCTCCAGTTCGCTCTTCAGCTTGTACAGCCCCAATTTGTGGGCCAGCGGTGCATAGAGGTACGATGCCTCAGTGGATACGCGCTGCTGTGCCTCCTGGTTCTCGGCATCCTTGATTTGGCGCATCAGGTTCACGCAACTGGCTATCATGATGAGTATGACGCGCATGTCCTCGGCAAAGGTGACCAGCAGCGAGCGGAAGTTCTCTGTCTCGATGGTGGCCGACTTGGCATAGAGTTCCTTGATGCGTACTAGCCCATGCAGAATGACACCCACGTCCTGCCCAAAGTCGCGTGCCACCTCCTCGCTGGTGATGGCGCCGGCCAGCGTGGCACTGCTTAGCATGACACCCAACACCAGGCTGCGGCTCAGCCCGATTTCCTGTGCCACAATGTGCGCCGTCTGGATGTCCATGACGATTGGATTCAGGCCGAAGACGTTGCGTTGCAGCATTCCGCTCTCAACGGCCCGTGCCAGGTGTTCCTTGACATGTTTGTAATCTTCCAGGCTCAGGGCATCGCCCAGTGTCCCGAGCAGCTCCTGTTCCAGCTGCTTATATGTTTCCCGTTCCTCGGGGGTGAAGAATTCTTTTTCCATATTCTTTCTTGTCGCAATAGTCTAATGCACTGCAAAGTTACGAAATAAATGCCGGAATCGGACAAAATCCAAGAAAATAATATCAAGTTTATGCTGTCCGACATTAAGTGGCAATTTTACTCCCAAACGTTTCGGCGTTTCGCCAACTTTTTGTATCTTTGGGCATTGTTTCCATATAAACGTTACAGTTATGACAGCAGCAGACAAGGCTCAGCTGGAGGCCAAGGGCATCACGGAAGCCCAAATCGAGCAACAGTTGAAGGATTTCCAGACAGGATTCCCATTCCTCAAGTTGGCTGGTGCAGCCGCCATCGGGAAGGGTATCATTGCCCCAGACCAGACCGCACAGGAGGATAGCGTGAAGGTCTGGGAGGCCTATAAGCAGGAGGGACACCACGTGACGAAGTTTGTGCCAGCCAGCGGTGCTGCCAGCCGTATGTTCAAGGATATGTTTGAGTTCTTGTCGGCCGACTACGATGTGCCGACGAAGGATGCAGAGAGGCGCTTTTTCGAGGGTATTCACGATTTTGCATTTTTCTCGGCCCTGGACGATGCCTGTATGGTGAACGAGGGCGAGGGCGTGGATGCTTTGCTGGACGAGGGGCGCTACAAGGATGTCGTGCGCTGTATGCTTGAGGAAGAGGGACTGAACTACGGCCAGTTGCCAAAGGGACTCCTCCAGTTCCATGCCTACGACGAGGAGATTCGCACTCCGCTGGAGGAACATCTGGTGGAGGCAGCCCTGTATGCCTCGTCGAAGGGAGAGGCTGACGTACATTTTACTGTTAGTGCCGAGCATCGTGAACTGTTCGAGGCGCTGGTGGAACGCATTCTGCCCGACTATGAAGCTCGCTTTGGCATTCGCTACCACGTGACCTTTTCGGAGCAGAAGCCCAGCACGGACACCGTGGCTGCCAACATGGACAATACGCCCTTCCGCAACGAGGACGGTAGCCTGCTGTTCCGTCCGGGCGGACATGGTGCACTGATTCAGAATCTTGGCGATTTGGAGAGCGATGTTGTCTTCATTAAGAATATAGATAATGTGGTGCCCGACCGCATGAAGCCCGTCACCACGCAGTGGAAACAGGTGATTGCCGGCATCCTGGTGAAGACACAGCAGCAGGCTTTCGACTATCTGCGCCTGCTCGATACGGGACGCTATACCCATGCCCAGATAGAGGAGATGATTCGCTTCGTCCGCCATACGCTTTGCATAGACATCCCAGACCTGAAGGAACTGGAGGATGCCAATCTGGTGAGCGTACTGCGTCGCAAACTGAATCGCCCGATGCGTGTCTGTGGTGTAGTCCGCAACGTCGGCGAACCAGGCGGTGGCCCCTTCCTGGCAACGAACCCCGACGGAAGCGTTTCGCTGCAAATCCTTGAAAGCAGCCAGATAGACAAGGGGAATCCCGAATACGTGCGGATGTTCACCGAGGGCACTCACTTCAATCCCGTAGATCTTGTCTGCGGCATTCGCAACTATAAGGGGGAACGCTTCGACCTGCCCCGTTTTGTCGATCCGGCCACGGGCTTCATTTCCTACAAGAGCAAGAACGGCCGCGAACTGAAAGCTCTGGAATTGCCTGGTCTCTGGAACGGTGCCATGAGCGACTGGAATACGCTCTTCGTAGAAGTGCCCCTGGAGACGTTCAATCCCGTGAAGACCGTAAACGACCTGCTCCGCCCAGAGCATCAATAAGGGGCAATTATACCTCTATTTTAATTTTGTGCACGTACGCGCATACGCGTGGGCGTTGTTAAGTCGGGGGCGAGACCTGTATAGGTTTCGCCCCCGACCCGTATAGGATGAAGCCAAGACCCGTACGGGACGGGCTCCCATCCTGTACGGGGCAGTAGATAGGGCCGGAAAAGAGTTGAAAACAGGACAAAAAAGAGTACAGAACAAAGGTCCTGACTCTTATCGGATGCGAGCAGCCAACAATCGGCGGAAGTGTTCCAGCTGTTCCCGGAAGTGCTCATTATCCAGATTGGGGTGGAACTGATGCAGATAGTCCTCAAAGGCCTTCAGAGCGTGCATATTGCCCATGGCCTTGCCTGCCTTCAGTCCACTTTGGTAGGGGGTGTGGGGGAGGAGGGAGCGATTGAAGTTACCGTCACTCATTTTTTGCGGCGACGTTTATGGCCGAAAATATTGCCCAAAGCTCGCATTATGGATAGTCCGATACGAAGCCCTTCGTAGACGGCCAGACCACGGTTTACCCAGTTGCCCAGAGTCTCTACATTGCTTACGCGCTGGTCGCTGGGATTCATGAGCTGACTGAAGTCCTCCGAAACGCGATTGCGGCTCTCCTCCAACTGCTGGTTGGCCAATTTGGAATCGATGGGTTCATCATTTACGGTGAACTGTTCGTACAGTAAGTCAGTGATAGGACGGACTACCCACTGCTGGCGCTTGACCCAGAAGATGAGCAGCAAAGCCACCACCATGGCCGTGACACAGGCAAAACCCAGCGCGGTGTTGTCCAGTGCCTGTCCGATGATGTAGGCCAGAAAGAAAGAGAAAAAAAGCAAAACCATGCCGCCCAACACCAGACAGACTACGGCAATGGCCAGATAGGAAAGAATGATGGACAGTTTGTCCCTCGTTTCTGCAATGAAGACCTGCTTCTGGAGACCCACGTAGACACGGGTCTCCAGAAGCAGGTCTTGCATTTGCTTTTGTGTGTCGGCAAAGAGGTTGAGCATTATTCCTCGGGTTGCAGTTCTTCAGCAATATCGTCTACCAGGTTGCTCATCTCCTTCGGGCTGAGACGGATGCCACGCTTGCGCAGTGCCTCAGCAATCTTCTCGCGCAGGTCCGAACCCTTCTCAGGAGCCAACAGAAGGCCAGCGGCTGCACCGATAGCTGCACCACCGACAAACGCTACTAAATAATTCAATGCTTTCATAGTCGTACTTTTGTTTTAAATTAATAAAAAGTGTAATCTCACGGACAAATATACGGAATATTTTGTAATGCCATATTCTTCTTTCGCATAAAATATCAGTTTTTAACGTTTTTTTTGAAGTCAAGGCTTTGTCATGTGCAGAAGAAATGGTAAATTTGTAGCGGTAAAGAGTGTGAAACTGCATCTTCGAACAGATAAAGTATAGATAGAAAACAAATACATATAAACAAGAACTATGAAAAAAGTGTTATTCATGGGCTCTGCCCTGATGATGGTTTTAGCCATGACATCGTGTAAAAGTAACGAGAGTGCCTATAAGAAGGCGTATGAGAAGGCTCAGGCAGCACAGACGACTCCTGCTCAGGTGGTGACGACAACCCCGACACAGCAGACTACTCCCGTACAGGTGACTCCCGTGACACCCAATACCAACACGCAGACCACGACGGACTATAGCAATGTCACTGTGCGCACAGAGGCCGTTTCTCTGGTTAGTGGTGCCGGACTGCGTGCATTCAGCGTAGTGGTGGGCTCCTTCGGTTTGCAGAGCAACGCACAAACCCTCCAGAGTAAGCTCGCTAGCCAAGGCTATGCTGCACAGATAGTATCGGCAGTCGTGAATGGCATGGTCTATTATCGTGTGGTAGCCTCCACTCATGACACTAAGGAACAGGCCGCACAGAGCCGTGCTGCTCTGTTGGGTACCTATAGCGACGCCTGGCTACTCTATCAGAAGTAAACAGAGGAGCCAGAGCGTGGGCAGAGTTCTCGCCATCGATTACGGGGTCCGTCGCACAGGCATTGCTGTGACGGACCCTTTGCAGATAATCCCCAATGGACTGACCACGGTGGATTCTCGCCAGTTGCTGACTTTCCTCCGCGACTATGTCGGCCGTGAGCCGGTCGAGCGCATCGTTGTTGGGAAACCCATGCAGACCAATGGGCGCGAGAGCGAAAATCTGGCCCATGTACGTCGCTTCGTGGAGAAACTACAGCAGGCCATGCCCGAGATGCCAGTGGAGTGGTGGGACGAACGATATACCAGCGTCCTTGCCCATCAAACAATGATTGAGAGTGGCATAGGACGCATGGCACGGCGCAACAAGGCACTCGTGGATGAAATCTCTGCTTGCATCATCCTTCAGGGCTGGATGGAGCGCCGAAGATAATCAGTGGAGTCTCTTTTTCATATTTGATACATTTTACATTTCACATTCCGATGATATTGCCAATTTACACCTATGGTCAGCCTGTCTTGCGCCAGGTGGCAGAAGACATTGACGAGACCTACCCCGAGTTGCCCCAGCTCATACAGAACATGTGGGACACATTGGCCCGCAGTGAGGGCATCGGCTTGGCAGCCCCCCAGGTGGGATTGAGTATCCGTCTGATAGTCATAGACCTAGATGTCCTGTCTGACGACATGCCTCAGTATAAAGGCTTCCGCCAAGCATACATCAATCCCTATATCGAAGAGTATGACGACACCGAAACCGATGTCAGTGAAGAGGGATGCCTTTCCCTGCCAGGCGTACATGAAAAAGTCCGTCGCCCGACTCGCGTGCGTCTCACTTGGCTGGACGAACAGTTCCAGGAGCATGACGAGTGGATTGACGGTTACCTGGCCCGGGTGGTGCAACACGAGGTTGACCACCTGGATGGTGAGGTCTTTACGGACCATCTCAAGGGCCTACGCCGGCAGATGGTGAAAGGCCAGCTGAACGACCTGCTCAAAGGACGCTTCTCGTGCTCCTATAAAGTAAAATTGAAGAGAATTTGAATGTCGTAAGTTGAATGTTGAAAAGTTATGAAGAAACAGCGCTTTGCTCTTTTTGTCTGGTTGCTGTGTGCAGTCCAGTTTTCAATATTCAACTTTCAGTTTTCAACGTGTAAGGCCCAGATTAATACCGACCGTGTGATGCTCATGGGGCGCAATGCGCTCTATTATGAGGACTATGTGCTCTCCATACAGCGTTTCAACATGGTAATTTCGGCTAAGCCCTTTCTTGCAGAACCCTACTTCTATCGTGGTCTGGCCAAGTTCTATCTTGAAGATTACAAAGGTGCCGAGCAAGATTGCACCAGTGCCATAGAACGTAATCCGTACACGGAGGACAGTTATGTACTTCGCGGCCTATGTCGTGTCAATCTTCAAGATTATGTACAAGCTGAACAGGACTATGTGAAGTCCACTCGTATCAATCCCCAAAACAAGGGCTCGTGGCACAATATGGTGCTTTGTCAAATGGAGCAGAAAGCCTATGTCCGCGCCGACTCAGCCTTAGATGTAATGATTCGGCAGTGGCCGCGCGAAGCCGAGAACTATACGTTGAAGGCACAGGTGCGCTTTGCTGTGGAGGATACCGCCCGTGCCGAAGAATGGATAACTCGTGCCCTGGAAGTGAATCCCTATGAAGGCCCAGCATGGAGCATGAAGGCCATGGTGGACCTGAATCGAGGACATTACGCCGATGGAGAACAGGATCTGGACAAAGCCATCTTGCAATTACCTCGAAATGCCAGTCTGTATGTCAATCGCGCACTGGCTCGCTATCATCAGCAAAATCTACGGGGGGCTATGACGGACTACGACGCAGCACTGGAGATAGAACCAGGTAACTATCTAGGGCACTTCAATCGTGGACTCCTACGCGCCCAGGTGGGGGATGACAACCGTGCCATAGAGGACTTCAATTTTGTTTTGGAACAGGAGCCGGATAATATGATTGCACTTTACAATCGGGCATTGTTGCTTGATCAAACGGGGGACTACCGGGGAGCGATACGCGACATTTCGGCCGTCATTAGTGAGTATCCGGAGTTCTGGACCGGGTATCAGACTCGGGCACAGATACGTCGTAAGATAGGCGATATTTATGGTGCTGAGCGTGATGAATTCCGGGTGCTGAAAGCAGAAATGGAGAAACGTACGGGTACCTATAAGAGTCGTACAAAGACACGCAAAAAGAGCGAACGCAATCCTGAAGATTATAATAAACTGGTGGAAGAGGATGCACAACAGCCCGAGCGTGAGAACTACACGAGCGAATATCGGGGACGAGTACAGGATCGCCAGACCGACCTCACCATTCTACCTTTCTACGTGATGACGTATTACAAGCACACCAGTGCAGTCTCTACTTTTATACCCTTCCATCGCACAGTGGATAATTTTAATCGTTCCGGGCAATTGCCCTTGCCGCTCCATATCTCCAATGGTGAAGCCAACGCATCGGAAGACCGCATACAACAGCATTTTCAGGATATACAGGCCGTGACAGAGGTACTGGGCGACTCCCCTGAGACCACGGGGCTCTATTTGCGTCGGGCGATGGACTATTACCATGTGCGAGACTTTGAGTCTTGTATCCTAGACCTTACCCGTGCCATAGCCCTTCAGCCACGTGTGGCACTCAGTTATTATCTTCGTGCTCAAGTCCGCTGTGCACAAATCTCGTCGCAAACCTCACTTCCTGGAACATCTTCCTCTCAACCCCTTTCACCCACCACTGAGGCGAAAATCGGGTATGGTCAGGCTCTGGATGATTTACAGCAGGTGATGCAGTTGGAGCCCGACATGCTCTATGCTCAATACAATATCGGAAATATCTATGTCCAGCTTCATGAGTATGACCATGCCGAAGAAGCCTATACTCAGGCACTGAAGATAGACCCGCGCTTCCCTGATGCCTATTATAACCGGGGTATCGTACGTCTGCTTGACGGCAATACTCAGGATGGCCTTTCAGACTTAAGTCAGGCAGGTGAATATGGGCTGTATGGTGCTTACAACCTTATCAAACGCTATTCCAAGAAGCATTAGAGCCGTGGACGCCCCGACTTTTCCATGTGAATATTTGGATGCGTAGTCAGAATGGCTTATCTTTGTATCCGTAAATCAGTATGTTATGAGAAAAACTTCGTTTGAGAGCGATTATAATAACGGAGCGCACCCAGAGGTGTTGCGTCATTTGCTGGAAACCAATTGTGAGTCGAGTGCATCTTATGGCTACGACGAGTGGAGTGAAAGTGCACGGAAAAAGATACGTGAAGCTACAGAGTGCCCGGAGGCTGACATTTACTTCTTGGCAGGTGGCACACAGACCAACGCAACGGTCATCGATGCGCTAGTCAGGCCCTATCAAGCGGTCTTGGCTGTAGAAACAGCACACATCAATGTACATGAGTCAGGGGCCGTAGAGGCAAGTGGACATAAGGTGGTGGCGCTACCTTCGTACGAAGGGCGAATGGAGGCTGAGGTGCTGGAAAATTATCTGCGTCGTTTCTATTCTGACCCTACATGGGAACACATGGCGGTGCCGGGGATGGTCTATGTGACGATGCCCACGGAGTTGGGCACAATCTATAGCAGAGAAGAACTAGAACGTATTTGGCAGGTGTGTCAGGCATTTGGGATGAAACTTTATGTGGATGGTGCCCGCCTGGGTTATGGACTGATGGCGGAAGGGTGTGACTTTGACTTACCATGGTTGGGACACCACTGCGATGTATTCTACATTGGCGGCACGAAAGTCGGAGCGCTCTGTGGCGAAGCGGTGGTGTTCCCACAGGGAGCTCCGAAGGGCTTCTTCACACACATGAAGGCTCATGGTGCTCTGCTAGCCAAAAGCCGCGTGGCCGGAGTTCAGTTTGATGCTCTCTTCACGGACGAACTTTATTTCCGTATCGGACACCATGCTATAGACATGGCCATGCAGTTACGTGACATATTTCTAAAGGCGGGCTATGAAATGAAAAATTCACCCACGAACCAGCAGTTCGTAGTGTTGGATAATGCCGAGGTGAATTTGCTTATGCAGAAAATACTTTTCGAGACGTGGGAACCTATCGATGAGCAACGGATGCTCTGTCGTTTTGTCACCAGTTGGGCCACTACTGAGTCTGACTTGGAGGAACTACGCGAGGCGTTGCATAGTCTTTCCGCTTGCGCTTAGTCATGAGGTCACGCCATGAGGTGAAGTCTTTCTTTAGCAGAATGCCGATGCCTTGTGTGGTGAGGCTGGATTTGGTGAAATAGCGATCGTTGGTTTCAGAATAGGCTTTCAGGGCCACAGTGCCAGAGCGTGTCAGCAGATACTTGACATCAAAGTCACCTATGAAGTTACTGGTGGCAACAGGATTGTCCCGGTAGCCGAAGTTGCCGTTGAGAAGCAGACGGTTATTGAGTAGTCGTCCCTGTAACATACCCTCTACGTCCATATCATTCCATCCGTCCACGCCAGTGCGAAGATTGGTGCCGAAGTTCCAGCTTGTTGTCCCCATCATGTTGGATAGTGCCTGATTGATTGTTCCAGACAGCGTGCTGGAGAGCAGTGAGTTCATGGCAGTTGTACCCTGCGTCTGATTATCATTGGCGTAATCGTAGACATAAAACCGCCCTATACCCAAGAGATAAATAACCTGCATGTTACGCTCTTCTTCAGTAGAAATGAGCGAGCGCACCATTTGCTTTTCATCCTCGTTGGCGTTGGGGATGTCGAAGTCGAAGGTGATGCGTGGTGCGCGAGCCTTCCCACCAATGTTCATGAGACAGTTTACACGCGTCGTTGCATTGGAGAAGTTGGCTTTAGGATTAATGTCGTTGAGTGAGACACTGTTTACAGTATGGACGGCCTGCAGGTTGAGGTCGGCTCCGTAAGGCTCGCCATTGAAGGTGATGGTACCGTCGGAGGAGAATTCAAACTTCTTGTGGATGATTTCTTGTAACGATAGGTTGTAAGTGCCACGACTGACCCGATAGGTTCCAAAGAGGTCGAACGAACCTTTGTTGTAATAATGGGCTAACATGTGACCGCTACCATTTATGGCTATTTTGTCACCTGCGCGAGCATCCATCAGTAGATTCATAGTGGACTGCTCGTCAATGTCGAGGTCGAAATCGATGTGTAAGTCGCCAGAGGCATCGGGAAGTGGACTCTCCTCTGTCCCTTCTTTTATAGAGAGGGCCGTAGCTTTCTTCTCATCATCTTTTGTAGTGTCTGTTATCCGCTCTGCCGAGGAGGAATTGGAGCTGGGCCTATAAGTAATGAATGGCGTCTCAGTGAGTTTGTCAGGGGACGTGGCATTGTAGGTGAAAGTTGTGCCACGTTCTGGATGCGCCTGTATGTTAATTCGTACGTTGCCCGGCGAGCCTTGAATTCCGACTTTGCCCGTGGCATATACGGTGCCGTAGAAATTCATGTCGGCGAAATCTGTGAAGTTGTAGCCTAAGATGTTATTGCCGTCAATGTTGATGTCGTAGGTCAGGTCCTTGAAACTGTTGTGGTGCAGACGTCCGCTGACCAGTGCAGAGTGCCCGGTGACGTTGGGAGCCCCCTGCGGGTCGTAGAGGCGGGCATTGTGGAAATAGATATTGTCAGGGCGGAGTTGTACGGAATCGTTTAGGAGGCGGTAGCGCACACCGATGAAGGGTATGCCGACAGAAGCCTCATTTACTATGGCATCTCCCTCGATGTTCAACTGTTTGAAGGGGCCAAAGATATGCACCCAGCCAGTGGCACGTCCTTCCAGGTCATCGAAAATAACCTCTGTCCATTTATTGATGAAATACAGGTTTACACGTTGTGCTTGCACATTCAGGTCTATGCCGTGGTAGTCGATGTCTTTCTTCGGTGTGATGTACCCTTGGACAAGTGTCTGTCCCTGATGGGGTAGGTCTGTGATATTTCCGTCCAAATAGA
Organism: Bacteroidaceae bacterium; assembly: GCA_017464345.1. GTDB lineage: Bacteria > Bacteroidota > Bacteroidia > Bacteroidales > Bacteroidaceae > Physcousia. The sequence goes on from JAFUAH010000027.1 coordinate 44,562, forward strand.
TGGAGTAGGGACGTTGGCCCCAATTGATGTGGATGTCCAGATTACCTAGTGGGCCATAGTTTAGTGCGAATTGTGGAATGTGGATATAGGCATCGGCATGAGGGGAGGAGAATAGCGAATGGGCATAGGCGTGACCAGTGGCCTCCCCAGTCAATTCAACAGCGTGGAAGTTGATGAGTGAGAATATATACTCCAGATTGATGCGCTGCAATTGTGCATGCAGCGTGTCGCTCTCTAATGCCGAGGCTCGGCCGTTAAGACGTATGAAACGATCCTTTTGGCTCACGGCAAAACTGTCTATTTGCAGAACTTTGTTGTAATAGGTAAGGTGTCCTGGGTGGACGGTCCAAAGCGTGTCACGAATGATGAAGTTGCTGCTCAGGATTTTTCCTTCAAAGCCCTGCCGGCCTTCCGCATCCTGCCATAGGCGGGAGATAATGTTTACGTCGCCAGTGTAGAGACCCTCTTTGTCCCGCCCGTTATTGAAGGAAATGTTGGTTGTAAGCGTACCCTTCTCGCCTTGTGTGTTGAGGCCGAAGTCCACCCAGTGCCCTTTCATCTGGCGCTTTAACCGGACGGATGCCAGCAGTTGTTCATAGTTGCTTTCCAGACGCAGTGAAATGTCGTGGATGTGCTCCTTGCCGTACTGCAGTCCGGGTGCACTCAGGTTCATCCATAGCGCATTTTGCTTGCTATCCATTTCGCCATATGCCACGATGGGACCATCTAAAGAAAGGGGGATGTCCAGAAGGCGATGGAGGGGTTCCATGTTGTAGGCACGCAGAGTGAAGGAAGCCTGTCCCTCAGTTTCCTTCAGTTCCCTGCCACTTTGGATGGTTGGCAAATATTGACTTACCATGCGTCGTATCTGACCCATGAGTACGTGAGGCTTGAAGTCGCCCTGTATTTGTCCCTCCAAAAATGGGGAAATAAGTAGTATATTGTGTTCATTGCCCCTGGGGCGCGAGGTGATGTGTATGTCTCCTGGCCGATAGACACCAGTGGAATCTTCCATCGAAAAACGGTTAAGTTGCACCATTCCTGCCATATTCTCAGGCTCCCGGCCTTGTACATCTGCCAGAAGTTCGCCAGAGAATGATGTACCAATATATTTAGTTGTGAGATTCAGTGTGTTAGGTGCCATGCGCTGAATCTCTGCTTTTATGTTATAGCGATGCTCTTTCAGATTGGCATGGGCCAACATGTCTATCATGGCATTGGGGTCGGTGAGGCCCAGTTGAATAGTGTAGTCGTCATCGTGTAGCCGAGCGTGGGTGACATCTATATTCCGATAGCGATAACCACGATAATCAAATACTGGGAGTCTGCCGTTAATGGTAAGGTCGGGGTGAGGACCAACGTGCCCCTGTGCCGACAAATCAAAGGCTGCCAAATCGAGGTCTTTATGGGCAAGCAGATCGCCAAGGTGGAATCCTTCGCTCTTCACTGTAGCTTGGACTGCTCCATTCTTGGTATCACCGTTTCCGCTGATGGCAACGTTGCCCAGCTGTGTGTGCAGGTCGATGTGCCCGGTTGCCTTATGTTGGGCCCATCCGGCATTGCCAGAAGCACTGACTCGGCCCATACGTTGCAAAATGTCCGATTGCAGATAGGGCTGTAGTATGCTGAGGTCAGCATATAGCTGGGTAATATCTGCTGCGACGCAGATGCTATCAGGGCCTAATGCCAGACCGTCGGCCCAGCCTGATGCAATCAATCGTACGCGCCCCTCCTCGTCTTGCAAGCGTAGGGCTTCGATGTCCACATGATCCTTTGCACCATGGAAGTCAGCGTGCAGATTGGCGACATTGGATAGGCTGGTCAGTTGGGGAAGTATGAAGGTTAAATCCGAAGGCGACAGGTGCAAATCCAGTGTCCCGCGATAGCGGCCAGGTATGTGTCTCATACCGTCCATTTCTTCTATGTTCAGCGAGGGTATACGCAGGCTGGAGTGGGGCATCTCCAACAGGAAATCTTGCAATTGTGCATTTCCTTTATTACTTTTTGCAAAGAATGATAATGACTTTATTTTCAGTCCGCTATGATTCTCTATAAAGTCTAATCTCCGAACATGTACATTTAGAGAATCGTCGGTCAGTGCATTCAACTGAGCCGTAATGTTGAGGTCTGCAATGTCTAAGTGTGCAGGGCTGATCGTGGCGGGAACGGATTTCCAGCGCTGAGTCCACTGTACGTGTCCCCGCCTCACCAATATTTGGCTAATGCGTAGGTCCAGCGGTGTGCGTGTCGTTGTGTCTCGGGAGGCGAAGGCCTCAATGAGGAATCTGAAGTTTGGGGGGCATTGGGGACAGTCTTGATAGAGATTGGCATGTAGGCCAAATAGCTGCGCATTGCCAATCCGGATGCGCCGATGAAGAAGGTCGCCGATGCTGATTCGGGCTGCAACGCGCGTCACATGCAGCATTTCCTCCTGCTGCTGGTCCCAGACTGCCAAATCGTCCACTACGATGCGCCCGTTCCATCCCAGGCCTATACGTCCCACTTCCACGCGTGTATCCAGCACTTTCTCCAGTGCCTGGGCCGTACCGTGGGCCATCCATCGCTGCACGATGGGCAGCATGGGCAAAAGCACCAGTGCAAGGTATATCCCTACGCCGATGCCAGCTATCCACCGTAATATGTGTTTCGCCCGGTTCATTCGTCTGTGCAAAGGTACTGATTTTTTTACATAATCCTTTTGCTTTCATCATTTATTTATAGAAAATCTTCTTCTCGCTCCATGTGCGGCTGCAGGCATTGGCCACCTATTTTCCGTTCCGTATAGGATGCCCCTCCGTTCCGTACGGGCCGTGGCTTAGTCTCGGGCGGGACGCTCCTCCATCCCGTACGGGACAGGAGCCCGACTTACCTATGCGTGCGTGCATGTGCGTATACTCATGCATGTGCGCGTGCGAAAATATGAAATGTATCCAACTTTGCCGTGCGCAGGGCTGGATGCCGCTCCATATCCTGCTTGCGTGGTCTATGGAATATTTGACACCCTGCATTTTTGTCGATTTTGTAAAAATGTTGTCATAATATTTGCAGAGGTGGATTTTAGTTACTAATTTTGCATTGCTAAAGGTCTGGTGAGACCAACAAGAGCAAGAGTTAATGGAAAGGACGTTACTGAACGTTAATCTTCTGCATCTGAATCTCGCAAATTCTAAGCAAAGGAAGATAAGCGCAACAGACGTCTGCGTTGGAGAGTTTATACTTGTACGTATAGTCTCTATCGGCGTGGGCTATCGGTTGCCTATCCTTTTGCAAGGCAATGCGAGAGCCCAGATGCGAGATAGGCAGAAGTATTGGCTCCACGTCTTTTTTTTACAATTATCCCAGTCCGAGAACAGAGCCTAGTCTGGGGCCCAGGGCTTGCATAAAAAAAGTTTTTAGTCATTATGGACGCAGTATTAAATTATCAGGACAGGGCCGCAGAGTCCCTGAAGGGCAAATGGCTGAGGAGCATTGGAGTGATGTTTGTCTTTATGAATGTTGTGAATGCATTGTTGTTTCTGGCCATGATACCCATAGTCGGTGCTTTGATCGCCCTCTTGGCCTTACTTCCCCTTTCTCTGGGTCCGTTGCTCTATTGTCTGAATGTGGCCAAGGGACAATCAGCAGGGGTGGGGAACCTCTTTGAGGGTTTCAGGCGTTTGGGGCAGATCCTTTCCACGATGTTGCTTATGGCAGGATACATGCTGCTTTGGTCCATCCCATACCTTTTAGCTTTTCTGATACCCGTCGCTGGCCTTTCCTACCTGGGCATGTCGGGCAGTATGCCTTCACCCACTTTGCTCGTTGCAGGCGGCCTATGCTCCTTGGTGCTGGGCATTGTCGGTATATCGTGCATCATGAACCGCTCTTACGCCTATGCCCTTGTCGGCTACATTCTCGCATAAGACAATTCCATCCGCAACAATGCTGCCATCAATCGGAGCATTGCTTTGATGAAGGGTTTCAAGGTGAAATTGTTCCTTCTGGATCTCAGTTTCATCACTTATCCTATTCTGATGGCCATTTTTGTTCTGCTGGCCGTTCTGCTGTGTGCCATTTCCCATTGGAATGTCATCGTAAGCGCTATCGCCATTGTTGTCTTTGGCTTGGCATTAGCCATGGCCTTATATTGTATGATTGCACATCTGCACACTGCAAGGGCCCATTTCTACCTGGATCGCAGGCGCGAAATGGAGGGGGACGCTGAGTGCAGCCTGCCAGTTGAACAGTAAAACGTGAGACAGATGAATATGTGCTCCTTCCCTTACGGCATCAAGCGGCTATAGAGGGGGCACATATCAGGATACGTCCCCTGAAAAAAGTTTATTAGGCTTTCCCTGTGTAGTCTGACAGTGGGAAAGCCTAATTTTTTGTCCGATATTCATGCCATTATTTTGTCATGTCGTTAAAATTTATTAATTTTACGCCCGTTTTAGGACACTCTATTTTTATTAATCACTATATGACAAAAGTAATCAAGTTGCGCAAGGGCCTTGACGTCAATCTAAAAGGACGCGCCACGAGGGAGCTGGGTCAGGTCGGTTGTCCGGGCGAGTACGCACTCGTTCCCGATGACTTTGCTGGCATGAAGCCCAAAGTGGTCGTAAAGGAGGGAGACCAGGTTCTTGTGGGTGATGCACTGTTTGTAGATAAACTGCATCCCGAAGTGAAGTTTACGTCGCCTGTGAGTGGTGTTGTCAGTCTGGTAGAGCGCGGCGACCGTCGCAAGTTGCTCTCCGTTCGCGTGAAGCCGGACGGCGAGCAGAAGGCACGGGAGTTCGGCGTGACCGAGGACGTGAAGGCACTGCTCCTGGAGAGCGGTCTGTTCGGATTCTTCCGCAGTCGCCCCTACGACGTGGTGGCCAATCCCGAGGACAAGCCTAAGGCCGTCTTCGTCAGTGCCTTCAACTCCATGCCCCTCAGCCAGGACTTCGAGTACGTGCTGGAAGGGCAAGAGAAGGAGTTCCAGGCTGGTATCTCCGCACTCGCCAAACTGGCAAAGGTGCACCTGGGCGTGAGCAGCAAGCAGACCGCCAAGGCACTGCTGGAGGCCAAGGACTGCGAGGTGACCGTTTTCGACGGGCCCGCTCCCGCTGGTAACGTGGGCGTGCAGATTAATCACATCAGCCCCATCAACAAGGGAGAGGTGGTCTGGACGCTGGGTGCCGAGGAGGTTATCTTCGTTGGCCGTCTATTGCTCACCGGTAAGCTCGACCTGACACGTACCGTCGCTTTAGCAGGCAGTGAGGTAGTGGCCCCCAAGTACTATAAAATGTTGGTAGGCCAAAAGCTGACAACCCTCGTGGAAGGCAAGCTGGTGAAGGCCGATCATCACCAGCGCATCATTGACGGCAACGTCATGACGGGCCTGAAGACCACGGCTGAAGGTTTCTTGGGCGCACACCACACGGAGGTGAATGTTATCCCCGAGGGCGACGACAACGCCGAGATGCTGGGTTGGATTATGCCCCGCCTGAACGAGTTCTCCACCAGTCGCAGCTACTGCTCTTGGCTCTTCGGACGGAAGAAGGAATACACGCTCGATGCCCGTATCAAGGGTGGCGAACGCCACATCATCATGTCGGGCGAGTACGACCGCGTCTTCCCGATGGACATCTTCGCCGGCTATCTCGTGAAGGCCATCATCACGGGCGACATCGACCGCCAAGAGGCACTGGGTATCTACGAAGTAGCTCCCGAGGACTTCGCCATTGCAGAGTTCGTCGATAGCTCGAAGTTGGAACTCCAGCGCATCGTTCGCGAAGGCTTGGATATATTGAGAAAGGAAAACGCATAAATCAATTCAAAATTCAAAATTAAAAATTCAAAATGAGGCTAACGCCATGATAGTAAACTAACAACGCCGAAGGCCAATTTTGGATTTTGAATTTATTAAATTTGAATTTAACTAAGTATGAATGCATTAAGAAATTATCTGGACAAGATAAAGCCGAACTTCGAGGAGGGAGGCAAGCTTCACGCATTCCACAGCCTGTTCGACGGACTGGAGACCTTTGCCTTCGTGCCCCGGACAACCAGTCGTGTGGGAAGCGTGAACATTCACGATGCCATTGACAGCAAGCGCATTATGAGTTTCGTAGTGATAGCCCTGATGCCCGCCCTGTTCTTCGGCATGTACAACGTGGGTTATCAGAACGCACTGGCAGCTGGACAACTGGAGCAGGCCACCTTCTGGGGCATGTTCTTCTATGGTTTCCTGGCCGTTCTGCCCAAGATTATCGTATCGTATGTAGTGGGTCTGGGCATCGAGTTCGTCGTGGCCCAGTGGAAGAAGGAAGAGATTCAGGAGGGATTCCTCGTGTCGGGTATCCTCATCCCCATGATTGTGCCCGTAACCACACCGCTGTGGATGCTGGCCATCGCCGTGGCCTTCAGTGTCATACTCGCAAAGGAGATATTTGGCGGTACGGGCATGAACATCTTCAACCCCGCACTCATTACGCGTGCGTTCCTCTTCTTCTCCTACCCGTCGGCAATGACAGGCGACAGCACCGTTTGGGTCAGTCAGCAGAGTATTCTCGGTCTGGGTTTCACGGCCCCCGAGGCCTACACCGCAGCCACGCCTTTGGGACAGGCTGCAGCTGAAGGCTTCAATGGATTCGACTGCGGTACCATCGAGAACGCCATCACGGGGCTTATCCCTGGTGCCATCGGTGAGACTTCGGTCATCGCCATTGCACTGGGAGCTATCCTGCTCCTCTGGACGGGCGTGGCTTCCTGGAAGACCATGTGCAGCGTCTTCGTCGGCGGTGGTCTGATGGGCTGGCTGATGCAGGCACTGGAGTTGTCTGATATCGAGTGGTGGCACCACTTCGTACTGGGCGGATTTGCCTTCGGTGCCGTGTTCATGGCCACCGACCCTGTGACCTCTGCCCGTACCGAGTGCGGAAAGTATGTTTATGGTTTGCTGATAGGTGTCGTTGCCGTCATGGTTCGCGTCCTGAACCCCGGTTATCCCGAGGGCATGATGCTGGCCATCCTGCTCATGAACCTGTTTGCTCCGCTCATCGACTACTGTGTAGTGGATCGCAACATCTCCATGCGTGCGAAACGTGCTAATAACAAATAAAGTAGGGAGGACAAGACAATGAAAGTAAACACAAATGGTAACGTTTATACGTTCGTCTATGCAACCGTAATGGTTGTCATCGTAGCCTTCCTGCTGGCCTTCGTGGCTTCGGCACTGAAGCGCATGCAGGACGCCAATGTAGCACGCGACACGAAGAACCAGATTCTCACGAGCCTGAACATCACGGGACTGTCGGGCGATGCCATCGACAAGAAGTATGCCGAGGTCATTACCGACGAACTCCAGGAAAAGGGCGGCAAGGTATTCGTGGCCACAGTGGATGGCGCAACGAAGTATGTGCTCCCCGTCAAGGGGCGTGGCCTCTGGGGTGGCCTCTGGGGCTACATATCCATTGACGAGGACAAGCAGCACGTCTTTGGCACTTACTTTGACCATGAGAGTGAAACCGCAGGTCTGGGAGCCCGCATCAAGGAGCGTTGGTTCCAGGAGCAGTTCAACGGCAAGCCCATCTTTACGGACAACCCACAGCAGGTGGCCTTGACCGTAGTTAAGCAGGGCCAGTCGAAGACGGAAACCGAAATCGACGGCGTGACGGGTGCCACCCTCACCTCGAAGGGCGTGGCTGGTATGGTCACGGACGGACTGCAGGCCTACATCGAATTCCTAAACAAGTAATAGAGGAGGAAAGAATATGAGTAAACTGTTTTCTAAGGAGAATTGCGAAGTCTTTTCCAATCCTCTGAACCTGAACAACCCCATTGCGGTGCAGGTGCTGGGTATCTGCTCGGCATTGGCCGTGACGAGCCAACTGGAACCCGCCATTGTGATGGGACTCTCTGTGACGGTCATTACGGCGTTCAGCAACGTGATTATATCACTCATCCGTAAGAGCATCCCCAACCGCATCCGCATTATCGTACAACTGGTGGTTGTGGCTGCTCTGGTAACCATTGTCAGCCAGATACTGAAGGCCTTTGCCTACGATGTCAGCGTACAGCTCTCTGTCTATGTCGGTCTTATCATCACCAACTGTATCCTGATGGGCCGTTTGGAGGCATTCGCCATGATGAATGGTCCCTGGGAGTCGTTCCTCGACGGTATTGGTAACGGTCTGGGATATGCGCTGATTCTCGTCATCGTGGGCTTTGTCCGCGAATTGCTGGGCTTCGGCACGCTGTTCGGTATCCAGATCGTCCCCGACTTCTGCTACGAGAACGGCTATATGAACAACGGTATGATGACCATGCCCGCCATGTCGCTCATCATCGTTGGATGTGTAATCTGGGCTCACCGCTCAATAAACAAGGAGGAGAAGTAAAGTATGGAACACATGATTAGCCTTTTTGTCCGCTCGATTTTCGTGGACAACATGATTTTCGCCTTCTTCCTCGGTATGTGCTCCTACTTGGCCGTATCGAAGACCGTGAAGACGAGCCTCGGCCTGGGCGTGGCAGTAACCTTCGTGCTGCTCATTACCGTGCCCGTCGATTACGCTTTGCAGATGTACGTCCTCGGCCCCAACGCTCTCGTGGAGGGTGTCGATCTGACGTTCCTGGCCTTCATCCTCTTCATCGCCGTCATTGCCGGTATCGTGCAGTTGGTGGAGATGCTCGTAGAGCGCTTCAGCCCATCGCTGTATGCCGCCCTGGGCATCTTCTTGCCGCTGATTGCCGTGAACTGCGCCATCATGGGTGCCTCTCTGTTCATGCAACAGCGCGTGCAGATGGATCCCGAGACTAGCAGCCAGGCCATCGCCTCCTTCGGCGATGCCATAGCCTATGCGCTGGGTAGCGGTATTGGTTGGCTGCTGGCCATCGTCGGCTTGGCCGCCATTCGCGAGAAAATGGCCTACACAGACGTGCCCAAGCCTCTCCAGGGCCTCGGCATCACGTTTATTACCGTGGGTCTGATGGCTATGGCCTTTATGTGCTTCTCAGGTCTTAACATATAATAAAAGGAGGACATTGACTATGGATATGAATTTGATTCTTACCAGTATGGGTGTCTTCCTGGGCATCATACTGATTTTGGTTGCAATATTGCTTGTGGCAAAGGCCTACCTGAGCCCGAGCGGTAATGTGAACATCACGATTAACGGCAAGGACTCCGTCAGCGTACCCCAAGGTGCCAGCCTGCTCTCCACGTTGAGTGCTGAAGGCATCTACCTCCCCAGTGCCTGCGGTGGTAAGGGCTCCTGCGGACAGTGCAAACTGCAAGTCACAGAGGGCGGTGGCGACATTCTCGACTCGGAGAAGGGCCACTTCACTCGCAAGCAGATTAAGGACCACTGGCGTCTGGGTTGCCAGTGCAAGGTGAAGGGTGACCTTGGCATTCAGGTAGACGACAGCGTTATGGGCGTCAAGGAATGGGAGTGCACCGTTATTGGTAACAAGAACGTGGCAACCTTCATCAAGGAGTACAAGGTGGCTCTGCCTCCTGGCGAACACATGGACTTCGAGCCCGGTTCGTATGCACAGATTCGCATTCCTGCCTTCGACTGCATCGACTACGACAAGGACTTCGACAAGAGCCTAATTGGCGACACCTATCTGCCCGCATGGGAGAAGTTCGGGTTGTTCCCCCTCAAGTGCACAAACCCCGAGGCTACCATCCGTGCTTACTCTATGGCCAATTACCCCGACGAGGGCGACATCATCACCCTGAACGTCCGTATCGCCACGCCTCCCTTCAAGCCGAAGGACCAGGGCCCAGGCTTCATGGACGTGAATCCCGGTATCGCTTCGTCGTACATTTTCTCGCTGAAGCCCGGCGACAAGGTCATCATGTCGGGTCCCTACGGAGAGTTCCGTCCTCAGTACGGCACAGGCCGCGAGATGATATGGGTCGGCGGTGGTGCCGGTATGGCTCCCCTGCGTGCCCAGATTATGCACATGCTGAAAGGTCACGGTGTCAGTGACGAAGACCGCAAGCGTCCCATGCACTACTTCTATGGTGCCCGTGCGTTGGAGGAGATTCCCTTCCTCGACGACTTCCTACAGTTGGAGAAGGACTTCCCCAACTTCCATTTCCACCTGGCACTGGACCGTCCCGACCCCAAGGCCGACGCAGCAGGTATCAAGTACACACCGGGCTTCGTGGCTCCTGTGATGGGCGATACCTATCTGAAGGCTCACGAGGCTCCCGAGGATTGCGAGTATTATCTCTGCGGACCTCCAATGATGGCCAAGACGGTGCTTGACCTGCTCCACTCCCTCGGTGTCGAGGACGATATGATTCGCTTCGACAACTTCGGCGGATAACATGCTTAGTGCCCCATAGGCGTACGTATGCGTCTATGGGGCATTACTTTTATTCTCACTTGTTATCTCCTTAAATCTCATAAACATGAAAAAATTCCTTTTCCTATTTGCTCTATCATTGGTTCCTCGCATGATGTGGGCAGTGACCGACTATGATGCAGTACGGCTGACGTTTCATCGGACGGGAACGGATGTCGGCAGTGTCGAGGTGACCGTAACGGATGCCGACGAAAAGGCGCTGACGGGTGTGACAGCCACACTGGAGAGTACTTCTTTTGCCACACTGAAGTCGGTCGGGGCAGATGCCATCATCAACGGTAGTGTCCTAGCCCCCGACACATACGAGAATGGCGAGGGCTCACAGATAACCTACCTCTTTCGCATTGACGGTCTGTCTGGTGACTTTGCTTTCGACTCTGCAGACCTCGATGTCTATGCGCTTAACGCCGGCGGTAATGCACAGGGCAACACGGGTAGCACGGTTCGCTATTTCCAGTTTGGCGTGGCTACGGGTACATCGGCCGATGGCGTTCAGACCTTCGCGCAGAAGAATATCGATACGGACATCTGTACTGTTCCCAACCAGTCAAACGGACTGTACCACAGCACGCAGACCATGAGTGCCGAAAAGGCTGCCAATGCCACCAGTCCGCTCTACCTGCAAGTAAGTTTGATTAAGACTTCATCGTTGGGATGTTATGCGGGCATCGGAATGGTTATGCTCTATACGAAGGACGGCGGAGGCGATGAGCCCATAGAAGAAACGACCTTCTCGGCTGACAAGTTCTACACCATCCACCGCAACAACAATACCTCGGCTTATATCTACCAGAACGGCAACACGATGGGCACGGCTATGTTTGACAATTCGAAGTCATTCTGGTGGGTGTTGGAACCGACCGGTACAGAGGACTGTTATTATATAAAGAATGCGACGACGGGGCGCTATGTTCAGAGTTCGGTGCAGACGCTGAGCAGTCTGGTTCCCATGGGCGATACACCTGTAGAGTTTCAGATTAAGAAGGACGAAACGCCAGGGGCCGCAACGAATGGCTATTACTATATGGCCAGCACGGACCAGGAAATTTCCCTGGCTACCGACGGGTCGCTGGGCCTGAACTTCGGTGCGACGGGTGTCGTAGCCTACTATATCCGGACAGGCCGAGGCAACTCGTACTGGGAGATAGAAGAGAGCGAATATGCCTACGATCCTCCAACGGTTGAAGTCACTGACTTCTCTCGGACTGCACAGATTTATTCTTATCCCTGCGGCAGTGCGGGCAAGGCTTATCTGACCACAGCCGATATGGAAGGGGACGATGTCCTTTCTGAGATTCACTATGCGACAGCGACATCCCCCAGCAGTTATTACACCGTCTATGTCGCTCAAAAGGCAGATGTGCGCCAAGGTGGCACGTTGCCCATCGCCATCAGCGTGGCGAACGACGGTAGCGGAATCCAGACGTTTGCCTATGCCGACTGGGACAAGGATGGCGTATTCGAAGAGGGTGTGGAGCTGGATGGTAAAAAAACAGCGTTCAAGGTACCTGAATCGGCAGCCATCGGTCAGTACCGCATCCGCATTCGCGTTACCGAAACAGGGACCGACGGAGCAGAGGACGACGTGATAGGGGCCTGCTACGACTTTGTCATCCGTGTGGTGCCAGCTGAAACAATGCTGACATGGAGCGTGGAGGTGAACGACGCTACCCGTGGCACGGCCAAGGCAGAAGAGGACGGTGGCATCCTACGGCTGGAGGCTACGCCCTTTGGCGACGCGACCTTCGTCGGATGGAAACTGATGCGCAACCACTTCATAGGCGAAATTTTGAGTCAAGATACCCAATTTGAGTATCCGCTTACGCAGAGTGCCCGCATCGTGGCTGTCTTTACGCCCAATACGCAAAGTCTGCCCGATGCCATCGATGGCGTAGGCAGCGGAGAGCAAAACGGGACATCGCGCACATTCGACCTCTCAGGCCGTAAGGCCACCACGACCGTCCGGGGTATTGTCGTATCGAATGGTAAAAAGAGAATCAACAAATAAATAAGCACGAATATGGACGCAAAGAAACTATTATACAGCCTGACCATGGCACCAGTGCTGGCCAGCGCACAAGGCGAGAAGCCGAATATTATCTTCATCCTCTGCGACGATATGGGCTGGGGCGACCTCGCCTGTTATGGGCAGCAGTACATCTCCACACCCAACATCGACCGCCTGGCCTCACAGGGTATGCAATTCATGCAGGCCTACGCAGGCAGTCCCGTTTCGGCTCCTTCACGAGCATCCTTGATGACGGGACAGCATACGGGCCACTGCGAAATTCGCGGCAATAAGGAATATCGTTCGGGATCTGTCACTTACGGCAAGGCCACGGACTATGCCGTCACGGGCCAGCATCCGCTCGACACGGCCCATGTCGTCCTGCCTGAAATCATGAAGGACTACGGCTATACGACAGGCCAGTTCGGCAAGTGGGCCGGTGGCTACGAGGGCAGTGTCTCTACGCCCGACAAGCGCGGTGTGGATGAGTTCTACGGCTACATTTGCCAGTTCGAAGCGCATACTTACTATCCTAACTTCCTTAATAAATATAGTGCGCGTACGGGAGACACTGGTGTTACTCGTGAGCTCATGACGGAGAACATCCAGCACGAGTTTTACGGCGAGGACTACTACCGTCGTCCTCAGTACAGTGCCGACATCATTCACCAGAAGGCAATGGAATGGCTTGACCGCCAAGACGGCAGCCAGCCCTTCTATGGTCTCTTCACCTACACCATCCCACATGCCGAACTGCTTCAGCCCGAGGACTCTATCCTGATTTCATACAGGGCGAAGTTCTGTCAGGATAAGTCCTACGGTGGCGACAATGGTAGTTGGTATCATGCCGTGACCAATGTCCATGCCCAGTTCGCCGGCATGATTACCCGACTGGATGCCTACGTGGGTGAGATAATGGCCAAACTGGAAGAGAAAGGCATGACCGACAACACCATCCTCATCTTCTCCAGCGACAATGGACCTCACGAGGAGGGTGGGGCAGATCCGACCTTCTTCAACCGCGACGGCGTGCTGAAGGGACTGAAGCGCTCGTGCCACGAGGGTGGCATCCGTATTCCGTTCATCGTACGCTGGCCGGGCCACGTGCCTGCCGGCGTGAAGAATGACCATCAGATAGCCTTCTATGACGTGATGCCCACCTTTGCCGACATCCTCGGCATTCAGGACTACGTCGGAAAATACAGAAATCCCCGTCTGGGAGCCGCTGATCACTTCGACGGCATCTCTTTCCTGCCGACGCTGACCGGTAACGAGGCCGACCAGAAGTCCCACGACTTCCTTTACTGGGAGTTTAACGAGACTGACCAGATTGGCGTGCGACAGGGCAACTGGAAACTAATTGTTAAGAGAGGTGTCTGTGAACTCTACGACTTGGCAACCGATATCCATGAGGACACGAACCTAGCCAATGAGTATCCCGAGAAGGTGAAGGAACTGAAGGAACTCGTCGTTCAGTCGCACATCGACAACCCGAACTTTAAGGTGACGCTGCCCAAGTAAGCTGCAGAATCCCTCTTTGAGTCAGGCATCTTGTTGCTTTTGTGATTCCAAAGTGGGAGTATTTATACGTTCTTCCCCGTCAAAGGCCCAGCGACCGTTGACGGGGATTTTTCATTCTCTCCCTCTTTCCGATTGTCAATATTTTTCGTTTTCCCCTCAGATACCCCTATACAGGGGGGCATAACCCTTTGGCCAAGGGTTGCATAACTTCCACCCCGATGGTTACATAACCCTTAGGGGGGATGATTGCATAACCCCGTTTCCCCGTCTCCCCCAGATGTAAGTTTTTTTTACTTGTTTCGATAATTTTTCCATGCTTGTCCTGCAAAAATTGTGCTTCATAGTGAGTGTGTCGTGTTTTTTTCGTATCTTTGTACGCATATATTGAACCATGCTGTCATCAAATGAACGCTACCGAACATAAGAAAACCATTTATGGCCGCGATGTCCTGGAATTCGTGACCGTGGCCATCGAATATTGTGCCTTTCTGGAGAAGTCGCAAGGTCGCCCGAAGTCCGACTTTACGGGTACGATGCTCAAACTCCTGCCTCTGCTGTATGTCAAGGCGCAGTTGCTGCCCAAGGTGGAAACTGATGGCACATTCCTGCCCAATGGGAAGGTGACAGAGGATGATTACAACTATATCTTGCGAACGGTTTACGACATAATGGGCAATGCAGACCAATATCTGGATGTTTCCTATGAGGATGAGATGGAAACAGATGAAACACAGTGGAAGTCCGTTTCGGAACATTTGGCAGACATCTATCAGTCCGTACGCAACTTCTTGGCAGTCTATCAAGATGGGGTGGAGGAATGCATGGCCGATGCGCTGTGGGCTGTGCAGGAAAGTTTCGAAACCTACTGGGGGACGGCCGTGGTAGATGCATTGAAGCGCCTGCACAAAATTCATTATTCCGCTTCGTCGGACGAAGAGGACGACACTACTCCATATTATGACTAAGCAATTGTGGAATAAGTTCGACAAAGCATGGTTGGCCAATTTGCCTCGTGTGCTTTTTGACGGGCGTATCATCGTGGTGCAGACCGAGGGCGAGGCCGAAAGGGCCGTCCGTTATTTGCAGGCACATTCCCTCTTAGGCTTTGATACGGAGACGCGTCCCACCTTCCGTCCTGGAGCCATGCATCCCGTGGCCCTGTTACAAGTGGCTACGAGGGACACGTGTTTCCTTTTCCGGCTGTGTCATATCGGTATTCCCGATTGTTTGGCGGAACTCCTGTCGGACACGTGTGTCACGAAGGTGGCCCTCTCGTGGGGCGATGATACCCATCAACTCCTTCGGCGCAGGAAGTTCACGATGGGGAGTTTTGTCGAATTGCAGACTTACGTTCGCCAGTTCGGCATCGAAGACATGAGTTTGCAAAAACTATACGGTAATGTTTTCGGCCAGAAAGTGTCAAAGGGTCAACAGTTGTCGAACTGGGAGGCCGATGTCCTCACTGAGGCACAGAAACGCTATGCAGCAACGGATGCATGGGCTTGTGTACGGCTGTACGAGGAACTGGAGCGCTTGAGAGTGTCCCGTGACTGGGAAATAAGGAAAGTCTTGGAAATAAAAGAAGAAAGGATATGATAAATCTTTATCTGAACAAAGGCAAGGAGGAGAGCCTGCGCCGCTTCCATCCCTGGGTGTTCTCGGGTGCAGTACATCATATTGAGGGCCATCCGCAGGAGGGCGATTTAGTGAGAGTCCTGACCAGTCAGGGGGAATTTATCGCTGTGGGCCATTGGCAAGTGGGCAGTATTGCAGTCCGTGTACTCTCATTTATGGAAGTCCCCATTGACCATGCCTTTTGGGTCGGTCGTTTATCCCAAGCCTATAGTGTGCGTCAGGCCATCGGACTCTGTGGCCGGGCAGAGAATACCACCTTCCGTCTGGTACATGGCGAGGGAGACAATCTGCCTGGGCTGGTCATCGACATCTATGGGTCGACGGCTGTCATGCAGGCCCATAGCGTGGGGATGCACGTCTGCCGCATGGAGGTGGCCGAGGCTCTTAAGGAAGTCATGGGCGACCAATTGCAGAGTGTTTACTATAAGAGCGAAACTACGTTGCCTTTCAAGGCGGAACTGGGGCAGCAAGATGGGTTCCTCATCCGGCAGCCGGCATTGGCCGACGAGCAATTAAACATTGCTGTGGAGAATGGCTTACGGTTCCATATTGACTGGCTAAAGGGTCAGAAGACGGGATTCTTTGTAGACCAACGAGATAACCGTAGTCTGGTGGAGCATTACTCTAAGGGAAGAAATGTACTGAACATGTTCTGCTATACAGGCGGATTCAGTGTCTACGCCTTGCGTGGCGGAGCTCGTCTGGTACACTCTGTAGACAGCAGCCAGAAGGCTGTGGACCTAGTGAACGCTAACGTAGAACTGAACTTTCCAGACGACACACGCCATCGTGCCTTTGCCGAAGATGCCTTTAAGTTTTTGGATACAATGGCGGAGGCCTACGACCTTGTGATTCTCGACCCACCGGCCTTTGCCAAACATCGGGATGCCGTGCGCCATGCCATCAAGGGATATACAAAACTCAATGCCCGAGCGATGGAGAAAATACAACCCGGTGGCATCTTGTTCACCTTCTCCTGCTCCCAAGCCATTTCGAAGGAACAGTTCCGCATGGCAGTCTTCACGGCTGCCACCTTGGCTCGGCGCAATGTGCGTATCCTGCATCAACTCCATCAGCCAGCCGACCATCCCGTGAATATCTACCATCCCGAAGGTGAATACCTGAAGGGGCTGGTGCTATATGTCGAATAACCTAAAAATCAATATTATGAATATTAAGATTCGTCTATCGCTTTTCTTCTTCTTGGAGTTTGCCGTCTGGGGGGCCTATCTCATATCTATGGGTCTCTATCTGGGCAAGGAAGGTTTAGGGACCAACATTGGCTGGTTCTACAGCGTACAGGGATTCGTATGCATCTTCATGCCTGCTCTCATGGGCATCGTGGCCGACAAGTGGATGCAGGCGCAGCGCCTGCTGGGACTTTGCCACGCAGTAGCTGGAGCGGCCATGCTTGCCGCATGCTCCTACGGGGTGTCCTCTGCCGGGCACGTTGGCTTTGGCCCGCTCTTCACACTTTATACCATCAGCGTGGCCTTTTTTATGCCCACCATAGCCCTCACCAATTCCGTCGCCTACAATGCTTTGGAAAAGGAAGGGCTCGATACCGTCAAGGCCTTCCCACCCATTCGCGTCTGGGGAACCATCGGTTTCATCGCCATGATGTGGACCGTCAATCTGCTAGGATTCAAGAACACGCCCTATCAGTTTGCCCTTTCCGGGGGCCTGAGTCTCGTGATGGCCGTTTATTCGCTCACGATGCCTGCATGCCCCACCGGTGCAAGCGGCGAACGCAAGTCGCTGGTGGATGCGTTAGGCCTACGCGCCTTCACTCTCTTCCGGGACTATCGCATGGCCGTTTTCTTCATCTTCTCCATGTTGCTGGGCTCCTGCCTGCAAATCACCAACGGTTATGCTACATCATACCTCGAAGCATGGGGCGCCCTGCCTCAATACGCAGACTCGCCGATGGTGGAATATAGCGTTATCGTTACTTCTATATCGCAGATGAGCGAGGCCCTCTGCATTCTGCTTATTCCTTTCTGTCTCAGTCGCTTCGGCATCAAGAATGTCATGCTCATGGCCATGATGGCATGGGTGTTCCGCTTCGGTTTCTTCGCCATTGGTAATCCAGGAGCAGGCTTCGCGTTCATCATCCTTTCGATGATTGTTTACGGTGTCGCTTTCGACTTTTTCAATATCTCTGGCTCGCTCTTTGTCGACAAGGAGACTGACCTCTCGATTCGTAATTCGGCGCAGGGCCTGTTCATGATGATGACCAATGGCTTTGGTGCCACCTTGGGTATGCTGTGTGCGCAGGAAGTTGTCAATCACTATGTCTTCAATCTGCCAGAGGGGGCTGACGTATTACCAGGTTGGCAGACCTGTTGGTGGATATTCTCCGCTTATGCGCTAGTGGTAGCCGTGCTGTTTGCTATTCTGTTTCGCTATAAACACCAACCTGAGGAATAATGAAGGAAGAGCGTTTCTTTTATCAGTCGAACATCGAGGCAGGTGAACTCACCAAGGAGGATACCCAACATGCCGTCAGAGTGCTGCGTATGGCGGCAGGCGACGAGATGTGGCTCATGGACGGGTGCGGTACGTTTTATCGTGCCCGGATAACCGCGGCCTCAAACCATCGGTGCGCCTACAGTATCGAGGAACGACTACCTCAGTCGCCTGCCTGGCAAGGGCATATCCATCTGGCCGTTGCTCCCACGAAACTCAACGACCGCATCGAATGGTTGGCAGAGAAAGCTACAGAGATCGGATTGAACGAACTGTCTTTCCTTGATTGCCAATATTCCGAACGGCACGTGCTGAAGATCGAGCGCATCGACAAAATTGTAGTTTCGGCCATGAAGCAGAGCCGAAAGGCTTGGAAACCCGTGGTGAACGACATGTTCAGATTCCGTGCATTCATTGAGCAAGAGAGGGTCGGGCAGAAATTCATCTGTCATTGCTATGAGGAGGAAGATGTCCAGATTCAGATGGCTGGTGACAAACCTTTTTTGTTGGATGTTCTGAAGCCTGGCGAGGATGCCACGGTCTTGATAGGCCCTGAGGGTGACTTCTCTATTGGCGAGGTGCGTATGGCCATGACCAATGGTTGGCGGAGCGTCAGTTTGGGTCGCAGCCGTTTGCGAACCGAAACCGCGGCCCTCGTGGCTGTGCATCTAATGCAGATAAGAAATCAAAATTTGTAAACTGAGAATTTAAGATTATGAAGAAGTATGGACTCATTGCGGTCTTGGTGGCTCTTCTTGGAGCAGGCGTATGGGCTTGGCTGTATCTGCGCAGCAACATTGATGATATGGCCGATTCACTGCCTGCAGACCTCACGATGGTGGGGCGTTGGGACCTAAAACGTGCAATGGCAGAATATGGCATTGAACAAGAGAAGGTAGAGCAGTTTGTGGAGGAACTGGGAGAGACTGGTATCGACTATACGATACCGGGCTATGTCTTTGCCGTACAAGGTTACCTGGGGGCAATTGTTCCCTTGGACGACGATGCTGCGTTTGAGA
Source organism: Bacteroidaceae bacterium (assembly GCA_017464345.1). Taxonomy (GTDB): domain Bacteria; phylum Bacteroidota; class Bacteroidia; order Bacteroidales; family Bacteroidaceae; genus Physcousia. The sequence goes on from JAFUAH010000027.1 coordinate 63,561, forward strand.
ACTTTCTACTCAAAAAAAGTCATCCCACGCAACGACAGCGTGGGATGAAATGGAGTGGCATCGATGGTAAATGGATTATCGGCTACGATGAAAATCGTGCAATGATTATGGGACCTGCTTTGGGGGCAGAATTAGACAACTTGCGCAACACTATAGCACAATGCATGCATCAACGAAAGGGCGACAGCGGCAAGAAAAGTCCTCTTTATGCCATATTGGCTCAGTGTGAGGAACCTATAGCCATGGCTGGCAGTCTCCAGCTACTCTGCAATTTGCCTGCTATAGGTGAAACGCTGAAGCCCTTGGCTGAATTGCCAATTAATCTGACGATGGGATTTCATGCTGAAAAGAAAAGGCTTAATCTAAGTCTTACATTGATGTCTGAGAATGCCAATGCCAATAAATTCTTTGATCAGTTGGATGAAGCCTTTCGCCCCATCAATGGAAGCTTGGTTACTAGTTCTCCCTCTCGACCTTTCCTGCATCTGGAGGCTGGTGTGAATGGTGAGCGTTTGTTGGCTATTTTGCGGGAAAATCCGGATGTGTGCACAAAACTATTGTTGGCTAATACTCTCTTCGATGCAGACTTGATGTTGAAGAATATCTCGGGAGATTTGGCACTCTCTATGCCAGCCATGGCATGGTTGAAGCCTGCAATCCTGCTTCAAGTTGAGATGAAGAGTATGGACTTCTTGGACAATGTCGTAGATTGGAACGACGAATTTACCCAGGCCGCTGGCGTGCGTTTTGCTCCATCAAGTCCCTCACGTGGAGAGGTTCAATTCCAGAAAGGTTGGGGATACGATATATGGAAGTTCAATACACTATATTATGGAACCAAGGACCATACTTTTCGTCTCTCCACGAAGAAGGAAATGGCTCAGGCGGATGCACATACTGATTTGTTAAGGGAAGGTGTGCACGGCAGTCAGATGAAGGGCTGCCGCCTATATGCTCAGCTGAATATCGGTGAATTGATGATACTCAGCGGACAGGGTTGCCATTCACAACAACTGGTGTTAAAGGCTACCGATGCTCGACACTGGTTTTTGGAACTACCAGACAATATTAAGATTGATTTGCTGAATATGTTTTTCTAAAAAGGACTGACATAAATGGACACGATACATTTGCAGCATACACTTCCAGAAGTATTTGCCAGCCGGGACGAGATACGGAGTGATGTCTGGCTGAAGGATGTCAGATTTGAGCGTGGACATCTCTACCTCGTCGAAGCTAATAGTGGGACGGGAAAGTCGTCGCTATGCAGTTTCGTCTATGGTTACCGCCATGACTATCAAGGTATCATCACCTTTGATACGCAGGACATCCGCCGGCTAAGCATTGCAGACTGGACACACATACGTCAGCGCCACCTCAGTCTCTTGTTTCAGGAACTGCGTCTCTTTCCTGAACTGACAGCTATGGAGAACGTTGAGATAAAGAATCGGCTGACAGGATTCAAGAAACGCAAGGAGATATTGGACTGGTTCGACCAATTTGGGATTTCTGATAAGGTGGATACCCCCGTAGCCTTAATGAGTTTTGGACAGCAGCAGCGTGTAGCTATGATGCGTGCTTTGGCTCAGCCTTTCGATTTTCTTCTGGTGGATGAGCCTATCAGTCATCTAGATGATGCAAATTCACGTACCATGGCTGACATCATGATGGAGGAAGCCACTCGACAGGGTGCCGCAGTCATTGTTACCAGCATAGGTAAGCATATGGAACTCCATTACGATCAGATACTACGACTCTGACATTTCCCCTTCTCACATTGTACATTTATTAACGTTTCAATATTTCATTCTGATATATGTCTCTCGTTTGGAAACTACTTCGTCAGCACATTAGTGCACTACAGTTTATAGGCTTTTTCATGGCTAATCTTTTAGGTATGCTCATCGTCCTGCTAGCCTTTCAATTTTATCAAGATGTGCGTCCCGTCTTTGCTCAGGGGGATGGCATTATTAATAATGACTATCTGATAGTTTCCAAGCACATTAGCATCATGGGCGGTTCCTCTACGTTCTCATCCAGCGAGGTAGACGATCTCTCCAACCAGCCTTTCACTAAGTGTGTAGGAGCCTTCACTGCCAGCCAGTATCATGTGGCGTGCTCCATGGGGATAGAAGGAGTGGCAAACTTTGGTACGCAGATGTACTTCGAGTCAGTACCAGACCAATTTGTAGACACGGATCACTCGCAATGGCATTTCCAACCAGGTGATGATTGGGTACCCATAATCATACCTCGTTCCTATCTTGCCATTTACAATTTCGGTTATGCCCAAAGTCGTTCATTGCCGAAAGTTTCCGAAAGTGTAATATCTATGATAGACATGACTGTCATTTTGCGTGGTAATGCTCGTGAACAGTACATGCGTGGGCGTGTCGTGGGTTTCACTAGCCGTTTGAATACCATTCTCGTCCCAGAGTCTTTTATGGAGTGGAGTAATCGTGAATTTGCACCTGATGCCGACGTTTCACCCACACGGCTCATAGTGGAGGTAGGTAACCCCACGGACGATGCCATCGCACGCTACGTACAACAGCATGGTTACGACATAGACGAAGACAAGTTGGCCGCAGGCAAGACTACCTATTTTCTGAAGGTCGTGAGCGGAGTCATTATGGGCGTAGGTCTGCTTATTTCTGCACTCTCTTTCTTTATTCTCATGCTCAGTATTTATCTGTTGGTGCAGAAGAATACAGTGAAGTTGCAGAATCTCCTGCTTATCGGTTATAGCCCGACACGTGTAAGCTTGCCTTATCAATTACTGACAATGGGCATGAATGCCCTTGTACTTATGTTTGCCCTTCTGCTTCTCTCGTGGCTGCGCGGTTACTATATGAACATGCTATGGGCTATGTTCCCCACGATGGAGGATCATACCATGTGGGCAGCTTATCTGTTGGGTGGATCACTCTTCATGCTGGTTTCCTTGCTCAATGTTATTGCCATTCGACGTAAGGTGATGACTTGTCTGAGAGCACATTGAAGTTTAAATACACAGATACGTGTTTGCGAAGGTTTCGGCTTCGGCCAGCGTATTAAGTTTGCCTACATCCATTAAGCGTAGTCCTGGCTGAATGTAAGCGTGGATTTTGTATTTTGCACAGAGTGAGAGGTAGAAATCAATAATAGAGAAGTGATCTGGCCATGCATCCATTAGGGGCAGGATACTGGTATCCATCTGGTGGATACCAGCAAAAGCCAGTCGGTGGCATCTATGGGGGATGAGATCAGGGTAGGGCGATTTCAGCTCTCCCGTTTTTAAATTAGTCCATCCTACCAGACGCATGTCGTCATTGAAAAGTAGGTAGCGTTGTGTCGGCCTATCGCTGACCAACAAAGTAGCGACCGCTCCTTGGCCATAAGCATAGAATGCTTGAAGGTTTACATTACTCAGAATGTCTACATTGTGGATGAGAAAACGGTCGCACCCTCGCAGCAATGGGCGGGCGTGACGTACGCCACCACCAGTTTCTAGTAAATCCTTTCGCTCGTCACTGAAGTGTATCTTCAGTGCATCTCCGTGCTGGGCCATGAAGTCCGATGTGCGTGCCCATTCCTCTATCTGGTCAGCAAAGTGATGGATGTTGATGATAAGGTCGTCGAAACCAGCTTGCATCAGTCGTTTGATGACGATTTCCAGCAGTGGTTTCCCTCCGATGGGTACAAGTGCCTTGGGCATGTGATCGGTCAGTGGTTTAAGTCGTGTGCCGAGTCCGGCCGCGAATATCATTGCTTTCATGGTTGTGGGAGGAATGTTTGTCTAATGTTCTGTTCACGGTGGATTAATTCCACTTTAATACCATATTTCTGGTGGATATGCTCTGCCAGATGCTGTCCGCTGTAGACGCTACGATGCTGTCCGCCCGTACATCCGAAGGCAAACATCAGGTGAGTGAACCCGCGTTGAATATACCGTTCGATATGAGCATCAGCTAGTCGGTAGACGCTATCGAGAAAGGTCAGTATCTCCCCATCCTTTTCAAGAAAGTCTATGACGGGCTTGTCCATGCCTGTTAATTGCTTGTATGGTTCGTAGCGTCCAGGGTTGTGGGTAGAGCGGCAGTCAAAAACATAACCGCCTCCGTTACCACTTTCGTCAGCAGGAATGCCTTTCTTATATGAGAAACTAAAGATACGCACACAGAGTGGGGCTTCGGGATACCACAAAGTATGGTCAGATTCTGGTGTAGCGATGAGTTGTTTCAGCACATAGTTTAGATGAAGGTAGGGGGATGCGCCTTCGGCCAACCATGCCCGCAGGTTGTCCAGTGCAGGTGGAATGCTCTGTAGGAAGTGATTCTTTCGCTCAAAGTATCCGCGGTAACCATATGCTCCCAGTACTTGTAACAAACGAAACAATACCCATAGTCGCAATTGACGATAAAAAACATCCCTGTCTACCGCCTTGTATGCCTGCAATGCCTGTAGGTAGACCTCTAATAATTCTTTGCGCAGTGTCGGCGTGTAGTGTGCTGAAGCCTGCCACAGGAAAGAGGCTACATCGTAGTAAACAGGACCACGTCGTCCGCCCTGAAAGTCGATGAACCAAAGATTCCCCTTGCTGTCCAGCATGACGTTGCGTGCTTGAAAGTCGCGATATAGGAAGGTCGTTCCTCTGTCATCAGTTAGGTCTTCAGCCATTTGGCGGAAGTCATTTTCCAATTTCATTTCATGGAAATCAGCCCCCGATGGCTTTAGGAAACAATATTTGAAGTAATTCAGGTCAAAAAGTACATTCGTTACATCCATTTCTGGCTGTGGATAGCAATGGGTAAAGTCCAACCCATGGGCTCCTTCCATCTGGAACCGTGGTAACCATGCTATGGTTCTTCTTAGCAAGTCAATCTCTCTTTTTCCATATTGTCCGCCAGCCTCACGTCCTTGCCGAATAGCATCAAAAAGTGATACTTCTCCTAAGTCGTTTTGCAGATAGCATAGTCCGTCTTCACTCGTTGCTAAGACCCGTGGGACGGGCAATTTTTTATTAGCAAAATGCTGTGCCAAATAGATGAAAGCCCGATTCTCTTCGACCGATGCACCCCATACGCCTATGATGCTTTCATCATTGTCATTTCGGAGCCTATAATATTTTCGGTTACTTCCGCTACCTGTAATGGGAAGGCATGCCACCGGCGTATGCCCAGTATGCTGCTGATAGAGTTGGATGAGTGAGTGCTGTGGATCCATGGATGTGATGTTTTTGTCATTTATATAGAATAAGTGGGCCTGGGAGCATGTCCGCCCAAGCCCACTTACTATTTTTATGCGTGTGTCTGCCCGGGGATTATTCTTCGCACAGTTCGGTGAGGATGCCACAGGTGGACTTCGGGTGTAGGAATGCAATGTGCAGGCCGTCAGCGCCCTTGCGGGGAGCTTTGTCAATAAGGCGAATGCCCTTTTCGTCGCACATGGCCAAAGCTTCCGTTACGCCATCCTCAACCTTGAAGGCTACGTGGTGAATACCACGACCACCATTGTCTAGAAACTTCTGTACGGTACTTTCAGGGCACGTGGGCTCCAGCAATTCCAACTTCACTTCACCAACCTTTAGGAAGGCAGTTTTTACTTTTTGGTCTTCCACCACCTCGGTTTTGTACACTTCCAGCCCCAGCACGTCTTGGAAATAGGGCAGTACAGCGTCAATATTCTGTACGGCAATGCCCAGATGTTCAATTTTTGAAATCTTCATAGTAGAGAATTTAATTTATAGATTTTAGTTTTTCTTAATTAGACGCAAAGTTACAACTAAACGAGAGAAAAAACAAACGTTTTGGTCAATAAATATTAGAATTCAACTAGTACGCGTGCATTAATCATTCGCCCGGTCAGATAGTTGGGTATGGCATATTGTTGTCCCACAACGTCTGTAACCCAATAATAGCCACTCACGTTGTTAAAGCCAAATATGTTTAAGCAATCCAGTCCGATCCAGATGTTCTTGACGGCATTTTTCCCCCGTGTCGCTCTGTTTGAGCCCCCCTTGCCCTGTCGATTCCTTAGATGGCGGTCTTCGTTGTTCAGTGCTCGATAGTTCATTCCCACATCCACGCGTTTATAGGCAGGTGCCCGGAAGGCATTCTTCTCGATGCCCGTGTGGGGGGGGCCAAAGGGCAGTCCGTCAGCGAAGGATGCTTTCAGGTTCATCTTCCACCGCGTGGTATTGGGAAAATAGTCGGAGAAGAAAAAATTGATGTTCCAGCGCTGGTCAGTGGGCTGTGGCAGTTTCTTTCCGTTTATCTCCATTTGGGCCTTCATCAGTCCCAGACTGATCCAGCTGTCTGTCCCCTTGACGAACTCTCCATACACTTTCAGATCTATGCCTGCAACAAAGCCTTTGGCTATATTCTGCCCATAGTAGACAATCTTCACATTGTCTACGTTGTAGGGGTTAATATGCCCTTGGGCCTTGTAATAGAGTTCTGAGGAAAACTTAAAAGGGCGATTGGCCAAGCGGAACTTGTATTCCATGGCAGCAAGCAACTGGAACGAGCGTTGTGACTTGATTCCCTTGTTCAGTTCTACGGTGGTGTTGCCATTGATCGTAACAGTGTCGCGCAATTCCTTGTAGAATGGACGTTGGTAATATAGTCCTGTTGCCAAACGGAAGGTGAAGTTGTCGTTCTTCTCCGGGACGAATCCCATTGACACACGTGGCGAAAAGAGCCATTCCGAATTCCAGGACCAGTAGGAAAGGCGTGCACCATAGTTTACACTGATGATGCCCACGCTGGATTCTCGTCGCCAAGTATCCTGTAGAAACAGCTCCATCTGTTGGCTCTTTACGCTGTTCTTACTCTTTAAGTTATAGATGAGCATCAGGTCATTTCCTGTATGGGGGATGCTGTAGCCACTGCTGTCGCGACTTTCCCATTCACGTGCATTCTCCTTAATGCTTTCATGTTTCCACGCCATACCGACCAGCATGGAGTGTGCCTTTCGGCGCAGATTATAGTCCAGACGCAAGGTTTTCGTGCTGCTTGTCAGCAGATTTCGTGCGTGCTCCATGTATGTCCCTACTCCCAGCTGTTCGTCTCCGTTTGTCTCGTTGAGCCAGTACTGTCCTTGTATGTCATAAGTTTCGCGTTCTTTGGTACTAAAGGCACTGAACGCCAGACTTAGGTTTGAACGGTCATTAATACGACGCGTGAGCTTAGCTGTTCCAAAGAGTGTGCGAAAGAGGTCTTCCTCCTGTCCGTCGAAATAGACTCGGAAACTTTTGACATCCTCCAGTGTGCCGAAGCGCGTTTCCCTGTCTTTGGGGATGAAGTTGTAGTCGTTGCGCGAGATGTAACCGATGGCATCCAGTGTCCAATTCCGCGATGGAGACCATGAGAGATAAGCCTGATAGTCCAGAAAATGAGGCTTATATTCACCCTTGGTTTCCAGGGTGCCGAGCATGTACTGGCTAGTCTTGTAACGTAAGCCATTGGAGAAGGAGAATTTTTTGTTGCCATAGCCAGCATATCCACTGGTTCCAAGCAGTGAACCTTGCAGGGTTCCTTCCCATCCGCGTGGTTTGTGATAAGTGATATCGAGTACGGAGGACATCTTGTCACCATACCTTGCCTCAAATCCACCAGCGGAAAAATCGACACGTTCCACCATGTCGCTATTAATGACCGAAAGTCCCTCCTGCTGTCCACTGCTGATAAGCAATGGACGATAGATTTCCACACCGTTGATGTAGACACAGTTTTCGTCGAACGAGCCACCTCTCACGTTATACTGGCTAGATAGTTCATTATGAGTGGACACACCGGCCTGTGTGCCCACTAGTTCCTCCACGGCGTTGCCCGTGGTGGATGGTGTCCGTTTCAGTTCTTTGGTATTGAGGGTCTGATTTTGGCTCATCTGCCGTCTGGTTTCCACCACCTCCACAGCATCCAACTGATGGTCGTTACTCTTCATGACCACATTCAGCACCAGTTCGCCCGTGGGCCTTTTCAGCACGCGTCGGCGATTGGCAAAGCCCATCATCTGGTAGACAATGACTACACTGTCAGCCGTATGGAACGTAAGATTATACTTACCGTCAATGTTGGCAGTGGTGGCAATCCCCTGTCCTTCTACCCGGACGACAACAAAGGGAATCGGTTCTTGATTCTCATCTGTTACGCTGCCACGCAACTTTACTCGTATCGTGTCCACTTTCTCCTCTTCTTGGGCATGGAGTGAGACTATGCCCATCGGTAAAGAGAGCAACAAGCAAAAGACAATGAATATATAAAGTGTGCGTGACATACACTTTATCTAACGCAGAAGTTCCCGTTTTATTGTATTCAGCGAACGGTAAGTCGGAAACTTCCGTTGGCTTGGCTGTAGAGCGTGTAACTATAGGAATTTATGTTGCCTGTACAGCTCTCACCTGTTCCGCCATTGAAGGTGCCGCCTATCCCGTCGGCAGAATTGCTCCATTCGGCTTTGAAGGAGCAGGCATAGGTGCCTGGCTGTGTGTTGGCGGGCAGGCGTACTCCCCACACAGGGTCGGCATCGCTGATGCCGCCGTAGTTGGTCTGTACGGCGTGGGTCAGTGTCTTTGACTCTGTTACCCCATTGTTGTCTACTTGCACGGTCATACTCCACGAATATTTTGTAGTGTTGAGGTAGTGGCCCTTTTTCAATTGTACGGCTGTGATGGTTACACTGTCTCCGGCATAAACCGTACTAGGCACATAGCGAAAACCTTGATAGGTTGGGGGATAGCTGCCCTTCTCTTCTTTGTCGCAGGCTGTCAGAGCCACGCAGAGCAGCATGAATAGTAAATAGTTTATTCTCTTCATTTTACGTTGAATTGTTTTAGAACTTGATAAAGTCGTTGTACGGGAAGTCCCATGACATTGAAGTAGGAGCCTTCGATGCGTTCCACTCCGACGTAGCCTATCCATTCCTGTATGCCGTATGCCCCGGCCTTGTCCAGTGGATGGTAGTGGCTGACGTAGTAATTTATCTCTTCGTCCGAAAGTTGGCCAAACGAGACCTCACTCACACAGTCAAACGTATGTTTCCACTCATGTGTCAGCAGGGTTACGCCCGTGATGACCAGATGGGTGCGGCCGCTCAGCATGTGCAACATCCGACGGGCCTCCTCCTCGTCCTTTGGTTTACCCAGCACCTGACCGTCTATATAGACGATGGTATCGGCTGTAATGATGAGTTCGTCGTCGCTCATCGTCGCCTTGTAGGCATCGGCCTTTTTGCAGGATATCCGGCGAGCGATCTCTTCGCCCGTCAGTCCCTCTGGATAGGACTCGTCAATACCGGCTAACAGTCTGACCTCAAAGTCGAGGCCCAATCCGCTCAGCAACTCCCTCCGGCGCGGACTCCCACTGGCGAGTATGTACTTGTAATTCATAGTTCAAAGTTCATAGTTCAAAGTCTTTACCAGCCGAACGCTTTCTTGTCGGCCATCCACTTACCTTGAGCCCGCAAGACCTGTTCTATCACATCTCGTCCACAGCCCATACCACCGCGCAGGTGGCTGATGTAGAGGCTGATTCCCTTGATCTCAGGAGCTGCGTCGGCCGGGCAACAGGGACAGCCAACCAGGCTCATCACCTCGTAGTCAGGGATGTCGTCCCCCATGTACAGCACCTCGCTGTCCTCCAGGCCATACTTCTGCTTGAAGGTCTCGTAGGTCTCAGTCTTTATGGCTGCGCCGATGTGTATGTCCTCGACACCCAATCCTTCGTAGCGCACACGCACGGCTTCCACCTTGGCCCCCGTGATGATGGCGATGTGCAGTCCCATCTTCACAGCCAGCTGTATGGCATAGCCGTCCTTGATGTTCACCGTGCGGCAGGGCACGCCCGACACGTCCATGGGTATGGTCTCGGCACTCAGCACACCGTCTAAGTCGAAGACGATGGCGCGAATCTTTGTTAGGTCGTAGTTTATCATAGGGTTTAATGGGTTTTATAGATTAATATGGGTCATATAGAACCTATAGTGCCTTGCCCGATTGGTGAATACTTTGGCTCATGGTACGATATATCTCTTTGGGCAAGCCGTCCAGCAGTCGCTCCTGACTGTCGATGACCAGACGGTCGTAGCGTACGGCGGGCCCGGTCTGCGCCTCCAGGGGGGATAGGTCGTGAACCTTCTGTGCCGTCTGGTCGATGAGAGGGAGCATCACCTCGAAGGGGATACCGTGGGCTTGCAGAATGTCGGCCGAGAGAGCATAACAGTGATTACTGAAGTTGCAGGCAAAGACTGCGGCCAGGTGCAGATACTTCCGTTCTTCGGACGAGAGACGATATACACGTCGGCTGATGGAGTTCGCCAATAGTTCCAGTAATCTGGTGTCGTCCTCTGTGGCAGCCTCTACGAATAGGGGTATCTCATCAAAGGATGCTAACCGTTGTTTCGAGAAAGTCTGCATGGGGTAGAATACACCCCGGCGTGCCATGGGCAGGATGTCCATCGCCACGCTACCGGCCGTATGCACTACCAGTGGTGCAGTCTTGTCCAAGGCTTGTTGCAGACTTCGGGCCATCGGGGCGAGGGCATCGTCCTTGATACTCAGCACCACGATGTCAGCCGGCAGTATACGCTCGATGTCCGTTGTCCAAAGACATCCCAACCGATTGGCCAAGGCCATGGCCGACGTCTCTGTGCGACTCCAGACCTGCACCACCCGGTGACCGACCTCTTGCAATGCCCCCCCCAGGTTAGTAGCCAGCCGTCCGGCACCCACCAAAGTTATGTCCATGCCTCGTGATGAATCTTGTCCCACTTCAGTCGCTCTTCGTTCTGCGGTTTGCGTTCCATGCCCTTGTGTCCCAGTGCGATAATGCTCAGTACACGCATTCCGGCAGGTATGCCCAGCAATATTTTGACATTCTCCTCGGCAGCATGGCCGTCCTTGTCTTTGCGGTCACGCACCTGCACCCAACATGCTCCCAGCCCCAAGTCTTCAGCCTGCAGCATTATCATTGTGGAGGCCACCGAGGCATCCTCTATCCATACGTCGCTGACTTCCGGGTTTCCCAGCACCACGATAGCCATCGGCGCCTCTGCCACAAAGTCGGCCCCCATGTTCTTACAGTGCGACAGGGCCTGCATTTTCTCACGGTCGCTCACCGTCACGAACTCATAGCTGTGCAGTCCCTTACTTGACGGGGCCATTAGTCCGGCTCGCATCACCAGCCTTAGGTCATCTTCGCCGACAGGCTCGTCCGTGAACTTGCGATGGCTGCGCCGCAAGGTTATTAGTTCACTAAAGTCTTTCATATACTTATTATAAAGATAAACGTGCAGACAAAGATAACAATTTTCCCCGATATGGCCAAACGAAAAGGCCGCTATCCTCACGGACTACGGCCTTCAGGTACATTATAAATAAAACTTTTACATGCACATGCCATCACGGCAGTGTGCGCCGTTGCAGGGCGTCGGCCCTGCTATGCGTATGCGACGGGGCGCATCGGGGGCTTGGCTTTCACCATACGTCCTCGTCGGCGTTATTGCTGTCGCCCCAGATGTCCCAGTCCTTGTTTGTCTTGGCGAAGGTATCATCCTCGTCGAGGAATTCGTCCTTGACGGTGCCACCCGTCTCCACGCCGTTGTATGAAGTGGCAAGCATCTGTACGGGGCATATCTCCGTCAGGTATGCTGCAGGTTTGATGTATCTTTTCATAGTCTGTGTCCTCCGTGTTTTACTTGATGGTTACTTTCTTTCCGTTCACGATGTAGATGCCGCGGCGGGGCTTCTCCACACGCCGCCCCGTCAGGTCGTAGAGGGTTTCCTCCCGTGTCGGAAGGGTCATCGGCAGGATGCCGTCCGTCAGGTCGTCGCCAAACAGGTTGAAGCCCTTGACGTCCACGCTCTTAGGTACGGCCATGTAGGCCTTGTTGGCGGCCACGTCGAATGCAGCCCCGTCGGCAGCACCCCAGTAGAAGCCGATGGTGGTGCCCTGGTGCATGGTCAGGCGATAGAACTTGCAGTTCTCGTCGGCAGCGCTCATGGCAGAGGCCGTAATGCCTGCCCCTGTTGCGCGGAGCACATTGTCCGTGCCCAGTACCGAGGTGCCATCCTCTCCGGCAAGCGTCAGCGTGTGGCTTCCGGGTTCGTCGGAGGCAACCATCACACCCGTGTTTGCCGGAACGACGTCGCCTTCGTCGTAGTCCTCCACCAGCAGTTCGCCGCTTTCCTCATCCACGTATATCTCGGACACAATCAGGTCAGCCGGCACGATGACGGGCTTTACACTGCTGTAGGTGCCGTAGTACATGCCCTTGCCGTCCGTGCAGGCCGAGGCAATGGTCAGCGTGGTGGTAGGTAATGCGGTGCAGTAGTTGGTCAGGCCGCCAAGTTGTGCGTCTACTACAATTTGGGTGGCACGGATTTGTTGGGTGGATGTCGCATAGCACTTTAGTGTGCTCAGGTCTTTTGTGAAAGTAATCGTCTGCGTGGTGGTAGAGGTCGAAAGTGATGCGCCCGAGGTGACGCTGTTGATTTTGTAGGAAGTACCTGACAGGGTTACTACGACCTTTTTCAGTACACCCGTTGTTTCAATCTGGAAATAGTTGCTGGTACCTTTCGTAATCGAGAATGTGTTAGGAGTGCCAGAGGTATAGCGCTGACCATCTGAAATAGATAGCACGATACCGGTATCATCGTGTGTCCATTCCCAATACTCATCGTCTTCTGTTAGCCCGTCCAGTGTGGCCGCATCAAACGTGGCTGTTACGTTGCGTGTCTTGTTCTCTGCAAATACGGCATAGTAGGTCACGTCTGCCGTGCTCATGGTGGCAGTCGCCACGGTAGCCGGGGCGTCGTCCTGCGTGCCGTCAATCTCGGCGGTGCTCCAGCCCACGAATACGTAGGTGGGCTGCGAGGGGGCGGAGGGGAAGTCGATGGCGTCGCCCTCTTCTACGCTACTCTCCGAAACTTTCACGCCGTTGGCATAGAAGGTCACGGTATGGGAGGGATTTACCACCTCAATGCTGATGGACTTGCTCTTGGTGTCGCCAGCCTTGTAGTCGGCATCGTCCTTGTCCACATTCAGCGTGACGGTAATCTGTGCCGTCCCCTTGGCCACGGCAGTAATCTTTCCTTTGCTGTCTACCGTAGCCACATCCTCATCGTCCGAGGCATAGGTGTAGGCTGCAGTCCAGTCGTCCTGGTCGTTCGTGACCGTGGTTGCCGTAGTTTCGTCCACCACCAGGCGGGTCTTGTCTGCCGTGAAGACCGTGAGGTTCACCGCTGTTCGCGTATCGGGTGCCACCGTGGTGCAGTAGCCCGAATAGGTGTCGGGCGTGCCCGTCTCCCATTCGATGGTGACTTTGGTGAGGTACATGGCACCACTGTTGGAACGCAAACCGATGTAGCTATAGTCCCCCGTCACGTTCAGCACGGTGCTGGTGCCATTGACGATACTACCTAACTTGGTTCCCTGTTTCGAAGCGTTATATAGTTCGGATGCTGCTGTGTATGCCACATTGGCCCCATAGATGTCTAAAGTGCGGCCGCTGCTTGTACTGCTGTCCCATACCACGGTTATTTTCTTCACCTTCCCACCCGAGGTCGTAGTGATGATGCCGGAATCGCTACCACTGCTTCGCAACTGAATAGTACCCTTGTTCTCCGCACTCTTTCCTGCATATACAGCATTCGAAGAAACTGTCTTTCCACTGAATTCGGTGTAAGTTGTTCCGGAAATCCCTGTAACCGTCGATGTCAGTTCATCCGACACCGCAGTTAGTGAGCCGGGTGTCTTATCTGCATAACAGGCATAGAAGGTGACATCGCTCGTGCCCATGTTTGCTGAGGTCACGAAATCGGGTTCCTCGTCAGTCTTGCCCGTAATGGTCTCTGCCACCCATCCCATAAAGGCAACATCCTCGCTGTAGTCGGCAGGGGCGTTCGGGAAGACGATGGCCTGACCCTCTTCCGTCTTCACCGTGGCGTGGACGACGTTGCCTGCTTTCATGAAGACGGCATCGTGGAATACCTTTTCGTCAAAGTTGGCTTTGATGGTGACGTCGTGGCCGCTAATCGTGTAGCTTGTGGCAGCGGTGTAGGTATGTGTGGTGGCATCCACGGCCTGCCAGTTGCGTAGGTTGTGGTCCTCGTCAGGAGTGGCCTTTACGGTCAGCGTGGTGCCGTCGGCTATCTCGTCTCCACTCGCCACGGTGGTCTCTCCGTTCTTCACCACCAGTGTGCCGCCCGTGGGTGTCACGATGGTCACCGTGTAGGTGGGGATGGGTTCGAAGTTAATTTGTACGGTACAGTCCGTGCTGGGTGTCACACTGAAGTTGTTGCCCGTCTGGCTTACCGTGGCCTCGCCCTCCGTGACGGTGTAGGCTGGCGTGGCATAGCGGTGTCCCGCCTTGGGGCTGCCCGTGATGGTTGTCCCCGTCAGCGACACCGTGCCGTAGGCGTCGTTGTTGCTGACGGCTGTAATCGTGTGTGCCGGGGCAGCAGGCGTGTATGTGACTGTGAGGCTTGTGACTCTGACCTGGCCTCCGACGGTCGAAAAGGAAACAGACGAGGCATCACCTGTCCATGTGCCAGTTGATGACACATTTGAAATACTTCCCCCTCCATTTTTAACTGAAAATGTATTTTGATTATATGTGAAAACGATTTTGCTGATATTGCCCACAGACGAACTTATCGTAAATGTTGCCCCTGAATATATTCTGTATTGGTCAGTTCTTGAAAACGTTCCACTCGTTGTAGTTAAAGTGATTCCGTCTTTTGTCAATGTCGTGTTATCGCTTTTTTCCACATTGACCGTGAATGTGACATCTGTTGCCCACATGTTCCCTATCCCAAAGAACAAGGCTAACAATGTTACCATGAGATGCCGTAAAGTAGATTTGTACATAGCTGGTAATAATGTATCATTTGGGTCTCCAGTCCCCAAAGACCCGTTTTTAATATGCAAGAAGCGTGGAACTGGTATGTCCACATCCCTGCATTGAGGTCCTGAGAAAACCCACTAAAAAAGATTAGTGGTGTCCGCTAAAACTTTTTGAACCCTATATAAATTTAGGTCGAGTCCCTCGCTTGGAACTCGACCTTTTTTGTTACCTTTGTTTTTACCACAAAACATCAATAACATGAACAAAGGTACACATTTTATCGGACA
>JAFUAH010000028.1 GCA_017464345.1 Bacteroidaceae bacterium
ATAAAATGTGTACCTTTGTTCATGTTATTGATGTTTTGTGGTAAAAACAAAGGTAACAAAAAAGGTCGAGTTCCAAGCGAGGGACTCGACCTAAATTTATATAGGGTTCAAAAAGTTTTAGCGGACACCACTAATAAAAAATCGGGATGCTCCGTTGGGCATCCCGATTTTTTTTATCCTTGAGGCATTCCGACTTTTTATTCCGTGCCCTATAGTATTCCTTGTTGTTTCAGTTCCTCAGCCATGGTCTTCAGTTCCTGGTACCAAGCCTCGCCAAAGCGGCGGATGAGCGGTTCGCGCAGGAACTGATAGAGACGGATGCCCTCGCGCCGGCCCCGTTCTATGGCATCCCGGCAGATGGCCCAGCGGTGGTAGTTGAGGCCGATGAGGGGGTGTGCAGGTTCTGTGTCCGAGGCCGGGATGGTGCCCAGTTGCTTCTCGCGAATGGGGTAGAGGTGGCAACTGATGGGCCGTTGGCGGAGCAGACAACCGTGGGGGCCACGGAAGGCACAGTCGCGCCCATTGACGATACAGGTCACTAGTTCGCCCTCGGGGTCGGCGTATGCCACGCCCCCCTTGTCGATAGCCGCTTGTGCCGAGGCTGAAAGCCGTGGCCAGAGTGCATCGAGGTTCGCCTCGATGTCCGCTATCTCCTCCATCGTGACCGGTGCACCGGCATCGCCCTCCTCACAGCAACGCCCGCCACACTTCGCGATGTCGCACGCGAAGTATTCCGTCAGGATGTCGGGACTGAGCAACACGTCGCCGACTTGCAATATCCCTAAATAATTACTCAAAACTCTTATTCTTTTTTATGGCGGTACACACAAATATAATTATCTTATTCTTAACCACGAATTACACGAATTTCACGAATTGGCTGCGCCGCCCTCAATAGCATCAAAGGTATAATTCGTGTAACTCGTGGTTAAAGAATCAACACTTACCATATTATCGGCTGTTTGCCATGCTCCTGGAGGTAGGCGTTGCAACGGCTGAACTGATGCTGCCCAAACCAGCCGCCGCGGTTGGCACTGAGGGGTGAGGGATGGACGCTTTCGAGGACGAGGTTGCGCTGTTTGTCTATCATCCACGCCTTGCCGCGGGCAAAGCCGCCCCACAGCATGTAGACAAGTCCCTCACGTCCGGTGGCGAGCGCATGGATGGCTGCATCGGTGAACTGCTGCCAACCGAATGTGGCATGGCTGTTGGCCTGGTGGGCGCGAACGGTGAGTGTGGCGTTCAGCAGCAACACGCCCTGCTCGGCCCAGCGCATCAGGTTGCCCGAAGGGGGAATAGGTGCACCGAGGTCATCCTGTATCTCCTTGAAGATATTCTGTAGCGAGGGCGGGAAAGGCACACCGTCCTGCACTGAGAAACTGAGACCGTGGGCCTGTCCGGGCTCGTGGTACGGGTCTTGTCCCAGAATGACGACCTTCACCTGCTCGAACGGTGTCTGGTTAAAAGCATTGAATATCAGTCGCCCCGGCGGATAGCATACCCCTGCGGCATACTCCTGGCGTATAGCCCCAGCCAGTTGTGCAAAATAGGGTTTCTCGAACTCTGCCTGCAGATGCTCTTTCCACGAAGGCTCTATCTTTACATCCATAATGGGATTATATGATTTAAAGATTTTAGGATTTAAGGATTTATGTTGCGCAAAGTTACAGATTAATTATGAATTGTGAATGGCGAATTGTGAATTAATTCGTAATTTTGCACACAAATCGCGTAAACATGGATTCCATCAACCATTTCTTCCAGTTCCTGAGTTCCCTCCTGTGGGGCTGGCCCATGATTGTCCTGCTGCTGGGCACTCACATCTTCCTGACTTTCCGTCTGCGCGTTCCCCAACGCAAACTGCTGACGGGCATACGCTTGTCGGTGCAGAGCGACAAGGATGCGCCGGGCGAGGTGAGTCAGTTCGGAGCCCTGGCAACAGCCCTGGCCGCCACCATCGGGACGGGAAACATCGTGGGCGTGGCCACGGCCGTGGCACTGGGCGGCCCTGGTGCCGTGCTGTGGTGTTGGTTGACAGGCATCTTCGGCATGGCCACAAAGTACGCCGAGGGGCTGTTGGCCGTGAAATATCGTGTACGCGATGAGAAAGGCCGCACCTATGGCGGTCCCATGTACGCTCTGGAGCAGGGCCTGGGCATGAAGTGGCTGGCCATGCTCTTTGCCATCTTCACGGCACTGGCTTCGTTCGGCATCGGGTGCATGGTGCAGGCCAACAGCATCGCCCTGCTGGCACACGAGACATTCGGAGCCCCCATTTCGCTGGTTGGATTATTTGTCTGCATCCTGACGGCAGCCGTCATACTGGGCGGCGTACGGTCCATTGCCCGCGTCTGCACGGTGCTTGTGCCCTTCATGGCACTGCTCTATGTCCTGGGGTGCATCTTCATTCTCTGTGTCAATGGCGCCTTTGTCTGGCCCGCCGTGCAATTGATTGTACGCTCGGCCTTCAACCCCTCGGCTGCCGGTGGCGGATTTGCCGGGGCCACCGTCATGATGGCCGCCCGCTACGGCATAGCCCGAGGTCTGTTCTCCAACGAGAGCGGCATGGGCTCGGCCCCCATCGTGGCAGCCGCAGCCCAGACGCGCAATCCCGTGCGCCAGGCACTAGTCTCGAGCACAGGCACCTTCTGGGACACCGTCGTCATCTGCGCCCTCACCGGCCTGGTGCTGGTGAGCAGCATACTGGCCTACCCCGACATCACCTATGCCGACGGCGCCGCACTCACCAAGGTCGCTTTCTCCAAGATACCCTACATCGGGGCACCACTGCTCACCTTCGGCATCCTCACCTTCGCCTTCAGCACCATTCTGGGCTGGAGTTACTACGGCGAGAGTGCCGTCAACTACATCGAGAGCCGCCGTTCCAACCGTTTCTACCGCATCCTCTACATCGTGGCCCTGTTCTTCGGCAGCATCATCAACCTGGACATCATCTGGAACATCGCCGACACCATGAACGCCCTCATGGCCATCCCCAACCTCGTCGCCCTACTCCTCCTAAGCAAAGTGGCGGCCCAGGAGACCAAAAAGTATCTCTGGGCCGACCGCCTCGATGATGAAATGGACGAATAAGACTCTAAGAGCAAAACGACATAACCGGGGACTTGTAACATATGCCCTACGTTCCCACAACCTTTGCCACGCCGCCCTCCAGCCTATGCCCATAAAAAACAAGCGCCGCACCCCGATGTGGGATAGGGTGCATTGTTTATTACGGGCAATTCCTTTATTACCTGAAATGATGCTCTTGCATGCAATTAATCTTGGACGAGACGAACGGATAGTTTGCAGCAACGCTTGATATCGCTCATATACACCCCTTCCGAAAAAGAACAAAAGTGCCATGCCTTATCTGAGTCATAAGACTCGGACGACCAGTAATTACCATGGGTTCCCACGTCGAATATGACTCCATAGCAGTTGCAGAAACCAGCGGAAGGCAGGACAATAGATTTACCATTTTCACCTGTCACCTTGTAACCTTTGCCTGTCCAAGTCCAAGTACACATACCTTTAAGTTCTTCCCATTGCTCACGTGTCGGAAGTTTGCCTCCGAATTTACTAACGGCATCATCGTATGTATAATAACCTCCCTTCTCATTGGACGACTTCCACAATGTGCCACTTGGCAAACCTAAATTCACATACTGCGAAACTGTGGTTTGTGTTGTTAATGGCTGTATCGTTTCATCGGCCTTGATGGCAACTTTAGCCGCAAGTTTTTGGGCGATGCTCTGCATGTGCGTTCTGTAAGAGGCCCCAGCAAAGGTGGCACCTTCTGTGGCTGAAATAACTCCGCTCTCCACGTTGATGACACGGACATCCACATTATATTGCTTCATAACGATGTTTACATCACCAACTACAATCTTCGAAACATTCAGAATCTGTCCGATGCGTACCATCTGACTCTCCGTCATTCTTGAACGCTGAAAACCCTGCTCGTCAATGACCTTGTCTATCTGCGTCCGCTCTACCATCGTATAACCTGCCGGACGAAAATAGGTAATGAACATAGCGGAAATGCCATCCACATCGTTCTGTGAAACACCTACACCCGCCTTGAACTCCAACACGGCAATTCTCGGTGCTGCCTGCATCGTTAGTGCCGTCAGGCACATTGCAATAAGAAAGAATAACTTTTTCATTTGTTTTATTTATTAAAGGGTAAAACATTAAGTTCGTCTATGCACATAAGAAAAGCGTGAGATTCGTACTTATTACTGTAGTGAGGCCTTAGGATGCCCTTTATAGTATAACAAGCAGAACTCACGCCTTACGCTATACACAACACCCTCACGGGTAAGTATACAAGCATAGACGTGAGCGATTACTGCCTACCATCCACTATAAATGAAAGTTCCTAAGTTTCACTACAGGATAATATCGTAACGCTCAAACGTTTTCCGTATGTCATCTGGCTCCGCACACCGCTATGTGCACCAGAATCGTAGCAAAGATACGAAACATTTAGCGATAACCCAAACGAAAACGCAAAAACTTATTTAGGTACAGAAAAAGCCGCGAGCGGTGAGGCTCGCGGCTTGGCATTGATGAAACTCAAATGTTAGATTACGTAAGTCGGTTCAGCAGGTCTGAGGCATGTGTCTCTGTCATCTTCATTATTGCAAACCACTTCTTTCCGAGGTCTTTCAGCGACGCGCCGATGTGATACACTTCATCATCAATAAGCAGAAAACGGTCATGCGACGTTGTCAGAGTACGCATTTCTATCGGAGCGTACTGGGTATTGTGCCGCTCCAGATCGAGTTGCAACTGCGACGAAATCTCCTTTGTGTATATTGTTGCACTGACTTTTTCACCTCGTTTATCCAATAATGTAAGTACGGTTTCATCGATGTAGTTATCGATAAGGACGAGACGTGTCTTTGCCCTACGGATGAGGTCACTCACAAAAGCGAAGGCATCAAACACCTGTCCTTCGAAGAACAAGCCTTCGACAGGTGGCAAGGATGTGCGGACAAAGAAATCAATCTTCTCTTCAGTACGTGCCACCCGCTGTTCCAATCGTTCAATGCGTTGGTTTACGGCATAGCCCTTTAATAGATATTCTTTCAATACCTTGTTAGCCCATTGGCGAAAGAGGGTTGCGTTGCGGCTATTCACTCTGTAGCCAATAGACAGGATGGCATCAAGATTATAGAATTGGGTCTTGTATTGTTTCCCGTCGGTCGCAGTATGTTCCAAAATGGAACTAACTGACATTTCCTCCAATTCGCCTGAAGAAAAGATGTTACGCAGATGCTTTGTAATGGCTGGACGCTGTACCCCAAAAAGTTGTGCTATTTGTGGTTGGGTAAGCCATACCGACTCATCTGCCATTCGCACTTCCAAATGAACCGTGTCATTCGGTTGATAAAGTATTATCTCCCCTTGTTCTTCCGGAGCCATACTTTCCGTCACTTTATCAGGCACTTGCCCGTCATGTCGGCCGGCTGGGGCAGGCCCATGATGTGCAGGATGGAGGGAGCCACGTCGGCCAGCACGCCGTCCTCGACCTGGGCGCTGGTGTTCTCCGTGATGTAAATGAAGGGCACGGGGTTCAGCGAGTGGGCCGTGTTGGCTGTGCCGTCGGGATTGATGGCATTGTCGGCATTGCCGTGGTCGGCGATGATGATGGTCTCATAGTCGGTGGCCAGGGCAGCCTCAACCACCTCGCCCACGCACTCATCGACGGCGCGGACGGCCTTCTCGATGGCCTCGTAGATGCCCGTGTGGCCCACCATGTCGCCGTTGGCGAAGTTCACGACGATGAAGTCGTACTTGTTCTCGCGGATGGCAGCCACCAGCTTGTCCTTCACCTCGAAGGCCGACATTTCGGGCTTCAGGTCGTAGGTCTGCACCTTGGGGCTGGCCACCAGTATGCGGTCCTCGCCCTCGTAGGGAGTCTCGCGTCCGCCGTTGAAGAAGAAGGTCACATGGGCGTACTTTTCCGTCTCGGCCGTGTGCAACTGCTTCAGGCCCTTCGAGGAGATGTACTCGCCCAGGGTGTTCATCACGTTCTCCTTGGGGAAGAGGATGTGCACGCCCTTGAACGATGCGTCGTACGGCGTCATGCAGTAGTACTGCAGGCCGGGGATGGTCTTCATGCCCTGCTCCTCCATGTCCTGCTGTGTCAGCACGATGGTGAGTTCCTTGGCGCGGTCGTTGCGGTAGTTGAAGAAGATGACCACGTCGCCCTCCTTGATGGTGCCATCGACGTTGGCATTGTTGATGGGCTTGATGAACTCGTCCGTCACGCCCTCGTCGTACGACTCCTGCATGGCCTCCACCATGTCCTTGGCCTGTTTGCCCTGGCCTTGGATGAGCAGATCGTAGGCCACCTTCACGCGATCCCAGCGCTTGTCGCGGTCCATGGCGTAGAAGCGGCCGATGATGCTGGCGATGTGTGCTGGGCGGCCCTTCAGGTGGTCAGAGAGCTGCTGGATGAAGGTGATGCCGCTGTGTGGGTCGGTGTCGCGCCCGTCCATGAAGCAGTGGACGTAGGTCTCCTTGACACCGTACTGCTCCGAGATGTCCGTGAGCGTGAACAGGTGCTCCAGTGAGGAGTGCACGCCGCCGTTCGAGGTCAGGCCCATGAGGTGCACGGCCTTTCCGTTGGCCTTGGCATACTCGTAGGCCGACTGTATCTCGGGATTCTTCAGGATGCTGCCGTCCTTGCAGGCGCGGTTAATCTTCACCAGGTCCTGATAGACGATGCGTCCGGCGCCGATGTTCAGGTGCCCCACCTCGGAGTTGCCCATCTGTCCGTCGGGCAGGCCCACGTTCTCGCCGCTGGCCAGCAGCTGGCTGTGGGGATACTTTGCGTTAATCTTGTCCAGATTGGGCGTCGGAGTCTGGAAGATGACGTCGCCCTTACCCTTGTTACCGATACCCCATCCGTCGAGTATCATCAGAAGTGCTTTCTTAGCCATAGTCTTTATATTTTATGATTTAATGATTTACGATTTCTGTCCGCGAAATTACAAAAAAGGGAGCGAAACGCCAAGCGATTCGCTCCCTTTTTCACAGGGGAGACCCTGCAGTTACTCTAAAATGCCGGATACGTGATGCCCGTGAGGGGCTGTCCATCGGGAGTCATGCCCTCAGCGGAGACAGAGAGTTGTGCCGGACGACTGCCTGTAAAGAACGAGACCTTGGCCTTACCCTCACTGTCGAGCTGCAAATTGGGATTCCAGTAGAGCGTGCGACGGTAGTCGGTGGGTTCGGTGGGCCGTTGTTTCGAATAGTCGGGCTGGTAGAAGTCCTCGCAGACAGCGTAGCCCGTGAGCACCATGCGGCGGTTGAGCCAGGTCATGCGCTCGCCCTCGTTGGGCATGGGGCGCAAATCGACGGAGACGGTGGGCTGGTTGTCCTGCGAAAAGCGCTTGTCGCCCTCCAGGCGGGGGGAGTAGTCGGTATAGACATAGACCATGTCCAGATGGGGCAGGTGGTTGTAGGCGTCTATCTGTGCCGAGGTGAAGTACGCACTGCTGTTCTTGCTGTCGAAGCGTTGCTCCACGTTGTAGGAGCGTTCCATGTTCATGTCGCCGATGAAGGTGCGTGCCACGTCCATGGCGAAGCGACTGTGCCCGATGTAGTAGCCCGGACAGAAACCAGCGTCGCAGACGGCATTGAAGGCTTCGTAGGCATCCATGACGATGGCGGGCTTGGAGGCATCGAAGGAGCGCAGTCTGCCCTGGCGTGCACCGACGGTGACCTCGTCCATCAGAATGGCATCGTCGTCGACGTGAAGTCTTTTTCCGGCGCGGGTGCGTGCCGTGGGGAGGGTCTGCTGGTAGAAGTTGTAGGGCTTCGGGAAGCGGGGATAGGGCTGGGAGAGCTTGACGTAGTAGTCGGGATAGCGCAGGCGACCTTTGTCGTCCTCGCTGAGGGACATCCAGACGTGCTTGTCGCCCTTCCACTTGTCCTCATCGACGGCTCCGTATGCCAGCGAGCAGGCCTCATAGAACCTGGGCGCCTCGATACGGAACAGACCATGGTTGTAGCTCGTCATGTCGCCTGCCACCATGCTCTCGCCCTCCTTCACACCCAGTTGCACGAATTCGGCGTGCACCACCACCTCCTTGCGCAGCGAACCGTGGTCCATGCCTCGGTTGCGGCGTTTCTGTCGGTCGTCGGTGGCCTCGGCATTGGCTCTGCGGACCGTGCCCTGCTGTGTGTCGTCGTTGGTAAAGCGCTCGTTGGCTCCGTTCTCCATCTGGTCCACCTTTTGCGTGCCAGCCTCGGCCTCGGTGATGGAGGATGTGTCGTCGCCTTGCAGGGCTGAGACGGAGGCTCCTACCTCGTTCACGAAATCATTGTATCCCGACTCGTGCTGGTCCATGGCCTCCATGCGGCCGTCGGCCTGTTGTTCGGACTGGTACTTGCTCACCTCGCCCATCAGCAGTTCGGTGCGTTCGTAGGGTTCGCGCAGGGCGAAGGCTCCAGGTGTAGCCATCTCCACCCAGTCGTACCTGCGCCACCCCTGCACCAGGAGCAGGAGATCCAGCGCCTGGCGGTGTTCGGGGTCGTCGGCTTCGAAGTAGTATTCGGGCTGCTCCACGAAGCCCCGTATCTGGCTGGCCAGGAGCATTTCGGTCATGATGTTGCCCGAGTCGAAGGTGTAGTTCGAGTGGGCCGCATCGCGCACGGCCAGGCTGAGACCCGGCGACCCAGTCGCCGAGCACTGAACCTGCATCTCCATCTCCACTTCCTCGTAGGGCTCGTACTGTTCCTTCAGGCCAGAGAAGGTGATGTTCTGGGGCTGGAAGTCGGGCTGGCGGACAAAGACCAGGCGGTCGGCATAGATGCGCCCCTGGGCATTGAAGACAGTGAGCTGGATGACACCCGTGGGCAACTTGGAGAGCGGCACCACGGCCTCGTCGCTCTGGAGTGTCTGGAAGTCCTTCTGCACCCCATGGCACGAGGCTGTCAGCCCGAGCGGTTCGCCCACAGCCGTCCCGGCCCGCCGGAGGTGCACGTGTACGCCGTCGGCCTCCACACTGGCCTGCAAGGCCACGCCGTCAGCCACGGCCTTGGGCAATTTGAAGTCCTCGCTGCCGCCCTCCCACGTGAAGGTGGCCGTCAGCCTCTCCTCGGCCGAGGGCGTCACCACGAACGTGCCGCGCCCACGGCTCTGGGTCTCGGCCTCAATTCCTAATTCTTCTTTCTTAATTCTTAATTTCCCCTTCAGATGCTTACCCTCTTCGTCGTTCACCTCGAAGGCCACGCGGTTGGGTACGCCACTGACCAGATTGCCCCCCTCGGGATAGAAGGTGACCACGGGGTGCGACTTCTGCTCCTTCTGCTTATAGATGCGACGCAGGGGGCGCACGGTCATGTCCTGGGCATAGTCACCCGGCTCGCGGGGCTTGTCATAGACGGGGAAGACGCGGGAGTAGAGTTTGTCGTAGTCGCGATAGTACTCGTGCATCATCTTCTGGCTGAGGAACCATTGCTCGGCATTGTGCGTGTGGGGGTGCTCATACTGGCCCCAGTTCAGTTGCCATCGTGTGTAGGCCCGCAGTTCGTAGTATCCGCCGTAGAGCGTGTCAAGCAGGACGAACGAACCGTGGCCCTGTCCCTGCTTCATCTCCACCTTCTGCCGCTCCACCAGATAGCCGTCCTGGTTCAGCAGCTCTACGTAGAGCAACTGACTGAGCATCGACGGCTGTCCGCCGGACTGCCACATGTAGGCCTTGTAGTAGAGTGTGTCGCCCAGATAGTAGCACGTATTGTCCGTATGCAGGAAAACCTCCTCCTGCGGAATCTTCTCGCCGAAGAGTTTCAACCGTCCAGCCCAGCCGTCGAGGGTCGTCGGGTTCTGTGCGACAGCCCACAATGACTGCCACAGGAGCAAACAGGTCAGTATTCGTTTCATATCTTCTGTTTTAAGCATTTAGCGAATGCAAAGATACGGATTTTTTTGACAATGACACAGAAAAAGGCCATCTTTCCACACGCAGTCTTGCAAGATGCTCCCCCCGGGTCGGGCAGCCCCTGCTTGCAGGCGTGTCCGGAAGGGCGTATGGCTTCTGCTTGCGGGTCAATTGTCCGTCAAGCGAAACCCGTACGGGACGGAGCTCAGACTCGGGCGAGTCTGGCTTGACGGACAATTGACCCACAAGAGGAACTTCTGCGGGGCGGGAGGCCCGACCCGTGCGAAACCGAAGGCCGACCTATCGATGAGGCTGTGTCGTCCCATTATGATACACCCTGGATTTTCTTAAATTTCTGTGCCGACGGGCCTGCATGTCAGAATTTTTGTATATCTTTGTCCAAATAAGTAATTGTAAGTGTTATCCTGTAAGAACAAGAGCAACATGCGAAAGAGACTTTCCTTCCTATTGTGCCTGTGGGCCGTCATCGTGGCCCTGGGACTCCTCCGTGCCACAGCGGCACCGTCTGTCACTCCCCTGCCCACTGGGCGTAAGACGTGCATCGACCGCGGCTGGCACTTCCTGCTGGGCGATGGCAGTCAGGCCCTCACCCAGCCCTCCACGGCCCAGGCATGGAGGACACTGAATCTGCCCCATGACTGGAGCGTGGAGCCCGAGGCCGCACGGCAGGCCGGAGGAACGGTCGTAGGCCCCTTCTCGACGAACAGTGTCGGCGGATACCAAACGGGATTCACCGTAGGCGGCGAAGGGTGGTACTACAAGCGGCTGGACATCCCCCGTCAGCCCATAGGCAAAGGAGGGAAGGCAGCCCAGGCCGACCGCTATTGGCTCTACTTCGAGGGAGTGTACAACCAAGCGGAGGTCTTCCTCAATGGCAAGCGGCTCTACTTCAATCCCTACGGTTACATCAGTTTCCGCGTGGATGTGTCCGGAGAAATCCACGAAGGCGAAAACACATTGCTCGTGAGGGTGCGCAATGAAGGCAATAACTCACGCTGGTATGCCGGTAGTGGCATCTATCGCCATGTGTGGCTCCTGCGCCTTCCGGCCCTGTATGCCGACGAGTGGGATACCTACATGGAGTCCCAACTTCGCCAGTCCCAGGCTGACGTGAATCTGCACACCACCCTGTACAACGAGGCCCGGCAGCCGAAGACCTGTTCCGTCAGTGTGCAACTCGTCGATGCCCAGGGGAGAACGGTGGGCACCCGGAAGCAGAAGACCACGGTCGGGGCAGGCGGAAAGCAGCCACTCGCGTTCAGCTGGCAGCTGAGGGGGATACGCCCTTGGAGCCCCGAATCCCCCCATCTCTACACAGCGGTCATACGTGTCAAGGACGTCCGGACGGGCATCACCGACACACTGACGAAGCGCTTTGGCATCCGCTCGATAGACTGTTCTGCCCAGCGGGGCATGTGCCTCAATGGGCAGCCCGTCCTGTTGCGCGGGGGCTGCGTCCATCACGACAACGGGCTGCTGGGAGCCTGCGCCTATGACCGTGCCGAGGAACGCAAACTGGAACTGCTGAAGGTGCAGGGCTTCAATGCCGTGCGCACCAGTCACGGACTGCCCTCAGAACATTTCCTCGACGTTTGCGACTCGCTGGGACTGATGGTCGTGGATGAGACCTTCGACCAGTGGTTGCTGAAGAAGAACGACGAAGACTATCACCGCTATTTCCCCCAGCACAGCACTCAGGACCTGCAGACCATGGTCCGCCGCGACCGCAACCACCCCAGCATCGTCATGTGGAGCATCGGCAACGAAATACCCGGGCGCATCGAACCGGACGGCATGGAGGTGGCAGAGTGCCTGCGACGAACCATCCTGGAACTCGACACCTCACGTCCCGTCACTGCTGCCATCTGCGGCTGGGATGCCGGGGACAACTGGAACGCTGCCGCCCACAACTGGGAGGTGCAGGATGCCAAGGCTTTTGAGAGTCTCGACGTGGGAGGATACAACTATCTGTATGACAAATACGAGCACGACCATGCCACTCATCCCCAGCGCGTCATGTGCGGACTGGAGAGCTACCCCAAACAAGCTTCGGAGAACTGGACCCTGGTGGAGCGTCTGCCTTACGTCATCGGCGACTTCGTCTGGACGGCCATGGACTATCTGGGCGAGGCGGGCATCGGCAGTGCCGCCGTCCGCCGCGAGGGTAGCCAGAGCATGTTCCAGGGATGGCCGTGGTACAACGGATGGTGTGGCGACATCGACCTCATCGGGCAAAAGAAACCACAGTCCTATTACCGGGATGTCGTGTGGCACCGCAGCCCCATCACCATGGCCGTGGAGCGCCCCCTTCCTGCGGGGGCACACCAGAGTGTATCGGCCTGGGGCTGGCAGTTGGAAGAACAAAACTGGACCTATCCCGATCTGGCCAGGGAATCTCTCATGTCCGTCAATGTCTATAGCCGTGCTCCCCAGGTTCGCCTCTACCTGAATGGTCAGCCCATGGGGGACAGGGTGCCTGGTTCCACCTTTTGGGCCGGGTATCAGATACCCTATCGCCCAGGCACGCTGAGGGCTGTGAATCTGGATGGCAACGGCAATGAGGTCAGTGGGGAAGTTTTCGAACTTCAGACGACCGGTGAGCCTGTGGCGCTGCGCCTGACACCCGACCGCACGGTCATCAGGGCCGGTGGTGCCGACCTGGCCTATCTCACCATAGAACTCATCGACCGTGAGGGGCGCGTCGTCACCAGTGACTCGGAACGCAGGGTGAACATCAGTGTCACGGAGGGCGGACACCTGCTCGCCAGTGGCAATGCTGCACCCAGCGACATGGAGAGTTTCCGTTCTCCTCAGCCCCGTCTGTTCCGTGGACGTGCCTTGGCCATCGTAAACGGTGGCGACGGACGAGAAACGTCCATCCGCATAGAGGTCACGAGTGAGGGCCTTCCTGCCGCCACAGCCGTCGTTGCCCTGCAATAATGGGGTCGCCAGTGTGGTATCACCCTCGAAGAAAAAATGAAAATTTTTTATTACGATGGGTCTATATGTAGCGATTTTTATGTATATTTGTGACGTTACTTGTGGGCATACGGGGCGAAGAGAAGACCCATGTATACGGAAAACACAGACAGAAGACAGGATAATACATGAAGCTGCCGAAAATCATCAGAAGAGAGTAGGCAATAACCAATTGAAAAACAATAAGAAGATGAAAAAAACGATTTCAAACCTGGCCGTTGTTGCCGGTATGGCGATGGCCCTGTGCCTTACTTCATGCGAAGGCAATGGCAGTAAGGGCAGTGAAGGAGAAGCCTTGGCGGACACGCTTTTGGCAGAAGACCAGCAGGTAACTGCGGAGCAGGAACAGGCCCAAAGTGAGGCGACCGAGGTCGCAGCAGCAGAAACCGTGACGGCTGAGGAACCCGCTGCACTGAACACCGCCCTGCTGGGACATTGGACCAACGGAGGCGACGGCGATGCCATTGCGCTCGTAGTGTCCGACAAGTATGGTACTTATGACGGAAACAAAGGCTATGGTTACGTGTCGGCCACTGTGGAGTACGAACCGGCCTTCACGCTCGTATTCACCAGTCTCACACCCGACGGTGACCGCATCCGCGTACACTACAACAAAATGGAGACTTACTACGAGGGCGGTGGCGACCCCGACGACTTCGGGGCCGAGGACTACGGCGAATGGGTGACCCGTAAGGCTGGTGAGGGCGACTTGACACTCATCCCTGCCAACGGTCGGCTGAAGATAGAGAGCCGCGAGAACCTCATCAGGAACAAGACCTTGCATAAGTGACTTCAACAAAGGAAAAAATTTACTGAAAAACAAAGTAACATGAAAGTACAGACACTAAGAAAGCCATTGTTGCTGACCGCCCTACTGCTAACTGCCTTCAGCGGCAACGCACAGACAAAACGCCCGACCACCACAACGCGCCCACGGACTACCACAGCCACACGGCCGAGAACCACTACGTCCACTCGCCCCACGCAGCAGAAACCTACCGAGAAGCGCTGGGGATGCTACGAACTAAGGGCATCGCACATAGCCCCGACGGACAGCGTTATCTACTACCTGGAAGGTGAGGAAAACAATGCCCTGATGGCACTGGACTGCCAAACAGGGGCCGTACGTACGGTGATACCAGGCATCAAGGGCGTGTACGAGGGGGGCCGTCCCCTGTTCCGCGATGTCGTGGCCACGGGTGGGAAACTGCTCCTGCAAGTGGACAACCCTAAGCGGGGCGTGTACATCTGGGAAGGAAATTCACTCTCTACGTCGAAAAAACTGGACGGAGTCAGGGAAATGTCGAGCTACAACGGAAAGTACGTGCTGGTGTATGCCAACGCCAAAAACGGTGGCGATTTTGATACGGGAGACTTCCTACTATGGGATTTGGAGCAGATGAAATGCCTGTTGCGCTATCCCAGTTTGAATGCAGACTATGAATATACCATCTATCATGAACTGGACAAGGCCGTGATGGACACCGCAGCTACACTCTGGAAACCTACAAGCATGGGTGTTTGGCGCATACCCCGGAAAGGGAAGGATGTAAAGTATCAGTTGACGGGAGAGTATATCAACATGCTGCGCGAGGAGGGTACTCTGAACCAATACGAAGAAATCAAGCAGCAGCAACTGTCGCTGCAGGGCGACTATCTGTACGTCGCCTTTCACAGGCGCATCTACCGCATGAACGTCTACGCCCCTGGCACGTGGGAGGAATACGCCCGGATGCCGGCCACTGAGAAGGGCGACTTCTCTCAGGTGGGCGTCCTGTCCGACGGCAGTCTGCTGACGCACGTCAGTGTGGACTATGACTATACCACACTATACTTCCCTGTAGGGCAGTTCGACGCACCCGTCAAGATAGGTCGGCGTCCTTCGTTGCCTACGACGGGGCATTTCCTGAACATGGACAGAGAGTGCTGGTTCAGTCTTAATTACATGCAGTACGACCGCTTGGGCAATATCCTGGTGCTGACCAACAGCAAGGATCACCCTGCTCCCGGTTCCCTCGATACAGGCGATCTCTGGGTACTCAACCCCCTTGGCATTCAGGGCTACAAAAACGCCGTCGGCAAGGTCCTGGAACAGAAGGACTGACCGTAAGTTGAACAAAAAATAAAAAGATGCGCGACTTCCATACGGAGGTCGCGCATCTTACGTTACGTATCATAAAGGAAGGTATTATAAAAACTAAAGATATACTTAAATACTCTCCCCCGACGCGCTAATAACTATCTAGAATAAATCGGAATGGGTTCCAGTATCAACGAGTATCAGGTATAGTTCCGCGTCGTTTTGCTTCCACACCAGCAACCAGTCGGGCTGTATATGGCACTCCCAACAACCTCGGTAATTACCGTGGAGCTTGTGTGGCTGGTACTCGGCTGGCAATTCACCTTTATCCTGCAATATGTCAAGGACATCGGTAAAGGCTTTTACATCCAGTCCGTGCTTTGCACACCGCTTCAACGAACGCTTGAACTGACCCGTATAGATGACTTCGTACATATCAGCCCAGGATTTGGCGAATCAGGTCGTCGGAATCCTTGGCATGATAGATACGGCCCTTACGGATGTCTTCAAGTCCCTTTTCTATACCGCTGACCCGTGTTTTCCTTGCCGTCCAACCCATCTTCTTGATGAATGAGCGGAAGAAGGTCACGTCTACGGTGGGAACCTGGATGGTGTACTCGTTTAATACTGCTTCCATTCTATCTATTCTTTGCTTTTTGTTCTTACTCTTTGTCCAGGAGGATGTTCATGATTTCCACTGCGGCCTTGGCCACGGAGGTGCCGGGACCGAAGACGGCGGCCACGCCGGCCTTGTAGAGGAAGTCGTAGTCCTGGGCAGGGATGACACCGCCGGCGATGACCATGATGTCCTCGCGACCGAGTTTCTTCAGTTCCTCGATGAGTTGCGGGATGAGGGTCTTGTGACCGGCAGCGAGGCTGGAAGCACCCACTACGTTCACGTCGTTCTCCACTGCCTCGCGAGCAGCCTCGGCGGGCGTCTGGAACAAGGGACCCATGTCGACATCGAAACCGCAGTCGGCGTAGCCCGTTGCTACCACCTTGGCACCGCGGTCGTGACCGTCCTGGCCCATCTTGGCCACCATGATACGGGGCCGACGGCCCTCCTTCTTTGCAAACTCTTCGGTCAGGGCGCAGGCTTTCTCAAAGTCTGCGTCGTTCTTGCTTTCACTTGAGTACACGCCTGAAATAGTTCTGATTACTGCCTTGTAACGTCCTACGACAGCCTCGCAAGCGTCACTGATTTCTCCCAATGTGGCACGGTGGCCGGCGGCCACGACGGCCAGGTCGAGCAGGTTGTTCTCCGACTTCTTGCCGTCGGCAAACTCCTGTACGCACTTGGTGATGGCCTCCAGGTCGCGCTTCACCTGCTCGTTGTCGCGGTTGGCACGGAGTTGCTTCAGGCTCTCCTCCTGCTGCAAGCGAACGGCGGTGTTGTCGATTTCCAGGATGTCGATGGGGTCCTCGTGGTCGAGGCGGTACTTATTCACGCCGACGATGGTCTGCACACCGCAGTCGATGCGAGCCTGTGTGCGGGCAGCGGCCTCCTCAATGCGCATCTTGGGCAGACCCGTCTCGATGGCCTTGGCCATACCGCCGAGTTTCTCGATTTCCTGGATGTGCTCCCATGCCTTGTGGTAGAGTTCGTAGGTCAGTTTCTCGACGTAGTACGAACCAGCCCACGGGTCGATGTGCTTGCAGACCTGTGTCTCGTTCTGGATGTAAATCTGCGTGTTACGGGCAATACGAGCCGAGAAGTCGGTGGGCAGGGCGATGGCCTCGTCCAGTGCGTTGGTGTGCAGCGACTGGGTGTGACCCAGCACGGCAGCCATAGCCTCGATGCAGGTACGACCAACGTTGTTGAAGGGGTCTTGCTCGGTGAGCGACCAACCCGAGGTCTGCGAGTGGGTACGCAGGGCCATGGACTTGGGGTTCTTGGCACCGAAGGACTTCACAATCTTGGCCCAGAGCAGACGACCGGCGCGCATCTTGGCGATTTCCATGAAGTGGTTGACGCCGATGGCCCAGAAGAACGACAGACGAGGAGCGAAGGCATCCACGTCGATGCCGGCATTGATACCAGCGCGCAGGTAGTCCATACCGTCAGCCAGCGTGTAGGCCAACTCAATGTCGGCGGTGGCACCAGCCTCCTGCATGTGATAACCGGAGATGGAGATGCTGTTGAACTTCGGCATCTTCTGCGAGGTGAACTCGAAGATGTCGGCGATAATCTTCATGGAGAATGCGGGCGGGTAGATGTAGGTGTTGCGCACCATGAACTCCTTCAGGATGTCGTTCTGGATGGTACCAGCCATTTCCTCGAGTTTGGCGCCCTGCTCCAGACCTGCGTTGATGTAGAAGGCCAGCACGGGCAGTACACCGCCGTTCATGGTCATGGAGACGGACATCTTGTTCAAGGGGATGCCGGCGAACAGCACCTTCATGTTCTCCAGCGAGCAGATGCTCACACCAGCCTTACCTACGTCACCAACGACGCGGGCATTGTCGGGGTCGTAGCCACGATGCGTGGGCAGGTCGAAGGCTACGGACAGACCCTTCTGACCAGCAGCCAAGTTGCGGCGATAGAAGGCGTTCGACTCCTCAGCCGTAGAGAAACCGGCGTACTGACGGATGGTCCATGGGCGGAAGGGGTACATCATACTATACGGGCCACGGAGGAAGGGAGGAATACCGGCGGCAAAGTCCAGATGCTCCATGCCTTCGAGGTCTTCTTTCGTGTAAACGGGCTGAATGTCAATCTGCTCGGGAGTCTTCCAGTTGGCAGAGATACCATTCTCTTTTTGCCAGTCCAAGCCATTCTTGGCTTCAATCCCGGCAAAGATATCGATGTCTTTGAAATTCTTTTTCATGTCTTTTCTTTTTGTTTTTTCAACACAGGGCTTTTCTTTTATTTTAACCACAGAGGTTTCTATTCTTTTAGAGTTTTGCAAGAGGAATCAAAGATTCTTCACAGAGGCCTGTGGAACTAAAGCACCCGGCGGACAATGCCTTGTTTCAAGAGAGGAACGTTGAAGTTAATCAGTAGGCCCAACTTCTTTTGTGTCAGTTTCAGGTAAGTCAATAACTGCGCCTCATGAATGGGCGATAGTTCTTCGACCGACTTGAGTTCCACTACAACCTCATTCTCTACCAGAATGTCGATTCGGAAGTTCTTGCCTGTTGGCTGCCCCTTGTAGTATAGAGGCAAATCAACTTGGTGAGACACTTCTATGCCTCTCTGTTCCATTTCCTTCAGTAGACAGGCTTCATAAACAGCCTCCAACAACCCTGACCCCAACTCCTTGTGGACAGCAATAGCCGCTCCGATTATTTTCTCGGAGATACTGTTCAGCCTATCCATTTCTTCAGATGTTGCCATTGTGGTTGTTTCTTCTGATTATCACTTTTTGCCTCGGAACTCAGTGAAAGACGTATGTCTCTCTCGAGAACTCTCTAAAATAAATATTATCTCTGTGTTAAAGATTAAAATATCTTTCTGTGTTAAAACGAGATTAAATACCAAGTTTAGCGTTATACTCTTGCAGTGTCTTCAACTGGTCGACACGTACGTGGATGAAGTTCTCAATACCGGCAGCCTTCAGATCCTCCGAGCAAGCGGGAGCACCGGCCACTACGAACATGGCGCGGCCGTCCAGATACTTGAAAGCGGGGATGGCGTACTCGGCATACTCGTCGTCGCTGGAACAGAGCACCACGATGTCGGCACCTGCCTTCAGGGCGGCATCCACTCCCTCCTCAACAGTGGGGAAACCGAGGTTGTCGATAACCTGGTAACCGGCAGCAGCGAGGAAGTTGCACGAGAACTGAGCACGAGCCTGACGCATGGCCAGGTTGCCGATGGTCAGCATGAAGGCAACGGGCACCTTCTTGGCCTTCTCGGTCGTCAGGCGCAGGGTCTCGAAGTCACTGGCCAGACGGCTGGTGTGGATGGCGGGCACGTCGGCATCGCCGGAGTGCTTGCAGCCACAAGTGCAACTCAGTGGCTCCTTGCCTTCGCTTTTCTCGGTGAAGTTGGGGAACTGGTTGGTACCGAGCAGGAACTCCTTACGCTTGCCGGCATTGGCATGGCGAGCCTTGTCGGTATCGTTGATGGCCTGCTGGATGGTACCGGCCTTGACGGCAGCCAGGAAACCACCCTCCTCCTCAACGGCGAGGAACAGTTTCCAGCCTTCCTTGGCGATGGCGGTGGTCAGTTCTTCCACGAAGTAGGAGCCGCCAGATACGTCGACAATCTTATCGAAGTGGCACTCCTCCTTCAAGAGCAACTGCTGGTTGCGGGCGATGCGCTCGGCAAAGTCGGTGGGCACCTCGTAAGGTGTGTCGAACGGAGTAACGACCATCGAGTGGATGCCAGCCAGGGCGGCCGACATGGCTTCGGTCTGCGAACGCAGCATGTTTACGTAGGAGTCGAATACGGTCTGGTTGTACGTCGTCGTCGTGGCGTTGATGCACATCTGGCAAGCGCAGTCGCACTTGGGCTCGTACTGCTTCACAATCTGTGCCCACAACATACGGGCGGCGCGGAACTTGGCAATCTCCATGAAGTAGTTGCCGCCGATGCCCATGTAGAATTTTATTTTGCCTGCGGCCAATTCAACGGGCACGCCGGCCTCCACCATCTCGTCCAGGTACTCCTTACCCCAACTGAGGGCGTAGCCGAGTTCCTGATAGACGTAGGCACCCGAGTTGCAGAGGAAATCAGAGTGAACCATCACGCAGCGCAGGCCGGGATAGTCCTTCAGTTTCTCCACGAGTACGGGCATCTGGGGCAGCAGCATGGTCGTGTCCTTACCCTTCATGAGCATACGCTCGATGGGGTCGAAGCCGATGCCGCCGACAATCTTGTCCTTCGCGTAGCCCTTCTCCTCGGAGTAAGCCAGCAGGATGTCGGTCAACTCCACGACGTGGCGCTGGCAGGTGCGGAAACTTACCTCCACGCAGTCCAGCAGGATGCCGTCGAGCAGTGTCTCGATGAACTCCTTGCTGACCTTCTCGCCGGGGATGCGGAAGCCCAGCGAGTCGATGCCGCGATTCAGAATGTCCAGAGCCTTCGCGTTGCCCTCCTTCGGGTCTTCTACCACGATGTTCTGGCGCACGTACCACTGGTTGTCCTGCTTCTTGTTGCCTCTGACGAACGGGAACTCTCCGGGCAGGGCGTTGACCAGGGGCAACTTATCAACGTCCTCCTTGCGGTAGAAGGGTTCCATGGAGAAACCTTCGTTGGTTCTCCACACCATCTTCTTCTGATAGTCGGCACCCTTGAGGTCCACCTCAATCTTGTCACGCCATTCCTGACGCGAGGGCGCAGTAAAATCAGAGAAGAGCTTCTCTGTTTCTTTTTCCATGTCTCTAATCTATAATGTAAAATAAATAATGTAAAGTGACGCAAAGATACGAATTAGCGAGCGAAACGCCAAATTTCGTGCGTTAAAATATGCCTTTCTGCCGAAATGTGCTTCTGAATTTGCATCTCTCGTCCCTCTGACATCGACGGAACGAGGTTATTCGGAGGTGAGCGGTTAATTATTCGCAGGTGAGCGGTTAATTAAACGCTCGCCTACGAATAACCTCGTTCCGTACGGGTCGCCCTTGTTGTCTTAGCAAAGTGCGGAACGGGCATTTCCTGTGTGGTGAAAAAAAAGGAAAGAATTTATTTTGTTCTTCGCAGGGATTGCCGTATCTTTGCATATCGACTATAAAATAGAGGATACTATGCTGAACGAAACTCCGCTATGCCGTGTGGTACACGCGCAGGCTAAAAAGTACGGCGACCGCGTCGCCCTCCGCTATCGGGACTACGACTTGGGGCAGTGGCGCGACATCTCGTGGAACGAATTTTCGCGCCGCGTGCGTCTGGTGAGCAATGCCCTGTTGGAACTGGGCGTGGGTGTGCAAGAGAACATTGCCACCTTCTCGCAGAACAAGCCCGAATGCCTGTTCGTGGATTTCGGGGCATACGGCATACGGGCCGTGACCATCCCCTTCTATGCCACCAGCAGCGAGACGCAGGTGAAGTACATGGTCTCGGATGCCAACATCCGCTACATCTTTGTCGGCGAGCAGTACCAGTACGACATCGCCCTGCGCGTGATGCAGCTGGGGCCTCACGTCAAAAAGTTGATTATCTTTGACCCCAAGGTGAACAAGAATCCGCAGGACCAGACGAGCATCTATTTCGACGAGTTCCTGGCCCTGGGCGAAGGCCTGTCCCACCAGGAGGAGGTGGAGAAGCGCTGCGACGAGTTCCAGCCCGACGAACTGGCCAATATCCTTTATACGAGTGGTACGACGGGCCTCTCGAAGGGAGTCATGCAGACCCACCGCCAGTATGCCGTGGCTTTCCGTGGCCACGTTACGGCCCTGAACCTTTCGGATAAGGACGTCATCCTGAACTTTCTGCCCTTCACCCACATCTTCGAGCGGGCGTGGAGCTACCTGTGCATCTGTTACGGATGTACGCTCTGCGTGAACCTCCGGCCGCAGGATGTCCTGCAGTCCATGCTGGAGGTGCATCCCACGTGCATGTCGGCCGTGCCGCGCTTCTGGGAGAAAGTCTATGCCGGCGTGCAGGAGAAGATAAACCAGAGCAGCGCCGTGCAGCGTACGCTGATGCTGGACGCCCTGCGCGTGGGCAAGGAGTACAACGTGAAGTACCGTATGCGCGGGCTCGTTCCGCCCATCGGGCTGAAGATGAAGTACAAGTTCTACGAGAAGACCGTCATCGCCCTGTTGCTGAAGAACTTGGGGCTGGAGCGGCAGAACTTCTTCCCCACGGCTGGAGCTGCCGTTCCCGTGGAGGTGGAGGAATTTGTGCACGCCGCTGGCATAGGCATGATAGTGGGCTACGGACTGACGGAATCCACCGCCACCGTGTCGTGCGACCGCTGGAACCAGCCCATCACGCTGGGCTCCGTGGGGCGCATACTGGACGGCGTGACGGTGAAGATAGGCGAGAACAACGAAATCCTCCTGAAGGGCGACACCATCACCCGGGGATACTACCGCAAGGCCGAGGTGACGGCCAATGCCATCGACAGTGAAGGCTGGTTCCATACGGGCGATGCCGGTTACCTGAAGGACGGCGAACTGTTCCTGACCGACCGCATCAAGGATCTCTTCAAGACCAGCAACGGCAAGTACATTGCTCCGCAGATGGTAGAGACGAAGCTGGTCGTGGACAGGTACATCGACCAGATAGTCATCATTGCCGACCAGCACAAGTTCGTCTCGGCACTGGTCATCCCCGACTACGCCGTGCTGGAAGACTGGGCCCGCAAGCATCGCATCGAGTTCAAGAACCGTGCGGAGCTGTGCCGCGACGAGGATGTCCGTGACTTCGTGATGGAGCGCATCGAGACCCTACAACAGGAGTTTGCCCATTACGAGCAGGTAAAGCGCATCACCCTCCTGCCAGAGCCCTTCAGCATGGAAAAGGGCGAACTGACCAACACCCTGAAAGTGAAGCGCCCCGTGGTCTATCAGAACTACAAGGCAGAAATAGAGAAGATGTACGAAGAATAGCATGATTACAATAGAACAACTGAAGGAGGTGAAGGAACGCACCGAGCAGCTTCACCGCTACCTAAACATCGACGCTAAGCAGATGCAACTGGAAGAGGAGCAGCTGCGCACCCAAGCCCCGGGCTTCTGGGACGACCAGAAACGGGCCGAGGCACAGATGAAACTCGTCAAGGGACTGGAGAAGTGGATAAAAGGATACGGCGAGGTGAAGTCGCTTGGCGACGAACTGGAACTGGCTTTCGAATATTACAAGGAAGAACTGGTCACCGAGCAGGAGGTGGATGACCTCTACCGCCGTTGTCTGGAGGCCATCGAAGGCCTGGAACTGAAGAACATGCTCCGCCGCGAGGAGGATGCAATGGATGCCGTGCTGAAAATAAATGCCGGAGCCGGCGGCACCGAGGCCCAGGACTGGGCGCAGATGCTGATGCGTATGTACATGCGCTGGGCCGAGTCGAACGGCTACAAGTGCACCGTCAGCAACCTGCTGGACGGCGACGATGCCGGCATCAAGACCTGCACGCTGGAGATTATGGGCGACTATGCCTACGGCTATCTGAAGAGCGAGAACGGCGTGCACCGCCTCGTCCGCGTCTCGCCCTACAATGCACAGGGCAAGCGCATGACCTCCTTTGCCTCGGTCTTCGTCACGCCGCTGGTGGATGACACCATCGAGGTGAACATCG
This sequence comes from Bacteroidaceae bacterium, assembly GCA_017464345.1. Classification (GTDB taxonomy): domain Bacteria; phylum Bacteroidota; class Bacteroidia; order Bacteroidales; family Bacteroidaceae; genus Physcousia. Next base: position 23,169 of record JAFUAH010000028.1, read on the forward strand.
AGCAGGCACGCATCTCGTGGGACACCTTCCGCTCGTCGGGTGCTGGCGGACAGAACGTCAATAAAGTGGAGTCGGGCGTGCGTCTGCGCTATCAGTACAAAGACCCCTACACGGGCGAGGAAGAGGAGATTCTCATTGAGAACACCGAGACCCGCGACCAGCCGAAGAACAAGGAGAACGCCCTGCGACTACTGCGCTCCATGCTGTACGACAAGGAGTTGCAGCACCGGATGCAGGAGCAGGCCAAGGTGGAGGCCGGAAAGAAGAAGATAGAGTGGGGTAGCCAGATCCGGAGCTACGTCTTCGACGACCGCCGCGTGAAGGACCACCGCACTAACTATCAGACCTCCGATGTCACGGGCGTGATGGACGGCAAGATAGATGCCTTCATCAAGGCCTACCTCATGGAGTTTGGCGGAGAAGAATGATTCTTATACTCAAATACATATAAATATCACAACATGAGCAGCATTAAGAAGGAAAATCGCAAAAAGAAGGCCGCCAAGCACTTGGCCAAGGAAGAGGGGCAGGCTCGCAATATCATTCGTGGTATCGTCATCTTCCTGGTCATCTTCGCTGTTATTATGGCCGTACTCCTCTTCTGACCCCACACAGAAATGGCACAGGAGATAGAACGAAAATTCCTCGTCGTGGACGAGGAATTTAAGGGGCAAGCCTACGCTTGCAGTCATATCCAGCAGGGCTACATCGGCACAAAGCCGGGGCGGACGGTGCGCATCCGCATCCGCGACGACCGGGCCTACCTCACCATCAAGGGGCCGGCAGGCGAGGCTGGTCTCTCGCGCTATGAGTTTGAGACGGAGATTGCCGTCAGCGATGCCCGTGACCTGCTGTTGTTGTGCGAACCCGGACTGATAGACAAACACCGCTATCTGGTGAAGAGCCCTGACGGGCAACACGTTTGGGAAGTAGATGAGTTCCATGGTGACAACGACGGCTTGGTGATGGCCGAAATAGAACTCCGCAGTGAGGACGAAACGTTCAAAAAGCCCCATTTCATCGGGCGGGAAGTTACGGGCGACCGTCGTTACTATAACGGTCACCTGAGGGCTAACCCTTACAAGTCTTGGAAAGTATAGCGCCTGCGGCTGCACCCAACAATACCCCCACACAGTTGGCCACAAAGTCCAGCCACTCGCCACTGCGGCAGGTGGTCAGGTAGGCTTGTGCCAGTTCCAGCAGTCCACCCATGGCAGCAGGGGCCACCATGGCACCCCATATGAGCTGTCCCCAGCGTATGGTCTGGTGCTGGTGCAGATATTCCCACCAGATGACGATGGACACACCGAAGTACATAATCATGTGCGTCCACTTGTCAGCGAATGAGATGTCTTCCAACTGGGGGACTTCGGGAAAGGGGGCCATCGAGAGTATTATCACGACGGCCACAATAAAGTGGGTCAAGGGGTATCTTTTCAAGTAAGAGCCTTTCATTGTTGTGATTTTTGTTGCAAAAATACGAAAGTTTTTGTACTTTTGCAGCGTTTTTGGTAAGAAATTGTAAGAATAACGTGAGTAATCCCAGTCATAGAGGAAAATTCGGGACGCGCATGGGTGTCATTCTGGCCTCTGCCGGGTCGGCAGTGGGGCTGGGCAATATCTGGCGCTTCCCGACCGAGGTAGGCAGTAACGGAGGTGCCGCCTTCATCCTCGTTTATCTGGGTTTTGTGATATTTCTGGCCTTGCCTGTCATGGTATGCGAGTTTCTGATGGGGCGCAGTTCCCACAGCAACACCGTTGGCGCGTGGAAGGTGCTGGCACCGGGTTCTCCCCTGATTGTGGCCGGCTATATGGGCATCGTGGCTGGTGTGCTCATTCTCTCCTTCTATTCCGTGGTGGCCGGCTGGACGTTGGACTATACCGTGCTGTCGCTCACGTGCCAGCTTTCTGGCAGTCAGGACTATGCTTCCGTATTTCAGTCTTTTGTGGCTAATCCGTGGAAGCCCATCGTCTTCTTGGTGCTTTTTCTGCTGGTCACGCACTGGATAGTGGTACGTGGCGTGGAGCGTGGCATAGAGCGCTACTCCAAGTTGATGATGCCGATGCTCCTGCTGATAATCCTTGTCTTGGTGGTCTATGCCGTCAATATGCCAGGCGCGGAAAAGGGACTGGCGTTCCTGTTGCATCCCGACTTTTCGAAACTCACGCCCCGGGTGGCACTCAGCGCCATGGGGCAGGCACTCTTCTCCCTGAGTGTGGGTATAGGCTGTCTGACGACTTATGCCTCCTATTTTCGGAAGGAAACGCGCTTGATGTCCTCGGCGCTCAGCGTATGCCTGATAGATACGCTGGTGGCGGTGATGAGCGGTTTCATCATCTTCCCTGCCGTCTTCTCGGTGCAGGGTGTTGGAGTCGATGAAGGGCCTGGACTGGTCTTCATCACGTTGCCCTATGTCTTTGATTCTGCATTCCGTGGGATGCCCGTTCTGGGTTACATCTTCTCAGGACTGTTCTACCTGCTGCTGATGCTGGCTGCCCTCACCAGCAGTATCTCCATGCACGAGATAGCTACGGCATTCCTGACTGACCGCTCGACCGACCGTTCGGCCACCGACCGCTTGCAGGGCAAGGCTTACGAGGAGGAACGCCGCCGGGCGGCACGCATCGTGACGACTGTCTGCATCCTTTTGGGCACAGCCTGTTCCCTGTCCTTCGGCCCCTGGAAGGACTACACGCTGCTGGGTATGGGCGTGTTTGAGTGGTTCGACTATGTGACGGCCAAGTTCTGTATGCCACTTGGGGCACTTATTATCAGCATCTTTGTGGGCTGGATGATGCCGCAGCGGGAGGTGCGTGCACAACTGACCAACTGGGAGACCCTGCCCGTCCGGCTTTATGGCATATTCCGCTTCCTGGCCCGTTGGGTGGCTCCGTTGGGGGTGACGATAGTGTTTATCAATGAATTGTTAGGTCATGGCGCATAGAGGAAATTTCGGGAGTAAACTGGGTGTGGTGCTGGCAGCTGCTGGCTCGGCCGTGGGGCTGGGCAATGTCTGGCGTTTCCCCACGGAGGTGGGCAACAACGGGGGAGCGGCCTTCATCCTGATTTATCTGGCCTGTGTCTTCTTCATCGGCATCCCGGTCATGGTGAGCGAGTTCGTCATTGGGCGCAGCACCCATGCCAACACCATCACGGTCTTTCGCAAGCTGGCTCCCCACACATGGTGGCGCATCGGAGGAATAGAGGGTGTCTTTGTGGCCTTCTTCATCTTCTGCTACTACATCATCGTATCGGGCTGGACGTTGCACTATACCGTAGCCTCGTTTGCTAACCAACTTTCGGCCGATAAGGACTATAAAGCCTATTTCCAGCACTTTGTCAGCAGTCCGTGGGAACCCGTCGTGTATGCCGTGGTCTTTATGCTGATGGTGCACATCATCATTGTGCGCGGTGTGCAGAACGGCATCGAGAAGTTCTCAAAGCTGATGATGCCCATGCTGTTGCTCATCATTGGCGTGCTGGTGGTCTGCTCTTTCTCGATGAGCGGGTTCACGGAGGGCGTTACGTTCCTCTTGCGGCCCGACTTCTCGAAGGTCACGCCCAGTATAGTACTGAGTGCCGTGGGACAGGCGTTCTATTCGCTAAGTCTGGCCATGGGCTGCCTTTGCACGTACGCTTCGTATTTCGGACCCAATACCAACCTGATGAAGACCGCGATGAGTGTCAGCCTGATAGACACTTGTGTGGCTGTGTTGTGCGGCTTCATCATCTTCCCGGCTGTGTTCTCCGTACCGGGTGTTGAGGCCAACGAGGGCCCGGGCTTGGTATTTATCACCCTGCCACATGTCTTTAATATTGCGTTCCATAATGTGCCCATCATCGGCTACCTCTTCTCGGGACTGTTCTATGTATTATTGTTGCTCTCGGCCCTGACCAGCGCCATGTCGCTGCACGAACCCGTAACAGCCTATATCCATGAAGAATGGCATCTGTCCCGCAAGTTGGCTGCCTGGTTGGTGACCGTCGGTTGCATACTCTTGGGCGTGGCCTGTTCCCTGTCGATGGGCGTATGGAACGGTTACCAGATAGGTGGTATGTGCTTGTTCGACCTCTTTGACTTTGTTTCGGCGAAGATTATTTTGCCCTTGGGTGGCATCATCATCTGTTTGTTCGTTGGCTGGAAACTCGACCGTCAGTTGGTGTATGACGAAGTGACAAACAACGGCACGCTGCGCATTCGTTTCTTCCGGCTCTACCTTTTCTTGGTGCGTTGGGTGGCTCCACTGGCCATTGCAGTCATCTTCTACAATGAGCTTTTCAACAAGTAGGCATACGTATGAAAGACTACTTCCACCCTACAACGAGCGAATATCGTGGGCTGATGGTGCTGGCCGTGGCATTGCTGCTGGCCATAGCGGTGGGGAGTGGTGTCTATCTGTCTCGTGATAATCATTCATTGGATTCTTCCCAGCATTTTCCGCATAAGGAGGGTAGTTATCGTCGTCAGGGTTTGGTTGGCACGCGTGAAGCGAGTTCACGACAAGGGCGTTCATCACGCTACTATGCTGTACCGGAGAATGAAGTGGAAACCTTCGCTTTCGACCCCAACACCGCTGATTCTACGACCCTGCTGCGCCTGGGTTTTGCACCGTTTCAGGTGCGTGGTATCTACAAATATCGCGCCATGGGAGGCCGCTATCACGTTCCAGAGGATGTGACGCATATTCCAGGCATGACCAACGAGCAGTGGGAACGCTTGGCCCCCTATGTTCGCATCGGCCGTAAGTATCAGTACGTTGCTCCATCATCGAGGGCGAAACACCATTCTCTCGGAGCTTATGTGGCAGAGCCCTCTGGAAGTGCGGAGCTCATAGGGAAGGCGCGAGACACAGTGCGCTTCCCTGTGAAATTGGCAAATGGACAGTGTATATCCCTGAATACTGCCGATACGGCAGAACTGAAGAAGGTACCAGGCATTGGGTCGTACTATGCACGGCAGATAGTGCGTTACCGTGAGCGTTTGGGTGGATATGTCTCTTTGGAGCAGTTGGAGGAAATTGAGGGGATGCCAGAGGGTGTCAGTCGTTGGCTTCAGTTGGATACGAGCCAGATTAGGCGCATTGATGTGAACCATGCCACGAAAAACCAACTCGTACGTCATCCCTACCTTCGTGTCTACCGGGCCCAAGCTATCTGGAACCACCTGCACAACGAAGGGCCGTTGCACAGTGTGGACGACCTGCGCCCCCTGCCCGACTTCACCGAAGCCGACATCGAACGCCTACGTCCCTACCTGGAGTTCAAGTAGGCTTCGATAGATGGACAAGCTGTTTCAGGCCAATGTCGTAGGTGCTATTTCACCAGCATCTTTCGAGTTGTTCCGTCCTTCATTTTGATAATATTGAAGCCGCGATAAAGAGTATTACGCTTTCTGCCATCTAATGTATAATATGAGCGTGGAAAAGTTTCGTCTTCAATTCCATGAATCTTTATTCGACAGATTTTGGGCGGCTGCCTATGAATAAAACGGAAGAGGGCGGGGGAAAGTGAAAAATTATTCGTAACTTTGCAGTCAATTAGTGCGATAGGTGCGAATGGATACGGAAAAAAGGACCGGAAACAAAGTGTATAAGCGGTAACGGTTACTGGAACAAAGACAGAAAAACAAAGTATATAATAAGGTAAAAAGATTAGAGATTATGTGTGGAATAGTAGGATACATAGGAAAACGGCAGGCTTATCCCATATTGGTGGGTGGACTGCATCGTCTGGAATACCGAGGCTATGACAGTGCCGGTGTGGCACTGCTCTCAGACAAGGGAGAACTGAATGTATACAAGGCTAAGGGTAAGGTGGCAGAGTTGGAACTGGTGGCTTCGGAAAAAGATTGTTCGGGTACCATGGGTGTGGCTCACACACGTTGGGCTACGCATGGTGAGCCCTCGACGAAGAATGCACATCCGCATGTGTCGGAGAGCGGTAACCTGACGCTGGTGCACAACGGTATCATTGAGAACTACGTAGTGCTGCGCGATCAGTTAAAGGCTCGTGGTTATCACTTTCAGAGTGATACGGACACCGAGGTGCTGGTGCAACTCATAGAGTATGTGGAGCAGAGTTTGGGACTGAGTCTGGAGGCTGCTGTGCAGACAGCACTGAAGCGCGTCATCGGGGCATACGCCATCGTGGTGCTGGACAGGCGTTCACCCAACCGGCTGGTGGCAGCTCGCAAGAGTAGCCCCATGGTAGTGGGCATTGGCGAGGGTAACGAAGAATTCTTTGTGGCTAGCGATGCTTCCCCCATAGCCGAGTACACGAAGAAGATGGTCTACCTCAACGACGAGGAAATCGTGGTCTGCGAAAGAGGGCACGAACTCCGCGTTTGCACGTTGGACAACAAGGATGTGCCCGTGGAAGTGAAGAACGTGGAATTGGACTTGACGATGTTGGACAAGGGGGGGTATCCCCACTTCATGCTAAAGGAAATCTTCGACCAGCCCAGCGTATTGCAAGATTGCATGCGTGGCCGCCTGTTGCCCGAACATGGGAGGGTGGTGCTGAGTGCACTCACTGACCACCGCGAACGTTTGGTGAGTGCCCGTCGTATCGTCATTGTCAGTTGCGGTACGTCATGGCATGCCGGCCTGATAGGCAAACAACTGATAGAGCACTTTTGCAAGGTACCTGTGGAGGTGGAGTATGCCAGTGAATTCCGCTATCGCGAGCCGGTGATTTTGCCTGACGATGTAGTGATGGCCATCTCCCAGAGTGGCGAGACGGCCGATACATTGGCAGCTATAGAGTTGGCCCGCGAGGCCGGTGCCTTTGTCTTCGGCGTGGTGAATGCCGTCGGCAGCAGCATAGCCCGCAACACCCACACGGGAACCTATATCCACGTCGGGCCTGAGATAGGCGTTGCCTCCACGAAGGCCTTCACCGGCCAGGTGTGCGTGCTGACGATGCTGGCCCTGGCCCTGGGCGAGGCTCGCGGTACAGTGGATGCTGCGGAGTATCGGGCCGTCGTCGAAGAATTGCAACAAATTCCAGCCAAGATAGAGCACATACTGGAGCAGAACAGTCGCATCGAGACGCTTTCAAAAATATTCACCTATGCCCACAATTTCCTTTACTTGGGACGTGGTTGGAACTATCCTGTGGCACTGGAGGGCGCTCTTAAGCTGAAAGAAATCAGCTACATCCATGCCGAAGGTTATCCTGCAGCCGAAATGAAACATGGCCCCATAGCACTGATTGACCAGGAGATGCCCGTTGTCTTTATTGCCACACACCATCAGCAATATGAAAAGATTATTTCCAACATGCAGGAAGTGAAGAGCCGAAACGGTCGCATTATCGCTGTCATCACCGAGGGCGATGAGGTGGTGAAAAAGATGGTCAGTGAGTACATAGAGGTGCCAGAGACTCTGTCATGCCTGGCCCCCCTGCTTAGTGTCATCCCCCTGCAACTGCTGGCCTACCACATTGCCGTGCAGAAGGGGCTGAACGTGGATATGCCGCGTAACCTGGCCAAGAGCGTCACGGTGGAGTAGAGCCTCTACAAATTGCATAATATTCCGATAAGAAGTTTAAACAATTTGCAATAACCTAAAATTTATTTATCATGGCTGTAAAGTTTTATCAATCAGAGAATCAAGTGCCTCTGGAGATGCACAAGGTGCGCGTCGTGCAGAAGCTGAACCTGCTCCCCGTGGAGGAGCGCCTGCGGGCCATTCAGGAGGCCGGAAACAACACGTTCCTCCTCCAGAACCGCGACATCTACATGGACATGATTACGGACTCGGGCGTGAACGCCATGTCTGACATGCAGGTGGCCGCCATGAGCGTGGCCGACGACTCGTATGCCGGTTCCGAGACGTGGAACCGTGCGAAGGCTGCCGTCAAGACCGTCTTCGGCGTGGATAACGTACTTCCTGCCCACCAGGGCCGTGCAGCCGAAAATATTCTGGCCGAGGCCTTCGTGAAGCCTGGCAAGGTGGCGCTGATGAACTTCCACTTCACTACGACCAAGGCCCACATCACCCGTCTGGGCGGCGAGGTTGTGGAGCTGGTGGATAAAAAGGGCCTTATCCCGCAGTCGGACGACCCCTTCAAGGGCGACTTCAACTTGGACAACCTGCGCCAGGCCATCGATGAATACACCCCCGAGCGGGTGGCCTTCGTGCGTGTCGAGGCCGGTACGAACCTCATCGGCGGTCAGCCCGTCAGTCTGGAGAACATGCTGGCCGTTACCGACATCTGTCATCAGAAGGGTGTCGTCAGCGTGCTGGATGCCTCCCTGCTTCAGGACAACGTCTATTTCATGAAGACCCGCGAGGCCCAGTGCAAGTACATGGACACGAAGGAAATTTACCATCTGCTGGCTAGTCGCTTCGACATCATCTACTTCTCGGCCCGCAAGCTGGGCTTCTCGCGCGGCGGATTCATTCTCAGCAGCGACCCCAAGTGGACGAACATGATGATGGAGTTCGTGCCCCTGTTCGAGGGCTTCCTCACCTATGGCGGCATGGAGGTGCGTAGCATCGAGGCTGCCGCCCAGGGCCTGATAGAGAGCCTGGACATGGAGTACATCAGCCAGGGGCCGGAGTTCATTGCCTATCTGGTGAAGGAACTGGACGACTACGGTGTGCCCGTCATCAAGCCTGCCGGCGGACTGGGGGCCCACCTGAACTGCTCGGAGTTCGTGCCAAACATGCCTCACAACCAGTATCCGGCTGCGGCCGTGGGTGCTGCCCTGTACATCGCCAGCGGCGTGCGCGGCATGGAGCGTGGTACGGTGAGCGAACAGCGTGAGCCCGACGGCACCGAGCGCTACGCCGAACTGGAGTTGCAGCGTCTGGCCATGCCGCGCCGCGTGTTCACGCTGAGCCAGGTGAAGTACTGCGCCGACCGCGTGAAGTGGGTTTGGGACAATCGCCAGATTATCGGCGGCCTGCAGTGGACCAGCGAGCCCAAGGTGCTGCGCTTCTTCTTCGGTCGCATGAAGGAAATCGGCCACTGGCAGGAAGACCTGGTGGCCAAGTTCCGCGAGGACTTTGGCGACAGCCTGTAAGCAGAATAGTAACAATATCTGAAAATGGACGTTTTTTCTAGTTACAATTATGAGAAAGAAACTATGGATGGTAGCAGCCCTGTTGATGGGGTCAGTGGCCTCCGAATCACCAGTAAGGTGAACGGGAACTCCATCTTCCTGCCTGCTGCGGGCGTTCGGACCGATGACAATGGTGCAAGTCGGAATTGCTGTTTCTACTGGACACGTTCGGTAGACCAGGGTTACGAATATGCCGAAGGCGTGGCCTATACCCTGCAAGCCGACTCCCGCTATGGTGTAAGCCTAGGAATACTGTTTGGGCCTTACCATTCGCCCCGTACGGGCTTCGCGTTAGTCCCGTACAGGTCAGGCCTTCGTCCCGTACGGGTCTGACCTCCGACAATATACAAGTCTGGGCTCCATCCTATGCAGGACGGAGCCCAGACTTATTCGTATGCGCGTGCACACGCACATGCGTTATTTATTTTATAATGTATAGATATAATTATCTTTCGCCGTCTTGTCCTCTTTTGAGTGGGTTCCAGCCTTGGGCCTTCAGTTCGAACTCTTGGCCGTCGCGTGTGATGAGGGCGCAGCCGAGCTGCGGCTCCGTAATGTAGCCGATGACCTTCACGTCCTCCAGCTGGCTGACGCGCTCGTTCATGGTCAGGGGCACGGTGAACAGCAGTTCGTAGTCCTCACCGCCGTTCAGGGCGCAAGTGGTGACGTTCATGTTCAGCTCTTCGGCCATGACGGCGGTCTGGTAGTCCAGGGGGATGCGCTCCTCATAGACGCGGCATCCCGTGTGGCTCTGGGTGCAGATGTGCATGAGCTCGCTCGAGAGGCCGTCGCTGATGTCCATCATGGCGGTGGGCTGGATGCCAGCCTCGCGCAGGGCCTCCACGATGTCGCGCCGTGCCTCGGGCTTCAGCTGCCGCTCCAGCAGATACTCGCGCCCGCTCCAGTCGGGCTGGAAGTCCAGCTGGGCCAGCTGTGTACTGAGGGCCGAGAGGCGTGCTTCGTCGTTTGTGCGTTTGGCCTCGGCCATCTGTCGGCGCAGTTCTTCGACTTGCGTGTTGAAGACGCTCTTCTCGCGCTCCATCAGTTGTAGACCCATGTAAGCTGCGCCCAGGTTGCCCGAGACGCAGATGAGGTCGGTGGCCCGTGCCCCGTCGCGATAGACGATGTCGCGGGGGCGCGCTTCGCCGATGGCCGTCACGCTGATGGCCAGTCCCGTGAGGCTACTGGTAGTGTCGCCGCCCACGAGATCGACGTGGTGGCGCTCACAGGCCAGCCGCATCCCGCGGTAGAGGGCCTCGACGTCCTCCACCCGGAAACGCTTCGAGAGGGCCAGGCTGACGGTGACCTGTCGCGGCGTGCCGTTCATGGCATAGACGTCGCTCAGGTTCACCATGATGCTCTTGTAGCCCAGGTGTTCCAGTGGCACGTACTGGAGGTCGAAGTGTACGCCCTCCATCAGCAGGTCCGTGGTCACGAGCACGCGCCGCTCGCCGGTATATTGCAGCACGGCGCAGTCGTCGCCCACGCCCCGGATAGTGCTCCCGTTCTCTATCTTGATGTCTTCGGTGAGCCGCCTTATCAGGCCGAACTCACCCAATTCTGCTATTTCCAACGCTTAACTTTTCAATTTTTCAATTTTCAACTTTTCAACTTTCAACTCCTCCGTATCATCTCGCGCATGATTTCTGCCATCTTGGGCTGCACTTCGTTGGCGGCACGCTGCACCTCCTCGTGACTCACTTCCACGATTTGCCCTTCGACACCCAGGTCCGTGATGATGCTCACGCCAAAGACCTTGATGCCGCAGTGATGGGCCACGATGACCTCGGGTACTGTGCTCATGCCCACGGAGTCGGCCCCCAGGCGGGCGAACATACGGTACTCGGCCGGAGTCTCGAAGGTGGGACCCTGAGTGCCCAGATACACGCCGTGCTGTACCTTGATGCCCTTCTCCTGGGCTATCTCGTCGGCCAATTGGATGAGTCCACGGTCGTAGGCCTCATGCATGTCCAGGAAACGGGGGCCGGTGGGGAAGTTCTTGCCGCGCAGGGGATGCTCGGGGAAGAAGTTGATGTGGTCGGTGATAATCATGATGTCGCCCACCGAGAACTGCGGGTTGGTGCCGCCGCCGGCGTTCGAGACGAAGAGCGTGCGGATGCCCAGTTCGTACATCACGCGCACGGGGAAGGTCACCTCCTTCATCGAGTAGCCCTCGTAGAAGTGGAAGCGCCCCTGCATGGCCAGCACCTCCTTGCCGCCCAGCCGGCCCAGCAGCAACTGGCCGCTGTGGCCCTCCACCGTCGATTGCGGGAAGTTGGGAATTTCGGCATAGGGGATAACCTGCTCGGTCTCTATCTCGTCGGCCAGCCGGCCCAGTCCCGTACCCAGGATGATGGCCGTGCTGGGGTTACTCTTCATCCTGGCCTTTAGCCACGATGCTGTTTCTTGAATTCTTGCGTACATAGCCTATAATTTTTTTGTTAAAGATAGATTCTTCGTTTCGCATGATGCTCACCTCCACAGGCAGAACATACATGGCCTCTCTCACCTCCGGGCTTAACCCCTGCAGACTGTGTAGCCGGGTGGCATCCTTTTCTGTGGTGATGATGAGCCGTGGGGAAGGCATCGCTGCCAAGGTTCGGTTGATGCGACTTACGTCGGTCGGCGTGAAGTAGTGGTGGTCAGGGAAGGCCAGTGGCGTGATGTGCGACGTGTATTGCTGCAAATCCTGCAACATCTGCTGTGGTCGTGCGATGGCTGTCAGCAATACGACGGATTCGCAGGGCTGAATGTCAGACAGCAGGCGTTGCCCCTTCCCGAAGAGCTTCTGCATGGGGCCATAACGAAATGTGCTGAAAAAGAGTTGCTGGTAAGGTCTGGGTTCCAGTGTACGGTGCACTACACCATAGTCCATCGGTGTCATTCTCAGTGGGCACTTTGTCACCACGATGATGTTGGCTCGTGCCATGCCCTCTTTGGGCTCTCGCAGTCGGCCGGCTGGCAGCAACAGGTCGTCTGTAACCAGCCGGTGGTAGTCCATGAGCAGAATGTTCAGTCCCGGCTGCACGTAGCGGTGCTGGTAAGCATCGTCCAGCAGAATGACCTCTACGTCGCAGGTCGCTTTGTCATGGCATAGCCTTTCGATGCCACGTCGGCGATTGCTGTCCACGGCCACGTAGGCATTTGGGAACTTCTGTCTCATCTGCCACGGCTCATCGCCGATGTCCTCCACCGTGCTCTCTGCTGTGGCCAGAACATAGCCTCGTGTCTTCCGCCTGTATCCTCGGCTCAGTACAGCCACACGGTATTGGGGAATCAGCAGGTGCAGCAAAAACTCCGTATGCGGCGTCTTGCCAGTGCCGCCCACCGTCAGATTGCCCACGTCAATGATGGGGATGTCATAGTGCTGTGACGAGAGTACACCCATATCGAATAGGGTATTGCGCAACGTCACTCCGGCCCCGTAGAGCCAGCTCAGCGGTACAAGCCACCGATGGATATGCACCCGGTCTTCGTCCATCCCTCAACGTTTAAATTTCAACTTTCAAATTACCGAATGTTGGGGTCAAAGGAAATGCGTGCCTGTATGCGGTCTTGATGCTTCAGGGTGCGCAATAGCGAGAACGTGGTGTAATATTCGCCCAGAGTCTCGCGTAGCTCGGCCTCCAGATAGCCAGACTTCTTCTTGTTTAGCAGCGACTGATACCACGGTTCGGGCTCGGGGAAGCATACGGTGTTGTATTTTTCCACTTTGGCCAGTTTGGCAGCACACTTCACGGCATCTTCCAGATTGCCCAGCTTGTCCACGAGCCCTATCTCCAGAGCTTGCTCGCCAGTCCAGACGCGTCCTTCGGCAATGGATTTCACTTTCTCCCTGGCCATCTTGCGTCCCAGAGCCACACGGCCCGTAAACAGCTCATAGCCACGCTCCACCATACTCTGCATTAAGGCACCCTCTTCGGCATTCATCGGGCGGCCCATGCTACCCATGTCACTTAGGGCATTGGTCTTCACCATGTCAAATTTCACACCCACTTTCTGGGTAATGAGCTCGCTCATGTCAGGAATCATGCCGAAGATGCCGATGCTGCCTGTTAGTGTGGTTGGCTCTGCATATATCTTGTTAGCTCCGCTGGATATGTAATAGCCACCCGAGGCAGCCATGCCACCCATCGACACTACTACGGGTTTCTCAGCCTTCAGCAGTTCCACCTCGCGCCAGATCTGTTCACTGGCGTATGCCGAACCACCACCCGAATTCACGCGCAGTACCACAGCCTTCACATCCTCGTCCTCGCGCAGGCTACGCAGGTCGTCTATTACCTTCGTTCCCACAATCTGGGGGCCGTTGCCACTCATTGTCATTCCGTTTGCCTCCTGCACAATGTCGCCTACGGCATAGTACACGGCCACTTTTTCGTCGTGCTCCTTATATTCGGCCACCTCTGCACTGGCCATTTCTTTTGGGGAAATGAAGGTAAGGCTCTTTTCCTCGTCCAAGCCCATGCACTGCTTCAGATAATCGCGTACTCCGTCCATATAAGTCAGCGTGTCCACCAGATGACTTGCCACCAACTCCTCCGTTGGGTGCAGCGCGGTATAACTGTCAGCCAGTTGGTTCAACTTGTCCGTGCTCACTTTGCGTGAGGCTGCTACCTCTTTTAGCATGTTCCTCCAGATGCTTTCCAGATACGAAGTCACTTGTTCGCGATTAGCTTCACTCATTTCGGTGTTGGTGAAAGGCTCCACGGCACTCTTGAATGTGCCGACTTTGAACACTTGCATCTTCACGCCTACCTTGGCCATAGCATCCTTGAAGAACATCGGTTGAGAGGCTAGGCCGTGCCAGTCCAGCACGCCTTCCGGGTTCAGCATTACCTTGTCTGCCACAGAACTTATATAATAACCAGCCTGTGAATATGTATCACTGTAGGCCACGATAAACTTGCCACTCTTCTTAAAGTCTACCAGTGCCTGACGCAATTCTTGCAACGTAGCAGGCGTGCTCCCCACCACTGCATTCTCAATGTATATGCCCTTGATTTTTTCGTTATCCTTAGCCTTCCGGATAGCTTGGGTTATCGTCTGCAGCCCTGGGATTTCCTCTCCCCCGTTCGTAAAGGCAGCAAATGGATCCTCCTCCGTTTGTTCTGCCAGTTCGCCATTTAGGTTTATGCGCAGGATGGTGTTCTCCCTTACAGGGGGCGTCATTCCGCCTGTTGTCATCATCCCGGCCAACGAGACGATGCTCACAATCGTGGCTACAATCGAAAATAGAACTAAGGCCAGCAAGCTGGCCAGTGTGTACTTCAAAAATGATTTCATCTTTCTTTAGTTTTATGACTTTGTTAATGTTTGCTTTTACGTCTTTTTATATACGCGCAAAGGTACGATAACACCCCGAATAAAGCAAGTAGACAAACAAAAAATGAAAAAAAACAAAAAAAAATGCAGAAATATTTGGTGGGTTCGAAAATAGTCCGTACCTTTGCATCCGCAAATGAGAAACAAACCTCTCACGAGCCGAAAGAAAGAGTTCTTTGAAAGTTTTACATAGACAGGAAAGTAGTACAAGAAATGAGAATCGAACCGTCGATTCTAAAAGAAACTTTAGATAAGTTCAGAGAGCCGCAAACCGATTGTATACACATTGTTTTTAACAGAAGACGAAAAAGAGAAAAAAGAGATATACAGTGAAGAGTTTGATCCTGGCTCAGGATGAACGCTAGCTACAGGCTTAACACATGCAAGTCGAGGGGCAGCGGGGACGAAGCTTGCTTTGTCCGCCGGCGACCGGCGCACGGGTGCGTAACACGTATCGAACCTGCCCTATGCTCAGGGATAGCCCTCTGAAAGGAGGATTAATACCTGATGGTTTCCGTGGGGGGCATCCCCCGTGGAATAAAGAATTA
>JAFUAH010000031.1 GCA_017464345.1 Bacteroidaceae bacterium
GTCGCGGTTCAGCTTAACCTCATAGCCACGCTTCTTCAGTTCAGCCTCATACGTCCACCAATGGAACTCAGGCATCATGCGCAACACGTCCATGCAGTCACTCGTAATCTGATGGATATGTTCATCGCGAATCTGCATTGGATCTTTCCATCCGCGCCGCAGGTTGATGGCATCTGCAGCGGCGACAGCCCTCAGACCGATGAGCCGTGCATCATTCATGTTGCCCGTCATGTCTATGCGGCTACACAGCAGATGCAGGTGCAGGATGCCTGACTCCGAGTCACGGTGCAGTCCGGCGAAGAACTGGGTGTCGGCAAAAAACACCGCTGCCCGAACGACATTCAAACATCGTTCGGGCAGCGGTTAAATCGTCGATGAGGGATTACTCCCCGGCTCCCTCACTATTGCCGTCAGCCTTTTCGCCCTCGGCAGAATCGCCGCCCTCGGCGGGCGTCTCCTCCTCTGCGGCAGCGGCTTTCGACATGGCGTGGATGCGCACGTAGTTGATGTTGTCGTTCAACGTCTTGATGATTTCCGTGTACGCATAGTTGTCGTCGGCAGTCACGGCGAACGAGTTCAGAATCAGAATCAGCGCACGGTACTCCGGGTCCATCTGAGCCCGCGCGTTCTTCATCTGCTGTGCGGCGGGCAGTTCGGCGGCGCGATTGGTGATTTTCTGGCGAATCGTGTCGGCAATCACCTTCAGGCGGTCCATCGCCGCGGTGATGCCCAGTGCCTTCTCGGCCAGCTCCAGCTGATAGTTCGTCGTGGCCTCCTCGCAGGCCTGCTGCACCTTCGACCACTCCGAAATCATGTTCTCCGTCGGGTCAATCTTGTACTTCTTCAGGAACTCGCTGTAGTACTGCGCCCGCTGCACCTTCTCCGCGTCGAACGTCATGCGCAGGGCCGCGTCCACCGTGCCCTTCACGGCGTAGATGAGCTGGTCGCCCTCCTTGTCGAGCGCGGCAATCTCGTCGGTGATGGCCGACCTGAGCGTCACGGCGTAGGCCTGGTTCACCACTTGGAAGGCCATCCGCGCGTCGTAGAGCTGGTTTTTCAGCTTTTCCGGCGCGGGCCGCTCCGTGGTGAAATTCGTGTCCATCCACTTCTTCACCTCGTCCACCGTGAACTTCACCGTGCCCACATACACTGAGTTCGTCAGCCGAGCCACGCCCAAATCCTGTACTAAAGTTGGTATCTCTTGCATAGTCGTTTTGTTTTTATGGGTTAAACTTCCAGTTATCTCTCTCCTTTCCATTCAGTGCCGAAAATTGCCATTTTAAAGGCGATTCCGCGTGAAATGTTAAAATCCGAATGCTTGTTGAGGCCCCTCAACGGCCTCTTTTCATCGTCGGGAAGCTCTCGATGCCCCTCAATTCCTTCTCGTCACCGTCGGGAACGTTTCGATGCCCCTCAATTTCTTCCTGTCACCGTCGGGAACGATTCGACGCCCCTCAATTCCTTCTCCCCGTCGTCGGGAGCCTCCTGATGCCCCTCAATTCCTTCCCGACAAAGATTTGGAACTTTCGATACCCCTCACTCGGAATAACATTTGCAAAGTTACGCAAAAATCCCGATAATCCTTGCGAACTATCGGGATTTTATGGTTTATTGGCTAAAAATCATCCAAAAAGTCCTTATCTCTTGCCAAATCACTTACGATTTGGCGGCGGAGGTGGTGGAGTCGTCACTCTTGATGGGCTTTGCTGCTGTGGTTTGGGTTCACTATACGACATAAATTATTTATTTGGTCTTGGTGGCGGCGGTGTCGGAATTCTTGAGGGTGACTCCCGCTGCTGAGTCTGAATATTATTGCTTGGCATATCATTTAGAGGGTTTTGGTGGTGGTGGGGTGTTCACTGCCGATGGCATCTGTCCCTGAATCTTCTTCACATCGTCGCCGGAACTGATATAAACATGCTCGGGCGAATAACTTTTATTGTTGTTGCTCATCTTGTTTGTAAATATTAAAATGTACTTCTTCAATATATGTCTGCACTTCCGCATCTACTTTCTTCTGCATACGCTTGGGAATCCAGCGTATCAGCTTGTTCATTTTCGACTGCTTCTTACATTCTTCTTCTTTCAGCACAAACAGAGCTTGCATCACCTCGTCATCGGTCTTTTGCTCCTTGTCAAGCTGATAGAAGAACACTTCCATCTTGTTCATGAAGGAATTATAGTAGTCCATGATGCCGTCAAGTTCGCAAAGTTCCTGCTCAGGCTGAATGATTTGAGGGAATATAGCCTTAATAAGTGATACGATGGCAATGGAAAGGAGGGCGACGAATGGAATCTTGTCGCTGAATCCAAACGAGAATGTTCCTACGGCTGCGCAGACTGCAATGAAAATCTGATAGATGCAGTTGAGTTGCCGCTGTACGCTGTTATAACGACGTATGCAAACCACGTTGGCCTTGGCTTGCTTGAACTCTTCCCATATCTTGTTGCGGACTTCCATTACTTTTTATCTCTCCTCAATAGGTTCACTCGCGTAGCAGGCCAATCGCTCTTCCGGTTCCCACTGCTCAAAATCAATCTCCATGTTGCGTTGATGGTGTGGGTCTGCGAGATACTTGTTTATTGCTTCACCTACAAACTTGGCAAGATTCACGGGTACGGCATTGCCAATCATCTGCTCCAC
>JAFUAH010000029.1 GCA_017464345.1 Bacteroidaceae bacterium
GAGAGACCAAGGTCTTGCACAGAGGCCTACGGCGAGGCATAAGGGCGTAGCCTCTCTGTGCAGCATCTTTGATGCCTCTCGCTTAACTCCCAAGAAAGTAAAAGCTCTGTGTTAAAAAAAAAGTCCTCTCATAAAATGATAAACCTCTGTGTTAAAAAAAAAGAGCAAAAACTAATTTTAACACAGAGATTATATTATTTATGGAGTTTTACAAGAGGCATCAAAGATGCTGCACAGAGAGGCTGCGCCCTTCTTGCCCGGCAAACGGCATAGCCGATTGGTGCCTCGCCGTAAGGCCTCTGTGAAAGACCGTAAGGTCTCTCTTGTCTCCTCTCATGAAATGATAAACCTCTGTGTTAAAAAAAGCAAAAACTAATTTTAACACAGAGATTATATTATTTATGGAGTTTTACAAGAGGCATCAAAGATGCTGCACAGAGAGGCTGCGCCCTTCTTGTACGGCAAACGGCATAGCCAATTGGTGCCCCGCCGTAAGGCCTCTGTGCAAGGCCTTTGGCCTCTCTTGCGTCCTCTCATGAAATGATAACCTCTGTGTTAAAATTATGTTTTTACTTTTAACACAGAGATGATATTATTTATGGAGTTTTACAAGAGGCATCAAAGATGCTGCACAGAGAGGCTGCGCCCTTCTTGCCCGGCAAACGGCATAGTCGATTGGTGCCTCGCCGTAAGGCCTCTGTGAAAGACCGTAAGGTCTCTCTTGTCTCCTCTCATAAAATAATAACCTCTGTGTTAAAAAAATGTCCTCCTACAAAATAATAAACCTCGGTGTTGAATAAAAAAACTGACCGAAACCATTGGCCATGTCAGGGAAAATACGTAACTTTGCAGCCGAAAAGTACAAAATCACGTAGAAAATGACATACACAGGCATGGCATACCGCACGTTCGCTCCGGAGGCACTCGTGGCCCCCCGCGCATCGGTGGCTCATGTGGCTCCCGCCCGCCGCCAGGCCGTGAGTGGAATTTTAACCCCCCCCCCCCCCGAATTTACAACTAACAGGCTTTAAGCAAGTTAGGGCTGAAAATGAGGCATTGGTCCCCTTCGCTGCGTCAGGCGCGGCGCAAGGGGGCTTTGCCCGTACCTGTAACCTGCGTCCACGGGCTCCCGTGCGACGTCTCTTCCCGTTTCATGATTTTTCAATTGGAAAAGTGTAAAAGAAAAGTAAGTAGTAGTTTGAATTAGTACAGTTAGTTCAATCAATTATTTATAATTCCTGAAAGAAAATGAAGAAGAGAAAGTATGAGAGACCCGAGACGCAGGTTTACGAACTGGGCTCGCAGGAGATTATCGCCTTCTCGGGCGATGCCACCCGCAGCGGCTACGGCAGCGGCAGCATCGACGAGGGCATCAGTGGCTCGCGCAGCGGCTACGGAGGCGGTTCGTGGTTCGACGGCATCACGGGCGGTCGCAGCGGTTACGGCAGCGGCAGCATCGACGAGGGCGTCAGTGGCTCGCGCAGCGGCTACGGCAGCGGCAGTCTGGACAACTAACAGAGACAGCAAACATTTTTATTAATACAATCCCTTAAAAAAAGTTACGAAAATGAAAAAGAGTATGAAGACAATCCAGGCCATGACCCTGCTTGTGCTGGGCGGCCTGGCGTTCACAGCCTGCTCCAGCGACGAGCAGGAGCCCCAGGCTCCCGAGGCCCAGCAGTGGAGCGTGCGCATCCGGGCTACGCAGGGCACCGACACGCGTGCCCTCACCGACAACGGCGACGGCACCCTCTTGCCCACCTGGGAGAGCTCGGATCGCGTGGTGGTGAAGAGCGGAAGCACCACCGTGGGCACCCTAGAGGCCACCGCCAGCAGCACTGCCTCCACCACACTGGTGGGCGACATCAGCGGCACCTACACCGCCAACAGCAGTACGCTGGAACTTACCTATTACCCGCGGGGCCAACAGCAGGGCGCAACCACGCTTAGCTACGAGAACCAGAATGGTACCCTGGAAGGCGCACAGGAGTACGACTTCGCCACGGCCACGGTCAAAGTCACACGGGTGGATGCCCAAAACGGTGTGCTGGAGACCGAGGTGGCCAGCTTCACACCGCGGCAGGCCATACTGAAACTGAAGTTCCAGGACAGCGACGGCAACCAGGTGACGGGCGTCAAGAGCGTCTATGTCAGCAGCACCCACGGAGACGCTTCGGCCGTGCTGTCCAGCGCAACTGACGACTACGTCTACATAGCCGTACCGGCAGGCACCGAAGACACCCGACAGACCTTCACCTTCACAGTGAACACCTCCGCCAACAAGACTTACCGGATCAGCCGCGCCATGACCGTGAAGAACAGCCTCTGCTATACCTCCACGCTCACCGGCTTCAGCCAGTACACCGGCGTGCCTCTCTCCAGCGTCACCAGCGAGCACATCGGCTGGGTTATCTGGACCGACGGCAATGTCTATGAACCTTGGGCCTTCGGGGCTTCGGGCACACGTACGGCCATGGTGGCCTATAGTGGCACGGCAGGCTCGGTGGACAAGAGCAGTGGCACATACCATGGCTTGGCCATAGCCCTGACCGATGCCAGCACCAGTGCAAAATGGTATTCGTCAGACAGCGGTACGCAGCTTACGGGCTACCAGAACTCGACCTTCGCCACACAAATTAGTGAAGACTATCGCAAGGGTATCGAATTCACATCTACGCTAAATGCCATTGACGGGTGCGCTGCTGCACAGGCTGCTAATAGTTTTAGCACTGCACGTCCCGCTTCGGGCACGAGTGGTTGGTTCCTGCCCAGTGCGGCTCAGTGGTACCTTGTGCTCACTCAAGCCGGCCTGAGTTGGTCAGCATGGGGCTATAGTAAAGAAGGTCAGGCTGGTTGGAATACCAACATCAACGGTAGCGACGGCCTCAATGCGAAGCTTACTGCTGCTGGTGGAACTGGGTTCAGCGCCGGCTACTACTGGTCCAGCTCTGAGCTCTCCACCACCTACGCCGTGCTCGTGTACTTCCGTGCCGGCGGTGGCGTGTGCGTGGGCAACAACACTAAGTCCAGCGCGCGCCGGGTGCGTGCGTTCCTCGCTTTTTAACTATTTAATTATTTAATAATTTATCTATTTAAAAGCGAAGCTCTTAGCATTGTCGGTCTGCTGTCCCTCTCCCCCTGTGTCGGTGGAAAATCCTATCTGGGACACACCTCCCCTGGCCAAGCGGCGCGGGACGGCAGACTGGCAAGCCGGACGAAGACGAAAACAGAGAGAAAACAAAACAGCAAAGTAACCAGAATAAAAAGTAGAAAAAAGGGAAACATGAAAAAGGAAACCGGCCTCGCTCAGTCTGCACGGATTCGCGCCGCCCACCCCGTAGGGGACGGCGGTGCGCTCCCGACCCGGATGTCCCCCCCGCAGGGGCTCCGCGTGCGGCGGTGGGGCCGTCGCCGGCGCACTTCGGGTGCGCCAAACGGAGCAAATGCCTCGCTGGCCGGATTGGGTGTGGCCACGACTGCATCCAGAGAGCTGTCTTTTTTTGAAAAGGACCATCGGCAGACAAGCCTCACGAGTGGCCCTACAGGTGCTTTAAGCCTCTATGCAGAAATGCAAAAGGGCATCAAGGGAAAACAAGGTCCGCAAAACCGGGAGAACCCACTGCATCCTGTGCTGGGGTAATTGCACGGAATACTCGCCGTGCTCTATGGGGTAGTTCGCAAATGCAAAACAGATGGACTTAGCTTTGCTGGGCGCCGACAACTACTGGTCCAGCTCTGAGAACTCCACCACCAACGCCGTGAACGTGAACTTCAATGCCAGCAATGGCGTGAACGTGAACAACAACAATAAGTCCAACACGAACCGGGTGCGTGCGTTCCTCGCTTTTCCTAAAGAGAATATACAAGACACACATATATACACACATAACCCAAGGAACCACCGGGGGCGGCAACGGCCCCACACCGCACGGAGGAGAGAGGCTGAGGGGGAGTCCCTATCATCATCAGCTCTGACGTTACAGTCTCTGTGACAGAGGCGAAAACGTCTATCCTAACTAATCGAACACATCTCTCCCTTCCCTCTCTCTCCTCCTCGTGTGCAGCCCATCCTCCCCCCCTGTGTGTGCTCCTCACGGTCTCCCATGTGTGCCTTCCCCCCTGCGCGCCGCAGGCAGCAGGGCACTAGCTCCCCCTTTTTTTTTCGAAAATCCAAAAAGAAACATTTGCCATGAGCGAAAAAGAGATACTCCAGCTGCAGGCTGGGCATCCCGGCCGCGGCTATCTGCTGCGCGTGGGCCTCTTCTATCATGCCTACGATGCCTCAGCCTTCGCCCTGGGTCGCCTGACGGGCTACCGTGTCGTCGAGCGCAGCCGCCGGGGCTACGGAGTGGCCGTGCTGGGTTTCCCCTCGGCCCGGCTGGCCAGTGTGCGCGGCACGCTGGCTGCCCATGGCATACAACTCTGCCCGGCCGACCCTGAGGGCAACCCCCAGCCAGCGGCCGACACCACGCCAGCGGACACCTCCGCACAGCCTGGCTTCCTTTGCTTCGAGAGCCCCCTGCTGTTAGAGGCCCCGGAAACTCCGCCAACTCCGCCAACTCCGGCCAATCCGAAAAAAACGGAAAAAACGGAAATTCCGGCCACTCAGAGTCCTCTGCTCCGCGAGCTCCTCGCCTTCGACCTGGCATCCAGCACTCCGATGGATGCCATGAACTTCCTCAACCGACTGCGCACCACCTATGGCCCTCAGTGAATCGCTCCCCGTCTACCGCCAGAGCTACGAACTGCTGCAGCACATACTGCTGCTCGTGCCCAAGTTGCCCCGCATCTACCGCTTCAACGTGGGACAGCGCCTTATCGACTCTGCCCTGGACGTGCTCAGCCTCATCTACGAGGCCAATGCCTCGCGTGACAAGGTACAGCCCCTGACACGCCTGGCACGCCAGTACGAGATGACCACCATGCTCCTGCGCGTCCTCTACGATACCCATGTCATCGGGGCCAAGCAGGCCGCATTCTTCATCCAACTCACCACCGGCATAGGCCGCCAGATAACAGCCTGGAAAAACCATTACCTCAGTGTGCCGCACACCAATGACAAAAACCCACGCCGAACAGCCGACGACACCCCCGGCAACTGACACTGCCGCCATACCCCTGGAGGAGTTGGTGGAGGCCTACTACAGCTGTAGGCGACGCAAGCGCAGCACCGCGAATGCCCTGCGCTTCGAACTGAACTGGGAGGAACAGATCGTCAGCCTGTGGGAGGACATCAACAACCGCACTTACCGCCCCGGGCGCTCCATAGCCTTCATCGTGGAGAAACCCACCAAACGCGAAATCTTTGCCGCCGACTTCCGCGACCGCGTCGTGCACCACCTCATCGCCGCCAAACTGGTGCCGCTGCTGGAGAAACAGTTCATACCCAACAGCTACAGCACACGACCCGGACGCGGCACACACTACGGACTGCGCAGCGTGCAGGAGATGATCCGAGAGTGCTCCCACAACTACACACGCGACTGCTATGTCATGAAACTGGACATACAGGGATTCTTCATGGCCATCGAGAAGGAGCGGCTCATGCACTTGGCAGAGCACTTCATCCTGCGCCGCTACAAGGGCAAAGACCGCCAGCTCCTCATCTGGCTGCTCAAACAGACCCTGATGAACCGCCCCGAGGAGGGGTGCATCTTCCGCAGTCCGCTCGAAAAATGGGTGGGCCTGCCGCAGAGCAAGACCCTCATGGGCAAGGACGGGCGACGGGGACTGCCCATCGGCAATCTCACCAGCCAGCTCATGGCGCTGCTCTTCCTGGACGAACTGGACCACCGGGTAGGCCGCGAATGGCACATCCGCTACTACGGGCGATACGTGGATGACATGGTGCTCGTGCATCCCGACCCGGCCTGGCTCTTGGCCGTCCGCCGTCGCATCGACCACTGGCTGACCGCTCACGGACAACGCCTCCATCCCCGCAAATTCTATCTCCAGCACTACGCAAAAGGTGTACTCTTCGTGGGGGGCATGCTCCTGCCCGGACGCATCCTGCTCAGTCGCCGCACGGCGGGATTCTTCATCGAAGCCCTCCACCCGATGAATGCCATGGCGGAACGGCTTCCCCTGCCCACACCACGGGAGTCGGATGATCTCTTGGCCTCCGTGCTTTCCCCTGCCGTCTACCATCTGCTGGCCTCCATAAACTCCTATCTGGGACTGCTGAGCCAGTTCCGGGCTTGGCGCTTCTTCCATCGCATGATACCTCGCCTGTCTCCGGCCTGGTATCACCACGTCTACATCACCTCCAGCAGAGGGCGCATGAAGGCCGTAGCCCATGGCCCGAAAGTAAATGGCAATAGCCATAATCGTCGCACTCAAGCGAAGGCCATTCGCTGAATTCGTAAAATTCGCCGTTTCTTTTCTTTTGTCGGCGAATGGTGCGAATTAAGCGAATAAAGCGTCAGTTATTTTTATTCGCTGAATTCGTAAAATTCGCCGTTCCTTTCTCTTTGTCGGCGAATGGTGCGAATTAAGCGAATAAAGCGTGAATTATTTTTATTCGTTCTATTCGTAAAATTCGCCGTTTCTTTTTTCTTTGTCGGCGAATGGTGCGAATTACACGAATAAAGCGTGAGTTATTTTTATTCGTTCTATTCGTGAAATTCGCCGTTCCTTCTCTTTGTCGGCGAATGGTGCGAATTAAGCGAATTAAGCGTCAGTTATTTTTATTCGTTCTATTCGTAAAATTCGCCGTTTCTTTTTTCTTTGTCGGCGAATGGTGCGAATTACACGAATAAAGCGTGAGTTATTTTTATTCGTTCTATTCGTAAAATTCGCCGTTCCTTCTCTTTGTCGGCGAATGGTGCGAATTAAGCGAATTTAATTCGTGGTAATTCGTGTTTTTTCTTTTAACATATAATTCCCACGAATTGCTGTGAAAAAAATCTCCGCTTAGCCGATGCCGTGTCAATGAAAAGTGTTATCTTTGCACGCGGAAACCCGAAACAACCTGACATTGTGCGCTAAAAACAACTTACAATATTTTATTCCCAAATAAAAAATGAGTACGCAACAAGACAAAGTAGTGGAGTTGATTGAACTCCGTGCCAAAGCCCGTCTGGGCGGTGGCGAGAAAGCTATCGACAAGCAGCACCAAAAGGGCAAGTACACCGCCCGCGAACGCATCGCCATGCTGCTGGACGAGGGCAGTTTCGAAGAGATGGACATGTTTGTCCAGCACCGATGCACCAACTTCGGAATGGACAAGAAACACTATCTGGGCGACGGCGTGGTCACCGGCTGCGGCACCATCCAGGGGCGCCTTGTCTATGTCTTCGCACAGGACTTCACCGTCTCGGCCGGTTCGCTTTCCGAGATGCTGGCCTCCAAGATTTGCAAAGTGATGGACATCGCCATGAAGGTGGGTGCCCCTGTGATTGGCCTGAACGACTCCGGCGGTGCACGCCTACAGGAGGGCATCAACGCCCTGGCCGGATACTCCGAAATCTTCCAGCGCAACATCATGGCCTCGGGCGTCGTGCCCCAGATCAGCGCCATCATGGGCCCCTGCGCCGGCGGTGCAGTATATAGCCCCGCGCTGACGGACTTCACGCTGATGATGGAGAACACCTCGTACATGTTCCTCACCGGCCCCGCCGTGGTGAAGACCGTGCTGGGCGAGAACGTGACCCAGGAGCAGCTGGGCGGTGCCAGCGTGCATGGCACGAAGTCGGGTGTATGCCACTTCACCGCTGCCACGGAGGAAGAGGCCATCGCCATGATCAAGCAGCTCATCTCGTACATCCCCCAGAACAACCTGGAGAAGACCCCGCGCGTGCCGTGCACCGACCCCATCGACCGCAAGGAGGACTTCCTCAACGAAATAATCCCCACCGACCCCAACCAGGCCTACGACATGTACGAGGTCATCGTCGGCATCGTGGACAACGGCGAGTTCTTCGAGGTGCAGCCCAACTTTGCCAAGAACATCATCATCGGCTTCGCCCGCTTCAACGGCGAGAGCGTGGGCATCGTGGCCAACCAGCCCAAGGTGATGGCCGGTGTGCTGGACAGCAACAGCAGTCGCAAGGCTGCCCGCTTCGTACGTTTCTGCGACGCCTTCAACATCCCCCTGGTGACACTCGTAGACGTGCCCGGATTCCTGCCCGGCACTCAGCAGGAGTACAACGCCGTCATCCTGCACGGCGCCAAGTTGCTCTACGCCTATGGCGAGGCCACGGTGCCCAAGGTGACCGTAACGCTGCGTAAGAGCTACGGTGGCAGCCACATCGTGATGAGCTGTAAGCAGTTGCGCGGTGACATGAACTACGCTTGGCCCTCGGCCGAAATCGCCGTCATGGGTGCCGCCGGCGCCGCTTCGGTGCTCTATGCCAAGGAGGCCAAGGCCCTGAAGGACGAAGGCAAGGAGGAAGAGGCAAAGGCTTTCATCAAGGAGAAGGAGGAAGAGTACAACAAGCTCTTCGCCAACCCCTACAATGCTGCTCGCTACGGCTACATCGACGATGTCATCGAGCCGCGCAACACGCGTTTCCGCGTCATTCGCGCCCTGACGCAGCTGGAGAACAAGAAACTTCACAACCCCGCCAAGAAGCACGGAAATATACCTCTGTAAGTTGAAAATTGAAAATTGAAAGTTGAAAGTTGAAAGTTGAAAATTGAAAATTGAAAGTTCAAAATTGAAAATTGAAAATTATGATACTATTAACAACTGACTGGGGACAGGCTTGGACGATGGCGGGCATCAGCGTTGGCGTGGTGTTCTCCATCCTCGTGCTGTTGGTCATTGTTCTTCAGCTTTTCAGTGCCGTAGCCAGTGGCAACGGGGCTGCTAAGCCCGCTGTGGCTGCCGCACCTCCCATAAGCGGTGGCGCAAACTCCTCCGCAAAGGGCTCTGCCAATGACGAGGCTGCTGTGGCAACTGCCGTTTATCTCTATCTCAACGGTCGTCACGACGAGGAGAGCGGTGTGCTGACAATCAATGTCAATGACCACTCGCTCTGGCACGAGGAACTGAACGACAGACTGTAAGAAAATTAAAAAAATAAAAAAAATTAAGAATTAAAAGTTATGAACGACTTTAAGTTTAAGATAGACGGCAAAGACTACACGGCCAACGTCGTGGAGGGGGAGAGTGGCAAACTCAACGTTACCGTCAATGGCAAGAGTTACGAGGTGGAAGTGCCCGGACATGTGGCCGCCAAGCCTACAGTGCATCATATCAAGCCCGCAGTGGCTGCCGCTGCACCAGCCGCAGCTCCCGTTGCTGCTCCCCGTAAGGCTTCGGCCGGGGCAAATGCCGTGACGGCTCCGCTGCCTGGCACCATCACCAGCATCGAAGTGAAGGTGGGCGACCCAGTGAAGGCTGGCCAGACCGTTATTGTCATGGAGGCCATGAAGATGGCCAACAACATCACCGCAGAGGTGGACGGTACGGTGAAGAACATCCTCGTACAGCAGGGTGCTCAGGTGCAGACGGGCGACGCACTGATCGAAATCGGCTGATTCCGTAATTGACAATTCTTGATTGAATCAAACGAATAAATTCGAGCGAATAATTGATAATTGACAATTATGAAAAAATTTAAGTTTCTAAGCATTCTGGCCCTGCTCCTGCTGGTGGCAATGCCCATGATGGCAGCCGGGATAGATGCAGGGGAGGGCATTTCCAAGTTCGTAGAGGAAATGGGCTTCATAGCATTCTTTCAAGGCGAGGGGTGGAAAAACGCTGTCATGTTGCTGATAGGCTGTATCCTGCTTTGGCTGGCCATCAATAAAAAGTACGAACCCCTGCTGTTGCTACCCATCGCCTTTGGCATGATTCTGACTAACTTGCCTGGTGCGGGCATGTTCGACTCTGAGATGTGGAACAACGAGTTTCTGAACCAGAATAGCCCAAACTACCATAGTTACGGCTACATTATGGCACATGGCGGTCTGCTCGACATCCTATACATCGGTGTTAAGGCTGGTGTATATCCTTGTCTGATATTCCTCGGTGTGGGTGCCATGACCGACTTCGGTCCGCTGATTGCCAACCCCAAGAGCCTCTTGCTGGGTGCTGCCGCACAGATAGGTATTTTTGCTACCTTCCTGGTGACGCAGATTGACTGGCCTATCTTTGGTTTCACTCCCGAACAGGCAGCCTCTATCGGCATCATTGGCGGTGCCGACGGCCCCACGGCTATCTTCCTGACCTCAAAGTTGGCTCCCGAGTTGCTTGGCCCCATTGCCGTCGCAGCCTACTCGTACATGGCTCTGGTGCCCGTCATCCAGCCCCCCATCATGCGTGTGCTGACGACGAAGAAGGAACGCCAGATTCGCATGGAGCAGTTGCGTATGGTGTCGAAGAAGGAGAAGATTCTCTTCCCCATCATCGTAGCCATCGTTGTCAGTCTGGTTGTTCCCTCTGCCGGTACGCTCATCGGCTGCCTCATGCTGGGTAACCTGATGAAGGAGAGTGGGGTAGTGGAGCGCCTGTCGAAAGCCGCTCAGAACGAACTCAACAATATCGTAGTTATCTGCCTTGGTCTGACTGTCGGTGCCACGGCCACGGCCACTTCCTTCATGAACTTGCAGACGCTGGGTATCCTTGGCGTAGGTATCGTAGCCTTTGGCATTGGTTCTGCTTCTGGTGTCCTCATGGCCAAGTTGATGAACCTCTTCCTGAAGAAGAAGATTAACCCGCTGATAGGCTCCGCCGGCGTGAGTGCCGTGCCCATGGCCGCCCGCGTCAGCCAGGACGAAGGTCAGAAGGCCGACCCGCGCAACTTCCTGCTCATGCACGCTATGGGGCCCAATGTGGCCGGTGTCATCGGTTCGGCTGTGGCCGCAGGCATCCTGCTCAGTTTCCTCGGATAGAGATAACTCGCCGTTTATATGAAAAGCGCGGAAAAAATCCGCGCTTTTCTTTTGTATTTTATCCATAAATGACTATCTTTGTCCCCATATAACCCGAATTTAATAAAAAAACAGATATGAAGAACACTTATTATGCCCTGCTGGTAGCAGTACTGGCCGTGCTGCTGACTGGATGTAAGGAGGATGTGGATATGTCGAACCGCTACACCTTCACTCAGTACACAATCACCAGTTATCTGGAAGAACACGAGAGTACGTACAGTGAATATCTGAGTCTGCTGAAGGCCGTTTCGGTCAGCCGGCGCTCAGAGAGTACGCTGTATCAGCTGCTCTCGGCACGTGGCAATTACACCGTGTTCGCTCCCACAAACCAGGCCATCCATGACTATCTGGACAGCCTGGTGGTGCGTGGCATCATCGCAGAGCCCTCGTGGGATGCCTTTACGGATGCTCACAAACTCGACTCCATCCAGAAAGTCATCGTATTCAACAGTGTCATCGACGGTGGAGACGATGTGCCTGCCTATCAGACATCGACATTTGTCAATACCAGTTCTACCGAAGGAAACGGCGGCATAGAGATTGCCCTGCCTAACATGTACGACCGCAAATTGCGCGTCTACTACGGAGCTGTGGATCTGGACAGCATCTTCATCAACAAGACGGCGCTCATCTCGCTCAAAAACCGTGATATCCCGGCCATCAATGGCTACATTCACTCGGTGGAGGGTGTCATCGCTCCGCGCAATGAGACACTGGCCGATGTCTTCCATACCATGCTGGACGAAGGAAAGGGCGGATTTGTCGTCATGGCCAGGCTGATACAGGCCTGCGGACTGTTGGACACCCTGAGCCGGGAGAAGGATGAAGTCTATGAGGCACTGTACGAGAACGAGGAGATAGAGAAAACCACGTCGGGCGTGCCCACAGAGAACTGCCCCAGTTATCTGCCCGAGCACCGCAAGTACGGATTCACCATCTTTGCCGAGACTGACAACTTCTGGGAAGGAGCCATAGGTAAGGAGGCTTCTGCCATCACTGTTCAGGACATACGCAACTATATCCAACGGAATAACCTCTGTCCCGGGGCTGTGGACGACGAGAACTACACCAGCGAGGACAATGCCCTCAATCAGTTTGTGACATACCATCTGCTGCCGATGAAACTGGTGCAGAACAAACTGACCATCCACTTTACGGAAAAGGGCTACAACTGGAAAACTTCCACCAGCTACACCATTCCCGTATGGGAAATCTATACCACCAT
The DNA here is from genome assembly GCA_017464345.1 of Bacteroidaceae bacterium. Lineage (GTDB taxonomy): Bacteria > Bacteroidota > Bacteroidia > Bacteroidales > Bacteroidaceae > Physcousia. The sequence continues at coordinate 12,107 of JAFUAH010000029.1, forward strand.
GGGCAAGCGTCGTCTGTTGAAAATCTACGAGCCAGGCCCCAGCGGACCGGATGGCTACTACCTGAACCGCTTCCCCAACCTCAACAATGGCCGGCACGGCAACTATCGTGAAAACGGGTGTGATCCGGACAAGGAGGGCATCCATCTGGACATTCCTGAAGACATGGAGCCCAACACCCTCATCAATGCCGTCATCTATCCCATCAACCGAGTGCTGGCATACGACGACGATACGCGTGACAATTTCATGCGTAATCGTATCCGCTTCGACATTACCAGCATCTTCCCCGAATTCATGAACAACGACATACGGCCTGACTACGTGGGCACGCAGGTGACCAAGCACGTGGCCATACCCACCAATGAGAAGTATCCCTATCTCTCGGAAGTGGAAATCGGCTCGAAGAGTATGTTCAATTACCTGTCGGGACGTGGCTCAAACTGGGCCAACTATCAGGGTGACGAACTGAACGTCATCGGCAAGTACGAACTCACCTTCCGCCTGCCGCCCGTGCCGCGTCGGGGTACGTACGAGATTCGTTACCTCGTGGGGGCAGGTTCCAGTGCCCGCAGCATGTGTCAGGTATACTTCGGCACAGACAAGAAAAACATGCCGGCACAGGGCATTCCCCTTGACCTGCGTATGGGTGGCCTCTACCGCCATACGGCCGCAGGCGACCTGCCCAGCATCGTTGGTTGGGAGCAGGAGCAGGCAGACGATGACGACTACAATGCCGAGGTGGAGAAAAAGATGCGTGCCAACGGCTTCATGAAGGGCCCCAACTACTACAACTTGCTGACGAACACCAGTTGGACGGCTCGTGACTGTGAGTACACCACACGGCGTATTATCGTTACGGCTACCATGGATCCCGATGTTGTCTATTACCTCCGCTTCAAGAATGTGCTGGACGATGACTCCAAGCAGTTCTATATGGACTTCCTCGAGTTCTGTCCCAAGGAGGTTTATGACAATCCCTACGAGCCAGAGGACATCTGGTAAGAATAGGGCGAAGCTGGCTTCGCCTCAGTTCAGAGTGCATAGTTCAGAGTGCATAGTTCTTCACTGTGCTCAAGCATAAATGCAAAGTAAAGTTATATGAAAACGAGATTCATCTTAGCGGCGGCATGTGTGATGTCGTCGCTAATGGTTTTCGCCCAAGGCGATTGGACCAAAGCACGCCAGGAGATTCATGACAACCATCTCCTCTCGGCCAGTAACTATGTAGCCTATATTGCTCCCACCGAAGCGCTGACACCTGCGCCCAAAGGCTACGAACCCTTCTATCTGAGCCACTATGGCCGGCATGGCAGCCGCTGGCTCATCGGAGACTGGGAGTACACCGATGCCATGAAGGTGCTCTCCCGTGCTCACCAATATGGCGTGCTGACGGAAAGGGGTGAACTGTTGCGTCGCCAGCTCGATGAATTCTATCAGACCACCATCGACCGACGTGGCGACCTGACTACCGTGGGCGAACGCCAGCATCACGGCATAGGACGGCGCATGACCGAACACTTCCCCGAAATCTTTGGCGCTCGCAACAGTCAGGTGGATGCCCGCTCGACGGTGGTTATCCGTTGCATCCTCTCCATGGTGGCTGAGTGTGAGGAAATATGTGCCTTCAATAAGAATCTGACCATCCACAACGATGTGAGTCAGGCTTTCCAGTACTACCTCAACAAGGAGCCTTGGGACCAGTGGATACGTGATGCCAACCGTGAGAAGAGGAGCCGTGTGGCACTCGATTACAAAAAGGAATACACACATCCCGAACGCTTCTGCAAACAGATTTTCTCTGACGATGCTTATGTCAAGTATAGTGTGGATGCCGGCTCGTTCATGCGCCGTGTGTTCGACATTTGTAGCAACATGCAAAGCCACGATAATGCTCCCAATCTCTATGACATCTTCACCGAGGACGAACTTTACGACCTCTGGCGCATACGTAACATCGACTGGTATCTCGACTACTCTAGCGAAAAAGCTCCTCACAGCCAAGACAATCTGTTGCGCAATTTCCTCCAGACGGCGGATACGATTGTCGGTCAGAAGGATTTCCATGGTGCCACGCTGCGTTTTGGTCACGAGGTCTGTGTCATGCCCTTGGCAGCCCTGATGGAACTGGGAAACTGTTATCCCGAGGTCCCGATGGAGCGTCTTGATACGTTGGATCGTGTTTGGGCTAATTTCCGTATCTTCCCCATGGCTTCGAATATCCAGCTCGTCTTCTATCGTCCCAAGAAGGGAAAGGAGGGCGACATCCTGGTCAAGGCCATGCTTAACGAGCATGAACAGTCTCTGCCTCTCCAGACCGACCAGTATCCCTATTATCGCTGGGCCGACGTGAAGGCTTTCTTTGAGAACAAGTTGAAGTAACTCGTATCCTCCGTCTTGCAACCGCTGACTTTATACGAACTGAATATGCTGGTCAGGGAGACCTTAGAGCAGGGTCTCCCTGACCGCTATTGGGTGGAGGGCGAACTGAGCGAGGCCCGAGCGGGGTATGGTGGCCACTTCTACGGCGAATTGGTGCAACGGGCAGAAAGAACTGCGCGACAGCGTGATGGCATTCTGGCTCGGGCACGAGTCACCTGTTGGGCCAATACTTATCAGCAAGTGGCACGGGAGTTTGAGCGCGTGACGGGCGAAACCCTTCGGGCTGGTCTCACGGTGATGCTCGAAGTCACCGTTTCCTTCCATCCGCAGTATGGCTATAGTCTGAACATTACGGATATAGACCCCTCATACACCTTGGGCGATATGGCCCGGCGGAGGCAGGAAATTCTTCGGCAACTGGAAAGTGACGGCATCTTGCATGACAACCAGACCTTGTCGCTGCCATTGCTCTTACAACGCATAGCCGTGGTCAGTAGCCAGACAGCTGCTGGGTATGGCGACTTTTGCGACCAATTGCTTCATAATGACTACGGCTTCCATTTTTCCGTCCGTCTGTTTCCGGCTGTCATGCAGGGCAGTAAAGTGGAAGAGAGTGTCATCGCTGCCTTGGAGATGATAGCGGAGGAGGCAGACCAGTGGGATGCAGTGGTCATCATTCGTGGTGGTGGCGCCACGAGTGACCTTTCGGACTTCGACTCCTATCCGCTGGCCGTCTGCATTGCGCAGATGCCTCTGCCTGTCATAACTGGCATCGGACACGAGCGCGATGCGACTGTATTAGACTACGTTGCCCACACCCATCTGAAAACACCTACGGCTGTGGCTGCCTTCCTCATCGAGCATCAGGCGGAAGTGGCCGCACGTGTGGAGTCGGTAGCCCAGCGCCTGATTCAATCGTCCTCCGTTCGGCTGGCTCGTGAGCAACAGCGCCTCATGCGACTTTCTGCTGTACTCCCCTTGGCCTCCCGCTCACAATGCGAACGCCAGGAATATCGATTGCAGCAACTATCGCAGCGATTGCGTGTGGCCTATCAGCAACGACAACAAGGTGAGACTCATCGTCTCGCACTGATGGAACAACGCCTGTCGAGCCTTGATCCAGAGCTGTTGCTGCGGCGTGGCTACAGCATCACTCTGGCCAATGGGCGTCTGGTATGCGATGTCGGCCAACTACAGTCTGGTCAGGAGATTGTAACTCGAATACAAAATGGTGAAATAACCTCAACCGTACAATTATGCAAAAGAAAGAATTGACTTACGAACAAGCCTTGGAGCGACTGGAACAACTGGCCATGCAAATGGAACAGGCTGAGGTGCCCATAGACGAGATGGCAGACCGCCTGCGCGAGGCACAGCAGCTTCTGCGCTATTGTCGCATGCGACTGACAAGTGCTGATGATGCGGTAAAAAAAATCCTCGCCAAGGATGGTGAGGAAGGATAGGGGAGAGCACTCTCCCAACGTGGTTTTTCCCTGAAAAGGCGTTTCCATCGCTTCTTTTTACTACGATATTGCCCAAGCCGATGCAAAAAAAGGTATATCCTACCGACTACGTCGCAATAATTTGTTATCTTTGCAGTCAATTAGCAATTAGGAAAGTAGTTTCAATATAATATACAAAGGATTATGGAAAAAATAGATTGGGAGAATCTGTCGTTTGGCTACATCCGTACCGACTATAACGTGCGCTGCTACTACCGCGACGGCAAATGGGGCGAAGTGGAGGTATGTAGTGAGGAGACCATCCCTCTGCACATGGCGGCCGTATGCCTGCACTATGGTCAGGAAGCCTTTGAGGGCATGAAGGCCTATCGTTGTCCGGATGGTCACGTGCGTGTATTTCGCACAGAGGAGAATGCTGACCGTATGCAGGCCACTTGCCGCGGGCTGGTGATGCCAGAGGTGCCCACGGAGATGTTTAACGCGATGGTAGACCGTGTTGTACGCCTCAACGAACGTTGGATCCCCCCCTATGAAAGCGGTGCCACACTTTACATTCGTCCCTTGCTCATCGGAACCTCGGCCCAAGTGGGCGTGCATCCGAGCAAGGAATATCTCTTTGTCATCTTCGTCACCCCTGTGGGACCATATTTCAAAGGCGGCTTTGCCACGAATCCCTATGTCATCACACGTGACTACGATCGCTCGGCTCCTTTGGGCACCGGCTGCTACAAGGTGGGTGGCAACTATGCCGCTTCGCTTAAAGCCAACCAGTGGGCTCACGAACAGGGCTATTCCTGTGAATTTTACTTGGATGCTAAGGAAAAGAAATACATCGACGAGTGTGGTGCAGCCAACTTCTTCGGTATAAAGAATAATACCTACGTTACCCCCCGGAGTACCAGTATCCTGCCTTCTGTGACGAATAAGAGCTTGATGCAACTGGCAGAGGACCTGGGCCTGAAGGTGGAGCGCCGCCAGATACCTCTGGAGGAACTGGAAACCTTTGAGGAGGCTGGCGCCTGCGGTACGGCTGCCGTCATCTCGCCCATCGAACGCATCGACGACCCCGAAACAGGCAAAAGTTACGTTTTCAGCAAGGATGGAAAACCGGGGCCCATCAGCACGAAGCTTTACAACAAACTTATTGCCATCCAGTACGGCATCGAACCCGACGTGCACGGCTGGACACGGATTGTAATAGATTGACAAACCACAGATTACGCGGATTTTTTTATTTTTACTGCGAATTACACGAATTATACGAATTAGGCCGTTCGGCGTGACTATAAAGGTCTAATTCGTATAATTCGTGAAATTCGTAGTTAAATCTATTCAGTGTCAATCTATGTAATCTGTGGTTCTTATGTTCACTTTGTGCCGACAATCTCCGTCGGTGGCAGTTCTTGATTGCGGCGGTCGGTTTGTGTGACCACGCGGGCCGCCAGTTGCAGAAAGGCCTGCCCCTGTGGCGTGCTTGGGTCGAGGGCTACGGGTGTACCTTTGTCGCCCTGTTCGCAGATGTCCTGGACGACGGGGATTTGTCCCAGCAAAGGAACATTCATTTCTTCGGCAAACTGCTTCACGCCTTCCTTGCCGAAGAGATAGTAACATTCCTCGGGATGCTGTGCAGGTGTGAACCATGCCATATTCTCCACGAGGCCGAGGATGGGCACGCCCACCTTTTCGTTCTGGTACATGTTGATGCCCTTTCGTGCGTCGGCCAGTGCTACCTGTTGCGGTGTGGAGACGATGACGGCCCCCGTGATGGGCAGTGTCTGTACGAGTGTCAGGTGGATGTCGCTGGTGCCCGGCGGTGTGTCGAGGATGAAGTAGTCGAGATCGCCCCATGCGGCATCGCCGATGAGTTGCTTCAGGGCATTCGAGGCCATGCCTCCGCGCCAGAGCGTAGCCTGTTCGGGTGAGACGAAGAAACCGATGGAGAGCACCTTCACGCCGTATTGCTCGACGGGTACGATGAGGTCGCGCCCGTCAATGCGCTCCGAGTAGGGGCGTGCGTCTTCTATCTGGAACATCTTGGGCACCGAGGGGCCGAAGATGTCGCAGTCGAGCAGGCCCACACGATGACCCAGCCGTGCCAGAGCCACGGCCAGGTTGGCGGCTACTGTTGATTTGCCCACACCGCCCTTGCCGCTGCTGACGGCAATGATGTTCCGTACGCCCGGCAGGAGGTCGGGAAGGTCGGGGCGCGGAGCCTGTAGCGACTTAGTCTTGATTTCCACCGTCACGTCCTTCGACACGTAGGCATGTATGGCGGCCTCGCATGCCTTTACGATGCTCTTAGCGAACGGGTCTGTCGGTTTGTCGAAGATGAGCGAAAACGACACGTGCATCCCGCTGATGCGCAGGTCGTCCTCCACCATCTTCATCTCTACGACGTTCTTGCCCGTGCCCGGGTAGCGCACCGTGGCCAGTGCATCCATTATCAGTTTAGGGTATAGTTCCATAGTAAGGGCTTAACAGTTTAAAGGTTTATTGGACTACAAAGATACACAAATTTTTGTCATTTAAAGATGTCTTATTTGATTTTTATTTGTAACTTTGTCGTGTCTAATATATCAAAATATGACTTTCAACCAGTTGGAATTTACTACCTATTGCATTGGAGCCATCGCTGAACGCTTAGGACTAAATCAGTCTATAGTATATGACAAATTGCACGAATCGGGCATTTTGTCTGACTATATCGTTCCGGCATACGACGTGCTTCATACTTATAGCGGCAAGTATCTGACGGATGATTTGATTGAATATATGAATGAGAAAGGAGTGTTGGAATGAAAGTTTACCATGCTTCTCAGGTTGAGGTTGCACATCCCGATGTCTCATTTTCTCGTGATGCGCTAGACTTTGGAAAAGGCTTTTACGTTACGTGTTTGCGTGAACAAGTTGTAAAGTATGCTGAGAAGTTTCTCTTTCGTGGTAAAAAGGCCGTTATAAACTCTTACGAATTAGATGAAGGCTGGAGAAAATATAATGTCCGTTGTTTTGATACGTACAATGAAGATTGGATAGATTTTGTTGCTGCTAATCGGCATGGCGATGAAGTGGAGGCTTTTGATGCCGTTGAGGGCGGTATTGCCAATGACAAAATCTTTCGGACACTTGATTTGTACTTTTCGGGAGACATCACTAAAGAAGATGCCTTGAAACGCTTACGATATGAAAAACCAAATCACCAAATATGTTTACTTAGTCAGCAACTAATTGATAAACATTTGAAATTCTTATCTTCGGAGGTGCTGTAGAATGGATGGACGGCAGACGATATTACAGATGAAGTATGCAAGGGTGATAGACGGAATAGCCACACGTCTGGATATTTCGCGCGAAGAGGCGATGAATCGCTTCTATCATTCTGCTCTTTTTCAAATGCTTCAGCAAGGTATTGCCGACCTGCATTGCCGTAGCGACCGCTATCTTGTTGATGAGTTCCTACTTGAAGAGTGAAATAGAGACAGGAAAGATGGCGTGATGCCACTTCAGTAAAAGCAATGCACCACCGTCATAGAAGTACTATTGGCGGTGGTGCATTGACTATCGGTGTTGAGAAAGAGTGCTAGTCTGTGAGCCTTGTTTCGTCGGCGGAGGGGGCGTTGCGTTGTTGCAACTGGTACTCGATGATGAAGGACCAGAGCAGGCCAAGGCCGCAGCCGAAGGCTATCAGAATCCAGAAGTAGATGTCGTGATTTGGCTCCAGTTGCAGGATATAGCAGAGCAGGGCACCGAGGCCCATGCCGATGAGTACGCATCCCCAGCGCAGAGCAGGGTAGGGATTGCTTCCTTGATTTTTCCTCGGTTCATCAATGAGTTGCTTGGCTGTTTCCAGGTCGGTGTGGTTCTCGATGATGAGCCTACGGATTTCGCGTTCGTTGTTGCTCTTCTTTACGCTGCTAATAAATCCGGCAATGATGGCCACGATGGGGATGCCTAAACTTAGTGCTATAGCCAACACGCCTGCTAAATCTTCCATGAAATCTTCCATAATAAAACTATTTTAGTTGTTAATACTCGGTTTAATTGAACGTCGTTCGTCTATAAGACCGCGATGTCGGCGGATTATTACACGTCGGCGATGGAAAAGTTTTTCATTCCGTGCCATGCCAAGTAACTCATCGTGATGATGGGAATGAGCAAGACGTAGCGGAACGCCTGGAAACTCTGGAGGCGACTTGCCACATAGATGCCTGCGACGAAGATGAGCAACTGCAAGGGCATTCCGAAGGAGAATACCGCGATGCGTGCCCAACGTCGCACCCATTCGTGACATGCCTTTCTGCGCACTTCCTTTACGATGATGCCGTTCAGCGCATCGAGCGTTTCCTTTCGCTCCAGGGATGCTATGATGAGGTCATCCAAGTCTCTATCGTTTAATTCATAATTCATAATTCACAATGCACAATGCACAATTATCAGTTCGCAGTCTTCAATTCCTTTCTCAGTTTCTCTCTTATTCGGTGCAGTTTCACCAGTACGTTCTGCTGGCTCAGACCTGTTATCCGTGCGATGTCAGCCGTCTTTTGGTGTTGATAGTAGTGAAGGTTTATCAGTTCCTGTTCTCCGCTTGGCAATTGTCTGATGGCGGATTCCATGCGCTGTATCATTTCTTCCCGTTCGTTGTCGAAGGTGTCCGGGATGTCGTCGGCGATGTTATCCACGGGTTGCGCGCGCCTGACACGCTCCTTCTCCAGCAGATGGAGTGCCGTGTGCATGGCAATGGTCACGAGCCAGGGGCCTATTTGCTGGCCGCGCCAACATCTCAACTGCTCGTATGCCTTGACGAAGGTGGATTGCGTCACCTCGGCGGCCCAGTCATCCTGTCGCACAACGCCCAAGGCCTTTGAATAGACGATGCCCGAATAGCGCTTCACGAACTCGGCAAACAGTCCGGTGTGCCCCTTCTCTATGATTTCCCTTACGAGTTCTCGGTCTTCCATACGCCCTAAAGACCGTCATGCTGACGGATTATTACATCGGGGAGGGAAGTTTTTTATCTTCCTGTCTCGCTGCCGCTGCGTTTCGAACGATTATACGAGCGGTATTCGTCGAGGGGAATCTCCACGTCGGGTTCCGTGAGCACACCCTCGTGGGGCAGGCGGAAGCGGAGGTACTTGATGGGGATGCCGCGTTCGCGCCACATCTGCTCGTAGTAGGTCTGGATGGATAGGTCGAATGAAGAATTAAGAGTGAAGAGTGAAGAATTAGGGTCACCGTATAGGTCTCTTGTGCTACACTCCGGTACGATGCCGTTGGCTTTCAGCATCTCTTCGGTGTAGGTGTAGAGGAAATTGCTGTCGGTCTTCAGGTGGATGAGTCCGCCGTCTATACGCCCCCGGCCTTCGGCCACCCCCTCTACATTAGAGGGGGAACTCAAGAAGCGGCGGTAGCGTTGGAGGAAGTACGTGCTGGTGAGTCGCTTCGTGGCCTTCTTCATCTGCGGGTCAGAGAAGGTGAGCCAAATTTCGCTCACCTCGTCGGGAGCGAAGAAACGGTCGATGAACTCTATGTGGGTGCGCAGGAAGGCGACGTTCGTCAGGCCTTCGTGCAGGGCATCCTGGGCACCCGTCCACATGCGGGCGCCCTTGATGTCCACGCCGATGAAGTTCTTGTCGGGGTAGCGGCGCGCCAGGCCCACGGTGTATTCGCCGCGACCGCAGCCGAGTTCCAGGACGATGGGGTTCTGATTATGAAAGAAATCTTCGTGCCAACGGCCACGGAGTTCGAAAACGGTTTCTTCCTTGATGGTATTGAACGGTTGCTCGATGACCAGCGGATTGGCGGCCATGTCAGCGAACTTTGCTAATTTCCCTTTGCTCATATTGAAATATGTTTAGGAAAGAAATTGGAATTATTCTATTATGCTAATTTCTTTCTCGTCTTATTAGATAAAGAATAGTATGGCTCCGCAGACGGCAATGACGGCACCGAATATCTCCTGTACGGTCACTTTCGACTTAAATATGAGGTACGATGGCCAAATGATGAGTACGGGGGTGAGTGCCATCAGGGTTTGTGCCACGCCCGTGGAGGTATATTGCACGGCCAGGAGACTGAGCGAGACACCGACGGCAGGGCCGAGCATCGTGGCCCAGAAGGCGAAGTGCATGCCCCGACCGTCGTGGACGGCCGTCCTCAGTTGCCCGACTTTTTTCTTCATGACGAGCAGGAGCAGGAAGCAACCTAAGCCCGTGAGGGCGCGTATCATTGTGCCGCCAATGGGATATGTCAGCGACGACATCCCTGCCTGCAGTGGGGCAGTGGCGGTGTAATGCTCCAGTCCGACCTTACTTAGTACCAGCCCGACGCCCTGACCCAGTGCGGCACCGATGCCGAAGATGACGCCGTGGATGGGAAGTTTGAAGTTGAAAGTTGAACTTTCATCTTTCCCCATGACGCTCATGCCGATGCCCGTGAGGGTGACCGTCATGCCGATGAGGGCGAGCCACGTCATGTGCTCGCCCAGCAGGAGCCAGGCCGTGAGAGCGGCAAAGGGGGCGGCCAGGGTCATAAAGAGCTGGCTGAAGCGACTGCCGATGAGGTTGTAGCTATTGAACAGGCAGTAGTCACCGAAGCCGAAGCCCATGAGTCCACTCAGCGTCATCCATAGCCACGTCTCGCTGTCGGCCAGATAAGGGTAGGGATGGCCTGTCATAAACCACAGGGCTGTCCCTAACATCAGTAGGGACAGCACCATGCGGATTACGTTCAGAGGTAGTGCACCGAGTCGTTTGCTGGCCAGTTCGCCAAAGAGGGCCCCCGTGGTCCAGAGTACCGCTACGACCAGTGCAATGGATTCACCAATCACTTGATATCAATCACAGGAATATTATCCTTGTCGTTGTAGTAGAGGTTCTCGCCGGCCATGCCCCAGATGAAGGTGTAGTAGTAGGTGCCGGCGGCGGCGTGCATCGACCACTCGGGGGACATGATGGCCTGCTCGTTGTGGAGCCAGACGACGCGGCTCTCCTGGGGCTCGCCCATGATGTGGGCGATGGTCTGGCCTTCGGGCAGGTTGAAGTAGTAGTAGGCCTCGATGCGGCGCCCGTGGGTGTGGGGCGGCATGGTGTTCCAGGCGGCGCCGGGGTTGAGTTGCGTCAGACCCAGTTGCAACTGGCAGGGGCCCTCCTCCAGGACATCGTTGACGATGAGTTTATACACCGTGCGGTTGTTGCACTCCTCCAGCGAGCCCACGGGGCCCCATACGGCGGCCTTCAGCGAGCCCTTGCGCCCGTCGAGGGTTATCCACTGCGTCTTGTAGTGCTGGTGGGCGGTGGCGGAGTTGAGGTAGAACTTGGCGGGCTTCGCGGCATCCTTGGAGCGGAAGAGCACTTCCTTGTTCACGTCAATCGACTGTCCCTTCTTGTCCTTACCGATGTGACCGCGACCGATGTACAGGGCCTCCTTGGGTGACAGGGCGTACTCCTTGCCGTCGACGATGACCCATCCGTCGCCTTCGCCGCAGTTCACCACGCCCAGTTCACGGTTGTAGAGGAAGTACTTGTCCTTGATGGTGGGATCCACGTCGAGGCCGAGTTCCAGGAAGTTTTCCAACTTCAGGTCGCGGGTGACGGGCATGGCTCCGCCGTAGATGAAGCGGTCGTAGTGCGAGTAGGTGAGGTGGATGTGGTCGGCCTCCATGACCTTCTCCATGACGAAGCGGTCGCGCAGCGTACGGGTGTCGTAGTGCTTCACGTCCTCGGGGTGGCACGCGGTCTGGAAGTGAACGCTCTGCTGGGCACTCGACGAAACGAATGCGCTCAACAGAAATAGCATAGAAAGAATTGGCTTTTTCATATTAGTTAAGTTTTAGAAAGAAATTAGCATAATTAGAATAATTTTATCCAGAAATTAGAATGAAATAGGTTTATTTGTCGTAGATGTGATGGAAAGAAATTAGCATAATTAGAATAATTTTATCCAGAAATTTTAATAATTAAAGTTTATAAAGAACTTTCAGGACTGGAAGTTGATATATTAAGAAGATGCAGTATTCAGTCAGCAACAAAATAGGGCTGGGGATTGTGACGATGGAGATTATGTATATATAGTCTTTGAGTATTACAAAACAGACAGAAGGATTAGTTTCCTATAGGCTCCATTGTCACGACAAAATCCCCCGTACTTCCACCAATTAGCGGACCTGTAATGTGGGTGATATACCCTCGACGGACAGAAATTTTAGGGAACTGGCTGGTGGAGACGGGATTCCCTTTCCAGTCATTTGCCTCACACGTCAGTTGAATATTATCAATCCCATTGTTCGGGCAAAGAAAGAATGCAGATACACGTTTGCGTTCCATTGTTCCATTGAAGGGACGGAAAGAAAAAATTCCTGTGCTCGCATTGGTTATATATGCTGCTCCTTCTATAGACATCTCCTGAATTTGTGGCAACCCATGTATATGTGCGTAACTGGTTTCGTTCATTCCAGTTGCCCCGTAATCCGTTGCAGAAAAAGCGATACAATAACACAAGGACTGGTATTCAACCTTCTGCACGGGCATCAGATATGGCGTAACTACTACTTCTGAAGATGCAACCGATATATCTGTACTAAAGGAGGAGTCTGTACTTCGACAACAAATCGTGCGTTTTTCGGGATTGTAATATATATACCCCACCTTATTTCCATCACCAAGGGCAGCCCCTGACAACCATACAAGCCGGTGTCTCCCTTGCCGCAAAGTTATCGTTTGCGATGTCTGCGCCGCATTTTCAACCTCTATGGTATCAGCACCAACATAGTTATTCCCTGCATAATCAAACAGGAAGTGCGTGCCTTTCTTTCCGAGGTTAAAGGTAATCGGTGTAGTTTCTTCTGACAGAAGTTCATCAACAGACGGTTCGTCGTCGCCGCACGACGTAAGCCCAATGGTAAACATACAAGTAAGCATGGCCACCACCATGCGGTTTGCGAAACGGAATATCTTTGTTTTCATTAATTCATGTTTTTGTTGAATCTATTGACAAAATGAAGGGGAAATCCTATTTTGTTGGGCGTTGGATAGGAATTTATTTTCAATATAAAGGATGCTGTAATTAGGTGATTAGTTCGTGATGTATAGGCGATAGTTATCTTGTGATAGCAAAACGAAATCGTCCTCAGAGGGGAGGTAGAGGTATCGCTCGGCCCGTAGGCTGGTTTCACCAAAATTAAGTAAAATCCCCCGATTCTGTTGCGTAATGCGCATATAATTGAATAACTGTGCGCGATGGTCGGAGATGATTTCCTGAGTTGATTTCAGTTCGACGATTATTCCTTTATAGTAGAAATCAGCATAATAGACTTTGTCCAGTAGAACGTCCTTGTAATGCAGACGCAGTTGCTTTTCTCGTTCTGCCTGCATCCCGCGTTTACTCATTTCCACAGCAAGGGCTTCTTGGTAGATGGGTTCAGCCATACCGCGACCAAGTGTGTTGAACACTTCCATGGCAGCCCCAACAACATTGTATATGTCTGTGTACTCTTCCTTAGTCATCTGCCAGAATGATTATTATTCTAATTTCTGGATAAAATTATTCTAATTATGCTAATTTCTTTCCTTAATATACTTTACTTCGCATTCTTTTCTTCGCGGACGATGCGCATGCGGTTCCAGACCAGCATGGCGAGGGTGATGAGCGAGAGGATGGCCATGCCTATCCATTTCAGATACTTCACGCAGGCGTAGATGACGTAGCCCAGGAGCGAGGAGGCGAAGTCTAGCGCACCGCCCTCGAAGCCGTCGGGGATGTGGGCTGCCGAAGCCGTGGGGTCGGCCTTGTAGACCTCGTTGGCGGCCAGCGTGAAGGCAGATGCCATGTCTGTGACAAAATACAGGCCTACGACGAGAGCTACAAGGCCGATGATGAGGCTCTTCACCACGTTACCCTTTGTGTAGGGGAGGATGAGGGGGAAGAGGTAGAACATGCCGGCCAGCGAAGCCAGAGGCAGGAACTGGTTGCCCGGGAGGAAGACGGCAATGGCCAGGATGACGGGGATGAGGATGACGGAGCATACGAGCGTCGTGGGGTGACCGATGACCAGTGCGGGCGACATGCCGATGTAGACCTTCTTTCCGCTGAACTTCTGCTTGGCCACCTCTTGCGTCTTCTCGGCAATGGGACGCAGACCGTCGATGAACAGGCTGGTGATGCGCGGAATGAGTTCCATGACGGCACCCATCGTCACGCCGAGGAAGAGCACCTTCTTGATGTCCATCTGTGCGGCCCAGCCAATCAGTGCGCCCACGATGACGCCCAGCACGAGCGGCTCGCCCAGTACGCCGAACTTACGCTTCAGCCCCTCGGCATCGATGTCCAGACGGGAGAAGCCAGGAATCTTGTCGAGCAGCCAGTTGATGCCGATGGCAAACGCCGTGAAACTCTGGCAGAAGGGCTGGGGGATGGAGATGCCCTGCAGGTCGTAGTGCTGCTGGAAACGCTCCGCCGTGAGGTCGGCCATCACCAGCGTGACGATGTAGCAGACGATGGCGGCGAAGTAGCCCCACAGGAGGCTCCCGCCCATGACGAAGTAGGCCACGGCCCCGATGAAGGCGAAGTGCCAGTAGTTCCAGAGGTCGATGTTGATGGTGCGCGTCGTCTTGGTGAGCAGCATCAGCAGGTTCACACCCAGGCAGATGGGGATGATGAGTGCGCCGACGGCCGTACCGTATGCCACGGCAGCGGCGGCGGGCCAGCCCATGTCGAAGACATTCAGTTGCAGATGATAGAGTTCCGAGATGTCCTTCAGCGGCCCCTCGAAGTTGGAGGTGAGCAGGGCGGTGACAATGCCCAGGCCGACGAAGCCGACGCCCACGTAGAGACCCGACTTCAGCGACTTGCCGAACTTCATGCCTATGCACAGGCCGATGATAGTGAACAGGATGGGCATCATGACCGATGCGCCCAGACTGATGATGTAAGAAAATACTTGTTCCATATTACTACTATTATTATTTGTTAATCGACTACGAATTACACGAATTTAACGAATTTTTATCCCATTGCACAGTTTAATTCGTATAATTTGTGTAATTCGTAGTTAAAGTCATTCCAGTGTGAACGTAGTGCCTCCGATGCGGTGGCCGTCGGCGAAGATGTCGGCACGGTAGGTGCCCGCAAGTAATGTCTGGTTCACATCCCAGTAAACCGTTACGCCTTGCTCTTCGCCCGTGTATTCGATGTCTTTGCGAATCGAGTATTCCAACGTGCGGTTCTCATAAGGGAATGTTCCGCCCTGCGTGAGAGCCTCGCCCGTCGGGGTAGTGATACGTACATAGATGCTCTTCATGCCCGTCTGGGCCGTCACGTTGCGACTGATGGTGAACGAAATCTGGAACTTCTTCACATCCTTGATTTTCTTGGCGGCCTTGCCCTTCTTGTTCTTTCCGAAGGCCGAAACGCCCGTAGCGTCCAGCTGTGAGGCAATGGCCACCTTGTCTGTCAGTGTTTCCTTTTCGCTTGTCAGACTAGTGATGTGCTGTTGTGCCTGCTGGTTCTCGGTACGCAAGTTCTCGTTTTCTTGATTCAGTTGTTGGTTCAGCCTGTTCAGTGAATCAATTTGCATCACGTACTGGCGCAGGATCTCGCGCAGTGTGGCCAGTTCCTTTTTTAGGCGCATGATTTCGGCTGCATCGTTGCTTTTCGTCCGTCGCAGTTCTTCCTGTAGTTCTTCCACGCGTTGCTGTTCCTTTTCCAGCTGGGCAATGAGAGAGTCATTGTTGATTTGGGTCTGCAGTTCCTGATATTGTCGGGCGAACTCTTCGTATTCATTCTCCATCTCCAACTTGTCCATCTCTGCCAATTGTTGCAATTCTTGCATTTGCAGGTTTTCATTCTCAACCTTGTTGGTGCGGTAGGCCAGATAAATCACGATAGCTGCCAGCGCGGCTATGAGCATCGTGGTGATAATGATAATTATGTTCTTATTTTTCATAGCTTAAGTTTATTGTACAAAGGTACGAATTCTATTTTATTTTCGGACGCAGTCTAGGCGACTTTCTTTTTTCAGTGTTAAAATACGATGTTCTCTCTCCTGTGTGGAGGGCGTAGCAGGGAGTTTGTCTAGGTGCAGCACTTGGCCGCAATAGTTCACCACAGCATGACGGTGAGTGACGAAAAGCAACGTCTGCCAAGGACGTTTCCATTGATGGAGATTCCGCAGCAAACGGGCTTCCGTCTCTGTGTCCAAGGCAGATGTACTTTCATCTAACAGCAAAATGTTTCCATTACGCAATAGGGCACGTGCAATGCAAATGCGTTGTGCCTGTCCTTGGCTGAGCCCAGTGGCATTCTCCCCAATGGTGCTGTCGATGCCGTCGGGCAGTGAAAGGACAAAGTCGGCACAAGCTGTTTGCAGGGCCTGTTGCATTTCCTGCTCTGTGGCATCGGGGTTCCCTAAGAGCAGATTGTCGCGGATGCTTCCTGAAAACAACGTGTTGTCCTGCGGTACGTAGACGAGGTTACAGCGGGTCAGAGGGCTTACTTCCAGTTCAAAGTTCACAGTGCATAGTTCTGAGTTCAAGGGCTTCGCCAATTCTTCGCGATGCGAAGCGGCAAATCCGGTTACAGAGTCAGGCTGTGCATCTTCACTTTGAACTTTGAACTTTGAACTCTGAACTGTGGAATACATCTCCACCTTCCCTTCATTTGGTCTCAGCAGAGCTAGAATAAGACGGATGAGGGTAGTCTTCCCTGCTCCAGTTTCGCCAAGGATGGCAGTACTGCTGCCCGGCGGGAAGTCGTAAGAGAAGTGCTGGAGGATGTGTCGCTCGTGGTTGTCATAAGCATAAGTTACATCCGAAAGACGCAGACCAGCCCCTTGGGGGAAGAGGATGGGGGAGCCTTCTTGTTCGGTGGGCACCTCTTCCAGTTCCATCAGACGCTCACCGGCGGTGAAGGCACTGATGATGATGGGCACAAACTTTGTCATGTCGCGGAAGGGGCCTTGTATCTGTCCGACCAACTGGATAAAGGCCAGCATCATTCCATATGTGATAGTGCCTTCATGCAGACGGTTGGCACCCCAGAGGAACGTGATGAGGTAGCCCGTGGCAAACCCTGTACTGAGCAGTGTGCCCGAAATGGAAGAGAATACGGTGCGGTGGCGCACTTGCTGACGCAGGTGGGCTTGAGTTTTTTCAAGGCGCTCCACCGTGGTGTCGATACGCTCCAGTGTCTTCAGTATGATACGGTGCTGAATACTCTCTTGCAATAGGCTGTGGATGATGCTGTCAGTATCACGTATTTCTCTCGTAATCTTTCGCATCTTTCTGATATATAATCTACTTATGAATGCAAAGGCAGGTACGATGACGATAAGTAGGCAGGCTAGTCTTGAATCCATTGAGTAGAGGAAGATAAAGGCTCCAACAAAGCGTGTGATTACACTGAGTGAGGCAGGCACAGTGTCGGTGATGACATTGGTGACATCGTGTACATCACGTACCAACCTGTTCAGAACATCACCGCTATGGCGCATTTCGCGTCCGTGCCATTCGCTCATCAATAGCCGGCGGAAGATGGTTTGTTGCATCCGGTTGCGTGCCTTCACACCCAGCAAAGCCCCAATCCAGCGACGGGAAAAGGATATGCTGATTTGACACAGCATGATGATTATGAGTAATATCGAAGCCCAGTGTAATGAACGTTCGTCGCGACCAGTGGCTATGTCGATGCAAAGTTTTGTAGTCCAAATGAAGGAGAAGTCTAACCCCACTACCAATATGCCGATAATAGCATTCAGCGTAGACTGCAGGCGGAAGTGTTTCGACACAGCCCAGAACCAGCGTATGATGCTCCAACTGTTTTTCAATCTTAATCTCCTTTTCAGTCTTTCAATGTTTCCACTCTCACGTCGCTTCCCCACATCAGTTTCTCGCGCAATGTACAAAAGAAGGAACTTTGGGGGCGTTTTAGTATACGTATGCAGTGCGGTGCGCGTCGTATGGATAGACTTGTATTCTCACTACAGGATATGCTTCTTCCATCAATGGAAACCAGAAAGTTATGGCTTCGACTTTCTACGCTCATTGATACTTCCATGTTGTCGTAAATGACTATGGGACGCACATTCAGGCTATGCGGCGCCACAGGGGTGATACCCAGCGTGTGAGCTTCGGGGGCCATGATAGGGCCGCCTACAGAAAGGGCATAACCCGTGGAACCCGTTGGGGTGCTGACGATAAGTCCGTCAGCCTGATAGGTGGTCAGATATTCGCCGTTCAGTGCCACTCGTATGCTTATCATGGACGAGGAGTCGCGTTTCAGCACGGCCACCTCATTCAATGCGTAGTTTCCACCATCGGGTATGGGTGCGTAGCCCTTTTCATCGTGGAAGTCTACCTGTAGGACGCTGCGTTCTTCCACTCGGTATTTTCCCTCGCATATACCTTTGATGGCCGTCTCTATCTCGTCAGCAGATATATCGGCCAGGAACCCCATGCGCCCCATGTTCACCCCAATGATGGGTATACCCTTGCAGCCTATGCGGGCCGCCGTATGCAAGAATGTGCCGTCGCCTCCCATGGAGACAGCGTAGTCTGCCGTGAACTCGTCGCCGTCGATGAGTCTCTGGTAGGCAATGTCCTCTTGTAGCAGATGGGTCAGATATTCGTGGAAAGGACGGTCGATGAGAATCTCGGCTCCGTGGGTTTCCAAGCCGTGCAGCAAACGCTTGGCCAGGGCTGACTTTCGGGCTTGGTAGATGTTGCCAAATATTGCAAAACGCACTTTCTGCATAACGGAAATGGTGTATTTACGGACAAAGGTACAAAACAATTGACAATTAGCAATTGATAATTGACAATAATTTCTTAACTTTGCCTTGAAATAGTGTTTATTGTACTTGAAAGTATGACGAAACTGAGTGTAAATATCAATAAGATTGCCACGCTGCGCAATGCGCGCGGTGCTAACAACCCCGATGTTGTCCGCGTGGCTTTGGATTGTGAGCGCTTCGGTGCTCAGGGTATTACCGTACATCCTCGGCCCGACGAGCGGCATATCCGCAGGCAAGACGTCTTGGATCTTCGTCCACGGATCACTACGGAGTTTAACATCGAAGGCTATCCCTCGTCTGAGTTTATTGACTTGGTGCGTCTCGTCGTGCCGGCGCAGGTCACCCTCGTGCCCGATGCACCCGGACAACTGACCAGTAACCATGGTTGGGACACAAAGACCTACCTTGACTTCCTGACCGAGGTGACAGACCGATTCCATGAAAAGGGCATCCGAGTAAGTATCTTCGTCGATGCCGACCCTGAAATGGTAGGGTGTGCTGCCCGCACGGGAGCCGACCGTGTGGAACTCTATACTGAACCTTACGCCTCGATGTACTCGAAGGACCGAGAGGCGGCTGTCGCTCCTTTCGTCCGTGCCTCCGAGCAAGCTCATCGTCTGGGACTCGGGCTGAACATGGGGCACGACCTGAGCCTCGAGAACCTGCGCTACCTCCATGAGCGCATACCTTATATAAATGAATGCAGCATAGGCCATGCCCTCATTTGCGATGCCCTCTACCTAGGTCTCGAGGAAACGATAAGGCGGTATCGTGAGTGCCTTAATCCCTAATCTCTAATCCCTAATCCCTAATCTCTAATCCTAAATCCTAAATCCTATGATTTATACATTTCTTGCCACCGGCTTCGAAGACATCGAGGCACTGGCTCCCGTAGACATCATGCGCCGTGCAGGCCTTCAGGTTGAGACCGTCAGCATCACGGGTGACCGAGTCGTAGTGAGTGCCCACGGTGTGGGTGTAGTGGCCGACCGCCTTATCCAGGACATCGACTTTGCCGATGCACAGCTGCTCTTCCTGCCAGGCGGAATGCCAGGAGCCACGAACCTCGACGCTTGCGAGTCCTTGCGCGAAGGCCTGCGTCGCCACTATGAGGCTGGTCGCCTGATTGCCGCCATCTGTGCGGCTCCCCTTGTACTTGGTCATCTGGGGCTGTTGGATGGATGTAAGGCCACTTGCTATCCCGGGTTTGAAACTGAACTGGGTGAGGCCCGCTACACCGCATCCCTCGTGGAGCAGGATGGGCAGTTCCTGACCGGCAAAGGCCCCGGTGCAGCCTTCGCCCTCGGTTATGCTATCGTAGAACGTCTGGTGGGTGCTGACGTGGCCGACCAACTGCGCGAAGGCATGATGTATAACTTCTTGCTGAAGAATGCCTAATTATGTCATCATAGTGGCCGGAGGCCGAGGCCTCAGAATGGGCGGGGACATCCCTAAACAGTTCCTGCCCGTGGGTGGATTGCCCATACTGATGCGCACGATTCAGACGTTCCATGATGCCCTTTTCTCCTCCCCCCTTGGGGGTGAAGAGGGGGGCTTAATCCTCGTCCTTCCGCACGACCAACAGGCATACTGGCGGCAGTTGTGCGACGAATATCATTTTGCAATTCCTCATGAACTGACCGACGGCGGCGAGACGCGCTTTCACAGCGTCAAGAACGGCCTGGACTTGATTCCCGATGATGCCGACGGTGTAGTTGGTGTGCACGACGGTGTGCGTCCCTTCGTCTCGGCGGAGGTCATCCGTCGTTGCTACGATGCCGTACGGGAGCATGGAGCCGTGGTGCCCGTCGTTCCCGTTGTGGAAACCGTTCGGCAGTTGCTTCCCGAGGGTGATAGCCTGACGGTGGACAGGGAAAGATACCGCCTTGTGCAGACACCCCAGACGTTCCGCATTGCCTTGCTTAAGGAGGCATGCCGCCACCCCTACCAGCCCTCGTTCACCGACGATGCCTCGGTCGTGGAGGCACTGGGGCACCGCATCATCCTTGTCGAGGGTAACCGCGAAAACATCAAGATAACCACTCCTTCCGACATCCTTTATGCAGAATATTTGTGCCAAACATTTTAATACTTCCTTTTATTTAATATTGCATACGGATAAATAGGCGTTGCAGCTGATGCTTGTTTCGCTCTTCGTACGAGTCCTGCTTGTGGGTCCATTGTCCGTCAAGCGAAACTTGTATAGCTTTGAGCCTTGACTCGGATAGGTTTTGCTTGACGGACAATGGACCCACAAGCAGGACTTACTATAATTCTTTTTTTACCCGTTGGCGGAATTAAATCAGTGCATACTTAATTCTTCCAATCGGTTTGTTGTTAATGTAGTTGATGTATTGTAATGCGGTCAGCGCACTGACTTTGCCAATGATTCTGGCAAACAAGCCGCAGTTTTTCTTGGCGTA
>JAFUAH010000030.1 GCA_017464345.1 Bacteroidaceae bacterium
TGCCTCTTCCGACCCGGCGAACAGTCGTTGAAGTACGCCTGTCGTTGTCTTGGTGAATCCGAATCGTGTCGGCTCCTTGCACTGGCGGATGAAGTTGCTGAAGAAGTTGTCGAGGGCGTTGCCGTTCTTGTCGAAATGGAGGAAAGACTGTGAGTATTCCTTCCTGATGGGCATTTTAATGGGATTCCCGATGCTGTTCATCCCTGTGACCACTCCACGCTCTCCAGTCTTGTTGTCCGTGACGATCAGCACGTCCTTGTCGGGCTTCAGTTTCTCTTGCTCTTGTTCCTTGTTCATTGGTTACTTGGAATTTGATGGTTACTAATGTTGATTAACACTTGTGTACCGCAGTAGGTACGCTATACTTATTGCCGGCTGTATAGTTTCTTCCATGACGGGCGTTTCAACAGGTCGATTTTCTCACTGAGTTGGATGCCCATCTCCTTGTTGTACTTCTGGATAAAGGCGCACACATCGCTTTCCTTATAGTAGATTCTGCGCCGAAGGATGCTGTAGGGTATCAGTCCGAGGGTACGGTAACGCTGCATCGTCCGCTGGCTTACGTTCAGCAGTTGGCAGAGGTCGGCATTGTCAAGCATCCGTTCTCCGGCCTTGTCAGTGGTAGAGGCTGACGGTTGCTCTTTGAGCCTGTTCAGTTCCTCCATCATCTGCTCCTGATGTTCGCTGATGCGGTTCATCCACATATCGAAATGCTCCTTGGTAAGTTGTTCCATATCACTTGCTTGTCTTTGATTTAACTCTCTTGTTTTTGCCTGATAATCAGGATTTCGGTTGCAAAATTATAGGTATGCTTCGACCCCATTTCACTAATAAATGCTTACTAAGGAAAGATTTTCTTGGAATTGGTTGGCTACAGGGTGGCTTGACGGCCATTTTCAGCCATTTCAGTGCCACTTCAAGCCAACTTGGGGGGCAGTGATTGAGGTTGTCTTTTTCCTTTGTTACTTTGCACCCGAAATCAAAAATCGGACAGACATGGAGATAGTGATTATTGAGAAAAAGGCTTTTGAGGACTTCATCCAGACGGTGGAGTACTTTATATCGCGCATCACCAGTATGGATGCACGGACGGAGGACAAGCAGCCGGAGCAATGGCTTGATACGGCTGACGTATGCGCAGGGCTTCAGTTAGACCGCCGCACGGTGTATTCGCTACGGGAACAAGGCAAACTGCCGTTCTCGCAGTTCCAGCACAGGGTATATTACAAGGCAAAGGACGTGAAGGCTCTGGCTGACGGACTAACGGCGAAGTCGCCAAAGAGTGAGGACACGGAAATAGTCAATCCATCAAAATAGAATCATCATGTTAGGACAGGACATCATCACCAAGGATTATTTCACCGACCTTTACGGACGCATCCGAAAGGCTCTGGAGATGCACGAAGAGGCTACGCAGCACTACCGCCCATTGCTGGACGGCGTTCGCTACATGACCGACAAGGAACTATCGGAAATGCTCAAAGTGAGCCGCCACACCTTGCAGCAGTACCGCAACAAGGGACTGATTCCCTTTACTTATTGCCAGGGCAAGGTGCTCTATAAGGAGCAGGACGTGCAGGAACTGCTTGAAAGGAACTACCAGCCCGCACGTTGGAACGGAACATGAGATTTTGGATTATCATAAGTTTGGTTTTAGTTTGTAATGAAGAATCCGCACCATCATTGCAGCGGCAATCGGTGATGCGGATTCAAATTTTTGTCATTTCGTGTTCCTATCTCGGAGGCAGTTCCAACGTCAGGCAGACGTTTTCGTACATCGGTCTGCCCATCAGTCGGTTCATGATATACTTGCGGAACTTCTGGCTGTTGTGGCTGTCAATGGCGTATGCCAGACGGATAACAATTTCAAGGTTATACACGTCGATGTTCCAGTTCGGATGATAGGGGAACAAACGGAACGAGCCGTGAGTGTCCTCTTCGTGCGCGATACCTTTATTATATATAGAGCGTATCGTGCGGAATACCTCGGCTGACGGAACGAAAAGCATGCCTGCTATCTCGTCCACCGTCATCCATACGTCTTTGTCGGGCATAGTGATGATGCCGCCCTCGGTCATTCTGATGATGCCTCGATCAAAGACATCCTTGGGTATCATAGAAATGTTTGTCATAATCTTCAGTCTGTTGGGATGTGATACAATAGGTTCTTCTTGGGGCGTCCGACCTTCTTCACTGCCAGACGTGGGTCTTCGCGCAGCAGTTCCTTCGGACGGTCGAGTTTCTTCTGTAGCAGTGCCTTGTTGTGCTCTGCCGTGGTGTCGCTGGTTGCCAGTCCCTTTGCTTCCCGGCGTTTCTGCAGTCTGTCCATGTCACGGCTGATGTTGTCGTCGGTGATCTTAGCGTACACCTGTGTACTCTTCACGCTGGAGTGACCCATCATTTTGGCTATGCTTTCCAAGCAGATACCTTCTGATACGAGCATCGTGCCGAAGGTGTGACGGGCCATGTGTGCCGAGAGGTTTTCTGTCCTGCCGATAGCGAAGCCCATTTCGTGAATGTCCGTCCAAGCACTGTTGAGCGTAGGCAGCGGAAATACGGGCTTTTCGTCGTCAGTGGTGTTATACATGTCGAGTATCTGCTCTGCTATGGGGTGCAGGGGGATGAACGACTCCACTTTCGTTTTCTGTCGGTTGATGCGGATATAGCGCCGCCCGTCGGCAGTCTTGCCGATGTGGTGAGGGTAGAAGCCACGGGCATCCACGTATGCAAGTCCCGTCAGGCTGGAGAAGATAAACCAGTGGCGGAACATCTCCATGCGGCTGTCTGCCATCGGGGTCGAAAGCAGTTTCTTGAAGTCCTCACGGTTCACGAAACGGTGACGGGTCTGTATCTTCTTCTCATATTCTACGTTCTCTATTGGGTTACAGCGCAGGACTTCCATATCCACGCCGAGCCACAGAAGACGGTTAAGCCATATAAGGCAATGGTTAGCCTGTGCTGGGCCGAGGTTCTTGCCTTTCACCAGATGCACCTTGTAGCCTTGCCCGAAGGCTTCATCTATGTCCGTCAGTGGAATGTCTTTCTTGCCGAGCGAGTGCAGGTACTCTTGCAGATGAGCTTGCAGGCTACGGCTCTGGCGGTAGGTGTTCACCTTGTTCAACTCATTGGCACGGATGCGCAGTCGTTCCCGTTCCCATTCGCCCATCTGCAGCAGGGTAGTTGGCTTCTTTGTCTTTTCAGTGATGATGTTCTTCAAGATTTCGGGAGTGATAACCCCGTTCTCACGCAGTTGCTCGTCATAGAGGGTGTCAATCCGCTTGCGCAGGTCGATGAGTCGGTTGTTGTCCCTTGCAATGGAAATCTCTCCCCTCTTTGCGTTCCAGTCCTCCGGACGGCAGTAGATGTCCGTCGTCAGTGCAGTTTTCTTTCCATCAATGGTGATGCGGCACATGACGGCAGTGGTGCCGTCGGACTTCACCTTGGCACGGTTGATGTAATACAGTTGGCTGAATGTACTTCTCATATTCGTTTCTCCTTATTTTGTGATGAAATTAAAATCCTTGGTTGCTTCGATGAACTTGTCCATGTCCTCAAAGAGTTTCTTCGGGGTGACACGGGCATAGACTTGTGTCTGGTTGATGTTCGTGTGACCGAGCATACGGCTGATGGTTTCCAGCGGCACACCCTCTTCAAGTGTTATCAGACTGGCAAACGAGTGTCGCCCCTGATGGAAGTGGATGGGTTCTTTCAGACCTATCCAGCCCGATATGCCACGCAGATGGGCATGGAGGGTACGGTGGAACACATACGGAAAGAGCGTCTTTCGCGTATCGTCGTGGTACTTCTCTATGAGGGCGATTGCTTCGGGCAGCAGTTTCACGGCTGCACGGTTCTCGTTCTTACGACGCAGATACTTCAGCCAGAGGTTGCCGTCCTCGTCGATGGAAAGGTTATCATCCGTGACGGACACCACATCGGAGTAGGGTACGCCAGTGTAGCAGGCGAACAGGAACATATCACGGGAGAGGATATGCCCCTCGTGCTTCGGGTCAATCTGGAGGTCACGGATTTTCTCGAAAGTTTCACGGCTGAGAGCCCTGGGAGTGGTCTCGCGTCTTCTCGGCAGGGAGAAGTGGGCGAAATATTGCCTTTCGGCAATGCCTTCCTTGAAGGCACCCTTGCAAGCCTTCTTCAACAGGGCAAGGAAATGACGGGCAGAGCCTTCATGTCCGCATTCGTCGCAGATGTACGACTGGAAATCATAGATGAATTGCTCTGTCAGTTGCCCGAAAGCAATGTCCTCGGTCTTGAATTTCTTCAGTATGAAGGCTTGCAGGTAGTCGCAGAAAGCCTTGTAGTGGTAGTAAGTGCCCTTGGCACGGTCAACGCCAATGCGTGAATGACATTCGGCTTTCATACGTTGTGCATACTGCATCAGCGTCACTTGCGACTGGATGCTGCCCTGCAAGACCGCCTTAACGTCAGCGGCACAGAAGTCCGACTGACGTGCCTTCACGGACTCATAGGCATTGTTGATTGACAACAGCAGTTGCTCAATCTTGCGGTTCACCTCAACCGCCTCCTTGCTCTTGCCGTTCAGACGGCTTTCACGGGGATTCCACAAATCAGGGGTGCAGGAAATCTTGCACGAAAACTGAGACATCGAGTTTCCGAGTGTGATACGCCCCATAATGGGAGCCTTTCCTTTCTTGTCTGTCGTGCTCTTTTTGAGGTAGAGCAGCACCTTGAATTTTTCATCTTTCATACTCGCTTATAATTTGGTCGCAAAATTAGCTCAATTACAAGCGTCCTCCGTATGGAAGAATGTGTCCGAATATGTATGTTTTTCCGAGCCTCCGACTAATTTGGGGTCTCATTCGTTACCAATACAATTTTCGGTAACGAGACAGGTAACGATTTGGTAACGGAACGATGGTCATATTTTACAATATGCATTCCTGCCCATCGAAACATGGAATACATAAAATCAGCAGTCCGTCAGGCACTTACGGGAATAATCTCCACATTCGTCTCACCCTTGATTTCTTGGTTATATTCCCCTTTCTAAGTTGTTTCCTTTGGTATTTCGATAGTTTCTTTTTCTCAGAGGGTTCGGAAAGCTCGGAGGACTCGGAGAGGTCCGAGGAGTCCGACTCCCCGGAATATCCTCCCACGACGACCACAAACTCGCCCCGGGGCTCGTCGGCTTGGAAGTGAACGAGCACCTCGGCCACCGTGCCGCGGACGCTCTCCTCATGCACCTTCGATATTTCGCGGCTGACGCTCACCGGACGGTCTGCCCCGAAGGTCTCGGCCAGCTGCTCCAGCAGGTGCACCACACGATGCGGGCTCTCGTAGAAGACGATGGTGCGCGGTTCGCGACTCAACTCCTGCAGGCGAGTCAGGCGGCCCTTCTTCTGCGGCAGGAACCCCTCGAAACAGAACCTGTCGCAAGGCAGCCCCGACGACACCAAGGCTGGCACGAAAGCTGTGGCCCCAGGCAGCGTCACCACCTCCGCACCAGCCCTGACGGCCTCGTGCACAAGCAGATAGCCCGGGTCACTGATGCCAGGCGTGCCGGCATCCGAGACCAGGGCTATCGTTTCGCCACCCTGCAGACGGGCCACGAAGCGGGCCACCGTCTGGTGTTCGTTGAACTTATGAAAAGACTGCATGGCATTCCGTATGTCGAAATGTCGGAGCAGGTTGCCCGAGGTGCGCGTATCCTCGGCGAGAATCAGGTCGGCCTGGCGCAGGACGCGCAGGGCACGGGCCGTGATATCTTCCAGATTCCCTACTGGGGTCGGTACGACGTAGAGTGTTCCCATTCGACTGCAAATGTACGTATTTTTTTTCGTTCGGCAAGCATTTTATATTATTTTTGGTAATTTGCAAAAAAAGGAGTAAATTTGCAGCGTAGAATGATAGGCTCTCTAAAATAGGCACATAAAGAATGAAGACACACACACTGACACTGACCGCCGTGGCACTGGCCACCATGCTGCTGAGCGCACGCCCGGCCGACGACACACTGACACGGCAGACCGACGGCACATACGTGGTGAACACCACCACTCTGGCACCCGACGTGGAGGGATACGTCGAGGCCACACCACTGTGCATCTACATCAAAGACGACAAAATACAGCGCATCGAGGCACTGCCTAACCAGGAAACACCCAAATACTTCCACAAAGTGAAGCAGGGCATGCTGACACAGTGGAACGGAAAAAAGGTGAAGACCGTGCTGCGCGACATGAAGGCCGAAGCCGACGGGGTGACCGGAGCCACATACTCCTCAAACGCCGTCTTTGAAAACGTGAAGCGCGGACTGCAATACTATCTGAAACACAAAAAGTAGCAGTTTTACAGTTCATAGTTCATAGTTCACAGTTCATAGTTCATAGTTATGTCCCTTACGATAGCAGAACGCAACGGCGAGATTATGCGCCAAGGTCGCGTGGAAGTGATATGCGGCTCGATGTTCTCCGGCAAGACGGAGGAACTCATCCGCCGCATGAAGCGTGCGAAGTTCGCACGGCAGAAAGTGGAAATCTTCAAACCATCCATCGACACCCGCTACTCTGAGGAGGACGTCGTCAGTCACGAGGGAAACTCCATACCCAGCACTCCCGTGGACTCCTCGGCCAGCATCCTGCTCATGGCCGGCGACAACGAGGTGGTGGGCATCGACGAGGCACAATTCTTCGATTCCGGCATCGTGGACGTCTGCCAAGAACTGGCAGGGCGAGGGGTACGCGTCATCGTGGCCGGGCTGGACCTGGACTTTCAGGGACGGCCTTTTGGTCCCATGCCGGCACTATGCGCCATCGCCGACGATGTGTCGAAACAACATGCCATCTGTGTCCGCTGTGGTGCACTGGCCTACGTCAGCCACCGCACCGTGGCCGGCGAAAAGCAGGTGATGCTGGGTGAAAAGCAGGAGTATGAACCGCTGTGCCGACACTGCTACCAGGAGGCGATGAAAAGGTGAAAGGGTGAAAAGATGAAAAGATGAAAAGATGAAAAGATGAAAAAGAAATATGTTAGATAAGAAGATTACGTTCGACAGTTTCATTCGCAGCATCATGACCGTGCTTATCGTAGTGGCCATCATCTTGCTCATCAACAGGCTGAGCTCTGTGCTGCTGCCGTTCTTCATCGCATGGCTCCTGGCCTACATGCTCTATCCGCTGGTAAGATTCCTGCAATACCGCTGTCGCCTTCAGAGCCGCATCGTGAGCATCATCGTGGCCCTGCTGCTGGTGCTCGGTGCACTGACGGGGGTGATGTTCCTTGTCGTGCCACCCATCATCGAGGAGGCCACGAAAATGAGCGAGCTGGTTGCCCCACTGGCCGATCAGTACCTGGGACAAAGCGGCATAGCGGAGAGCGTACAGCGCTACGTACAACGCTTCTTCACTGAAAACGACATCGTGCAGCTCATCCAACAAGACAACGTTCGCGATGCCCTGCAGACGGCACTGGGCCAAGTCTGGAACTTCATCTATCAGACGATGGGCTTCATTGTCGGCATCTTCACGGTCTTCACCGTCTTCCTCTACATGTTCTTCATCCTGCTCGACTATGAGAAAATTTCCACAGGCTTCATCAACCTCATCCCGCAGGCGCAGCGCCCCTTTGCCACGCAACTGCTGGGCGACGTGGAGTCGGGCATGAATTCCTACTTCCGAGGCCAGTCGCTCATTGCCCTCATCGTGGGCATCCTGTTCAGCATCGGCTTTCTCATCATCGACTTTCCGCTGGCCGTCGGCCTGGGACTGTTCATCGGCCTGCTGAACCTTGTGCCTTACCTCCAGCTCATCGGCTTCATCCCCACCATCATACTGGCACTGATGAAGAGCCTGGAGACGGGGCAGAATTTCTGGCTCATACTGCTGCTGGCCCTCATCGTCTTTGCCGTGGTGCAGACCATCCAGGACATGTATCTCACGCCTCGCATCATGGGAAAGGTGATGGGGCTGAACCCGGCCGTCATCCTGCTCTCGCTCTCCGTATGGGGTTCACTGCTGGGATTCATCGGCCTCATCGTGGCATTGCCGCTCACCACGCTGTGCCTCTCCTATTACCGCCGGCTGGTGCTGAAAGAGGAGAAAAACCAGGACTTACAGAACAACACAACCGATAAATAAAAAAACAAGCACAAACATGATAAACAAAAACACGGACATACTGATTGACAAAATCGTGAAAGGCATGCAAGAAAAGAAAGGCCACGACATCGTGGTGGCCGACCTTTCAGCCATCGGCGACACCATCTGCCAAGCCTTCGTCATCTGCACTGCCAACTCCCCCTCCCACGCTCAGACACTGGCCGAGAGCATCGGCGACACTGTACGCAAGGAGGCGGCCACAAAACCCACTGCCGTGGACGGACTGCGGCAGGCTCTGTGGGTGGCCATGGACTACACGGACGTCATCGTACACATCTTCCTGCCCGACATGCGCGAATATTATGATTTGGAACACCTGTGGGCCGATGCCACGCTGACGGAACTCGAAGACCTGGACTAAAACTTACACACTGACCTATAAACTATGGAGCAAAACAAGCAACCAAACAACAATAACAACAAGCGGAAGATGCCCCGCTTCAACCTCAGTTGGTTTTACATCATCATAGCCGTGGCACTGGGATGGCTGCTTTACAACAGTGAAAACACACCAGCGGGCAACAGCGTGTCCAAGTCGGCTACCTACTCTGAGTTCAAGAACTACGTATCCAAGGGCTATGCCTCACGCATTGTAGCCAACAAGGATGTAGACAAACTGGAAATGTATGTCAAACCGGAACACATCCGCGATGTCTTCCGAAACTGGAAAGGCGAGAAAAATGGAGTGGCACCCTTCGTCGCTGTGGAATATCCCTCTAACGATAAGTTGGAGGAGTTTCTGGACGAACAGCAGGAAGCAGGCAACTTTCAGGGCGACATCACCTACAAACGGGAAGACAATACCCTATGGCACCTCCTGTTAAACTTCGGCCCTTTCCTGTTCCTCATCTTCTTCTGGTTCTTTATCATGAACCGCATGGGAGGTGGCGGAAACATGGGAGGTGGCATGAATATCTTCAACGTCGGACGTAGCCGGGCACAGGTGGTGGAGAAGGACGAAAAGACGAAGGTGACCTTTGCCGACGTGGCTGGACAGGCTGGAGCCAAACAAGAGGTGCAGGAAATAGTGGAATTCCTGAAAAACCCCAGCAAATACACCGAACTGGGCGGCAAGATACCCAAGGGAGCCCTGCTCGTGGGCCCTCCGGGCACTGGTAAGACACTGCTGGCTAAGGCCGTGGCCGGAGAGGCCGATGTGCCCTTCTTCTCCATGTCGGGCTCAGACTTTGTGGAAATGTTCGTCGGTGTGGGTGCCAGTCGCGTTCGCGACCTCTTCCGCCAAGCCAAGGAGAAAAGCCCCTGCATCATATTCATAGACGAGATTGATGCCGTGGGACGGGCACGGGCACGGAACACCATGATGGGCGGCAACGATGAGCGCGAAAGCACCCTGAACCAACTGCTGACCGAGATGGATGGCTTCGGCACCAACAGTGGCGTCATCATCCTGGCAGCCACCAACCGGGCCGACATCCTGGACAAGGCACTGCTGCGAGCCGGACGCTTCGATCGCCAGATTCACGTGGACCTGCCTGAGGTGAACGAGCGCAAAGAGATATTCAAGGTGCACCTCCGCCCCTTGAAGGTGGACGAACAACTGGACATCGACTTTCTGGCACGCCAGACACCGGGATTCAGTGGAGCCGACATCGCAAACGTTTGCAACGAAGCGGCTCTCATCGCTGCCCGTGGCAACAAGCCGAGCGTGACGAAGGACGACTTCCTGGCCGCAGTGGACCGTATCATCGGCGGACTGGAGAAGAAGACCAAGGTACTCACCGAAGAGGAGAAGCGAACCATAGCCCTACACGAGGCTGGACACGCCACCATATCCTGGAACCTCCGCTATGCCAATCCGCTGGTAAAAGTCACCATTGTCCCCCGTGGTCGTGCCCTGGGTGCAGCATGGTACCTGCCCGAAGAGCGCCAGATAACGACCAGAGAGCAGATGCTGGACGAAATGTGTGCCCTGCTCGGAGGTCGTGCCGCTGAGGAACTCTTCACCGGACACATCAGCAGCGGAGCTATGAACGACCTGGAGCGTGTCACCAAGCAAGCCTACGGCATGATTGCCTACATGGGCATGAGCGACCGTCTGCCCAATCTCTGTTACTACAACAACGACGAATACCAGTTCTCCAAGCCCTACTCCGAGGAAACGGCCCAACTCATCGACCAAGAGGTGCAGCGCATGATAAATGAACAATATGACCGTGCCAAGCGACTGCTGACTGAAAAACAGGAAGGGCATGCCCAGCTGGCCCAACTGCTCGTAGACCGCGAAGTCATTTTTGCTGAGGACGTGGAGCACATCTTCGGCAAACGTCCCTGGGCCAGCCGTGCTGACGAACTGATGGAAAAAGAGAAACAGACCGAAGAGGAACAAAGTAAAGAATCTGACAACAAATAAGGAGAATGTATGAGCCTGAAAGAAAGTAATCTGATAGTCCGTACGCTCACGGGCATTGTCTTTGTCACAGTCATGGTGGGCGGCATCGTCTTCGACCCTCGTTGCATGGGCGTGCTCTTCACCCTCATCACAGCCCTCAGCGTGCATGAGTTTTGCACCATTGTAAATCAGCGGCCCGACGTGGATACCAATTCCATGATATGCACCGTCTCCGGTGCTTATCTCTTCCTTGCCTTCTTTGGCTACTGCAGCGGACTGACTCCCACACCCGCCGTCTTCATTCCCTACCTGATAAGCATCATCTATTTGCTGGTGACCGAACTATACCTGCAACGCGAGAACCCACTTAATAACTGGGCCTGCACCATGCTCAGCCAGATGTATGTAGCCCTGCCCTTTGCATTGGTGCCAGCACTGGCTTTCATGACCGATTCCGCCCATACCGGGCAGGTAGCCTACAGGTGGATATTTCCTCTGGCCGTCTTCATTTTTCTCTGGACCAGCGACACTGGGGCCTACTGCTTCGGTCGTATGTTAGGACGGCATAAACTCTTTGAGCGCATATCCCCCAAGAAAACGTGGGAGGGCAGTGTTGGCGGATGCTTGGTCAGCCTGGCAGCAGCTTACCTGATAGCCCGATTCGACGACTCGCTGTCCGTTCTCCAGTGGCTGGGATTCGCACTGGTGGTAGTAGTATTCGGCACCTGGGGCGATCTTGTGGAAAGCCTCATGAAGCGCCAACTGGGCATCAAAGACAGTGGCAACTTCCTGCCAGGCCATGGCGGTCTGCTCGATCGTTTCGATAGCAGCCTGCTGGCCCTGCCTGCCGTCGTAGTCTATCTTTACACTCTCACGATTTTATAAGGCCTCTCCTATCCACAAAGGGCTCTCCAACGTTTCTCACCTTTGCATTCTTCCCATGAAGCGTACTCTCGGTATCCTCCTTATCGTCTTTGGCCTGACCACTGTGGCCAAGGCACAAAGTAAGCTCTATCCTCACCTGTTCGACCTGCAGGAGGTGACCCTTGGCGAGGGTGTCTTCCGCCAGGCCATGCTGCTAAATGCTGACGTGCTGATGCAGTACGACGTAGACCGCCTGCTCACTCCCTTCGTGCGTCAGGCAGGCATTGACGGTACGTGGGAAGCCCGGCATCCCAACTTTCCGAACTGGGGCAGTGGCTCCTTCCGTTTGGATGGTCATGTGGGTGGACACTACCTTTCAGCCCTGGCCATGGCCTATGCCGCTACAGGCCAGGAACGACTGCACGAACGCATGGAATACATGCTGGACATGATGGAACGCTGCCAGCAACACTTCGACACCAACACGAACGGCCTCTATGGTTACATCGGAGGATACCCCAACAATGCCTTATGGACCACCCTCTACAGTGGCGATATGGGAGTGTACAACCAGTGCCGGGGCGACGTGCCTTTCTACGTCCAGCACAAGGTGATGGCCGGACTGCGCGACGCCTACGTCTACGGTGGCAGCCAGAGGGCACGGGACATGTTTCTCAAACTTTGCGACTGGAGTATAGCCCTGGTGGAAAAGTTCTCCGACACGCAGATGCAAAGTATTCTGGACACCGAACACGGAGGTGTGAACGAGATGCTGGCCGATGCCTACCTGCTCTCCGGTCAAGATAAATATCTCACAGCCGCACGCCGATACAGCCACCAGACGATGGTCAGCGGCTTGCAGTCGCTCTCCACATCGTTTCTGGACTCCCGCCATGCCAATACGCAGGTGCCCAAGTACATCGGTTTCGAGCGCATCTATCAAGTGGCACACGGCACAAGCCTGAGCGGCGATGCCGACAAGTACCAAAGAGCAGCCTGGAACTTCTGGCACGACGTGGTGGACAACCGCACCGTCTGCATTGGCGGAAACTCGGTGGACGAGCACTTCTTGCCCCGGGCCAATGCCGACCGTTACATTAACAACCCCAACGGTCCCGAGAGCTGTAACACGAACAACATGCTCCGGCTGACCGAAGACCTCTTCCCCGACCATCCCGGAGACGCTGCCCTGGCCGACTTCTATGAACGGGCCACCCTTAACCACATCCTTTCCACTCAAAACCCCACTACGGGCGGCTACGTCTACTTCACCTCGCTGCGCCCCCAGCACTACCGCATGTACAGTCAGGTGAACCAGGGTATGTGGTGCTGTGTGGGCACAGGCATGGAGAACCACTCGAAGTACGGCGAATTCGTCTATACCCATCAGGGCGACACTCTCTTCGTGAACCTCTTCGTCAATAGCGAACTGAAGAACGACCGCTTCGGCCTACGCCAGGAGACGCGCTTCCCTTATGAACAGAAGACCACACTCACTGTCACCCAGGCTGGCCATTTCTGTCTGGCTGTCCGCCGCCCCCAGTGGGCCACAGGGCAACCATCGACCTACCAGTACATCCGTCGTGACTGGAAAGAGGGCGAACAGCTGACCATCGATCTGCCCATGCAACTCAGCTACGAGGAATGCCCTGGTCTGCCAGACTACATAGCCCTGCGCTACGGCCCTGTATTGCTGGGTGCCAAGACGTCCACCGAGAACCTCACCGGCCAGTTTGCCGGAGAGGGACGCATGGATCACTGTCCCTCACTCGGCACACAGTTGAGTCTGACCTCAGCTCCCATGCTCATTGGCGAACGTAACAAGGTGCTTGACTACATCCGCCCCCTCAATCTCGACAGCCTGACTTTCAGTTTCCGCCCCGGACTGCTAAACAGCGAACGCTGGCAACACCTGGTGCTACAGCCCTTCTTCACCGTGCACGAGGCTCGTTACATGACCTACTTCCAACAATTGACAGCCCAGGAATGGGAACGCATCCGCGAGGAGGTGGAGGCCGAAGAGGCTGCACGCATGAGGCTGGAGGAGCGCACACTGGATGCCATCTCCACAGGCGAACAGCAGAGTGATGCCGGACATGGCCGCACGGGCACCTTCAGCACGGGCTCCTATGGCGGTGAATTCTACATCGACGCCCAGGCGGGCCAGTGGTTCCAATACGAACTGGAGACCCACGGTGTCACTGACAGTGTATCACTGATGGTGCGCTACACAGGCGTGGACAAAGGACGCACCTGCACCATCGCCATCAACGGTACCGACCTTCGCCAAGTGACCATCACAGGCACACCTGCCGGATTCTACAACGTGGAGTACCCCATCCCCTCCACCCTGCTGCGCCGCGACGATGGCAGTCCGCGAGACACCATCACTGTGCGCTTCACAGCCAGTGGCGCTACGCCCACGCCAGGTGTCTACTACATCCGTCTGCTACGGGGCTATGAGGGGCTGCGCCACTACAGTTTCGTGCCCACGCAGTGGATCAGCGCTGATGCCAACCGGGTGAACAGCATTGTCTATCAGCCCACTGGCGACATCCAGGTGAATGGGCGCACGGGGGCCAACAACATTGCCTTACAACTGGACATACGACAGAGCGACAGCAGTTACGTCAGACCAGACCAGAACCTGCTACTCGTCCGTGGTACACAACTGCGTACGGGAACCGGACAGAGCTATCTTTGGTGGTTCAACGGCTGCAACCATTCCTCGCAGGTCAGTCCCACCCACACCTACCACGCTACGGGAACCGACACACCCTACTACTTCATCTGGGACGTGAAAAAGAGCGGACTGACCGACTTTTGGGCAACCAACGACGACGGCCAAGTCGTCATCTCTGCCAACGGGAAGGCTATGATTACCTGTTTCGGACTGACGGCTGCCGCCACAGCTTCGGGTACGGCGTACATCCAGGACATCGACTTCCTGACTGCCCAAGAAGCCGTGGACCGATACCCCGAACTGGCCCGGACTCTGGGCCGCACACCCACGGCCATTGCTGGTGTGACGGAACGCACAAAGACTGCCGACCCGACCTACGACCTCTGCGGACGCCCCACCTCCACAGCCCACTCAGACATCTACATCCAAGGCGGAAAGAAGCACCTCCGCATCCCACTCTCCCCCATGCCCTGAACGGCAGAGGGAGTTTTTTTGTATCTGCGTTTCACCGATGACCAACGAGACCTTCATCCTCCAACACCGCGAGACCGACGTGCGCCGGCTGGCCCTGTCACGTCCGCCCGAAGGGGTGGATCTGCACTGGTGCTTGCAACAGATAGAGGGTTGGCAACTGGCCTGTCGCAAGCTGCCCTTGTGGGCCGGAACCGAAGGGCTGTGGTTCCCACCACGCATTTCCCTGGAACAATGTTCCAGCCAAGCGACGGCCCTGTACAAACGGCGCGTGGTTGAGAGGCTCATCCCTCCTGCCGAGCGTAGCACCATGACCGACCTGACGGGTGGAATGGGTGTGGACTTCGCCACCATGGCTCCCCTGTTCCAAAGACAGAGGTATGTAGAAATTTTGCCTCACCTGCGCCAGTTGGCCCTGCACAATCTGCCCCTGCTGGGACTGCCCCATGCCCTTGTCATGGCCCCCGACGGTTGTCTGTCCGAGAACGGGAGGGAAGGCTTGCCTACTCCGTCTGTGCCAAGATGTTCGATAGAGAACTGCTCTTTCATCTTCCTCGACCCCAGCCGTCGCGACACAACCGGACGCAAGACTGTGGCCCTTGCCAACTGCACGCCCAACCTCCTCAACATACAGGACACACTGCTGGCACACACACACTGGCTCATGGTCAAGCTCTCCCCCATGCTCGACATCCGGCAGGCACTGCGCCAACTGCGAAGTGTCAGGGAGATACACGTCGTCAGCCTGCAGGGTGAGTGCAAGGAACTGCTCTTCCTGATGCAGGGAGGTGCCACAAAGGAAAAAGCCACCCCACATACCCATTCTGAGGGAAAGACCATCCCCCTCCATTGTGTGAACCTGGGTACAGACGAGGACGAACTAACCCTCCTCTACCCCATCTTGCAAAGGGGAGATGCCCCCTCTTGCAAGAAGGAAGAGGGAACATCTGCAGGGAATCTCTTGCTCCCCTCCCCGGAGGGAATGGAGGGAAACTTCCTCTATGAGCCTAATGCCTCCATCCTGAAGGCTGGTGTGCAGGACAGGCTCTGCCAGCATTATGACGTGCAGAAACTTCACCCCTTGAGCCACTTATTCGTGGCCCGACAGCTGGTGCCTCACTTTCCTGGACGCCGCTTCCGCATCACGGGCTGGAGCGACTTCTCCAAACGCAACCTGAAGCACCTGCTCTCCGGCCTCAGCCAAGCCAATCTGGCCGTCCGCAACTTCCCCACCCCCGTGGCCCAGCTACGCCACCACTTGCACCTGGCCGAGGGAGGAGACACTTACCTCTTCGCCACTACGCTTGCCGACGGACGACATGCCCTCATCCGGTGTCTGAAGGCATAGCCCGTCCCTTCCTGTCTCTTGGCCTAGGCCCAAAGCTGGACAAGCCGTGACTCAGTCCCGGACAGGTCGGTGTCCAAGGTCGGGCAGGCCGGTGCCCCGTCCCGTACGGGTCTGCACTCAGTCCCGGGCAGGTTTTGCTTGACGGACAATTGACCCACAAAGAAAACGAGGAGGCTATGTCATTCCATCGGGACATAGCCTCCTCGCTTTCTTTCTCCGTGCCGACGGGCGACACCGAGGATGTCAGAATTAGGAGTATTTACTTCACCTGATAGCGAACCTCCTTGGTGCGGAACTTCTTGGTGACCACCTTCTCCTTATCGGTGTACACACCGTGGCCGGTGATGACGGAGAGACGGTTCTTGTCATTGTCATCGGGATAGGGCTGTACGGTGTCACCCTTCCACTCTACGGACTTTATCATCTTGGGGTCTACCCCCTTCTGGATAAGGGCCCGCTTGGTGCTCTCGGCACGCTTCTTGGAGTAGTTCATGTTCGACTTGGGGTTACCTGTGCCCTTGTCAGCGTACGAGATGATGGTGATTTCGCCATCCTTCACGCCCTTCAGGAACTCTGCTACGGCAGCGATTTGTGCCTGATCCTGATTGACACCGTCCTCCTTCAGACCGAAGAAGATTTCCTTCTTGATGGCACGGTCGGCAGTGACGTCCTTATAAGTGACATCATCGTACCAGATGGTGTCGATGCGAGTAGCATAGACAGGCTCTGG
The DNA here is from genome assembly GCA_017464345.1 of Bacteroidaceae bacterium. Classification (GTDB taxonomy): domain Bacteria; phylum Bacteroidota; class Bacteroidia; order Bacteroidales; family Bacteroidaceae; genus Physcousia. The sequence continues at coordinate 16,582 of JAFUAH010000030.1, forward strand.
TTCGGGTTCGGGCTCGGGCTCAACCACGGGCTCCGGCTCTGGTTCGGGTGCCGGCTTGGCCTTCTTCTTGAAACCAAACTTGTAGGTCAGACCCAGCTGTGCGGTCAGGCTCCAGTCGTCCTTGTCGCAAGTCTTGCTGTTGTAGCGGTCGCTGAGACTATTGGCAGCCACCTCCAGATTCACGCTCCAGTGCTTGGCCAGGTTCACGTCGAGCATGGCACCCACACGGGCGTTGTGGCTCAGGCGGTTGTCCTTCCAGGCCATGGGCAGCACGGTTTTCTGGGCATAGGCATCGTCGTTGTCCCAGGCATAGTTGAGACCGATACCGCCCAAGAGGTAGGCATTCACGGGATAGTAGTCCTTCTTACCAAAGAGGGTGACCAGATTGAGCATCAGGTCCAGATTAGGAGTGATGTACTTGTAGTTGTACTTGAAGTCGGGCACGATGCCACCATCGTATCCACCCTTGTTCCAGATGCCGTTGACATGCAGACGGGCACCCACCACCGGGGTGAACCAGCCACCAAAATAGACGGAGGCCGTCGGGGTTATCAACTTCAGCTGGTCGTAGTTGGTAAACGTAGTCTGTGCACCACCCTGGACGCCGACAAACATGTGGGGGAAGGGCTTGTAGTCCTTGCCTGCCTCGGTTGCGTCTTGAGCATAGGCAGCGAGCGAACCCACAGCCAGCAACGCAACGGTAAAGATTTTCTTCAAGTGATTCATCGTATTACTTTTGGTTTATGTTTTTGTTACGTTTTTTTATAGTTTATTGGACAAAATTAACATCTTTTTCGTTTATCACCAAATAAATTGGGACACAAATGGAACGAATAGGCCAAATTATCCCAAAAAAGAGGAAAAAGAGGGTGACATTTCAGCGTTTTTTTGTACTTTTGTATGTTAATTGTCAATTGTAAAAGACTTCCCATGGATACAAATGCATCACAGATAATCATCCGCCCCGTAGAGACCAAGAGGGACATGCACCGCTTCGTGCGCCTAAACTGGGAACTGTACAAGGACTGCCCCTATGCCGTACCCGACTTCCTGGAGGACACACTGGACACCTTCAACCCACGGAAAAACCCCGCCCTGAAGTTCTGCGACGTGCAGTGCTTTCTGGCCTACCGGGGCCAGGAACTGGTGGGGCGCGTGGCTGCCATCATCAACCACCGGGCCAATGAGCACTGGAAGGAACACCATGTCCGCTTCGGCTGGATAGATTTCGTAGACGACATACACGTGACCCAGGCTCTGCTGGAGACCGTGGAGCAGTGGGGCCGCGAACGCGGCATGGACACCATCGTGGGCCCCCTGGGCTTCACCGACATGGACCTGGAGGGAATGCTCACCGACGGCTTCGACCAGCTCTCCACCATGAACAGCATCTACAACTATCCCTATTACCCCGAACACATGCGCCGGCTGGGCTACGAGAAGGAAGTAGGCTGGGTGGAGCGCAAAGTGATGGTGCCCAAGCCTGGACACGAAAGCAACATGGAGAAGTATTTCAAGATAGCAGAAATGGTGAAGAAGCGCTACGGCTTCCGTTTGCGCAAGTTCAAGGACAAGAGCGAAATCCGTCGCGAAGGATACATCCCCAAGGTGCTGAACGTAGTAAACAAGTCCTACGCCAACCTCTACGGATATTGCGAACTGGACCCCGAGCAGATGGAGACCTATGCCGACCAGTATCTTCAGTATCTGGACAAGCGCTATCTCTCCGTCGTGGAGACGGCCGAAGGCGAGGTCATCGGCATGGGCATCTGCATCACCAGCCTCAGCCGTGCCATACAGAAGGCCAAGGCCCGGCTCTGGCCCTTCGGCTGGTGGCACATGGCCAAGGCTCTGTGGTTCGACAAACACCCCCAGGTGCTGGACATGCTGCTCGTGGGCGTATCACCCGAATATCAGGACAAGGGAGCCAATGCCCTCATCTTTGCCGACATCATCCCGACAACCATCCAAGACGGATACGAATGGGCCGAGACACACCATCAGCTGGAAGACAACTCTGCCAGCCAGAGCCAGTGGAAATACCTGGACTGCACCATACACAAGCGCCGTTGCGCATTTAAGAAAGCATTATGACAGAAGAATACACCATAGCACAACAGCCTTTGGTTGAATACGATGCCGAGGACATCAAGCACCTCTCCGATATGGAGCACATCCGCCTGCGCCCCGGCATGTACATCGGCCGCCTGGGCGACGGCAGCCATGCCGAGGACGGCATCTATGTGCTACTGAAGGAGGTCATCGACAACAGCATCGACGAGTTCAAGATGGGAGCTGGCCGTCGCATCGAGGTGGACATGGAGGAGAACCTCCGCGTCAGTGTCCGTGACTACGGTCGTGGCATTCCCCTTGCAGCTCTCATCGATGCCGTTTCCATGCTGAACACAGGCGGCAAGTACGACTCCAAGGCCTTCCAGAAGAGTGTCGGACTAAACGGTGTCGGACTGAAGGCTGTGAACGCTCTTAGTGCCCACTTCACGGTCTATGCCGTCCGCGACGGAGAGAAGCGTACGGCCACCTTCGAACGCGGTCTGCTGACAGGCGACGAGACCAGCAAGACCGAGGAGGAGAACGGCACCTACGTCTTCTTCGAGCCCGACCCCACACTCTTCAAGCACTACCAGTTCCAGTCCGAGTTCATCGAGACTATGCTGCGCAACTACACCTACCTGAACACCGGACTGACCATCCTGTTCAACGGCCGGCGCATCATCTCGCGCAACGGACTCAGCGACTTGCTCAGCGACCGCATGACCAACAACCCACTCTACGAAATCGTGCACATGCGGGGCGAGGACATTGAAATTGCCTTCACCCACTCGAACCAGAACGGCGAGGAGTACTATTCTTTTGTCAATGGCCAGCACACCACGCTGGGCGGAACCCACCAGGCCGCTTTCAAGAAGTACATAGCCGAGGTCATCAAGGACTACAGTGGCAAGAACTTCGAATACGGCGACATCCGCAACGGCATCGTGGCCGCCATCAGCATCAACATCCAGGAGCCGATGTTCGAGAGCCAGACAAAGATTAAATTGGGTTCCCTCTCCACGGCTCCCGAAGGGGGCATCTCCATAGACAAGTTCATCGGCGACTTCGTGAAGGAACAGGTCGATAACTACCTGCACAAGAACACCGACGTGGCCAACATCATCCTGCAGAAGGTGCAGGACAGCGAGCGCGAGCGCAAGGCCATGGCCGGCGTGGCCAAACTGGCCCGCGAGCGCAGCAAGAAGGCCAACCTCCACAACCGCAAGTTGCGCGACTGCCGTGCCCACCTGACTGACACGAAGGGGGAACTGCAGGAGGAGACCAGCATCTTCATCACCGAGGGCGATTCGGCCAGCGGAAGCATCACGAAGAGCCGTGACGTGAACACACAGGCTGTGTTCTCGCTCCGAGGTAAGCCCCTCAACTGCTTTGGCCTGACGAAGAAGGTGGTCTATGAGAACGAGGAGTTCAACCTTCTGCAAGCCGCCCTGAACATTGAGGACGGTCTGGACGGGTTGCGCTACAACAAGGTCATCGTAGCCACTGATGCCGATGTCGATGGTATGCACATCCGCCTGCTCATGATAACCTTTTTCCTCCAGTTCTTCCCTGAGCTCATCAAGAAGGGACATGTCTATATCTTGCAGACGCCACTCTTCCGTGTCCGTGCCCGCAAGTCGAGGCTGGGCAAGGCCAAAGTGAAGGAACTGCAAGATGCCGCCCAGGACCAGGAGGCCAAGGTGCGCCGCCAGATATCCGAGAATGCCGACTTCATCACGCAGTACTGCTACAGCGAGGAGGAGCGCCTGCAGGCCATCTCGGACATGGGCCCCGACCCCGAAATCACCCGATTCAAAGGTCTGGGCGAAATCAGTCCCGACGAGTTCCGCACCTTCATCGGTCCCGACATCCGTCTGGAACAAGTGAGTCTGCACAAGGCCGACAATGTAGCCGAGCTCTTGGAGTACTACATGGGCAAAAACACCATGGAGCGCCAAAACTTCATCATCGACAACCTCGTCATCGAGGAAGACCTTGCAGAAGAGGATAGGGATTAGGGATTAGGGATTAGAGATTAGGGATTAGGGATTAAAAGTTGAACCTCCTTTGAATTGTGAATTGCCCATTGTGAATTATGAATTATGAATTAAAAAGGGCTCTCTTCCCCGGTTCGTTCGACCCGTTCACACGTGGCCATGCCGACATTGTGCGGCGTGGTCTTGCTCTCTTCGACCACGTCGTGATAGCTGTGGGCTACAACGAGCAGAAACGGGGATGGATTCCCGCCGAGGAGCGTATCCGTGCCCTGAGCGAACTCTATAGCGACGAACCCCGCATTTCCGTTGTGGGCTACCATACGCTGACCACCGACTTCGCCCACGAGCAGGGCTGCCGCTTCATTCTCCGGGGCATCCGCAGCCACAAGGACTACGAATACGAACTCCAGATGGCCGACATCAATCGCCAGCTCTGTGGCGGCATAGAGACCGTGCTGCTCTTCTCCGACCCGTCGCTCTCCGCCGTTTCCAGTAGCGTGGTGCGCGAACTGGCCCACTTCGGGCGCGACATCACGGCATGGCTGCCCGAAAACTTGGAGTATGAAATGAAATATTAAGAAGAAATAAGTAATCGGCTCTGCCGCTTACGCAATGAAATGAACTAAGAATTAAGAACTTTTGAGAGAGAACTGCAAATGAGACGCTTTTTATTATTACTGACACTGATATTTTCCTCTTCCTTCTTCACTTTTCACTCAGCCTACGCACAGGATGCCCGGTTGGAACAAGCCATACGCAAACTGACCATGGCCTCCATCCTGACTAATGTATATTACGTGGACACCGTCAATGTCGACCGCCAAGTGGAGGATGCCATCAACGGAATGCTCTCGAAACTGGATCCCCACTCGCAGTACAGCAATGCCAAGGACACCAAGCGCATGAACGAGTCGCTGGAGGGTTCGTTCGAGGGCATCGGCGTGCAGTTCAATATGCTGGAGGACACGTTGGTTGTCATCCAGCCCGTCTCGAAAGGCCCATCGGAACGCGTGGGCATACTGGCCGGCGACCGCATCGTCTCGGTGAACGATACAGCCATTGCCGGTGTGAAGATGAGTCGCGAGGAAATCATGAGCCGCCTGCGTGGCCCCAAGGGAACGAAGGCAAAGTTGGGCATCGTGCGCGAGGGTGTTCGTGGCATTTCCTATTTCACGGTCAAGCGCGACAAGATTCCCGTCAATACGCTGGATGCCGCCTATATGGTGACAGAGGACATAGGCCTCGTACGCTTCAGCAGCTTCGGGCTGACCACTCACCAGGAGGTAATGGATGCCATCAAACAACTGAAGCAACAGGGCATGAAGAAACTTATCATCGACCTGCAGCAGAACAGCGGTGGACTGCTGAACGCGGCAGCCGATATTGCCAGCGAGTTCGTGGCCCGGGGCGACACCATTGTCTACACTCGTGGGCGTAATGTCCCCAATCAGGTGTTCGTATCCTCGGGCGAAAAGGGATTCCAGGAGGGACGCATGGCCGTGCTCATCGACGAATACTCGGCATCGGCGGCCGAGATTCTGGCCGGAGTCATCCAAGACCAGGACCGCGGCATCGTAGTAGGCCGGCGCTCCTTCGGCAAGGGGCTGGTGCAGCGCCCCATCGAGTTGCCCGACGGCAGCATGATACGACTAACCGTGGCCCGATACTACACACCTTCGGGCCGATGCATCCAGAAACCCTACACCAAGGGCGACAAGGAGAGCTATTCGCGCGATGTCATCAACCGATACAACTCAGGTGAACTAACCTCTGCCGACAGCATTCACTTCCCCGACTCGCTACGGTACACCACACGGCGGCTGGGACGCACGGTCTACGGTGGAGGAGGTATCATGCCCGACCACTTCGTACCCCTCGATACCACCAAATACACCCGTTTCTATCGTGAACTTTCGGCCAAGAGCATTATCATCAACGCCAGTCTGCGCAACCTCGACAAGAACCGCAAGCGTCTGAAAAAGCAATGGCCAGAGTTTGCCGATTTCAAGGCCAACTACGAAGTGCCCGACAATGTCATCGAGGGCCTTCTGCGCGAAGGAGAGAAGAAGAACATCAAGCCCAAGGACGACGAGGAGCGCGAGCAGACCATCCCCGAACTGCGTCGCATCCTGAAGGCCTTTGCCGCCCGCGACCTCTGGGAGATGAGCGAATACTTCTCCATCATCTACGACGACGACCCCGTGGTGCAGAAGGCGGTGGAGTTGCTCAATAGTAATTAAGAATTAAGAGAGAAGAATTAAGAATTAAAGAGAGGAGAGAAGAATTAAGGATGGGGATAACATTTAACACTGAGGGCATAGCCATGCCCACCATCGACCAGAGACGCATCGCCCAGTGGGCTCAAGACGTAGCTGCCACGTACGGCAAGCGCGTCGGTACGATAAACTACATCTTCGTCGATGACGAGCGCATCCTGGAAGTCAATCGCCAGTTCCTTCGCCACGACTACTACACCGACATCATCACCTTCGACTATACTCAGGGGCGCATCATCTCGGGCGACCTCTATATCTCCCTCGATACCGTCCGCAGCAATGCGGAACAACTGAACGTCCCATACGCTCGCGAGCTCCACCGCGTCATCATCCACGGCGTGCTCCACCTCTGCGGCATCAACGACAAGGGCCCCGGTGAGCGCGAAGTGATGGAAGCAGAAGAAGACCGAGCCTTGGAGATTCTCTTCCAACTATAGCCCCTAATTTCCCATGATAGGGGGCTTCCTTAGGAGGTGGATGATGTCACTGCGCGCTATGGATTAGAAAAATAATGGAAAAGCAGGGTAAATGTCAATAAAATAATGAAAAAATTTTCAAAATCCAATATTTTACCCTATTTTTGCCCATAAGAAGAATCCAACCCTATAAGTTACCTATAAGTTATATGCCTATGGATAAGAAAGAGAATACCATCATTGGTCATATAGGAGTAATTGGCCCGAAGAAAATTTCGTGTCGCAGAAAGCGTCGCATCTTGAGTGTGGAAGAAAGAGAAAGGCTAATAGCACAGGCTAAGACTGCTTATGAAATACGTATCAATCCCACTGAAAGAGTATCTCGTTGACCCCTCGTTTCGGATGTGTGCGGATTGCGTACTCTTTTCCGGGGACTATCTCGAACTATATGCCGCTGATGCCGCGCTGATTGATACGGGAGCCACGCGCACTTCCGTAAGTATGGATATTATTCGTCAACTTGGTGTGCCTCCTAAGGGACGTGAATTGATTGAAATCGGAAACGAACTGCACAATGTCGATGTCTTTACGGTAAAGATAATGCTTTCACCAGAGTTGATATTTGATTTGGATGTATACGGACTGTCTGGTGAGGGGCGGGGTGCAGTGATTATCGGCATGGATATAATTGGGGCAGGTACGCTCACCATTGCTCCCACTACGGGCAAGCGCCACAAGGGTGAACTTTTATTTCCAACACCATAATTTGTAACAAAAGTTTATTATCAAACCTTTATGCCCATGAACAGATAAACGTAATTTAGACATATAGGGAGAAGCGTCCGCTTTGTATCTTGCTCACCGATAATTGGGGAATTAAGGGTAGCATACAAGAGTAAAGCCTCGACGCTCACGCTGGAAGGCGTGGGCTTTTACTCGTAGATGTATGCAATGGTTATCCCCAATACCTCGGTGAACGTAGACGAAGTTTTAGTCCACGTTCTCTTTTTGTACCTATCGGGACGTACCAAAACATTATCAATACATAAAACGAAAAAACATGAAACGAATCTTTTTAGTTGCCTACTTGCTTGCCGTTGCTTTGGGAAGCAGGGCACAGCAAGCCGCATTGCGGGTATGGACGGCTCAGGAGACATCCACGCTGTACGTTTTCTCTGCCCAACCCGTCATTAGTTTTACGCCTGCCGAGATACAGATAAAGGCGGAGGGTGCAGAACTGATTCTTGACAAACATGATTATGTGAAATTCACGTTTGAGGATGCAGATATCGAAGATGACATTCGTACTGTCGATGATGAAGCGATGATACACATGGACGGTAACCATGTGACTGCCCACCCCCTGAAACCAGGTAGCACCATCCGGATATATGGGCTTAATGGTGTTATGGTGCAAAGTGCCACGGCTGACGCAAGCGGACAAGTGCGTTTAGACATGGGGTCTTTGCCCGCTGGTATTTACGTTGTGCATAGTAGTGTAGGCTCATTTAAGTTTATAAAGAAGTAGGGAGGAAGAGATATGAAATATTTTCGAATGAAGATATTGACGACGTTATGTATGCTGGCTATTGGAGGTAATATGATGGGACAGGGCTTCCTCATTAATTATAAGGATGGGCACAAAGTAGAATGGAACTATAACGATTTTGACAGCATCGTAGTGGATTATGCCTCACAGAGCAAGACCTTCGACCGTTACCGTACGCTGCCTGTGGCAATGAGGGAGAATCCCGGTATTGCCATTTTTACTGAAGCCCTGTTCCTGACAGGCCTGGATGCGGAAATGAGTGCATGGAGAGATGAGACCTGGAATCCATCACCGTATGATGGGAAAAGTTTGTATATGATGGGCACCCTATGGGACTATTGCCACGTGCCGGAGCAACGGCTCATACGCTTCACGGTGTTTGCAACGCCCGATGAGGTGCTCCGCAGCCGATATGGCATAACCTCCGTGCAGGGTCTCTACGACTATGCCCGTTCTCTCTATGGTGGAGAGTCACTTGATGTGACGAATGTAGGTAATCGTGATAAATTGTGTTTGTCCAGCAATCCTTTGCGCCGTTTGCTCGCATACCATTGTCTGAAATCGTGTCCCGCCAACTACGACATGTACACCACTATCTGCACCATTGCAACGGAGTTAGTGAACCCCACGGAATGGTATGCCACGCTGGATGACGAGAACCTGCTCAAGATGGAGCGGCTGACCGTGCCGGGTGAGATTGGGGCGGCTGAGCATCGTAATGACCTTTACCTGAATAGAAGTAAGAAGGATGCAGTTGCTGGCGTACATGTAGCCAGGCCCGATGCCTCGAATGACGATTACTGGGCTGTAAATGGTGCATATTACCTCACGGATGGGCTGGCGGACTTCTCCTCACAGACCCAGAGTACCGTATTCAATACGCGCATCCGTATGGATCTGTACACCCTGTTCCCTGAGATGATGAACAACGATATACGCGATGGTAGGACGGCAAACCATGTAACCGATTCCTATAATCCGGACAAGACGGTAACCAGTCCTAATTATTGGTTTCCTGACGGCTATGTATCGAATGTAAAGGTTCCTGATGGGGCAACCTTCATGTTCCAGAGCCAGCACAACACCTACTGGAGTTATGAAGGAGATGAGTTTAACGTATATGCAGAGAATCCGGCAGACATCGATATGACCCTTCGTTTACCTAAGTTGCCGGATGGGGAGTACCAGTTGCGATTAGGATTTTCAGATATGTCTGTTAGGCCTATCGTGCAGTGCTATTTTGACGATATGCCTGTGGGCATACCCGTAGACATGCGAGACAACAACTTCGTTTCGCGTACGGGATGGTTTGCCTTGAGCGAGAGTGGCCACTCCGATGCAGATTTACGAGCCATGCACAACATGGGATGGTATCACGGTCCGGCGAGTGTATTCTGTATCGTTGGTGAAGGGCATCCTGATGGAGCCAGCGATGTACAGCGGAACTATTTTTGCGACATCAGCCATACGGTACGATACGTCGTGGACGTCTTCCAGTTTAAGGAAGGAGAGCAGCACACGCTACGCCTTCGTAACGTACACACTGATAATTATGCCATACAACTCGACTATCTTGAGTTCGTGCCCAAGGAGATATACGAGGGTGACGAGGATCATTATTAATCCCTAAAAGTAAACGTCTATGAAAAAGTTATATATATTCATCTTACTGATGCTCATCGCCTTGTCTGTCGGTGCCCAGAACATCCGTTACTATAAGTATGGTCGCGAGGTTATGAGCGTAAACACCGATGATGTGTCCAGCATCGAATCCCTTACCGAAGCGCAACATCCTCTGGCTACTTATGTCAGTGGCAGTCTGCTTAGTGTGTATCCCATTGGCCGAAACCTCTGGCGCGCCACAGTGAAAGTATCTGATGGAGACGAGAATAAGGTTGGCTTCACCAGTACCCCGGAAGTCAGTACCGATGAAGCGACGTGGCAGAGTCTGAATATGGAGAGATTTGACAATACCCTGTATATATATTTGCCCAGCAATACTGACACTTACATGCAGATACGCACCTTGCGCGAGGGCATACCTTTCTATGCCGAGCCCGTACACATAGGCACGGGTTATTCGATATGGGATGCCGTGGGGGATGCCTCCTGTCTGTCATATACCTATGTGGAAGGCGAGGCTGTCGGCTATACAGGTATCGTACTGGAGCAGTTCTATGTGCAGAATGAAAGTCTGCTTGGGGAGTATGGAGCATGGGATAACGTCGTAAGATACATCAACACCTACTTGTCGACGCTGTCTCTTTCGCAACTTGACATTGCCTCTGAGGTGGAGTATACGGGAGGCACACTTCGGCTGCTAAGTTCAATTCCTGCCAGTGCTATAGACTATATTTGCTCGCAGACGCGAAAGGGCGAAGTGATTGTCGTACCCAATGCGCAGTATGAATATGACGCCAATATGGAAAATGTCAGTCAGGTGGCATGCGATGAATCGTGGGGTGCCCCCTGGGCCGAATATGTAGAAGTTATAGGGCGAAATATGCTTGTACAGACAACTATAGAATACACCACACCGATACTCCTGCCCGGGCAAAAGTATGACCTTTACGTTACGATGGTAAGTCAGGGACTTCCCACATGGTTCCGCGTCGGTCATACCGAAATGACCGCAAGCGGCTCGATGTCTTCCATGTCATATTATGAGAATCCTTCGCCCATAACTGTGAACAGTGATGTTCCTAATGCTGACCTTATTGTAACAATAGGAAATTCTCAACGGGTCTTTGTGACAGGGACGGACGATTGTGAGCGTATCCTTGTTCAACAGGGAATATCCACACCGTACGTTGCACCCATAAAGTTGACTATTGGCTCAATAGGCATGTCTTCATATCATGGGAAAGTTTATACACGCGAGTTACGAATTGCAGGTATAGAGTTAGTGCCGAGCACCGAAGGGGAATAGCGATAGCCAAGACGACTTAGAGCCTGGGCGAGCGCGAAATCATGGCATCACGGGATATGCGAGATTAGCGTCCCTATGTGCGACGGTTTAGTATTGCGGCACAGGGAAGAAAGTGTCGCACGGCAGGAAGGGATACTTAGCGGGGTCGTGTTAAAAGTAAGTGGCACGACCCCATTTTTGTCCTGCCTAATTTTTGCCCTATGCTCTGTTCGTAAGATTATCGGCTTCCTGTTTTGCATTACGCAGAAAAATCCGTACCTTTGCATCGGAAACCACTTGCCCTAAATCACGAAGCCATGGACAGACACCTCATCTTGAAATTATCAATTGTCAATTGTCAATTGTCGATTTGCGCCATGGCTATGGCGCAGTCGCGTCCCAACATTGTCTATATCATGACCGACGACCACACGGCACAGATGATGTCGTGCTACGGCCAGAGCCCCATCCAGACTCCCAATCTCGACCGCCTGGCCCGGGAGGGTGTGCGCTTCACGAACAGCTTTGTCGCCAATTCGCTCTCCGGCCCCAGTCGCGCCTGTATGCTCACGGGCAAGCTTTCTCATAAGAACGGATTCACCAACAACGAGCATGGCATCTTCGACGGCTCACAACAGACCATGCCCAAACTGATGCAGCAGGCCGGATACCAGACGGCCATCGTGGGCAAGTGGCACCTGGTCAGCACCCCCACGGGCTTCGACCACTGGGACATCCTGGAGGGACAGGGCGAGTACTACAACCCCACCTTCCTCCACCAGGACGGCACCCAGAGCCGCGAACAGGGCTACTGCACCGACATCATCACCGACAAGGCCATCCAGTGGATGGAGGGACGCGACCGGCAGAAGCCCTTCATACTCCTGGTCCACCACAAGGCTTGCCATCGCGACTGGCTACCCGACCTCAAGGACATACACGAGTTTGAGAACCAGACCTTCCCCCTGCCCCAGAACTTCTGGGACACGTGGCAGGGCCGACAGGCGGCGCAGGACCAGGAGATGTCCATCTCCTCTGCCCACGACATGGACATCATCTACGACAACAAGATTTACCTCCCCGGCGACACCAGTCGGCTCTCGCAGCTCTACCTCGACTACGTGAACCGCCTCTCGCCGGCCGACCGCCAGACCTACTTCCAGTTCCACGACTCGCTCAGCCGGGCCTTCAAGGCCCATCCCCTCACGGGTCGCCAGCTCACTGAATACAAGTTCCAGCGCTACATGCGCGACTATGCCAAGGTCACCAAGAGCCTCGACGAGAACGTGGGACGCCTCATGCAGTACCTGGAGGACAATGGACTGCTGGACAACACCCTCGTCGTCTATACCAGCGACCAGGGCTTCTACATGGGCGAGCACGGATGGTTCGACAAGCGCTTCATGTACGAGGAAAGTCTCAACACTCCCCTGCTGATGCGCCTGCCCCAGGGCTACGCCCGCCGGGGCCTCATCGACGAGATGGTGCAGAACATCGACTATGCCCCTACGTTCCTGGAGATGGCCGGAGCCCCTATTCCCAAGGACATACAAGGCCAGTCGATGGTGCCGCTGCTGAAAGAAAGTGGAAAAATGAAAGAATTGAAAAAGGGAAATAAATCCTCCAATGTTTCCATCCCCCCCCACTGGCGCACGGCCATCTACTACCACTACTACGAGTACCCCGCCGAGCACATGGTGCGCCGCCACTACGGCATCCGCACCCAGCGCTACAAGCTCATCCACTTCTATCCCCACACCACGGCCGCACAGGACACCACGGGCCGGCGGCCCATCGACCAGTGGGAACTCTACGACCTGCAGACCGACCCCTCCGAGATGCACAACCGCTATGGCGACCCCGCCTACCGCAAGGTGCAGAAACAGCTACACAAGCGTCTGCGCCAGCTGCAGCGGCACTACGACGACCCGATAGAACAGGAGCTGCGCCACTGAGCCCACGCTCCACTCCGCCCCCCCGATTTCGTCCCGTACAGGATGCGCCTCCGTCCCGTGCAGGTCTGAGTTCCGTCCCGCCCGCGTTGGACCTCCGACCCGTACGGGACGGAGGCGCATCTTATCCGTGCGTGTGCGCATGGGCGTACGCACGCACGTTCCTTTACTATATATAAAACCGATTCAAGCGCATTTCTCACCGAAGTCAGCACCTTTTAGGCACGCTCTACCTGCCAAACGGACACATTTTCCGTCATCTGCTGCATTTTTCTGCCAAAATATTAGGTTATCCAGTGATTTTTACCTTAATTTGCATTGATTTTGTGTAAACTAATGTAACCCGAATCATTACCTAAAAACAAAAATGATGGACTCTTTAGAACAGACCAAGCAGAATGAGGCCGAAGTGGACGTACAGCCCACCGAAGCCGTAGAGACCGTGGCCCCAGAGGCCCCCGAAACCGAGAACACACCGCAGGAAGCGGCTCCCACAGAGGAGGCTACAGCCCCAGCAAAGGAGAATGCTGCTCCCACGGAGGAGGAGAGTGCCCCAGCAGAGGAGGAAGCCCCACAGATTCCCCTGATGAAGACCAAGGAGGAAGTGCTGGCCCGCGCACAGGAAATCGCAGAGCAGAACGAGGGAGGCGACAAGCAGGAACTGGAACTGCTGAAGCAGCTCTACTATAAATACCATAAGGCCGACATGCTGGCCGCCCATCAGGCATACATCGATGCCGGAGGCGACCCCGAGGCCTACCAACCCGAAATAGACCCGACGGAAGAACCCTTCAAGCAGGCCATGCAGCAGATACGCCAGCGCCGTGCCGAGCTGCAGGCCGAAGTGGAACGCCAGAGGACTGAAAACCTGGCGAAGAAGCAAGCCGTCATCGAGAAAATAAAACAACTGGCCACTACACCCGAAGAGGCAGGCAAGTCGTACGACGCCTTCAAGGAACTGCAAAACGAGTGGAAGGAGATAGGCCCCGTGCCTGCCGAGAACGTGTCGGAGGTGTGGAAGAACTACCAACTCTACGTGGAGCAGTTCTACGACATGCTGAAGCTGAACATCCAGTTCCGCGAATACGACTTCCGCAAGAACCTGGAGGCCAAGACCCTCCTGTGTGAGCAGGCCGAAAAACTGACCGAGGAGACCGACGTCGTGAAGGCCATCAACCAGCTCCAGACGCTGCACCAGGAGTGGAAGGAGATAGGCCCCGTGGCCAAGGAACTGCGCGAGGAAATCTGGAACCGCTTCAAGGAGGCCAGCACCGTCATACGCAAGCGCCACCAGGACTTCTTCGAGGCTCGCAAGGCCCAGGAGGAGGAGAACCTGCAGAAGAAGACCGAACTGTGCGAACAGGTGGAGGCCATCTCCACCGACGGGCTCAAGACCTTTGCCGACTGGGATGCCAAGACGAAGGAAATCATTGACCTGCAAGCCGTCTGGAAGACCATCGGCTTTGCCCCGCAGAAGGTGAATACGCAGATATTCGAGCGCTTCCGCGCCGCCTGCGACAAGTTCTTCACCGAGAAGGCTGCCTACTTCAAGGCCGTGAAGGAAGAACTGAACCAGAACCTGCAGAAGAAGAAGGCCCTGGTGGAGAAGGCCGAGGCGCTGAAGGACAGCACCGAATGGAAGCAGACGAGCGATGCCCTCATCGAACTGCAAAAGCAGTGGAAGAGCATCGGCGCCGTGCCCCGCAAGGTGAGCGACGAACTGTGGAAGCGCTTCGTGGGTGCCTGCGACCAGTTCTTCGAGGCCAAGAGCAAGGCTACCGCCGGAGAGCGCGAGGAGCAGCAGGAGAACCTGCAGAAGAAGCAGGCCGTCATCGAGCAACTGCGGGCCCTGGCCGCCAACACCGCCGAGGCCACCGCGCAGAAGGTGCGCGAACTGCAGCAGGAGTGGAACGCCATCGGCTTTGTGCCCATCCGCGACAAGGACAAGCTCTACCGGCAGTACCGCGAGGTTGTCGATGGCCTGTACAAGCAGCTTAACCTGGACCGCGCCGAGCAGCGCCTGAACAGCTTCAGGACAACGCTGAAGGTGAGCGCCGAGAGCGGTGCCAACACACTGGCCCGCGAGCGCGACCGCCTGGCCCGTGCCTACGAAATCATGAAGTCCGAACTACAGACCTACGAGAACAACATCGGTTTCCTCTCGGCCAGCAGCAAGAAGGGCAATTCGCTGGTGCTGGAGATTCAGAAGAAAGTAGATAAGCTGAAGGACGAGCTGAACCTGTTGGTGCAGAAAATCAAGGCCGTAGAGACAGAGATGCGCAACCAACAGAAGGAAGAGGCGTAAGTTACATCATGTAGGGGCGTACCTCCGTGTACGCCCCTACAGTTGAACCGCTATAAAACGAAGAAAGCCGCTCAGCGTTGAGCGGCTTTCTCTTGTCTGTTGGGCTACCCGGACTCGAACCAGGAAAGGCAGGACCAGAATCTGCAGTGTTACCATTACACCATAGCCCAATGACTTCCTTAAAAGCGAGGCAAAGGTACGCACTTTTTCCGTATCTGCAAAACTTTTTTAGAGAAAAATGCACTAAATACTCAAAAAAAACCCAAAAGCGTTTGCAGATACGGAAAAAGTGCGTACCTTTGCACTCGCTATCCTGAAAGGGGTGGTTTTATGGTCAGACCCGCTAGCTCAGCTGGTAGAGCACAACACTTTTAATGTTGGGGTCTCGGGTTCGAGCCCCGAGCGGGTCACCAAGAAGGAGGGGCGGCAAGCCCCTCTTTTTTCGTAAGGAACGACGGAGCGGGCGGGCGGATAGCAAAAAAAGAAGAAGATAGATACTTATATATATCAATAGGGAAAAAAGCAATATGAAGCGTAAAAGCATTACGGTATGGGCCCTGACGGTGGCCCTGGTGTGCCTGCTCGTGACTGGGTGTAAGTCTGGCTGCAGTGAAATCACAGACGACAACAAGACCGTGGAGCGGACGGAGGGACAAGATTCGGTGTTCATGAACATCGACTTCCCCCAGTGCGGCAACAAACTGTTGCAGACAGCCATCGTGGAGTACATCAGCGAGACGCTGGGCGGAACCTACGAAGGCGACTATGCCGACACCGACTCCCTGATGGCCCACTATGCGTCGGAGTACATGGCCGACATGCGGGAGATTCGTTCTGAGTTCCTGGACGACGTGCCCATGGAGTTCTACCGCGAGGCCACGGTGAACAAGGTCTATGAGACCGACAAGGTGGTCACCTATGTGTTCTCGACCGAGGAGTACAGCGGTGGGGCCCATGGCATCGGTTCGGTGTCGGGCGTGACCTTCCGCAAGAGCGACGGTCGCCGCGTGGGGCTCGACATGCTCCGCGAATGCGACCTGAGCGAAGAGGTGAAGGAGGGGCTGATGGAGTACTTCGAGGTGAAGACCGACAAGGAACTGGAGGAGAACCTGATGGGTGTGGATGCCGACCTGATACCCATGCCTGAGACCAGGCCCTACTTCATGGACGGCGGCCTGGTGTTCGTCTATCAGAGCTACGAGATAGCCTGCTACGCCGCAGGCCGGCCCTCGTTCACCATCCCCTACGAAAAGTTGCGCCCCATGCTCAATGTCACAGGGCGCCGTCTGTTCTCGGAATAAGAAAGAGCGAGAGCGGGTATGTCGTGCATTCGGCATACCCGCTCTCTCGTTTAGAGTTTCACGTCTTCCACGTTGATGATGCCGTTCACGATGGCATAGATGGTAAGCCCGGCAGCCGCATGGATGTCGAGCTTTCTGGATATATTGCGGCGGTGCGTCATCACCGTGTTTACGGAGATAAACATCCGTTCGGCAATCTCCTTGTTCGCCAGGCCCATGGCCACCAGGCGGATGACCTCGCGCTCGCGGTCGCTAAGCGTATTGTCGGAGAGAGGAGAATTTGCTGCCGCCCTTGTGTCGGAGTCCATTTGCAACTCTGATTCTTCACTCTTCACTCTTCGTTCTTCACTTTCAGCCACCTCCTGCTCCAACTGCCTTACGCACTGGCTGAACAGCGTGTCCTCCATGTGGCAGTGGTTCAGGAAGTCCTCCTCCACCATGTAGATGTCCATCAACGCGTCGCTCAGCAGGGCGGCGTTCTGGTCGTTGGGGTAGTACTTGATGATGATGCTCTTCAGTTCCGACAGGCTGCGGTCGATGCTGTTGTGACTGCCTTCGTGCTGGCTGGTGAAGTCGGCCAGTCGATGTCCGCCCGTCTGTCCTTGCAGCAGGCCCTCGACGTAGGGATGCACGTTGGCGTTCTCGTACTCCATGTGGCGGGAGACCTCGGCCACGTATTCGTCGTAGAACTTCACGATGAGCACGGCTATCTGCGAGCGCATGTCAATGGCCTGGAGCAGTTTACGCCGTATGGCCGGCAGCCGGTAGTCGGTGAAGTAGGTGTGGGAGTTCCTGAGGTATCGGAGCATGGTGGGCAGGTCTATGTGCTCCACCATCTCAGTGATGTGGGCATGGTTGGTGTCCTTCAGGAAGTTCACAACGGTCAGGAAGGTGGGAGCATCCACCCCCGCTTTCTTGCAGGTCTCGGCCACCGTCTGGTCGCCGAAGCCCAGAGTGATGCCGAAGCGGCTTATCATCTGCAGCATCCGATAGTCGTCGCTGATGACGTCGCTCATCGGGTCGGTTTCGTGGTATCGTCCAGTCATTCTTTCTTTTTTTTATTTTAACACAGAGCTTTAATTTCTCATTTCTCTTTAGAGATTACAAGAGGCATCCACGGATACTTCACAGAGGGGCTACGCCCTCACTTTCCGCCGTAGGCTCTCTGTGTAAGACCTTTGGTCTCTCTGTTTTTCTCTCGTCATAAATAAACCTCTGTGTTGAATAATCACCCTGCAAAGGTACAAAAAGCCCCTGTTTTAACCAATATTAAGTATCAGAAATAAGGCGGAGCACGTGCAAAATCGCAAATTTTGAGTATTGCAAGATAGACGGAAAGACCGTAATTTTGCAGTCGGTTTGATATGACAAAGCTTATGATTACCATAAAAAGGATACTAATGAGCACGGCTCTGGTGGCCATGTCGGCCGCAGCCATGGCCCAGTGGAACACCGACAGCACGGAGGTGGACTCCTATGACAAATACCGCGTGGGCGGGTACGGCGAGGTGGTGGCCCAGTTCAAGAACTACGGCATCAACCGCTTCAACGGCACCTCGACGGGCAACTCCGACGTCCATCGCAACACCATCTCCATACCACGCTTTGTGCTGGCCGGCGACTATAAGTTCAACAAGCACTGGATGCTGGGCGTGGAGATAGAGTTCGAGGCGGGCGGCACCGGTGCAGCCTATGAGATAGAGAACACCGAGAACGGCGAATACGAGTCGGAGGTGGAGAAGGGCGGCGAGGTGGCTCTGGAGCAGTTCCATCTGACCTACCGCTTGAACAATGCCTTCATGGTCAGGGTGGGCCACCAGATAGTGCCCGTCGGCCTGAACAATGCCCACCACGAGCCCATCAACTTCTTCGGCACCGTGCGCCCCGAGGGCGAGACCTCCATCATACCGAACACGTGGCACGAGACGGGACTGGCCGTCATGGGTCAGTTTGGCCGGAAATGGGCCTCGTTCGACTACCAGGCCATGGTGGTGGCCGGACTGAATGCCAACGGCTTCGACCGCAACACCTGGGTGGCCAGCGGCAAGCAGGGGCTCTTCGAGTCCGACAACTTCACATCGCCGGCCTATGTGGCACGCCTCAACTACCGTGGCATCCCGGGCCTGCGCCTCGGTGCGTCGTTCTACTACCTGCGCAATGCCGCCTCGAACAGCGACAAGCCCCAGACCTACGCCTTCCGGGTGCCCGTGCGCATCTGGTCGGTCGATGCCCAGTATCAGCACCGCTACTTCATTGCCCGGGGCAACCTGATGGGTGGCTACGTGGGCAACAGCGACCAACTGACGGCCAAGAACAACAAACTGAGCAACTCCTCGCCCTACAGCCGCCTGGCCCCCATTGCGGAGCGTGCGGTCAGTTACGGTGCCGAGGCCGGTCTGCGACTGAAGAACATGGTGGTGGCCGACAAGATGCCCGACCTCATCCCCTTTGTCCGCTACGAGTACTACAACCCGCAGCAAAAGGTAGTCGTGAGCAAGAACAACCTGAAGACGGCCGACCCCCGTCTGAAGACCTCCATGTGGGTGGCCGGCGTGAACTATCGTCCACTGCCCTACCTAGTGGTGAAGGCCGACTACACAAAGCGGCGCATCGGCGACGGCAACTACAAGGCCGAGAATGAGTTTGCCCTGGGCGTGGCCTTCACGGGCTGGTTTGTCAGCGACAACAAGTTCGCCCGCCTGAAGAAACAGAAGAACAATAACCGATAACCAATAACCAATATCAAAATCCTAACAAAAACATTAAAATCCCTTATGAAAAAGTATTTGTTTATGACTGGCCTGCTGGCCATGAGCCTGGGCTTCACCGCTTGCAGCGATGACGAAGACGAAAAGACCGTTCCCGAAGGAACCAGTGAGGTAACCATCAACGACAACAACCTGGACGTGACCAGTGAGAACGTCGGCACCTGGACGCTCTATGCCAGTGCCGTGGCTCAGCTGCTGGCCAACGATGCCAGCGACCTGAACGAGGCATGGACCGTGGATTACGTGAAGGACGGCATCCATCAGGGTGCCTTTGCCACCACCTTCAAGACCCATAACAAGACTCCCTACACCAGCGCCGTCAGCTGCGTGGAGCAGATTGTGGATGGCTGCATCGACATCGCCAGCGAGGTGGGCACGGCCAAGATAGGCGAGCCCCGCGACCTCTGGGTGTCGGGTAAATACACCGAGGCCGTCTATGCCGTTGAGTCGTGGTACAGCTTCCACTCCATCGACGACTATGCCAACAACATCCAGTCCATCCGCAACGCCTTCAACGGTACACGCAACAACACCGAGGCCGAGCACTCCATCGCCAAGCTGCTGCAGAGCGTGAACACGCCCGTCTATGGCAGCGTGAAGGCCAAGATAGACGCAGCCTACAATGCCATCAAGACAGGCATGACGGCTCCCTTCCGCGACCACATCGGCAACGCCACCGTCCTGGTTGCCCAGGATGCCTGCGCCGAACTGGTGGATGCACTGGAGAACGAACTGAAACCTTTTATTAACAACAATGCTGACAACGAAGAGCTGGACGCCATCGTAGAGACCTATGTCGAGAACGTCGTCGAGCCCACCTACAAGGACCTCGTGGCCCGCACGGCCGAGCTGAAGCAGGCCGTCGATGCCCTGCGCACACAGCCCAGTACCGCTGCCTTCGAGCGTGCCGCACAGGCCTGGATGGCTGCCCGTGAGCCGTGGGAGACGAGCGAGGCCTTCCTCTTTGGCCCCGTGGCCGATCTGGGTCTGGACCCCAACATGGACTCCTGGCCCCTGGACGTAGATGCCATCAAGGAGGTCATGGAGAGCGGCAAGATTGAGGAACTCATCAAGTGGGAAGGCGAATACGACGAGGAGGACGAGAACATCGAGGCCGTCCAGAACGTCCGTGGCTTCCACACGCTGGAGTTCCTGCTCTTCAAGAGTGGCAAACCCCGTACTTACACAAAATAATGAACCGAAAGACAAAAAATTTCTTTTCATATACATTTTGGTGCGTTGTCCTCATGGCCCTCACGGGCTGTGAGGATGACCGTGCTATAGATGTCAGAGACATGGAGGTGCCCGAGGGCTACACGCTCTCGGCCGGCACCAGCACAATATTCAAGACCTCCAGCTACGCCTACGACACCGATGCCGACTGGGTGGCCAACATCCCGGCCAACGAGAAGCGCTTCACCCACGGCGACCGCCTCTACGACAACCCCATGAACTCCGGCAACGGCCTGGGGCCCGTCTATGCGGGCTACTCGTGTGGCTCGTGCCACCGCAACGCCGGGCGCACCAAGCCGGGCCTCTGGACCCAGACGGGTACAGACCCCGACGGTACTCCTGTCTATGGCAGCGGTTCCTACGGATTCTCGTCCATGCTGGTGTATGTGACGCGGAAGAACGGTGCCTTTTTCCAAGACTATGGCCGCGTCATCCACGACCAGAGCATCATGGGCGTGACGGCCGAGGGCAAGCTGGAATGCCGCTGGCACAAGGAGCAGTTCCAGTTCCCCGACGGCGAGACCTACGAACTGGCCTACCCCGAATACACCATCACCGACTGGTACCAGCCCAACTACCGCGACACCGACGAGCCCATCCGTCCCGAAGACCTCTTCTGTACGGTGCGCATTCCACTGCGCCACGTCGGCATGGGCCAGATGATGGCCCTCGACCCCGTGGAGATTGAGGCCCTGGCCGCCCGGTCGAACTATCCCGAGTACGGCATCTCGGGTCGCTGCAACTACATCAACGAGCGCGGCCAGTTGCGCCTCGGCCTCTCGGGCAACAAGGCCCAGCACGCCGACCTGACGGTGGAACTCGGCTTCTCCAGCGACATGGGCGTGACCAACAGCCGCTACCCCGAGGAGATATGCGAGGGGCAGCGCCAGATGCAGGAGGGCTCCATGATGGGGCTGCTGTATGACAAATTGGACATATCCACGGAGGAGATGGAGGACGTCGATTTCTACCTCCACGGTCTGGGCGTACCGGCTCGCCGACTAGGCTCCGCCACCACGCCCGTCAGCTACAAGGGGCGCACCATCACGGAGCGCGAGCACATCGCCATCGGCGAACAGCAGTTCTTCGAGGCCAAGTGCCACCTATGCCACGCCACCACGCTGCACACCCGTCCGCGCGGAGCCACCCTCCTGAACGGTACCGAACTCCCCTGGCTCGGCAACCAGACCATCCACCCCTACAGCGACTACCTCTTGCACGACATGGGCTCGGAGCTGATGGGCGTGGGCCTGAACGACAACTACGTGAGCGGACTGGCTCGCGGCAACGAGTGGCGCACCACGCCGCTCTGGGGCATCGGCCTACAGGAACTGGTGAACGCCCACACCTTCTTCCTCCACGACGGCCGTGCCCGCAACCTCCAGGAGGCCATCCTCTGGCACGGCGGCGAGGGCGAAGCCTCCAAAAACCTCTACAAGAACATGCACAGGGACGACCGCCAGGCCCTGCTGAAATTCCTCGAGAGCCTATGAGACAAGCGTCGCTGCTCCCTCGGACTGACAAGTTTGCCATACTATGGCAGAAACTTCTGCCACTATATGGCAGACATTCCTGCCACTGTATGGCAAACGCCCCGACCCGTACGGGCACAGACCGACACTCCGAGGGACAGGGACACCGACCCGTACAAGAAGACACGATAAACTAACCGTATAAGAAATGAGACACATACTGACAACCCTTCTGTGCTCCGCCATGCTGCTGCCAGCCATGGCCGAGGAAAACACCCCCACCACACCTGACGCATCCCCTGCCGTCGTGCATGACGTTTCTCCGTCAAGCCCTCACATCGACATGGACAACGGTGTCCTGGGCATTGCCGACGACCGCGGCTTCACCCTCCAGTCGAAGAACGGCAAGTTCGTCTTCAAGCCCTACCTGTTCCTGCAGACACGCGGCCAGCTGAACTACTACGACGACGAGGGTCTGGACAAGGCCTACAACCAGGACAACGTGGCCAACTCCGGCTTCGCCCTGCCCTACGCCATCCTGGGCTTCACGGGCAAGACCTTCGGTTGCCTGGACTACAACCTCTCCATCAACGCCGCAGCCACGGGGGCCAACGTCCTCCAGCAGGCCTGGATAGACTACAGCATCAAGCCCGCCGTGCGCTTCCGTGCCGGTAAGTTCAAGACGCCCTTCACCCACGCCTACCTGACCACGCTGGGCGAGACCCTGTTCCCCGCGCTGCCCACGTCGCTCACCACCTTCACCATCATGCCCCACACGCTGAACGCCGTCACCCCCCAGATAGGCACGGGCTTCGACGTAGGCGTGGAGTTCCATGGCACAGCCTCACTGAAGCGAGGCACACAGTGGCTGACGGGCTACGAGGTGGGCCTGTGGAACGGAAGCGGTTCGGCCGTGAACGGGGCCACGAAGACCTTTTCCGACGACTGGCACATCCCCTCCCTCCTCTACGCCGGACGGCTCACCTTCATGCCCTGGGGCCAGATGCCCCTGACGCAGGGCAACGCGAAAATGCTGAAGGGCCGCCACATGCTCTTCGGCATCTCGGGGGGCCTGAACGTGGAGAGCGAGAGCGAGAGCACCAACGACGCCCGTCTGGGAGCCGAGTTCGCGATGCTCCTCAACCACTGGTACGTGGCTGCCGAGGCCTACTGGATGCACGTGGGATTCACGGACAGGCAGAAAATCAGCGACAAGTTCAATTACTGGGGTGCCTACGGGCAGGTGGGCTACTTCGTGTGCCCCCAGGTGCAGCTCGGCCTGCGCTACGACTTCATGGACCGCAACAGCTCGGGGAAGGACGGCTTCCTGAACATGCCTGCCGTCGTCTGCAACTACTACATCCCGAAGGTCCACCTGAAGCTGTCGGCCATGTACCAGTTCACGGGACGCTACGGCCACGAGACACAGCTCGACCGCGACAACGACGACCTGGGCATCTCCACCCATCATGCCTCCGTGCAACTCCAATTCAGTTTCTAGGTCTTAACTACGAATTACACGAATTATACGAATTGTATGAATAATGTATTCTATACTACGAATGATATGAATAATGTATTCTTTACTACGAATTACACGAAATCGGCTTGCCGCTCGCTGTGCGAGAATTATGGCTACGCCCTCAAGTCACGCGGAGCAATTCGTTTAATTCGTGCAATTCGTAGTTTTAAAAATAAATCCCTGTCTCTTCTATTCCTTTGTATGGTGTGTCTCGTGGCGTGCGACTCCGGCGACATCGAGGAGCGCACCTACTCGGTGCAGGACACGGGACGGGTGGTGAAGCTCACGGCCCGTGTGTCGGGCATACGCGACTGGGCCGACGGCTACAGCGTGGCACTGGCCGGGTTCGCCAAGGACGACAACTACGCTACCATGCAACGGGCACTGCCCGCCTCCACGGCCGACGGCACGGAGGTGGAGCTCGTGCTGAACAACGTCACGGACAGGATAGAGACCGTGGAGCTGGCCATCACGAACAATCTGCGCAAGCGCATCGTCACGCTGGAGAGCATCGTCCTGGCCGACTACGAAGACTCGCAGGACACCATACGCATGGCCCTGGGTGACATAGACCTCGACCTCTTTGGCTGCCTCCAGTACGGTGTCTTCGACAAAGCCTGCATCCAGTGCCACGGCGGCAACGGACGCATGGCTGCCAGCCTGGATCTCACCCGGGGCAATGCCCATAAGAGCCTGGTCGATGTGCCCAGCACGCGCAAGCCGGGCATGTACCGCGTAGTGAGTGGCAACGCCGGGGCCTCGCTCCTCCACCAGATACTGAACGAGGGAGGCGAGAACATACTCGGCTACAACCATACGGAAGTCATCAGCAGCCAGTTCAAGGCCACCCAGGATTCCGTGCGCAGTTTGATAGACAAGTGGATAAATCAACTGCCAGAGGCGGAATAATCAGAAATTATTCGTATCTTTGCAACCGCAAACAAGAAAGATGAATTATCAGACCATACATATCCAGTCCTTAGGCGTAACCGTAGAGTATGCCTCGTTTCGGCCCGAAGGGGTCGGTGAGTGGCACGTGATGCTGCATGTAGAGCCGCGCGGCCAGTCCTTCGTAGAGCAGATGCAGCGCATCTATGCCGCCGAAGACCAGCTGACGCAGATGCCCAATTTCCTTGGTGCACAGTACGTACTGAAGCGCTACTTCCTCTCCGACAGCACCAACCAGCAGCCCCTCATGCGGCAGGAGCCCGGCGTGGCCATTTCCGTCATCCAGCAGCAGCCCCTCGACGGCTCGAAGATAGCCGCATGGCTCTACCTCGTCAGCGACATGGACATCCGGACAGAACAGGGCACTCTGGTGGCCAGCCACAACGGCTATCGCCACCTGTGGCGGATGGGCCTGACGTGCAACCAGGGCGACTCAGCCCAGCAGACCGATACCGTGCTGAAGGAGTACGAGCAGATGCTCAGCCACTTCGGAGCCACGCTGGCCGATAACTGCATCCGCACGTGGTTCTTCGTCCGCGACGTCGATACCCAGTACGCCGGCATGGTCAGGGCCCGTCGCGAGAACTTCGTAGAACAGGGACTGACGGAGAAGACCCACTACATCGCCTCCACAGGCATCGGGGGCGGCCCCGGTGACACGAAGGCCCTCATCCAGCTGGGCACCTACGCGCTGACCGGCTTTCAGCCCGAGCAGCAGCAATATCTCTATGCCAAGACCCACCTGAACCCGACCTACGAGTACGGTGTCACCTTCGAGCGTGGCACGAGGCTGACGTATGGCGACCGTTCGCACATCTTCATCTCTGGTACGGCCAGCATCAACAACCGGGGCGAGGTAGTGCACGTGGGCGACATCTGCCAGCAGACCCGCCGCATGTGGGAGAACGTGGAGGCCCTGCTCCAGGAGGGAGGCATGGACTACTCCGACGTCATGCACCTGGTGGTCTATCTGCGCGACACGGGCGACTACGAGGTCGTGAGCCAGATGTTCCGTGAACGCTTCCCCCAGATTCCCACCGTCATCACCCTGGCTCCCGTCTGCCGCCCCACGTGGCTCATTGAGATGGAGTGCATAGCCGTGAAGGCGGAGCCTAATCCGCAATATCGTGAATTCTAAAGTTCCCTTTGTCTTTCTGATACTGGTCGCAGTGATTATCGCTGCTGCCACTGTCGTCGAATCCCACTACGGTACGGCCTATGCCCACCAGCATATCTACGGGGCGTGGTGGTTCGTCGCCCTGTGGGGACTGCTTGCACTGGCCGGGTGCTGGGCTATGTACAAGAGGAAGATGTGGAAGCGTCCGGCTGTCTTCCTGCTTCACCTGAGTTTCCTGGTCATCCTGGCCGGGGCACTCACCACCCACGTCACCAGCCACAGTGGCATGACGCACCTGCGCAAGGGAGAGGTCACCCGCACCTACTGGATGAAGAACGAGCAGGGGGCCTACGTCAGGTCGGAGAACTTGCCGTTCTATCTGGCCCTGCACGACTTCCGGGTGCTCTATGATGCCGACGGCGTCACGCCTGCCGACTACGTCAGTCAGGTGGTCATCTCCACCCCGGACGGACAGGAGGAGACCACCATCTCCATGAACAAGATAGGCCGTGTCAAGGGTTACCGCATCTACCAAACCTCTTACGACGACGACGAGCAGGGAAGCGTCTTCACCCTCAGCTACGACCCCTGGGGGACGGGCATCACCTACACTGGCTATCTGCTGATGGCCTTCGGTATGCTCTGGGTGTCCTTGAGAAACAAGAGTGAAGAACGAAGAGTGAAGAGTGAAGAATATAAGTTACTCAGCCAGTCTGATGGTAATACAAATTCTTCACGCTTCACTCTTCACTCTTCACTTCTCACTCTCCTCCTGGCCTTCTGCGGCACGGTGATGGCTTCGTACATGGTCGTCTCCATCAGCCGTGGACCCTTGCTGCCCGTGCTGCGTTCGCCTTTCCTGGTCGTCCACGTGGGCACCATCATGCTCAGCTATATCCTCTTGGTGACGAGCATCGTGCGGCGCAATCTGCTACGCCCGGCCGTGTTCCTGCTGGCCGTGGGCATCTTCCTCGGTGCCGTCTGGGCCAACGTGTCGTGGGGCACCTACTGGAGTTGGGACCCGAAGGAGAGTTGGGCACTGGTTACCTTATTGATATATAGTCTGCCGCTGCATGAGAAGAGTCTGCCCTGGTTCCGCTCGATGCGCAACTACCGCATCTATTCCCTGCTGGCACTGGCCTCGCTACTGATGACCTACTTCGGCGTGAACTTCCTCCTTGGCGGTATGCACAGTTATGGGTAAAGGTGAAGGATTAAAGGGTTAAGGGTTTGGCAAAGAAGAAGCGTCGCAGACTGAAGAAGAGCGTAAGGTGGGGTTGCTGGCTGGTGCTGGCCATCCCATTGTTGTTGTACGTCGGGACGGGTTGGTTGGTGCAGCGTTGCGGGATAAGGCACGACGGGCAGGCGGTGACGGACACCGTGGCGGTGGCGGACACAGCGGCACTCGGGGAGATGCAGGCACGCATGGAGCAGCTGATGCGCAGCCCCCAGAATCTGGATGCCACGACCATAGCCCTGGCCGTCTATGACTTGCAGACGGGTAGGGCGGTCTATCGTAGGAATGCCGACCGGCTGGCGACACCTGCCTCTTGCATGAAACTGCTGACGGCTGTGACGGCCATGGAGTACCTGGGCATCGGCCATCAGTTCGTGAGCCGGGTGCTGCTAAATGGCGAACAGGCGGGCGGAACGTTCTACGGCACCGTACTCCTGCAACTGGACGACGACCCGATGCTGGAGAGCCTGCAACCCGTGGTGGATGCACTGCGCCGGCAGGGCATTAGCCGTATCGAAGGCGACGTAGTGCTCGACCTGCTCCGCAACGACACCCTCCGTGCCCATGCCACGGCAGCCACATGGGACATCCCATACAACAAGTTGCCCATCCTGCTAAAGGGGCGCGAGCGCATCGGACAGGAATTGCGCACGCTACTGAGACTCAGCAACATCACACTGCACAGGAATCCCCTGCTGGCCGAACCTGCCTTGCAGGGCATCGACCCCGTGAGCGAGCCCGTGGCCTTCCGCCTGGGCGTGAACCGCCTGGAGGCTCATGCCCGTCCCGTCTGGATCCAGCAGACGCCGCTCCCCGATGTCCTGGCTCCCATGCTCATCCACAGCAGCAACATCAAGGCAGACGAACTCTACTTCCACATCGACCACGTCTATGACCGCATTGCCGGCGTGAACCAGACCGAAGGCCAGCGTGTGCGCGACTTCCTGCCGATGCTCTTCGAGGCGATGGCCGACGCACCGGGCTTCGCACCACCGGGCCTGGCTGAGGCTGCCTACGTCATCAACGACGGCAGTGGTCTCTCGCCCGACAACCGCCTGACGACCGACTTCCTGGTGGCCTTGCTCCGCTATGCCTGGGCCGACGAGGAAATGCGCCGCCTGCTCATCGACAAGGCACTGGCCACGCCCGGCCATCCCGAGCGTCACGGCTCGCTGCTCGGTCGCATGACTGCGCCGCTCTATCGCAACAAGATATTCGTAAAGACGGGCACTCTCACCACCCGTGGCCTCTCCTCCCTCGCCGGCTATGCCCAAGGGGCCGACGGCCGTTGGTACGTCTTTGCCGTCATCAACGAGGACAGTCCCGTGGCCGAGAGCCGCATCTTCCAGGATCGCCTCTGCCGCGAACTGGTGCGGTAATACTGCCAAGTTCATCCATGGGCCTAATATACATGAGAAAAACCAATGGACGACATTTGCACAAATGCGAACTTATCCTTAAATTTGCATCAACAAAAACTTAATACTCACTACCATGAAGCGAATCCTTTCCCTCCTCCTGTTTTTAACCACTATGAGCCTAACCACCATGGCCGAGAACTGGCAATACCGTTTGCCCGACAAGACATTCGTATCGGTCGTGAGCATCCCGGGCTCGCATGATTCAGCCACGGGCAGCGGCTGGGGTTCCGGCATGTCACTTCTAGGCGACCGCTATGCCAAGACACAGGAACTGACTATCGCCGAACAATGGGCCTGTGGTGTGCGGGCTTTTGACCTGCGCCCCTGTGTCTACGACAAATATATGAATCTGAACCACGGCATCATGCCCACCAAACTACACTTTGAGGATACCATGCTACAACTGCGTGACTCACTCCGGCAGAATCCCACGGAGTTCGTCATTGTCCACCTACTACACGAGAAAGACGGCGATCAAGTGGACGATGCCTATGACACACGCATTGTGGAGTTTCTGCAGAGTGAGCCAATAAGAGATTGCTTGATAGACTTCAAACGTAACCTGACCGTGGGAGAGATGCGTGGCAAAATACTTATCCTAAGTCGTGACAAATATGCCACGAAACCCATCGGTGGATTCCTGCTTAACTGGCGAACGGACAACGTGAACTGGACCGAGCAGACAGGAGGGAAGATACAGGGTGCAGGCTCCACATTATTGGGCACACTTTATATGCAAGACTATTCCGACACCCACAATGAGGGAGGCTTACAGACCAAACTGGATGCCATCAAGAAGATGCTGGACTCAAGCACGAAGTACCGCACGCTGACAGCCTCCGGCACACGATGGATATTTAACTTTGCTTCGGCCTACTCCAAGGTAGAGAACCTATTCGGCAATGTCATTTCGCTGAGTGACGGTTATCGCGACAATGCCACCTACACCAATTCCTTCATTGCCGACTATCTGCAAAACTGTCAGGCAGGTCCCACGGGCATCATCATGATGGACTATGCAGGCGTAGACAAGACGGGAAACTACGCAACACGGGGGCTGGAACTGGTACAGGCCATTATCGCCCATAATTTTCGCTATCTGGACGATGTACCCGTGGGCATAAAGTCCACTTCCGATGCCACACGGCAGTCTACAGGACAGACCTATGACCTGACGGGACGCCCTATCGAAAAGCCTACCCGGGGCCTATATATCAAGGACGGGAAAAAAATAGTGATTAACCACCATATACGATAATCTGCTCCCGAGGCAGTGACGATATTCCAGCCTCACGGGATTGCGGGCCATGTCCACTTTCAGTGACAAGCGTCACATCCGCCGCAGTTGCATCCGCAGCTGCGGCCTCTTTTTTGTCTGCGCATATAACGGTAGCCGACAACGAGAAAAAGGCCGAGAACGATGGCCAAGAGTATGATGCTTTGCAAATTCATCTTCTATTGCTTTTATAAATACTAACTATAGTATAGAAATTTATAGAAATTGTAAGACTGCTATCACCAGCCAAGCAACGAACCAGGCTATGACACACTGCATGAAGGCGATGCCCACGGCCCAGCGAGTACCCAACTCGCGCCGGATCGTGGCCATGGCAGCCACGCAGGGTGTGTAGAGCAGGCAGAAGACCAGCAGACCAAAGACCACCACCGGGGTGAAGATGAGCGTAAGGTCAGCCGTTCCAAAGAGTGAACCCAATGTGCTGACTACCGTCTCTTTGGCCATGAAACCGCTGACCAGGGCTGTCACGATACGCCAGTCATCCAGCCCCAAGGGGCGGAACAGCGGGGCAACCAGACCAGCAACTTGGGCCAACATCGAATCGTGGGCATCACTGACCATGGAAAGGCGGAAATCGAACGTCTGCAGAAACCATACCACAATGGAGGCCAGGAAAATGACCGTGAAGGCACGTTGCAAGAAGTCACGAGCCTTGTCCCATAGCAGTCGGCCAACATTGCGAGCCAGAGGCATCCGATAGTTGGGCAACTCCATGACGAAGGGGACGGGTTCGCCACGGAAGAGAGTCCGCCTGAGACACAGGGCTACGACGATGCCCACGACGATACCTATCACATAAAGCAAAGCCATCACCCAACCGACATAGCGGGGGAAGAAGGCTGCCGCAAAGAAGACATAAATGGGAATTTTGGCCGTACAGGACATGAAGGGGGTGAGGAGAATGGTCATACGACGGTCACGATCACTGGGTAACGTACGCGAGGCCATGACGCTGGGCACGGAGCAACCAAACCCTATCAGCAAAGGCACGATGCTGCGACCAGAGAGACCCAGACGGCGCAGCAGTTTGTCCATGACGAAGGCTATACGGGCCATATAGCCCGTGTCCTCGAGCATACTGAGGAAGAAGAAAAGACAGCAGATGAGAGGCAGGAACACCAAGACTGTGCCTACACCGCTGAAGACACCATCGATGACAAGTGAGTGGACTGCCGGAGCAATGTCCCACCGGGTCAGAGCCTGATCGACTGTCTCTGTGAACCAGTCTATACCCAACTGGAAAATATCCTGCAACCAAAGACCCACACTACAGAATGTGAAGTAGAAGACGGCCCCCATAATCAGTAGGAACGAGGGCAGAGCCGTCCAACGTCCCGTCAGAATCTGGTCGATACGCTGGCTACGACGGTGCTCACGACTTTCGCGTGGTTTCACCACGGCATGGTCACACACGGTATGGATAAAAGTGAAACGCATGTCTGCAATAGCAGCCTGGCGGTCCAGCCCACGCTCTTCTTCCATCTGTCGGATAATGTGTTCCAATGTCTCGCGTTCGTTCTGCGTCAAAGCCAAGGCTTGCTCTACACGCTCGTCGCCTTCCACCAGTTTGCAAGCAGCAAATCGCTGTGGAATGCCAGCCCGCTGGCAGTGATCCTCCGTCAGGTGCATGATGGCATGGAGACAACGGTGCACGGCACCACCGTGGGCCTCTGGATCACAGAAGTCCTGACGCCGAGGATGCTCTTGATAACGGGCGATGTGCAGTGCATGGTCCATCAGTTCGTCCACGCCTTGATTCTTCATGGCCGAAATAGGAATAACAGGTATGCCTAGCATCTGTTCCATCTCATTGATGCGTATGCTGCCTCCGTTGCCTTCCAACTCGTCCATCATGTTCAGTGCCAACACCATTGGCACGTCCAGCTCCATCAGCTGCAAGGTCAGATAGAGATTGCGTTCGATGTTTGTAGCATCGGCAATGTTGATGATGGCCGTAGGCCGCTGGTCCAGTATATAACGTCGGCTGACCACCTCCTCGCTAGTATAGGGCGAAAGACTGTAAATGCCAGGCAGGTCGATGATGCTTGCCTCGGGGTGTCCCTTGATGGTACCCGTCTTGTGCTCCACGGTCACGCCTGGGAAGTTGCCCACGTGCTGGTTGGCTCCCGTCAATTGGTTGAAGAGGGTTGTCTTTCCACAATTCTGATTCCCAGCCAAGGCAAAGGAAATGCGTCTCTGGGGAGGAAGTGGACGAACATGGGCTTCGGGCGAATCATCGTGATAATGCCCACCTTCGCCCAAGCCAGGGTGAGCTCCCTCCCAGCCTCCTCCATGAAGGGGAAGAGTGTCTTCTACCGCGAAGTCATCGCTCGAGGGGGAATTTAGGGGGACTATCTCTATCTCCTTTGCATCTGCTAGACGGAGTGTCAGTTCATAACCATGAACGCGTAACTCCATGGGATCGCCCATCGGGGCAAACTTCATCAGTGTCACCGTAGCACCGGGTATCATGCCCATATCCAGGAAGTGCTGACGCAGGGCACCCTCGCCTCCAACGGTTTCGATGCGTGCCGTCTGGCCTATCTTCAACTCACTCAATGTCATCTTTCACAAGTCTTATTACAAAATCTCATTTGCAAAATTACGATATTCCACCCATTCCCACAATAATCAATAATGAGTATTTTGTCCCTTCTTGCCAGGGCTGTTAGTCGCCCTTACGGTACTTGTCTTCGCTCTTATCGTCAAGCATATTCAGATACGAAGCATAGCGACTGAGAGCTATCTCGCCACGCTCCACTGCCTGGCGCACAGCACAACCGGGTTCATGGGTGTGGGTGCAGTTGGCGAAACGGCAGTCATCGCTTTGGCGGAATAACTCACGAAAATAATGGCCCAGTTCCTCTCGCTCGATATCAAAAGTGCCAAAACCCTTGATGCCTGGTGTGTCTATCAACTGACCGCCCGTTGGCAGTGGATACATCTCACTAAACGTAGTAGTGTGCTGCCCAGTGTCGTGCGCTTGGCTGATTTCTGCCGTATCAACCTCCAGACCTGGCACCAAAGTATTCAGCAGCGTAGACTTGCCCACACCGCTGTTACCGCTCAGCAAGGTGGTCTTGTCGCACAACAGTTCGGCCAGTTCGGTCATCCCCTCCCCCCGTAAGGCCGAACAGGCGATGCATGTGTAGCCAATGGAGCGATAGAGCGCAGTCAGCTGCCCGACAACAGCCCGCTGGGTCTCATCGTACATATCCATCTTATTGAAAACGAGGATGACAGGAATACGATAGGCTTCGGCTGAAGCTAAAAAACGGTCTACAAAGGTAGTACTGGTCTCGGGATGTGCTACCGTGACGAGCAAAAGCACTTGATCCACATTAGCCGCCAAGATGTGGCTTTGCTTCGAAAGGTTGGAGGCCCGGCGAATGATGTAGTTACGGCGGTCCAGGATGTCAGCAATCAGTGCCGTACCATCGGGACTAGGGATAATGGTCACATGGTCGCCCACAGCCACGGGGTTGGTGCTGCGGATACCCCGCAAGCGAAAATTCCCCTTGACCTTACACGAAAAAAGTTGGCCGTCATCCGTGCGGACGACGTACCAACTTCCTGTATTCTTAATGACAATTCCTGTCAATTTTCAACTGCCTATACCTATACGGTCATGATTTCCTTTTCCTTGGCGGCCAACAATTCGTCCACCTTCTTAATGTAGCGATCATGCAACTTCTGCAATTTCTCTTCGGCATCCTTCTCGGCATCCTCAGCCAGACCGTCCTTGATGCCCTTCTTCAGTTTGTCAATGATGTCGCGACGGCAGTTGCGGATGCTCACTTTGGCCTGTTCGCCTTCCTTGCCACACTGCTTGTTCAACTGGCGGCGGCGTTCCTCGGTAAGTGGGGGGATGTTGATGCGGATGATTTCACCGTTGTTCTCGGGCATGATGCCCAGTTCGCTGTTGATGATGGCCTTCTCTATGACCTTGAACATCGACTTGTCCCAAGGCTTGATAGCGATGGTGCGGGCATCGGGGGTATTGATGGCAGCCACATTGTTCAGGGGCACCATAGACCCATAACTGTCTACACGGATGGGGTCGAGAATCTTAATATTGGCCTTGCCAGCACGGATGCGGGCCAATGCATCCTCCAGATACATGACGGTTTCCTCGAACCGCTCCTCGGCTTTTGACAATGTTTCCTTTACTTCTATCATAGCAAAAAGTTAATATTTGTTGTTATTACTGGCAAATTTACAAATAAATTGTGAATTGTGAATTGCGAATTGTGAAATATTTTATATCTTTGCCCAGATTATGAAGAAAAACAGTCCTATAGACAACCGTATCAGCGAATTGCTGAATCATCTGGAACCTATCACGCTGGAACAGATGTCGGGCATCAAGCTCATGAACCGGACGGATACCAAATTCGTCACTAATAAACGGAAACTGGCGCAGTTGCTGGAACTGGCGCAAGGGCACTACTTTGCCCAGTTCAATGCCGGAAGCAAAATTGCCGAATACATGACGACTTACTGGGACACCGACAAACTTGACTTCTACTTTGAACACCACAACGGACGGGCACCACGCCAGAAAGTGCGAGTACGCACCTACATGGACAGCAACGTCACCTTTCTGGAAGTGAAAACCAAGAACAATCACGGACGGACAAAGAAGAAACGCATCGAAGTGCCCAGCCAGGAAATGGATCAGGAACTTGACCAATGCAACACCTTCCTGGACGGACTGGTGCACCGCAAACTCACTGACATACACCCCACTGTGAGAAACCACTTCCACCGGATAACGCTGGTGAACAAGGGGAAAACCGAACGGCTGACCATAGACTTCGATGTAGAGTTCCACAACTTCGAAACCGGAGAAGAAGCGCAGACGGGCGAACTGGTCATTATCGAACTGAAACGCGACGGAAATGTATACTCCCCCATCCTTGACCTCCTGCGCACCCTGCGCATCAAGCCCTCGGGATTCAGTAAATACTGCATCGGTTCCGTCATTACGAACCGACACCTAAAGCATAACATGTTCAAGGAGAAAATGGTGCGCATCGGGAAACTGGTCGGAGAGAGACTTGGATAATACAAAAAAACAGATAAAAACAATAGTACTATGGACTTTACAGAAATTAACAATGAGTTAGGCAACCTCTTTGGAGTGACTCTATTCGATCCGCAGCAGTTCATCTCGCTGGTCCTCCGATTCTTCATCAATCTGGTTGTAGTCAGCATCATTGCCCGCTACTTCTACTACCCACATAGCCGCCGTCGCGACTACATGTTCATCTTTCTGCTCATGTCGCTAAGCATCTTCCTGCTCGTGAGCCTGATGGAGGGTGGCGGCATGGAGCTGGGTGCAGCCATGGGCCTGTTTGCCATCTTTGGCATCATGCGCTTCCGCACAGAGGCAGTGCCCATCCGTGAGATGACCTACCTCTTCATGCTCATCGCCATCAGTGTCATCAATGCCGTGGCACAGGGCGACTATCATCCCAAGGCACAGTACTGGGACGGCGTGGGCATCGTCACCATCATCTTTGTCAATCTGGTCTTCATCGCTATGGCATGGCTCTTCGAGTCAAGCAAAATCATGTCTGACAATTGCTCGAAGTACATCAAATATGATAATGTAAACCTAGTGGCACCTGACAAGCGTGAAGAACTGAAAGCCGACCTGGAGAAGCGCACGGGGCTGAAAATCCTTCGCATCGAAGTGGGCATGATAGATTACTTGAAGGATGCAGTGCTCATCCGCATCTTCTACGATGAGAAGGCAGACCGTGGCAGCAGCATTGCCGAGATGTCGAAGATGCCAAGGTAATCTCAGCGCCTTATCATTAAACAATATAGGCTTATTTCGGTCTAAACTGGAAGAGAATATTTGGAACGAATCAAAAAAAGTCTTATGAAACGTTTTGGAGTCGTATGTCTTGTGCTTCTCGTCGCCCATCAGGTTTGGGCCGACGACAACACGGGCGGAGTCTGGACCGAGGTAGGCGTGAGCAAGGCATTACCCTACAACCTCAGCGCGGAGGCCAGTGCCGAGTACCGCACCATCGACTGGTTCGACTGGTCGAGCCGCTGGAATGTGGGGGCGGGGCTGACCTATAAGCTGGGAAAGAACTTCCGCTTTGGCCTAGGCTACACTTTCATCCAGAAGCACAATCAGGAAGAGTGGAAAAACCACTATGGCAGCAATAGCGGAAAGTGGAACGGATACAACGTTGATGCACCTAACTGGGCCAATCGCCACCGTCTGTCCTTCGATGTCGTAGGCACGAAGAAATTCCGCAAAGTTCTGCGCATCAGCCTGCGCGAACGCTACCAGTACACCTACCAGGCTCCACGTGACGTGGACCGCATGAAGCTGCGTGACCCCAGCTATGACGGAGAGGGAAATCTCACAAGCCTGGACGATACCACCTACACTGTAGACCGCAAATCGGCCAAAAACCGTCACCTCCTGCGCTCACGCCTGAAACTGTCCATCGACAAGAAGGGCTGGAAGTGGGAACCCTACATCAGCGTGGAGGCACACAACAATCTGGGCGACAAGATGCACCTCGACAAGGTGCGCACGGCCGTCGGCGTGGACTACAGCATCAAGAAGAGCCACAAGGTGGGACTGGGCTACATCTTTAACCATGAGAACGACGATGACGGAGACCAGAACATACACGCCATATCTGTCGGATACAGCTACAAATTTTAATATTTTCAATACTTCAATTTCACAACGCCTCTAAATATTAACGCTATGAAGAAAATCTTTTTTATTGTGACACTATTAGCTGCCAGCCTTGCAGCACATGCCGAAGACTACAAATATCTGACACTAGCCTACAACAGCATGGAAAAGAGCATTGAACTGGGCACCATTCAGAAGATAACCTTTACTGACGGGCAACTGGTGGTGACCACCAGTGACGGCAGCGAAACATTTGCCCAGAACCAAATGGAGAAGATGTATTTCAGCCAGACTGCCACTAACATCCAGTCCACGGTCGCCGATGTTCCCCAGACAGGCACCTCCGTCTATGACCTGCAAGGACGCAAAATACAGCAGTCCCGCCCGTCCAAGGGCATATACATCGTGAATGGTAGGAAAGTTGTCATCAAGTAATAGTCGACAGCCATGAAAAGGATTACCATTCTCCTCTCTTGTATCCTCGTCAGCCTCGGCATGGCGGCCCAGAGCCAAATGCGGCTGTGGCATGGCGGCGAATCGACGCGCATCAACCTGAGCGATGCACAGAACATGGTGTTCGGCTCTGGAGGCACCACCGTATCCATCGCTGGCACCACGTATCAGACCTCGGCTATCGACAGCCTGACGATGATTCATCAGGTCACAGTCACCTTCAACGGTAACAGTGTCACGACCAGCATCCCCGCTGCCGTGGCCAAAGATATCACCGCAGAGGCCGACGGCGCATACCTCACCATCACCAACAACAACGTCAGCAATGAAGTGGAATTCGTACTGAGCGGCGAGAGTAGCAATGGTGGTTTCACCTACAATGGCTCGTACAAGGCTACGATATGCCTCAACGGACTCACACTCACCAGCCAGCGGGGAGGTGCCATCGACATACAGTGTGGCAAACGCATAGCCCTGGTGCTGAATGACGGGACCACCAACACACTGGCCGACTACGCCAGCGGCACACAGAAGGCATGTCTCTACAGCAAGGGCCACGTAGAAGTGGAGGGCACTGGCACACTGAACGTCACGGGCAACCTCACTCACGCCATCAAGACCAAGGAATACCTGCAACTGAAGAAATCCACTGGTGCCATCAACATCGTGAAGGCTGCCGGAGATGCCATCCACGTGGGGCAGTACTACCTGCAAAACGGGGGAAGCATCAGCATCACCTCCACCACCCAGGCCGATGGCATTCAGGCCGAATATCTGACCCTCGAAGACGACATCACGCCCGACCCCAACGAGGAAAACAACGGACAGGTCATCATCAAGGGCGGTACCATCAATATAGAGATGACGCACGAGGACTGCAAAGCCATCAAGGCAGACGACCTCGTCACCATCACTGGCGGCACCTTCGACATCAAGGCTTCCGGCAATGGCAGCCGTGGCATCCAGACCGACGGCAGCATGGTCATCGGTGAGTCTGGCGGCACAGACGCATCGCCCACAATCACTATCTCTGCCAGCGGTGGGCTGTGTACGAACGAGGCCGATGTCGATGACCCGCATCGCTGCATGGGCATCAAGGTGGATGGCGACCTGACGGTCTATGCCGGCACCACCACGGTCACCAACACCGGTTCCAAGAGCCGCGGCATCAAGGTCGCCGGTACATACACCAAGACTGGCGGTGTTGTGAATGCCACCATCAAGAACTGACGAACAGCTAGCACTGAGTGCCGCATCGGCCCTCATAGGCTAGAAGTACAAGGGAAACTCCTGGACGTGACGTGCCCCCCGGACATTTTCAGTAAATGTCCGGGGGGCACGTCACTATTTGTAGCTCACTCCAGTGTACGGATGATGCAAACGGCCTTATACACGGCGGCAATTTGCTCCTTCAGCACCTGGAAGGGTTCGTAGGCAGGATTGTCGCTGTAGAGCGTCAGCGTGGGGCTCTGCCCGTTCACCCCCTTGATGCGCTTCAGCATACGCTCATTGTCGCGTGTGAAGATAAGATAAATGTCATTGGGACGGATACGCGACATGGCATCCAGTTTCCGCACACCCACGATGTCGCCACTCTGTATGGTGGGATCCATCGAGTTTCCCACGACGGGGAAGTAGGCATCCACCTCGAGGCCGGGGATGGAGATGCGCTCTGTGCTCACATCCTCGTCCCCCATTTCCAACTGACCGGCGCTGGCAGGCATCCGGTTGTAGTAGGGCGAGCCCACAGGCAGCACATCGGCCTGCGACCGGCTTTCCTGATAGCCCCTCCGAGGCATCTCCTCCTTATCCGTCAGCCAGTCGAAACTGACATCCGGCAGTGCACGGCATATCTTTGCCACTCCGCCGGGAGGGATTTGGTTCTGCGATATCCAGTTGGCAATCGTGGGCTGCGTGGTTCCTATCATGGTGGCAAACACTTTCTGCGTACCTCCATACTCACGAATCAGCATTCTCAGTTTCTCTCTTGCATCCATCTTTTTTCTCTTTTACTTGATTACGAATGCAAAGTTATTCATTTTCTAATCATCTTCCAAATATTTTATCAATTATTTTATACTCATTTTATCCGAATCGGTCACCAGGCCTGCAATAGAGCATCTGCAGGGGGAGCATTTCATGTAAGGATATTTCAGCCCATCCGAGAAGCCGTGCCCAAATAGCCGGGAGCAGCAAAAAGCAAGGGGGCCGTGTCATGATTCTGACACGGCCCCCTCTTCTTTTAGCCTGTACCCAGAGCCGGGGTCGAACCGGCACGGGTTTCCCCACTGGTGTTTGAGACCAGCGCGTCTACCGATTCCGCCATCTGGGCTTAGCGAGTGCAAAGGTACGCAAATAAATTAGAAATCAAAAATTAAAGATTAAAAATTTGCGCTTTTGAAGTATTTTTCACCGTTTTGTATATACAGTCCCTTCTTCTGGCCTGCTTTGCGCCTGCCGCTGAGGTCGTAGGCCGGGGTCGTCTGCTGGTGCTGAGCAGGCGACGGTGCTCCGACATCGTGCAGGCCCACCTGATTACCGTCGATGCCGTTAAAGACGAAGACGGTGCTGCCAGGCAGGGTGAGGGTCAGGGTCTGGTCTATATCGATAGGCTGGCCCTCAGAGAGACCGTTCAGCGCATTCTGCACCTTGAAGGCCTTGCTGAGCACGATGCTGCCCGTGACCGAGGAGGGAATGTCGAGTGCCTGGCGCAGGGTGGTCCGGAAGGTCTGTGAGGCATTGCTTCCGTTGCGCAGGGTGAGTACCGACTTCAGGCCGTTCCATGCGGCCCAGCCATAGACGTTGGCCTGCGTGCCGTCCCACGGGTTACCGCCCACCCAGTGGATGTCGGGCAGGACGTCGGCCTGCTCGCGCTGCCACTGAATGCACTCGGCCAGGTCGGCCCACAGTTTGCCATTGTTGATGCTGTTCATCAGGCTGTAGTCATTGTAGAGCTCCACCATGCCGCTGCCACAGGCGAAGGCACAGCGCATCTCGCGCAGGACGGCCTGGTAGCCCTGGTTCTTGCTGACATTGCCGTGGGTGGAGAGGATGAAGCCATGCGTCATCAGCGTATTGATGGGGCAGAGGGGAGCATTCTGCACGAAGTTCTGATAGACCAGGCGGTCGCGGTACGTTATCCAGTTTTCGCGGTCTATCGAGTTGTTGCCGATAGTGCCGTAGTCGTTCTCCTGCCGCCAGACGGCATCGGTGAAGTGGAACCAGAAGGGGCTGGCCCACGTGCCGACGGTGGTGTTGAAGAAGATGTCGGGCTTCAGTTGCCGACGCACTTGGTCTTCCAGGTTGATGATAGCTTCGGCGTTCTCCTCACCCGTCGTCCCACTGTCGGGGCCTGTGGCACTGAACTGAGCACTGATGCCGTCGAACTTGAAGAAGCGGAAGTCGTAATGGTCTATCATGTACTTGCAGGCATCCCAGAACGTCTGGTAGTAGTCAGGGTTGGAGAGCTGCATACCGCCCTTGCCGTTCCAGTACTGGCGGCGGTAGTTGCCGCTCTGTCCGTAGCCGCCCACGGGGCCCAACCAGGCACCGATGCCACTGCCCATCTGGCGTGCCACCTCGTCAGCCTCCTGGAATCCGTTGGGGAAGTTCTTGTTGAAGGTCCACGTACCGTACTGGTCCCATCCGTCGTCCCAGACGAAGGCCTCTACGCCGGTATTGTACTTGTCGAAGAACTTCTGCTTCCACTGCTGCATGACATCCACGCACTGCGAGATGTTCATGTTCGTGGTGTATTCGGGGTCGTTGTTGCGGTCGATGTTCAGCTCGTACCAACTGATATAGACGGGCATCGGCCGCCAGGGCACGGCCCGCTCGCGCTCGCTGTAGGCCAGGAACGAACGGCGCTGCTGCCCCTGTCCGACCATGCCCACCACACTGCTCACGTGCCATGTGGTGCCGGCGGTGATGCTGACGTTCCGGCTCCACGTTCCCCGTATCGACACCACATCCTGCGTCTCTCCCGTTTCCGAGGACTCCACTTCCAGTTTCACCGTGATGTTGCCACTGGAGGTGACGGTCTCGGTCTTCGTCTCGCCGAAGAAGCGCAGGGTGAACGTGCCGCTGTGGGGCACGTTGAAGGTGTATGTGTTCTGTGACTTCTGGCCACCCGTATATCCGAAGTGGTAGTCGCTGG
Source organism: Bacteroidaceae bacterium (assembly GCA_017464345.1). Taxonomy (GTDB): domain Bacteria; phylum Bacteroidota; class Bacteroidia; order Bacteroidales; family Bacteroidaceae; genus Physcousia. The sequence goes on from JAFUAH010000030.1 coordinate 57,635, forward strand.
CCACCACATTGCCGTTGGCATCCACCAAATCTACGCCACAGAGATTCATGCGATGGGAACCCGAGGTATATTGGAACTCCACCGTCAGCCGACCGGGCTCCGAGAGGGTGACGCTCCGGCTGTTCAGCACGACGTCGGGGTAAGTATATCCGACTTCGCCCACACGGGCCGGGATGGCGGCAGCCTCAGCCTGTTGCCACGACGTGGGTGTCCACGTCCAGTTCCACTGGCCCACCGTCTGGTAACCGTCCGACAAGGGTTCGGCCGTGGAGGTGTTCAGTCCCATGGGTGTCTCCAGTCCCGCAAACAGCTGGTCGCTCACAAGCACTGCCCCACGGGTGTTGCCCGAAACGCGCGGAGCCGATCCGGCCGACCGCACATCCACGTCGTACATCATCGGCACGATGTCGTGCATACGGGTATTGCGCAGGGCCTCGATGTCCAGTTCGGTGCGCAGGTAGTGGCTGCCGTCGCGCAGCACCGCCCTCCACGTCAGCTGCAGTGCAGGATTCGTACCATAGACGAAGCGGGCCACAAGGGCCTTTCCGTCGAAGTGCTCAGCCCCCTTGACGGCGGTCTCACTGCCCACAAGACTCTCGGTATATAGCGTGTCCAGCAGCAGTTCGCTGGCCTTCCGCGTCAGTTGGCCCTCCGCCCCCAGCGAGAACTGGAACAGTTCCGTACCGGGCAGCAGGTTCATCTCCGGACTGCCGGCAAAGCGCAGCGTACCGTCGCGGTGAACGAAGGAGGCCGACAGGAGGTCGTTGCTCAGCGTATAGACTGAGTCCTTGAGTGAGAGGCGTGCCTGCCCCACAGCCGTCTGCTGCTGAGGATAGACCATGGGCAGATAGCCCTGCCCCGAGGCACTGAGCTGGCTGAGCATCATAGCCAGCACCGGGAGAATGAAATGTCTCTTCATTGCTGTATTCTTCATGGTTCTTATTGTTTACTTTATTCCCTTTTCATCGATATATTTCAGGAAGTCTTGGTACGTGCCGTTGAATTTGTCCAGATCAACGTAGTTCCTCGGTATTTCCCGCACTTCGCCATGGTGGCTGAACTGCCAGAAGACCGTGTTCGGAATATCGGGCGCCAGGTTCTGGTCGGGCTTGGCCATCCAGAAGTCGTGGTCGCTCAGCGCGGGGTCGTCCTTTACGTATTCGTTGTAGATTTTCCGGGTTGTGTAGATGATGGCCTTCACTCCCAGTTTACGCTCCACCACGGCCAGCCAGTCCTTCACTATCGGCACCATCCGCGGCGAACGGATTTCGTAGTCCAGCACTGGCGGCAGGTCGCCCTTCTCCAGCCGGACGTTCTCCAGGAAGAAGCGAGCCTGCTCCGCTCCCGGCTCGTCCATCGTCAGATAGTGATACACGCCGCGATGGAAGCCATGGCGCTTGGCCTCGGCATAGTTGTACTCGTACATGGAATCCACATACCGCTCCAGCCGCTTGCGTTTCCTGCCTTTCCCGATGAAGGCCGTGCCCTTGGTGGCCCTGACGAAGACGAACTTCAGCGGCACCTGCCGCAGCCCATAGACATCGTTGTCGAAGTCCGACAGATTGTCCCAGTCTATCGTGTCCTGATACACCGACACGTCTATGCCATAGACCTCCGCAGGGCACCGTCCCTCCTGGGCATCGTCCTCGGCTATCACATCTACAAACGACGTATCTACCGCCACCGTGTCCAGCCCGTCGGTTTCCACCCGTCCCGAGCCGCCTCCCGGCTTCAGCAGCAGCGTGGCCACCACGCCCACCAGCAGTCCGCAGGCAAAAACGCCTGTCCACTTGGCCATTGTCCAGTCCTTCGTTTCCATGTATGCTTTTCCGTGTTATCTCTTCTTCTCTGCGCAAATATACGAAAATTATGTCTTCCTCCCTACTTCTCTCCGCAGTTTCTTCCACTTTTTTTCATCCCTAAGCCACAACAAAAAAGCCCCAGAAGCATTTCTGCCTCCGGGGAACCTTTTGCCAAAGGTATGCTACATCTCTGATACCTTATGGGAAATCCCAATGCCTATAGACTTTTGGATAACTGATTAAAAGGGATTCTAGCTAATAAGAAATACTCGACGGATAAAGGTATCTGACAAGTGAACTCTTCTCATTGCGGAGCACTAATTGTGAACCGCTCACTTTGAAAGTAAGTTCTTCCACATCATTGGCATTTGACACATTTACACACCTAATTGTATTTCTCTTGATTGTATAGGTATAAGCGGTGTACTCCCCCCCCTGTCTACTCACCCATGCCAGTGCGCCACTTTTGAAAACCATCAGTTCTCCCCAAGTGCAGGTACGTCGCGTACCACTATTCTCATACACGTAATAGTCCAATGCCCATGTACCATCAAGAACAGAGATGTTTTCATATTCTTCATCCTTGTCCCCGCATGCGGTGAACAGTGTGCCCATCGCCAGCAGGGCGACAAACGCAAGTGTATATTTAAAAAATTTCATGGGGATTACTTTTTGAAAGAGAGAAAAGATTACAAATCATCTATGTCTAACACAAGGCCAACCATTACACGATGGCTGGGGCTACCAAATTTCTTGAAGCTAAAGTCGCATTCGTATCCGGCTGCAATACCCCATTGCTTCCCAAGCAGAGTACAGACACGGGGAGACACCCCCATGTAGCCGTAGTTGTCCTTTACTTCCTTGCCCAAAATGCGTATGGACGAATGGCCATAGCCCACCATGGCACGACCTTCCACATAGAAATGCTTCCCAAGGAAGTAGCGGTAATTGGCTCCCACAGGCACCTGTATGGCCAAGAAATCGCTTTTATTCCACAAGAATTCGAGACCTAGTAAGACATGTTTGATAACACCATTGACGCCTGCCGAGCCGCCCGACATCTTGCCATTGGCAAAAGGAAAACCGTAATGCAATTCGTAACTCGACTGGCGTTTTTGTAATTCCTGATTCTCGTCTTGTTTTGATTCGAATTTCAAATCAGTTACGTCCTGACCAAGGGAAGAGGTTTCCTGCCCTAAGACATTCCCCCCGACTATCAGGAGAAATGACAAGATAAAAATCTTTTTCATCGTTACTATTTTTATTTTACGGCTATCTTTTTTCCACCAATGATGTAAAGACCTCGAGGAAGGCCTTCGGTATCAGTAGTGTTGGAGCGTATCAATTGACCATTGAGGTTATAAATGTTTTTGTCGGTACCGTTTTGAATGGTTTTATCAGTGAATGGTATATTGCTTATGCTATTTGCTAATTCGTTATCCACCCAGGCCAGTGTAGGAAATCCGTCGCTGCCAAACTTCCATTGACTATAGTTCCTTCCCAATCTCTTTGCATTGGCATTCAATTCATCAAGGAATGATTGCTGCTTCATTTCCTTTCGTGTCAGTACTTTGTTGTTTCCTGCGTCAGAATATGTGTATTTATGAGAAAATGAAGGGGAAAATATATCACAGGTAGTTTCGAGATAGGCACAATTTTGGATAAAATGTGATTTATTATAACCCCCAGAGATTGCACCATAGCCTTCGGTATTATCATTATTCCTTGCTTCACATTGTATATCCCCATAATTAACACAACCATCAATACAACACCATTGCATACCCCCCCCAATACCACCAGTTTTATTAGAAATAGATTGTATAGTTGCATGATTTACACAATTATTAATATGACTATCCATGTCATCTGCTTCGAGAGCTCCGATATCGAATTTCCAAGCGCAAATAAAACTTGTATATCCATTATTAATTTCTCCGATTATCCCACCTGCTGTACCGTTGTTAAATCCAGTGTACTCCACGGTTCCAAAATTGCAGCAATCGAAGATGTCATAGAAGTTTTTATATTTATCACTTGCAAATGGGATGTAATACTCCCCAATTATCCCTCCCAAGCATAGGCCATAAGATGCAGATTTTTCCCTAAAGCCGGAAATATGTCCCCAATTAGCACACTTGGAAACACTGCCGCCTTTATCCATTTCACCACAAATTCCCCCACAACAGAACCCATTTTTATTGCTACTATACACAGCGGCTTCTATCGTGGCAAAATTAAGGCAATAGGATATGTTAGGAATATAGTCTTTGTTGTTGATGGTAATTGTCTCGGCAATCCCGGCAACGCTTCCCATAGTGGAGTTACTGCCAAAATACGAGTCTCTAATAGCCAGATTCTTTACAGTACCGCTCAAATAAGCAAATAGTCCTTTCGGCGTTTCACCTTCATGATTGATGTATAGGCCATATATGGAGTGGTGGTCACCGTCGAGCGTACCGCAGAAATGGGTCTTCTCTGTCCCAATAGGCTTCCACTCCTCAAAACTCTTACTATTCTCCTCGTTCAGATTGCCATTCTCATCCAACACTCCATTGTTTACCATAATGTTGTTGGTCAGCAGGAAGAATTCTTCACGGTAGGTCATTCCCTTTTCTACATCGTCAGCCAGTTTCCGCAGGTCTGCTGCGGATTGGATGAGGTAGGGTTTGAGTTCTGTCCCTTCTCCCTGGAATTCGTCAGACACGGTTCCGCGCACCTGTGCTGTGGAACGGGATGCAAAAAGCAGCATGGCCGCGATTGCCATCATGTAGTTTAGAATCTTTTTCATACGCAAGATGTTTATAAGTTTCTTTTTTGCCTATAAACACCTCGGAGTCGGCAAGTTGGTTCTTTAAGGTTAGGTTTGCTGTATATACAGAAAAGGCGCAGGTGTCTGTTTCTCCGTCCATCCTGGACTCGCAGGCCTTCGCATTGCCCTCATCACACAGGATAGACAACGCAGTTAGCCCACGCCCGTACGATTATACAGGAGTCCTATTTGCTGAAAAACAGGTATATAAACGTACCACGCAGACGCTTCGTTGTCGATTTGCCTGCTGTGATGATTGGAAGTTGCGAAGTTCACGAGTCACAACGACAAACGTCCGAAAACGTCTCTCTTAGTATATAAGACCGCCCGCTCCACCCTCTCGCCGAAGGTAACTGCGGTAGGGCAAATGTAGTGCTTTTCTTGTAAGTGGCCAAATTTTTTGCACTCTTTTTTCTTATTCCGGAAATTTAGATGCTACACAGAGTGCTTCGCCGTGCCGTCTGGCTCTGTACAAGACCGTCAGGTCTCTCTTGCCCCCCTTCTCTCTCTGAAAAAAACGAATACGCTGTACTCTCTGTGTCCTCTGTGGTTGAAAAAAGCAAACTATCCCCGATAGAGGCGCCAGCCGGCCATGATGTCCGGCACGTGGGGCGGACGACCGTTCTCGATGCGGCTGATGGCAGCCACGAGGGGCACCATGTGGCAGACGTCTATCGGATTGACCTCATCGTCGGGCGAGAAGCCCGTGAGGGCACAGACGCGGGCGGTGTAGAGCTGGCTGTCGGCACCGGCAGCGTCGGGAGCCCAGTAGGTAAGTATGCGCTCCAGGGTGTCGCGACGGCTAATCCAGACAAGGTTCCGGATGGTGACGAAGGCTGCACGATAACCATAGACGAGGCTGCGGAACTGGAGGTAGTGCGGGTCGGTCTGCTGGGGTGTGAGCCCCTGCGTGATGTCGCCCGTGTGTCTCAGGCGAAGCGGATTGTTGTTCTTCATTGTCATTTTTCTTTTTTTCTGTTTTTCAAATTCCTGCCCGGCTCCGCAGCAGGCGAAGCCGAGCAGGGCAAGAATTGTTCACCGTCCCACGCAACTGGCGGCACTGCCGGCAGTGAGGGCTGCCACGAGGGCAGAAAGGAGGTTCAGGAGGAACTGTCCGAGTTTCTTTCTAACTTCTTTTTTCATACTTTATTCCGTTTTCAGGGTTGATTAATCGGTCACGTCGCCGTCTTCGCCCGTTCCGTAGTGCCCAGCGTCGGCATCGCCGTCCTCAGCAGGGGTGGTGCCCAGCACTTCGTCCACGGCCTCGCGCATGTTCTTGCGCCCCAGGGCCTGGATTTCGCGGGTGGCTACCTGACGAAAAGAGGCTTCGCCGAGCAGGCTCTTGAATTCGTCGCTCGCGGCCCAGCGTACGTTCACGCCCGTTATCAGGCTGGGGGTGAAGGTGTCGGCCGACTCAGCGCCCTCGCTGGAGAGAGTGACGAAGAAGGCGCCCATGTCTCCGAGCTGAATCTTGTGGCCGAGGAGCAGATTTTCGCGGATGCAGGCCACGGTGTCGGTGAGGATGCCCATGATGGTGCCCTTGGAGAAGGGAGACCCGTGAGCGGCCACGTGGCCGGCCAGTTCCTTCAGGTCCAGGAGGTCCTGATACTGCGCGATGGGATAGACGCGCTTTTCTGAATTCTTGTCCGAGGGGTTGGACAAACGTGCGGATAGACTGTAATTGATTGCCATAGTTTTTTTAAGTTTTTAGGTTGTTGATGTTTTTGTGTTTTTTTAAGTTGTTAAAGTTCTCTTTTGTCATTGGCCTCTGACAGGGGTTGTGGTTCGAATCACGATGCAAAGTTACGACATGGCGCAGGGGGCAATGTCGCGATTTGTACGTTAATGTACGAAACTGTCACGATTTGTACGTTAATGTACGTTTCCCACGCGACCACTGAAAAGTCAGCTGGGGCAGGGAGGGAGGAGATATATTATTTATAAGGTACTGCGCGTGTGCGCACGTGGGCAGGTAGAGGCTCCGTCTCGCCCGGGCCTGAGACCAGTCCTGTACGGCTTGGCTCCCCGACCTGCACGGGACGAAGGTCAGACCCGCACGGGACGGTATCAGCGCTCGTGGACAAAAATTATTTGCCTATTTTATCATTTTTCTTATATTTTATTTGTTGGTTTATAAAATTATTTATAACTTTGCATCAGAAAAATAATCGAACTGATAAACAATTAAATTTCGATACTATGGAAAAGCTCATCCGAATCATGACCAACAACCGCACTGCCAACGAGCAGACCAACCTGGTAGAGAATATGAACGAACTGATGGAACTGGCCGGAGTGACTGCCGTCTGCATGATGGTGCTGGTGGCCATGACCGTCTTCTGAGGCTGACCCATGAAACATACGGAGTACATGCCACCCCACACCACGGGGTGGAGCAAGGGAGAACTGGCCGTGGCCTATTTCCCCAACAGCGTGAGCCCGGATGCGGCACGCCGCAGCCTGCAACGCTGGATACAGATGAACCCGGAACTGACAGCACAACTCCGGGAATGCGGCTACCAGAGCCGACAGCACTCCTTCACACCCCGCCAGGTGGAAATCATCTTCAGCATTCTGGGGGAACCGTGAAGAGAATGAAAAATGAAGAGTGGGGAGAATGAAGATTCAAGAATTATTCCGTATCTTTGCCGTGAAAAACGCAAAGACGATGAAACAGAGAATCTCCTTCCTACTGAAAACCTACGGACTCACCGTGGCCCTGTTCCTCGTGGCCAAGCTGGTCTTCATGTACTGCAACCGGGCCGACCACCCCTTCACCCTGGGCGACGTGGCCGACGTCCTGCGCCACGGACTGACGCTCGACCTCTCCACGGGACTCTATTTCCTGGTGGTGCCGCTGCTGCTCACCATCGTCAGCATCTGGTACGTGGGGCGCAGTCTCTGGGTGGCACTGAGGGTGTGGTTCACCGCTGTGGCCGCAGCCTTCGCCCTGGCCTTCGCTGCCGACACGGCACTCTACCCTCACTGGGAGTTCAAGCTCGACGCCACCTGTCTGCAATATCTCACCAACCCCGCCGGAGCTGCCGCCAGCGTGCGCTGGGGATGGCTCGTAGCGGGACTTGTCGGGCTACTGGGCCTCATAGGTCTCCTCACCTGGCTCCACTGGCTGCTGGTGCCCGACCTGCGCCCCCTGAAGGGACGACGCGACAAGGCCATCTACGGCGGCCTGTGCATCGCGGCCACTCCGCTGATTTTCATAGGCATACGCGGCGGCCTGGACAAATCGACCACCAACATCGGACAGGTCTATTACTCCCAGACCCCCTTCCTCAACCACTCGGCCGTGAACCCCGTCTTCAGCTTCCTTTCATCGTTCGAGAGCACCATGCGCTCCGACGTCCAGTACCACTACTTCACGGACGAGGAGTGTGCACGGCTGCTCGAAGGGCTGTTCCCCACCGAGACTGTCCGCCCCGACACCCTCTTGCGCACCCAGCGGCCCAACATCATCCTGGTGATGCTGGAAAGTGCAGCCGGACAGTTCACGAAAATCGGCGGACGCGACGACATCATGCCTCACTTCAACCGGATGACGGACCAGGGCATCTACTTCTCGCAGTGCTACGCCAACTCCTTCCGCACCGACCGCGCCACCGTGAGCATCTGGGCCGGACATGAGGCCTTCCCCACCATGTCGCTGCAGAAAATTCCCTCCAAAAACCGCTCCCTGCCTGGGCTGGCCCGCTCGTTGCGACAGGCCGGATACGACACCCACTACTACTACGGCGGCGACATCAACTTCACGAAGAAGAAGAGCTACCTCATCAATGCCGGATTCGAACGGCTGACGGCCAAGGAGGACTTCACCCGGCAGGAGCAGCGGACAGCCCAGTGGGGCGTGTGCGACAGCATCGTCTTCCACCATATTGCACAGGAGGTGAGCCAGTGGGACGAATCGTCAAAAAAGCCCCATCTCATCGGGTATAATACCCTTTCGAGCCACCAGCCGTGGGACGTTCCCACGCACCGGATGGCCGACCCCGTGGAGAATGCCTTCAACTATCTGGACGGGTGCATGGAACGCTTCATTGCCGACCTCCGTCAGTTGCCCCAATGGGACAACCTGCTCGTCATCTTCGTGCCCGACCACGGCATAACGTACCAGGGCGTCGATGAAAACACGGCCCTGAAGATGCACATCCCCGTGCTGTGGATGGGAGGGGCCATTCGCGAGCCTCGCGAAGTGGACATCGTCTGCAACCAGAGCGACCTGGCCGCCACCCTGCTGGGCCAGCTGGGACTGCCGCACGGCGAGTATCTGTTCAGCCGCGACGTGCTCTCCCAGAACTACACACAACCCTTTGCCTACCACACCTTCAACAACGGTTTCTCCCTGCTCGACAGCACCCGCTTCGTGGTCTACGACCTGACCGCCGACCACGCCCTCGTGGGCGACGCCCCCGACCTCATCCGGCGCGGCAAGGCCATCCTGCAAGCCACCAGCAAAGATTTAAGTACGCGTTAGTGTCGATTTTTAATCCTTAATTTTTAATTCTTAATTTATTGTTGTATCTTTGTGCGCGAAAATAAATCACCAAGACAATATGGCAAAAGAATACAACTTCAGAGAGATTGAAAAGAAATGGCACCAGCGCTGGGTGGAACAGCAGACCTACCGCGTGACGGAGGATGCCACACGGCCCAAATTCTATGTGCTCAACATGTTCCCCTACCCCAGCGGCGCGGGACTGCACGTGGGCCATCCGCTCGGCTACATCGCCAGTGACATCTATGCCCGATACAAGCGGCAGCAGGGATACAACGTACTGAATCCCATGGGCTACGACTCCTACGGACTGCCCGCCGAACAGCATGCCATCAAGACCGGGCAGCACCCCCAGATAAGCACCTTTGCCAACATCGACCACTACCGCGAACAGTTGGACAAGATTGGCTTCTCGTTCGACTGGAGCCGCGAGGTGCGCACTTGCGACCCCGCCTACTACCACTGGACACAGTGGGCCTTCCAGCAGATGTTCCAGAGTTACTTCTGCAACACATGCCAGAAGGCACAGCCCATCGATGACCTGATTCGCCACTTCGAGGAAAAAGGCACTGAGGCACTGGACGTTGCACAGAGCGAGGAACTGACATTCACCGCCGAAGAGTGGAAATCGTGGGACGAACGGCGGAGGAGCGAAGTGCTGATGAACTACCGTCTGGCCTTCCTCGGCGAGACCATGGTGAACTGGTGCCCGGAGTTGGGCACGGTGCTGGCCAACGACGAGGTGGTGAACGGCGTTTCGGAACGCGGTGGTTACCCCGTGGAGCAGAAGCGGATGCGCCAGTGGTGCCTGCGCATCAGTGCCTACAGCCAGCGACTGCTGGACGGGCTGGACACCATCCAGTGGAGCGAGAGCATCAAGGAAACCCAGCGCAACTGGATAGGCCGTTCGGAGGGTACGGAAGTGGAGATTCCCTACACCCTCTCCGCCACAGGAGAGCAGGAAGGCAGCTTCACCATCTTCACCACCCGTGCCGACACCATGTTCGGCGTCACCTTCTTTGTGCTGGCTCCGGAGAGCGAACTCGTCGATAAAGTGACGACGCCCGAACAGCGGGCTGCCGTCGATGCATATCTCTCGTACGTGAAGAGCCGCACCGAGCGCGAACGCATGATTGACCACACCGTGACGGGTGTCTTCAGCGGTGCGTACGGCATCAACCCCATCACGGGTGACCGCTGCCCCATCTACATCGCAGAGTACGTCCTGGCCGGCTATGGCACCGGTGCCATCATGGCTGTGCCTGCACACGACAGTCGCGACTATGCCTTTGCCAAGCACTTCGACCTGCCCATCATCCCCTTGGTGGAGGGGGCCGACGTGAGCCAGGAGAGCTATGATGCCAAAGAAGGCATCGTCATCAACTCTCCCGTCAGCGACGACAAGAGCGTCCTGTACGATGGCGAACGCCTGTGTCTCAACGGCCTCAGCATCAAGGAGGCCATCGCCGAGACGAAGCGCTTCGTCGAGACTCACCACCTGGGACGCATCAAGGTCAATTACCGTCTGCGCGATGCCATCTTCAGCCGTCAGCGCTACTGGGGTGAACCCTTCCCCGTGTATTACAAACAGGGCATCCCCACCATGGTGCCCGAGGAATGCCTGCCCATCGAACTGCCCGACGTGGAGAAGTTCCTGCCCACCGAAACCGGAGAGCCCCCACTGGGCAATGCTCAGGTGTGGGCCTGGGACGAACAGCACCGCCAGATTGTAGATAAGGCACTCATCGACGAGAAGACGGTCTTCCCTCTGGAACTCAACACAATGCCCGGTTTTGCCGGCTCCAGCGCATACTATCTGCGCTATATGGACCCGACGAACGACAAGGCACTGCTCAGCCCAGAGGCTGCCGCCTACTGGCAGAACGTGGATCTCTATGTCGGCGGTTCGGAACATGCCACCGGCCACCTCATCTACAGCCGATACTGGAACAAGTTCCTCTTCGACCTGGGCGTGAGCAAGAAGGACGAGCCCTTCCAGAAACTTATCAACCAGGGCATGATTCAGGGTTGGTCGAGCTTCGTCTTCCGCATCAAGGGCACAAACCGATACGTCTGCTACGACCTGCTGGACGTGCAGTACGACGACGCTGCCAAGAAGAGCCGCTACTTCTACCAAGGCGAAGAGGCAGACCCCATCTACACCGACATCAGCACCGTCTCCGGCAAGGAACTGGACGTGGAAAAGATTCGCCAGTGGATGCCGGAATTCCGTGATGCAGAATTCGTCACGAATGCCGAAGGCAAGTACATCGTCCTGCAGATGGTGGAGAAGATGTCCAAGTCGAAGTACAACGTGGTGAACCCCGACGAGATATGCACCAACTACGGTGCCGACACACTCCGCCTCTACGAGATGTTCCTCGGCCCCATCGAGCAGTCGAAGCCCTGGGACGTAGCCGGCATCGACGGTTGTCACCGCTTCCTGAAGAAGTTCTGGATGCTCTTCTGGGACAAGGAGGGCAACCTGCAGGCCGACGACAGCGAGCCCACGGCCGACAACCTGAAGTCGCTGCACCGGCTCATCAAAAAGGTCTCGGCCGACATCGAGGAATTCAGCTACAACACCTCGATTCCCGCCTTCATGGTGGCCACCACGGAACTCACCAACCAGAAGTGCCGCAGCCGCCACGTGCTGGAACCGCTGGTGAGCCTGATAGCCCCCTTCTGCCCCCACATCGCCGAAGAACTGTGGGAGGCCCTGGGAGACAAATTCCCCGGCAAGGAGGACAGGGGCTCCGTATGCGACGCCCAGTGGCCCGTGTTCAACGAAAAGTATCTGGTGGAATCAACGGTGAAGATGCCCGTGCAGTTCAACGGCAAGGTGCGCTTCACCCTGGAACTGGCCGCCGACATGTCGAAGGAAGAGATAGAAAAGACTGCCCTCACAGCCCCCGAGGCTCAGAAGTACCTGGACGGCATGACGGTGGTGAAGACCGTGGTCGTGCCCGGCAGAATCGTGAACATCGTGATTAAGCCCGCGTGAAAGTTGAAATTTGAAAATTGAGCGTTATGCCACAGAATCCAAACAAAGCCCTCAAAAGGGCATGGGACTTCTCAAAAGATTTCCTGTATCTGAACCTCGGTATGGCCATCTACATGGCCGGGTGGACCGTCTTCCTGCTGCCCTACCGCATCCCCACAGGCGGATGGGTGGGCGTCTGCTCCATTCTGTACTATGCCACAGGGTTCCCCATGAGCCTGGCCGTGCTGATAGGTAACGGCATACTGCTCGCGTTCGCCCTATGGCAACTGGGCTGGAAGTTCACACTGAAGACTGGCTACGCCGTAGCTTCCATGGTCTTCTTCCTGGAAATCGGCCAGCGCCTGATGACGGGTGACGACGGACAGTTCATACAAATCCTGGGACCCAACGAAAGCACCATGGCCTGTGTGCTGGGCGCACTCATCAACGGCGTGGGCGTGGGCCTGTGTTTCCTCTCCGGCGGTGTCACCGGCGGATGGGACATCGTAGCCGCCATTGTGAACAAGTACAAACCCATCTCCTTCGGGCGTGTACTGCTCTACCTCGACCTCTTGGTCATCGGCTCCAGCTACTTCATCTTCAAGGTCAAATATCCGGATGATGCATGGCACATGGTGGTGTTCGGCTACGTCACGCTGTTTGTCTATACCTACGCCGCTGACATGGTCATCAACTCGGCCAAGCAGGATGTGCAGCTCATCATCATGACCCAGAAGGGCGAACTGATGAGCCGCGTCATCCGTGAGCACACAGGGCACACCATGACACAGCTGAACGGTGAGGGCTGCTACAGCCACGCTCCCATGAATGTGATGATACTGATGGCTCACCGCCATGAGCATATTAGCATCCTACGCCTGATACAGGAAGTAGACCCGGCGGCCTTCGTCTCGTCGAGCCGCGTGGAAGGCGTGTATGGCCTGGGATTCAACAGGATAAAGTAAGGAGGCATAAGACCAATAGGACTCTTAAGACCAGTAACTAGCAACCTATGATTAAGGAGTTGATTTTTTCTTATTTGAAGATATTCATCGGGTTAGTCATCTTCTCGATTGGTTACACATGCTTCATGCTGCCCTACCAGATTATGAGCGGTGGTGTGGCTGGTATCTCGGCCCTCATCTACTATGCCACAGGGTTTCATGCCGGCTACTCTTTCTTCCTCATTAACGTGGTGCTGATACTCATGGCCTGGTACACCCTGGGCTGGCGGTTCTGCGTACGTACCATCATCGCCACCGTGGTCGTCTCGTTCTTGATAGACTACATCCAGGCTGCCCTGACCGAGATTGGTCCGAACGGGAAGGAATACCTAAAACATCTGGTGGGCGACCAGGTGTTCATGGCCTGTGTCATCGGGGCTATGGTTGAGGGTGTGGGACTGGCCATTGTGTTCCTGGCCGGCGGTAGCACGGGCGGAACCGATATCGTGGCCCTGACGGTAAACAAGTACCGCGACATATCGCTGGGACGTGCCATGCTTTTTGTCGATGTCTTCGTGGTGAGCCTGTCCTACCTCATCTTCCGCGACATCGAGCGCCTCGTGGCCTGCTACATCACCCTGTTCATCTCCATCAACGTCATCGACTACGTGGTGAACGGTGCCCGCCAGAGCGTACAGTTCACCATCATCTCCGAACGCTATGCCGAGATTGCACAGGCCGTGAACGACAAAGTGGATCGCGGCGTAACCGTGCTGCACGGCGAGGGCTGGTACAGCAAGGAAGGGCGAAACGTGCTGCTCATCATGGCCAAAAAGCAGGAGAGCCGACTCATTTTCCAACTAATCCGAATCATCGACCCCAAGGCCTTCGTCACCATGAGCAATGTGGAGGGTGTCTTCGGCGAGGGATTCGACAAAATCAAAAAAGGATGAAACAACTTATCATGGCAACCAACAACGAACACAAATTGTGTGAAATCCGGCAAATACTGGCCGGGCAATTCGACGTCAAGGGACTTCTGGACATCGGTTGCCATGAGGACATTCCCGAAACGGCTGACTCGCTGGAGGGAAATGCCCTGCAAAAGGCTCGCTACATCGCCGAGCACTACGGCGTGGACTGCTTTGCCGACGACACGGGCCTGGAAGTGGAGGCACTGGACGGAGCACCCGGAATCTACACTGCACGCTTTGGCGCCATGAATGGCTATGGCGACAGCCACGACTCGGAGGCCAACATCCGTTGTCTGCTGGACAAACTGGAGGGCCAGCCCAACCGCCGTGCCCGCTTCCGCACTGCCATCGCTCTCATCCAAGGCGGTAAGGAACATCTGTTTGAAGGTATCGTAGAAGGCGAAATCCTGAAGGAGAAGACAGGCAACGACGGCTTTGGCTACGACCCCATCTTCGCCCCTACGGAGACTGGCATGAGCTTTGCCGAAATGGGGATACAGGAAAAGAACCGCATCAGCCACCGCGGACGGGCTACACAGAAACTGGCCACCTTCCTGCGTCAAGCACGGATGCTGCTCTTGCTATTTACACTCCATCTGCTGTACTCCCTCTTCGGCATCTCCTCCCTCCATGCCCAGCAAATCGGGGAGTGGCAGGTATACCCCTCCTACTGGATAGCCGATCAGAACGTGGTGGCTGGAAAGAGTGTATACACCCTGTGTAACGGCAACCTTATGCGCTACGACAGCGAAGACACCTCGGTACGCACCTACGATAGCCTGAACGACCTGAACGACATCGAAATCAAACACATAGCCTACAGCGCACAGGCCAAGCGACTCATCCTCGTCTACGACAATGGCAACATCGACCTGATGGACCTGGATGACAATGTGCAAAACATTGCCAGCCTGAAGAATAGCACACTGGCCGACAAATACGTAAACAACATCTACGTGGACGGCCAGACAGCCTACATCTGCACAGGATTCGGCTACTTCACCCTGGACATGGGAGAAGGCATCATCCGCGACACCTACCGCCTGGGGGTGAACGTACAGGCTATAACACTCATGGACGGCAACCTATACATTGCCACGAACAAGGGCATCTACCACTCTACGGAGAAGAACCGCCACCTCCTCACAAACTGGGAATTGGTGGTCTCAAGAAGCGACAATTCCTATAAAGCCATGGTCGCACACAGCGGCAGAATCTACGTATTGTGGAACAATATCCTATTCCGTATCGAAAACAATGAATTCCAGGGTGTCCTGTCCGGAACCACACTGCTGAAGAGCACGGGCGGACTGCTGGTATATGCCACGGCCGACAATGCCTACGCCTACACTCAGGACTGGGCCAGAACCCAAATCCCCATCTCCGGACACCAGTGGAAGGACGTCTCCTATGCCAACGGCACCTACTGGGTAAGCGAGGGTATGAGCGGTCTGAAAGGGTATCGGATGACGGACGGAGTACCGACGGAGATAGTAGGTAGCATCCGCCCAAACAGCCCAGTGCGCGACTTGGCCTTCCGGATGCAGTACGTAGGTGACCGACTACTCGTGGCTGGAGGCCTCAACACACCCTACAGCATCTTCAATCCCGCCACGGCGATGTACTACGAGGAGGGTCAGTGGACCAACTTCGACGAGGAGGGACCTGCACAACAATATCCCACTCTGCACCACTGGAACACCACCCATCTGGTGCAGGATCCCAACGACCCCACCCATCACTTTGCCAGCCCCTACCGGACAGGACTCTACGAGTACCGCAACGGCAAGTTCGTGGGCCTATACAACAGCGACAACAGTCCGCTGCAGCAAATTGTCATAAACGGCAACTCACTGGGCCTGAACTATGTAGGCTGCACGGGACTGCAGTACGACAGTGACGGCAATCTGTGGCTGATGAACCAACAAACCGACACCATCGTGCGCATCCTGCAACCGTCTGGTCGCTGGCTGGCCCTGTACTACGATGAAATAAACGGTGTGGAGACACCCGACGACTACCTTTTCACCACCAGCGGAGTGAAGTTCCTCGTCAGCCGGCGTATGGACGGACGCGGATTCTTCGGCTTCGACACCAACGGCACACTCAACACCGTGCGTGACGACCGGCACATCCTGCGTTCCACCATCATCAATCAGGACGGCACCAGCTATTCGCCCGACGAATTCTACTGCATGACTGAGGATCTGGACGGACGCATCTGGTGCGGCACCCAGTTGGGGCTGTTCGTCATCAACGACCCGACGCAGTACTTCGATACAGACTTTGCCTTCGAGCAAATCAAGATTTCACGTAACGACGGCAGTGGGCTGGCAGACTATCTGCTCTCGGGCGTAGTCATCACCTGCATAGCCGTGGACGGAGCCAACCGCAAGTGGATAGGCACCAATGCCAACGGTATTTATCTCGTCAGTGCCGATGGACAGGAGATGATTCACCACTTCCTGGCCGACAATTCGCCACTGCCCTCCGACAACATCCAGTGCATTGCCATCCATCCCACCACGGGTGTGGTGATGATTGGCACCGACGTGGGCCTGTGCTCCTACGTGGGTGATGCCACCGACGGAGCCGACGACCTGGTGGGCGACGACGTGGTAGCCTACCCGAACCCCGTAGGCCCAGACTACCAAGGAACCATAGCCGTGCGCGGACTGCCACGCGACAGTGAGGTGAAAATATGCAGCAGCACGGGCCAGCTCGTATGGAGCGGCACATCGAACGGCGGCACCTTCACGTGGAATGGGACTAACAAGAGCGGACGGCGCGTGGCCAGTGGTGTCTACTTCGTCATAGCCAACACGGCGGACGGCAAGAAGGCCGTCGTCTGCCGCATCATTGTCATACACTGACGGAGATGCCCCTAATCAGCCCCGTTTTTTGCCTTTTCATGTAAAAATTGCCATATAGATTTTACAATTTGCAGTTTATTTTCTATCTTTGTCCGTATCATAAACCATTTAAAGCACATACTATGAAAAGGATTCTGATTATGAACGGCCCCAACCTGAATCTATTGGGCAAGCGGGAAACCGAAATCTACGGTGTGCACGACTTCAAATCCTATCTGGAGAAACTGCGCGAACGCTATCCCGACGTACGCCTCGACTTCTTCCAGTCCAACATGGAAGGCGCACTGATTGACAAACTGCATGAGGCCGGCTTCGGCAAGTGCGATGGCATCATTCTGAATGCCGGTGCCTACACCCACACCAGCATCGCCATCATGGATGCCATCAAGGCCATCAATACTCCCGTCGTGGAGGTGCATATCTCTAACGTCTTCAACCGCGAGGAATTCCGCCACAAGAGCATGATTAGCCCCGCCTGCCGTGGTATCGTGACGGGCTTCGGCCTGGACTCCTATCGCGTGGCCTTGGAGGGATTGCTGGGATAACGAGGTTAATTAATTGACAATTGATAATTGATAATTTAGACGACTACATCGTCCGGCATATTGACCCTGAAGATGACTATCTCCACCGCCTGTACCGCGACACACAGTTGCGCTTGTCATACGGACAGATGGCGAGTGGTCATGTTCAGGGCCGATTGTTGAAGATGCTCACTCAGATGATACGGCCCCGGCTGGCTGTGGAACTGGGTACTTTCAGCGGATACTCGGCACTGTGCATAGCCGAGGGACTGACGGAAGATGCCCTGTTGCACACGTTCGAGATATACGACGAACAGGAGGACTTCACTCGTCCATGGCTCGAAGGCTCGGACTATGCCGAACGCATACGGCTACACATCGGGGATGCCCTGCAGCTCATCCCCAAAATGGGACTGACGGACATAGACATGGCCTTTATCGATGCCGACAAGCGGCACTACGTAGAATTCTACGAAATGTTGCTGCCACGCATGAGACCGGGTGGCTACATCCTGGCCGACAATACCCTGTGGTACGGCCACGTGTTGGAAACCGACACCCGCGAAAGCGACCTTCAGACATGGGGTATCAAACGCTTTAACGACCTGCTGGCCCAAGACCAGCGGGTGGAAAAGGTGATAGTGCCCGTACGCGACGGATTAACCTTAATAAGAAAAAAATAAAGCCCTATGGATACAACAAGACAAAACAAAGTGGCCCGGCTGATACAAAAGGAACTGAGCGAAATCTTTGCGGCACAGACCCGCCAGATGCATGGTGTGCTGGTCAGCGTGCCCGTTTGCCGCATCAGCCCCGACATGAGCGTCTGCCGTGCCTATCTGAGCGTATTCCCCAGCGAACGCGCCGAGGAAATCGTGAACAACATCAATGCCAACCAGAAGCAGGTGCGCTATGAGCTGGGCAGCCGCATGCGCCATCAGCTGCGCATCATCCCCGAACTGAAGTTTTTCGTCGATGATTCACTGGACTATGCCGAGCACATCGACGAACTATTAGGCGGTGGTACACCGTCAGTTCACAGTTCATAGTGAGAATTGAGAAGGGGCAAGAGACAAGAGGATTCACTATGAACTGTGAATTGTGAACTATGAACTATAAGATATTCATCGCCTGGCGCTACCTCTTCTCACGCAAGAGCCACCACGCCATCAATATCATCTCCGCCATTTCGGCCTGCGGTGTGGCCATCGCCACACTGGCCATGGTGTGCACGCTAAGTGTGTTCAACGGCTTCCACAGTTTGGTGGCCGACCTCTTCACGGATTTCGACCCACAACTGAAGGTGACCCTGGCTGAAGGACGCACGCTCAGCATCAAGGACAAAGCCATAGAGCAACTGCGACGGCATCCTGACGTGGACGTGCTGACACTCTGTCTCGAGGATCAGGCACTGGTGGTACGCGACGGTAAACAAACAGTGGTCACCGTCAAGGGCATGGACGACAATTTCGACCGCCAGCTCAACCTCCCCCACTTGCTCTACCCGGCCTGGGAGGAGGAAGAGGAACTGGCCTTGCACGCCGACGTGCTGGAATACTGCATTCCCGGCATACAACTGGCCATACAGCTGGGCCTGCGCACCGACTTTGACCCTCCCTTGCAAATTTTCGCCCCCAAACGTGGAGAGCGCGTGAATATGGCCAACCCACTAAGCAGTTTCAACAACGATGAACTGCTCAGTTCGGGCTACGTCTTCCAGGTGAAACAGACCAAGTACGATGCCAATTACCTCATCACCTCTCTCCAGTTTGCCCAGCATCTCTTTGACCAAGAGGGACGCATCTCGCAGGCCGAAATCCGGCTTCGTCCCGGCACCAATATAAGTCGTGCCCAGCGCGACATAGCTAACACGCTGGGCAGCCGCTTCGTGGTGCAGGATCGCTACGAACAGCAAGAGGACGTATTCCGCATCATGAAGATAGAGAAACTCTTGGCCTACGTATTCCTGACATTCATCCTCTTTATCGCCAGTTTCAACATCATCGGCTCGCTTTCCATGCTCATGATAGACAAGCAGCGCGACATACAGACCCTACACAACCTGGGGGCCCCTCCCTCGGCCATCCGCCTCATCTTCACCATCGAAGGAAACATGATAAGCATGTTCGGAGCGTTGGCAGGTATAGGCCTGGGTGTGCTGCTCTGCTGGGTACAACAGCACTATGGCATCGTCAGCATGGGCCAGAGCGAGGGGTCGTTCATAGTCGAAGCCTATCCTGTGGTGGTGAAAATTTGGGACCTGGTACTCATCTTCCTCACTGTCATGGCCGTCAGCGCACTGGTAGTATGGTATCCCGTAAGACGACAAAATCAGAATCTCTAAACACACTATACGCCTCATGAAAAAGACGCTGACTGCACTGCTGCTGGCCACCGCACTGATTGCTTCGGCCCAGTCCTTCGTAAACCTCACCCCACGCCCCAAGAGCGCAGTTGTCAATGACGGGCAGCTCACCCTGCCGCCCCGCCTGACTGTGGCCTACGGCTCGCTACCCGATAGCATCAGCCGTGAGGCAGCCCGCTTCGTGAGCGACCTCAACGCGGCCACAGGTCTCCAGGCCGAAGCCCACAGCACAGGGGACGGACTGATACGACTGCGCCACGTAGCCGACTGTGCCGCCGAGGGCTACCGTCTGCAAGTGACCACCCAGGGCATCCTCGTCGAGGCCACCACCACGAGCGGCTTCTTCTACGCCTTCCAGTCATTGAAGAAGATACTTCCGGCCAACGTCATGGCCCGCCGATACGATGCCGGTAAGTGCTACACCCTGCCCTGCATCACCGTCCAGGACGAACCCCGCTTCGCCTACCGGGGCTTCATGCTCGATGTCAGTCGCCACTTCTTCCCCGTCAGCGAACTGAAGCGCATGATAGACCTCATGGCGGCCTACAAGATGAACTACTTCCACTGGCACCTGACCGACGACCAAGGCTGGCGTGCCGAGATAGAAGAGTATCCGCGCCTGACCACCGTCGGTGCCACGGCACCCAATTGCCGTGTGGTGGATATGCAGCGTGGCACCTACTGGACCGACCGCCCCTACGGCCCCTACTTCTACACCAAGACCGAGATGCGCGAGGTGGTGGAGTACTGCGCCCAGCGCCACATCACCGTCATCCCGGAGGTGGATATGCCCGGGCACTTCGTGGCCGCACTGGCCGCCTACCCTGAGTACAGTTGCGACCCTGCGAATCCACCCTCCGTATGGACGAAAGGTGGCGTCAGTCGTGAGGTGCTGAACGTGGCCAACCCGCGTGCCGTGGCATTTGCAAAGCACATTTTGGGCGAACTGTGCGACATCTTCCCCGGCCCCTACTTCCACATCGGCGGCGACGAGTGCCCCACCGATGCCTGGAAGCAGAACGCCGACTGCCAGCGGCTCGTGGAGAGCGAGGGCCTACCCAACTTTCGCACGCTTCAAAGCCGCTTTATCGAGGACATGACCACCTACCTGGCCGAGCGCGGCAAGCGCACCATCCTCTGGAACGAGAGCATCACCGCACAGGGAGCCGACCTGGAGCGCGTCGGACGCAATCGGCCCATCATCTTCTGTTGGCATCCCTGCCAACGGGCAGCACGCATGGCCGCCGAACAGGGCCTGCTAAACGTGGTGACCGAGTTCCACACCAACGCGGGCAGCTACTACATCAACCGCAAGCAGAGCACCGCCCCCGGTGAGCCAGATGGGGCCGGACAGGGCGACGACACGGTGGAGCGCTGCTACAACTACGTGCCCGTACCAACCGACGTGCCCGAAGCACTGCAACCCTTCTACTGGGGCGTGCAGGCCACGTTCTGGTGCGAGTGGGTGGCCACGGCCGACTATCTGGAGTACCTGGCCCTGCCGCGCCTGATGGCCGTGGCCGAGGCAGGATGGACACAGCAGGCCGACAAGGACTTCCAAGACTTCCGCCGCCGCATGTCGCTCGACCGCGAACTGCTGGACCTCGGGGGCTACAACTATGGGAAGCATATTTTTTGAGGTTAATGGTGATTGGTGATTGGTTATTGATTAAAAGACTATGCTTGCTTCCCCCTTCGCCCGACCGTTGTACGTGATGCTGAAACCCGTGGGTGCACACTGCAATCTAGCTTGCCAATACTGCTACTATCTGGACAAGCAAAAACTCTATGCCCACGAGCCGCGCCACATCCTGAGCGAGCAGTTGCTTGAGCACTTCACTCGCGAATACATCGGGGCGCAGACCACCGACGAAGTGCTCTTCACTTGGCACGGCGGCGAGACCATGATGCGCCCGCTCTCCTTCTTCCGCCGTGCCGTGGAGCTACAGAAGAAGTACGCCGGGGACAAGCACATCTCCAACTGCATACAGACCAACGGCACCCTCGTCACCGAGGACTGGGCCCGCTTCCTGCACGACGAGGGGTGGCTGGTGGGTGTCAGCATCGACGGTCCACAGAAAGTTCACGACCACTATCGCCGCACGCGGCAGGACCGCCCTACGTGGGCCAAAGTACGCCATGGCATCGACATGCTCAACCGCTTCCAAGTGGAGTGGAACGCCATGGCCGTCGTGAATGACATCAACGGCGACGACCCTGTCGGCTTCTACCGTTTCTTCCGCGACGACCTCCAGTGTCGCTACCTCCAATTCACGCCCATCGTGGAGCAAATGCCCGACGGCACGGTGGCCCCCTTTAACGTCCGTCCCCGCCAGTGGGGCGAGTTCCTGTGCGGTGTCTTCGACGAATGGCTCCAGCTGGACGACGTGGGCAACGTCTTTGTGCAAATCTTCGATGCCACCCTCTGCAACTGGTGTGGCGTAGTGCCCGGTGTATGCACCATGGCCCGCTCGTGCGGCCATGCCGCCGTCATGGAGTGGAACGGCGACGTTTATTCCTGCGACCACTTCGTCTTCCCCCTGTACAAACTCGGAAACCTGCACGACACGCCCCTCGTAGAGATGATGTACGGCCCCCAGCAGACCCAGTTCGGGCGCATGAAGCAGGAGGGTCTCGTCGATGAGTGCCGTCAGTGCGAATGGCTCTTCGCCTGCAACGGCGAGTGCCCCAAGAACCGCATTCGCCCTGACGGCCGCAACTATCTGTGTGAGGGCTACCGCATGTACTTCGAGCACGTCGCTCCGTGGATGGACGACATGGCGCAGCAACTGCGTCGCCCGGGATGATAGGATAGTTCAAAGGTCTTGACGTATATTCTTAAATTCGGGAGTGAAGTTGATAGAGGAATCTATTGATATACTATTTCGTAATGTCCACCCTGTCCTGCACAGTATGTACAGCGTCCTGAATAACCGCAAACGAAGCAACTGCCATCACGTAATTGCCCGCGTCCACCATGACAAATATGGCATAGTCCAGAACCAAGGCAACTAGCACATTGTGCCCAAACCTGCATGGGAACAGGCTGACGCTGTTGTGTTTGTGTGTTTTGTTGGTTGCTTGTCGTAGATGTCTGTGATGTAGTTTTTGCCTGTTGTTGTGGCGTGGCTGTTTTTATGCGCGATAGTTCCTTCCCCGTATAGTCACATTCTCCCTTATAGCCCAACATCGTGTATGGGAAACTCTTTTGACTGCTTATATAGTTTCCGATGGAAGTATATCCCCTGCTCGAAGGTATAATAGTTGTCCCCTGATAATTCATTACTCCCCAGAATCCGTTCACCTTGAACTTCAGATAGCCACCGCCAGCCTCCTTTAAGTCCTCCATTTCTGTGGGGATAATCACTTTGCCTTCAGCTGACAACAACCCATATAGCCCTCCATTGCAGACTTTATAATATGTGCTTCCGTTTTTCTTCAGCACAGTAACGTCACTATAACCTTGCGACTTCAATTTTCTTTCCTGCAGTCCTTCTATACGTTTCTTTGCATCTGTGTTTCCATTGGCTGCTGCTTTTGTGTACCATTTCTTTACTTGAGAATAGTCTTGCCTTACTCCCACTCCATATTCATAGCAATTTCCAAGATTGTATTGCGACCATGCATTTCCTTGCTCTGCCGCTTTGGTGTACCAATATACGGCCTTGCTGAAATCCTTCGCTACTCCTTGGCCACTTTGATAGCAACCGCCGAGGTTGCTTTGTGCATATTTATTTCCTTGCTCTGCTGCTTTGGTGTACCAATATACAGCCTTGCTGTAGTCTTGTGCTACTCCTTGGCCATTATAATAGCAAACGCCAAGGTCGTTTTGTGCATCTGCATATCCTTGCTCTGCTGCTTTGGAGAACCAAAATGCAGCCTGGTAGTAGTCTTGCGCGACTCCTTGCTTGCCATCTCTATAACAAAGGCCAAGATTGTTTTGTGCCGATGTATCGCCTTGGTTAGCCTTTGTCGTAAGATTTTTAATGTAGTCGGACTTTTGAGCCGCAACCTTTAGTGGGCCAAATCCTATCAGGAAAAATCCTGCTAAAAAGCAAAGTAAATGTCTCATATATATGTTTTTAGACCCGTTTGCAAATATTGTATTTAACCCGTTGGCGGAATTAGACAGTAAAAAGAATGTATAGTAAAAAGTTGCACATATCACAGATTTTTAGTAACTTAGAGCGTCCAACCTTTAAGTTATACAATCTGATTATGTGCAACCTGTACACAAAGTTCGTGAA